>JBKBWK010000045.1:0-21126 GCA_046313895.1 Paracoccaceae bacterium
GAAATGCCGCGACAAAGACCACCGTGTCGATGGATCAGGCACCAACGATCTGGCGATCTTTTCGTTCGGGTCCGCCTTGTCGGTCACGTCGGTGTCGTTTTCCAATTTCGACAGCGTGATCATTCCAGCCAAGTATGAAAAGCGCAACACCACCTGCAAGCGGTACAAAGGCGCGAAATGCAAGGAGTGGAACTTTGAATACGTGTTGGTGACGCCGTCGGAAACCGTCGTCGACATGTTCGACCTGTTTCTGGGGAGCAGCTATGCCTCCACCGGCATGGTCGCCAGCACGGTGTCCTTCGCCGGATTGCCGTCGGTGTTTTCCTTCGGGATCGGGGCCTCGGGGATTTATGACGGGTTCAAGATCGTCAGCTTGACCGCCGAACATGTTCCGCCGCCGTCACCGGTTCCGCTGCCAGCCGGCGGCCTTCTGTTGCTGTCGGCCCTTGGGGGTGTCGCCGCGATCAAGCGCCGGCAGAAATCGGCCTGAGGGTTCTGGCAAAAAGGGGTGGTCTTGCGACCACCCCTGTTCATGTCAATCCATCTGCTTGAAGTTCAGGCTTGCGCCTTCCTTGATGCCCGAGGGCCAACGAGAGGTGATGGTCTTGGTCCTTGTATAGAACCGGAACGAATCCGGGCCATGCTGGTTCAGGTCACCAAACGACGATTTCTTCCAGCCGCCAAAGGTGTGATACGCCAGAGGCACCGGGATCGGCACGTTGATCCCGATCATCCCGACGTTCACCCGGTTGGCAAAATCCCGTGCGGTGTCGCCGTCGCGGGTATAGATCGCGGTGCCGTTGCCGTATTCATGATCCATCGCCAGTTTCAGGGCATCCTCATAAGTTTTCGCGCGCACGGTGGACAGCACCGGCCCGAAAATCTCTTTGCGGTAAATGTCCATGTCGGGGGTGACGTGGTCAAACAGATGCGGGCCAACGAAGAAGCCGTCCTCATAGCCTTGCAGGGCAAAGCCGCGGCCATCGACCACCAGTTTCGCGCCTTGATCAATTCCTGTCTCGACCAGCCGCAGGATATTGGCCTTGGCCGCCGCAGTCACCACGGGGCCATAATCCACATCATTGCCCGAGGTATAGGGGCCGACCTTCAGCTTTTCGATCCGCGGGATCAGCTTTTCGATCAGCCGGTCGGCGGTTTCATCCCCCACCGGCACCGCGACCGAAATCGCCATGCACCGTTCGCCCGCAGCACCATAGCCCGCGCCGATCAGCGCATCGGCAGCAAGATCCATGTCAGCGTCGGGCATGATGATCATGTGGTTCTTGGCACCGCCAAAGCACTGCACCCGTTTGCCATTCGCACAACCGCGACCGTAGATGTATTCCGCAATCGGGGTCGAGCCGACAAAGCCGATGCCGGCAATCTGGGGGTTGTCCAGAATGGCATCGACTGATTCCTTGTCGCCATTGATCACCTGCAACACGCCGTCAGGCAGGCCGGCTTCCTGCATCAATTCGGCAAGCATCATCGGCACCGACGGGTCGCGTTCGGATGGCTTGAGGATAAAGGCATTCCCACAGGCTAGGGCAGGGCCCATCTTCCACATCGGGATCATGGCCGGAAAGTTGAATGGTGTGATTCCGGCTGCGACGCCAATGGGTTGGCGCATGGAGTACATGTCGATGCCGGGGCCCGCGCTGTCGGTGAATTCACCCTTCAACAGATGCGGCGCGCCGATGCAGAACTCGATCACCTCCAACCCGCGCTGAACGTCGCCCTTGGCGTCGGGAATGGTCTTGCCATGTTCGGATGACAGGGCCTCGGCCAACTTGTCCATGTCGCGGTTCAAGAGATCGACGAATTTCATCATCACGCGGGCGCGGCGCTGCGGGTTGGTGGCGCCCCACTTCACTTGCGCCTTGGCGGCATCCGCTGTCGCGGCGTCCAGCTCCGCCTTGGAGGCAAGCGCCACACGGGCCTGCACCTCGCCGGTGGCGGGGTTGAACACATCGGCAAAGCGCCCCGACGTGCCTTTGACATGCTTGCCGTTGATCCAGTGACCGATCTCTTTCATCAGAGCCTCCCTTTGAGTTGCGGCCACAATAGTCTTGCGGAAACGCCAGATAAAGCGGCAATATTTCAAAAGGGTTTTGCAGGATTGCATGGTTATGGATTGGGACGATCTGCGGGTGTTTCTGGCGGTGGCGCGATCCGAATCCTTGTCGGGTGCGGGAAAGCGGTTGGCGCTGGACCCGGCAACGGTCGGACGGCGGATTGCACGGCTCGAGGAAAGTACCGGGGCGCGTTTGTTTCTGAAATCGCCCCAAGGCTATGCCTTGACCGAAGAAGGCGCGAAACTGGTGTCGCATGCAGAGGCCGCCGAAGTGGCCATGACCGGCGCCCAAGAGGCGTTGACCGGTGGCACAGGGGCCGGGCTGGCGGGGCAGATCCGGTTGGGCGCCCCGGATGGCTGCGCCAACTATATTCTGCCGCAGGTGATCCGGGCGATTTGCGATGAAAACCCTAGCCTCGAGGTGCAGATCGTGGCCCTGCCGCGGGTGTTCAACCTGTCACGGCGCGAGGCGGATATGGCGATCGGCGTCAGCCGTCCAACGGCGGGACGATTGACCGTACAAAAGCTGACCGATTACCGGCTGCATCTGGCAGCGCACCCCGATTATCTGGCGAAAGCGCCGGCTTTGCGCGCGCTGACCGACCTGCAGGCGCATCGGGTCGTCGGGTATATTGCCGATATGATCTTTGACAAGGAACTGGATTATCTGACCGGACTCGGGGCCAACACACCGCCTATGGCATCGAATTCGGTTTCGGTTCAGCTCAATCTGTTGCGGGCCGGGGCTGGAGTTGGGGTTGTGCATGACTTCGCGCTGCCCTTTGCGCCCGAGTTGGTGAAGGTATTGCCGGATGCGCTGTCACTGACACGCGCCTTCTGGCTAATCCGGCACGAGGGCGATACCCATTCGGCACGACTGGGTCGGTTTGCCGACCGTTTGGCACAGGGAATTCGGCGCGAGGTTCAACGACTTGAAGCTTTGTCTTGACAGATTGCCTCTGCGGGCGCGACTTTTCATTAGGCAAGTTTGAGGGAGGACGCATGATGCTGGTGAGTCAGATTCTGAGATCGAAGGCCGATGATGGTGTCGTGACGATCGCACCGGGAACCAGTGTGGCGAAGGCTGCCGAAGTGCTGTCGTCGCGCCGGATCGGCGCGCTGGTCGTGTCGCCCGATGGCATGCATGTTTCGGGTATCTTGTCCGAGCGTGATGTGGTGCGCGAACTCGGTCGGCGGGGTGTCGCTTGCCTGTCGGATACCGTGGAAAGTCTGATGACGGCCAAGATCGTGTCTTGTGGCAGTGGCGACCAGACGGATGGTGTTTTGCAGAAGATGACGGATGGACGGTTTCGGCACATGCCGGTGATGGAGGACGGCAAAATGGTTGGGCTGATTTCCATCGGTGATGTGGTCAAGGCCCGTCTGACCGAGCTTGCGGCTGAAAAGGACGCCCTGGAAGGTATGATCAAAGGCTTTTAATCTTTGGTGGGAAACCAAAGGCGTTGCCGCTTTGCCGTTCGGCGTTGCCGCGCCGCAGCACTTTCAGGCTTGCATCCGTCCGCGCAATAATGTTGCGTGCCCGGCAGGTTCAGACCTGAAAGGTCACGCAGGGGAGTTTCATGCGCATCGGCCTTTATCCCGGCACCTTCGATCCTGTCACGCTGGGTCATGTTGATATTATTCAGCGCGCCATGGCGCTTGTTGACCGGCTGGTGATTGGTGTCGCCATCAACCGCGACAAGGGTCCGCTGTTCTCTCTCGAAGATCGTGTTGGAATGGTTGAAGCCGAATGTGCAGCCATCACGGCGCGGACCGGCGGCGAAATCGTCGTCCATCCGTTTGAAAATCTGCTGATCGACTGTGCGCGCGATGTCGGGGCCACGGTGATCCTGCGCGGTCTGCGGGCGGTAGCCGACTTTGAATACGAATTCCAGATGGTTGGGATGAACCGTGCCTTGGATGCGAGTATCGAGACGGTGTTCCTGATGGCCGATGCCAGACGTCAGGCAATTGCTTCGAAACTGGTCAAAGAGATCGCCCGACTGGGCGGCGACGTGTCGAAATTTGTGACACCACCCGTGGATGCAGCCTTGCGCCGACGGTTCGGGACGCGGATCTAGGGCGGCCCAAGCGGGACTGGCAGGCTATGAAAAGGCGGGCACTTGCCCCCCTTTTGGTGTTGGTCGGGCTGGGTCGCCGGCTGACCCTCGCCCGTGGTCCATACCCTTTCCCCAGAACGGGCGGACCTTTGAGATCCCGATCAGGCCGCTTGGCAGTAGACCGCGTGGCGCGCGATGCGGTCGGCATCACCGGGGTAAATATCAAGGTCCAATGCCACGTCGAGCGGCATGTTTGCGATTTCATCGCGGGTCTTGCGGTAGCGCGCATAGGTATTGGCGGCTTCACGGATCGTTTCAAAAACTGAGATCATCATCTCTCTCCTTCATCATAGCGGGAAACCGGATGTTCCATTCCGCTTGGTTGGAAGATGGGGATGATGGTGGCGCTAACAACCTGCAAAACCGCCGTGTAGCCATGCATTAAACGCATGACTACCTCATATTTTGCAATACTTTCCGGACCCAGCCAAGCTTTTCCAAGGGCTGAGTCTGGACCCGTGGCAGCAAATTGACATCCAGCGCCACGCCACGCTTTTCGGCGCTGGCTTGCACAGCCATGCTCAACTGCGGCGCACGGCGCAACAGGTCCAGAAATCGGGCTTCCTCCAGCGTCAGAAGGGTTGTGTGGCTGATCGCTGTCACCCGTGCCCGCCGTGGTCGGCGCAACAAAAGCGACAGTTGGCCGAACATCTCGCCCCGGCCGAGCAGGAACCGGCTGCCGGCCTGCTCGGCCTCGACCGCCCCAGAGGCGACGAACCAGACGCGGTCGGGCTTGTCTTCCTTGCGCATCAACAGATCGCCCGGCTTGGCGTAGACCGTTTTCATATGCTTGGCCAGTTGCGCCAGAGACTCGGGATCCAGATCGGTAAACAGCGGAAAGCTTCGGACGATATCACTGCGTTGCAGGCGCAGGTCGAGTCGGGGACGAACGGCCAAAGCCGCACGCTCGGCGGCGGTCTGATCGCGCAGCGAGAGACGCAATTCGGGCCCGATCAACCCGTCAACTGTCATCTGGTCATATTCCGCTTCTTCACGCTGCAATACCAAGCGGCGGATCAGTCGGCGTTCCAGTTCTTCGGCATAGCCGGGGAATTGCGTGCGCAGGCCTTCCATTTCACGCACGATATCTTCGCTGCGGCGCTTGATCAGGTCATGCAACAGCCCGGCAACACGGCGACCGTGGATGCGCACGATCCGGCCTTCGACAAAGCCGGTCAACGCGCGAAGCATCTGGCGATGCGCGACAAGCGTCTCGAAGCGGTCTTCTGTCATTCGGGCCAGCATTTTTTTCAGGCGAAAGCGGTTGTGCAGCCATTCCGCGGCGCGCAAGGTCCGACCATGGTCCAGCGCACGCCGGGCCTGACCGCGGTATCCGGACCGGCCTTGGGTCAGCGTGGCCTCGATCAGACGGTCCGCATCGGTCAGCATGCGATCCGCCAGTCTGGCCGACATCAGGTTTTCCTGAAAAGCCTCAAGGATCAGATCGCGTTCATGCCCAGCCAAGGCCAGCAGGCCCAGCGTCACCCGATCCTTTTCCAGAATATTGCGTGCATCGTCTGCACGCTTCACCGATGTGTTCATTCTCTCGCCAAAACGGACGGCTTCCTCACGCACGATGGCCGGAGTCAGGTCCATTTCGCGCGCAGCGTCTGCGACGGTTTCGCGCACCTCTTGCAGTGATACCGCAACCACCTGATCCGACAGTGCCCGGTCCAGCGGCGACAAGCGGTCAAGCCCCAGTTTCGTGATCACCCAGCGCAGCGTTGTCCCTTGCACCAGCAGTGTGAACAGCACAAAGCCGGTGGCAATGATCCCGACCTGCCGCTTGGTTTCAACAAAGATTGCCGGGTTTTCCGTAACTGCCAAAGCCAAAGCCAGCGTCACAGCACCACGCAAACCACCCCAGAGGATTGCCAGCCGATAGGGCGGATCCACCCGTGGCGACATTCGTGCGGCGGTCAACAGCGGCAATATGCCGTAAAGCACAATTGCGCGCGCGGCAAAGGCTGCGATCACAGTGACCAAGATCAGCCCGATATCCGTGGGCCGCAGATTTTCAAGGACGCGTGGTACCAACAGCGCCGCCAGCACAAAGATCAACCCGCCCGCCCAATAGGCGATCAGGCCCCATGCGTCTCGCAATTGCGCCAATGCGGGTGGAGAGATCCGGCCAGGGGCGGAGAAGTTCACGGTCATGCCGGCCGCCACCACGGCAACCACGCCCGAGGCGCCGACAACCTGATCGGTCAAAAGAAAGGTGACAAACGGCGTGGCAAAGCTGACCGACACCTGTGCCAGCGGCCACGGATTCATCCAAGCCATCACCTGCACCGCCAGCCGCCCGACAAACCAGCCGACACCCGCCCCGGCGATGATCAGCCAAGGCAGACGCAGCAGCGCCTGTGCGATGTTCGGTTCGGTATCGCGCGCGGCAACTGCGACCAGAAACACCGATGACAGCGCAATGGCAGCAGCATCGTTCAACAGGCTTTCGCCTTCGACAATGCGGGCCAGCCGCTGCGGGGCAGGGGTGGCGCGGAAAATGCTGACCACAGCGGACGGATCGGTGGTGGACACGATCGCCCCGATCAACAGGCAGGCAATGAAGGGCAAAGAGGTGAACGGCTTCAATGCCATACCGATGACAAAGGTCGCCACCACCACAGCAATCACCGCCAGCACCAGGACCGGAACCCAGTCGTCCAAAAGCCGCCGCAGGTTCAGCGTCAGGGACACCTGAAAGATCAGAACCGGGAGAAACACATAAAGAAACAGGTCGGACGAGATCGGCAGGTTCAGAATGGCAAGCGCCAGAGGGTTCAGCGCATCGGTCACGTCGGTGCGCCAGAACCACGCCGCACCAGCGCCAATGCCGATGCCGACGGCAGCCAGAATGACCGTCACAGGCAGGCGTAGCCGCGCCGCAAGCGGTTCGGACAGCGCAATCGCCAGAAACAGGCCCGACAGTATGGCAAGATAGAAGATCAGATCCATTCCGTGATGATAACCCTTTGGTCTCCCGAGAAAAAGCAAGGGCCGGTCACGAATGGTGACCGGCCCGAAACAAGCGTGCGGTGGATGTGATCAGATCAGTTTGCCCATCGCCACAGCTGTATCGGCCATCCGGTTCGAAAAGCCCCATTCGTTGTCATACCAGGTCAGGATCGAACAGAAGGTTCCGTCCATCACCTTGGTCTGGTCCATGTGGAACACCGACGAATGGGGGTCGTGATTGAAGTCTGACGACACGTTCTTGAACTCGGTATAGCCAAGGATGCCCTTCAGCTTGCCATCGGCCGCCGACTTGATCGCCGCGTTGATCTCTGCGACCGAGGTTTCGCGTTTGGCGATGAATTTCAGATCGACCACTGAAACGTTCGGGGTCGGCACGCGGATGGCAAATCCATCAAGCTTTCCCTTCAACTCGGGCAGAACCAAACCGACAGCCTTTGCAGCGCCTGTGCTGGTCGGGATCATCGACAAGGCGGCGGCGCGACCGCGATACAAATCCTTGTGCATCGTATCCAGCGTCGGCTGGTCGCCGGTATAGCTGTGGATCGTGGTCATCATGCCTTTTTCGATCCCGATAACCTCGTTCAGAACGAATGCCACGGGCGACAGGCAATTTGTGGTGCATGATGCGTTCGACACCACGATATCGTCGCGTGTCAACGTGTGGTGGTTGACGCCGAAAACGATGGTCTTGTCAGCCCCTTCACCGGGAGCAGAGATCAGCACCCGTTTTGATCCGTTTTCCAGGTGCGCTTGGCATTTTTCCGTGCTGGTGAAAATGCCGGTGCATTCCATCACGATATCGACGTCCGACCAAGGCAGATCGGCGGGATTGCGCAGCGCGGTCACGCGGATGCGGCCACGGCCTGCGTCGATCCAGTCTTCGCCTGTGGTCACGGTGCCCGGAAACCGGCCATGGACCGAGTCAAAGCGCAGAAGATGCGCATTGGTTTCAACCGGACCCAGATCATTGATCGCGATGACCTCGATATCGGTGCGGCCCGATTCTATGATGGCCCGCAGTACATTGCGGCCGATCCGCCCGAAACCGTTGATCGCTACCTTGACCGTCATGGCAAATACTCCTTTGAAAGGCGACTCGATGGCCGCGTTTAGCGCTAACATCATCAGTTGGCGCTGAAAATCAACGGCAGTTTGACGCGATCAGCGCCAGAATGCCAACCATTCCACCATAGCGTCGAATTTTGTCAGCAGAAACAACATTGCCTGCCCGCCATTGGCGAGCAGGTCCGTCGCAATGGCCGCAACGATGATAAAGCCCAGCACAAGGGCGATCCTGTCGGTCACATTGTCCCCAGTCGGGGCCAATGCCCCTTTAGTGCAGCAGCCGTCCCATCACGCCGGCTACATCGGCCATGCGGCAGGAAAAGCCCCATTCGTTGTCATACCACGCCAACACCCGGACCGAGCGGCCCACGACCTTGGTCTGGTCCGGCGCAAAGATAGACGACTGCGGGGTGTGGTTGAAGTCAATAGACACTTTTGGTTCCGGATCATAGGCCATCACCATGCCCATGTAACCGCCGCAGGCATCGCGGACGATGCTGTTGACCTCATCCACTGTCACCGATTTGGCGGCAATGAACGTCAGGTCAACCGCGCTGACATTCGGGGTGGGCACACGCAGGGCGGTTCCGTCCAGCTTGCCGGCCAGTTCCGGCAGCACCTCGCCCAAGGCCTTGGCGGCACCTGTGGTGGTCGGGATCATCGCCATGGCGGCGGCGCGGGCGCGATAGAGATCCTTGTGGCGGCGGTCCAACGTAGGCTGATCGCCAGTGTAGCTGTGGATCGTGGTCATGATCCCCGACTCGATGCCGATCGCGTCGTTCAGCACCTTGGCCAAAGGGGCCAGACAGTTCGTGGTGCACGATCCGTTTGAAACCACCAAATGCTCGGCGGTCAGCTGGCGGTGGTTGACGCCGTATACCACGGTCTTGTCCGCGCGTTTGGCCGGAGCGCTGACCAGCACCCGCTTGGCCCCGCGGCCCAGATGCACCGCAGCCTTGTCGCGGTCGTTGAATTTTCCGGTACATTCCAGCACCACATCCACGCCATCCCAGTCCAGCTCTTCGGGGTTGTAGGTGCTCATCACCCGCATGGGGCCCCGACCCAGATCCAGCGTGTTGCCGTTTATCTTCACCACGCCCGGAAACCGGCCATGGACGGAGTCGTATTTCAGAAGGTGCGCGTTGGTTTCAATCGGCCCGGTCGCATTGATCGCCACAACCTGCACATCGTTGCGGTTGCTTTCTGCGATATGCGCCAGGGTGCAACGGCCGATGCGGCCAAAGCCATTGATGCCGATGGTGATGGTCATGCGACTCTCCTGTTCCGGGGTGCTGCCTCGATACCCGGTATGCCATCGTATGCAAAGTGGAAAGTAACGACTTATCAATTCGTTAGCGCAATCTTTCGATGTTTGCGCTAACGACAGTCAGGCTTTGCCTTTGCATCGGGGGCAGGGTAAAAGCACAAGGCAATCATAGGGTGATGCAATGAGCGGATTGTTGGCCTTGCTTGACGATGTTGCGGCAATCGCCAAGGTTGCTGCGGCGTCGGTTGACGACATTGCCGCAGCGGCGGCAAAGGCGGGGGTAAAGGCTGCCGGGGTGGTGATCGATGATGCCGCCGTGACGCCGAAATATGTCACCGGGTTTTCGGCCGACCGCGAACTGCCGATCATCTGGCGCATTGCACTGGGGTCGATGAAGAACAAGCTGGTGATCCTGCTGCCCGGCCTGTTGGTGCTCGAATCGTATCTGCCTCAGGCGATCACGCCCCTGTTGATGATCGGGGGCGCCTATCTGTGCTTTGAGGGCGCGGAAAAGGTGGTCCACGCGCTGTTTCCCCATGCCGATCAGGCGGTCGAGGCAGATTTTTCAACCGGTGACCCGGTGCATCTGGAAGAGGAAAAGATCGCAGGGGCTATCAAGACCGATTTCATCCTGTCTGCCGAGATCATGACCATCGCCCTTGCCGCCATTCCCCAAAGCACGATCTGGCTGGAGGCGATTACACTGGCCATCGTCGGCAGTCTGATCACGGTCGCGGTCTATGGTGCGGTGGCCTTGATCGTGAAAATGGATGATGTCGGTCTTCATATGGCGACGACGGGGCGCAGCGGGGCCGGGCGCAGCTTTGGCCGGGGGCTGGTGGCGGGGATGCCGAAACTGCTGTCGGTTCTGTCCACGGTTGGCACGCTGGCGATGTTGTGGGTGGGCGGATCCATCGTCATTCACGGGATGGAGGAGCTGGGCTTTGTCTGGCTTGGCCACCACATCCACGACATCTCTATCGCGGTCGGTCACATGGTGCCGCAGGCAACGGCCGCCGTGACATGGATCGCCAAAGCGGTGATGGATGGCGTGTTCGGGCTTGCCTTGGGGACCGTGTTGATCCCCGTCGCAACCCGCGTGATCGGACCGGCATGGGCGGCGATGCGCGGCACGAAACCCGCGCACTGACCGAATGGGCGGTCAGGCGACCTTCAGCAGGTCTTGCAATTCGGTATTTCCAACCATCAGGTCAGCGACGGACACGGTATCAAGTCGGGCATAGAAGGCATCCAGCGCCTCGGCCAAGACGCATTTCAACCGGCAGAAACCGACCAGCGGGCAATGGCATTCAGCCCCGGCGAAACATTCGGCAAAGGGCAAGCCTGCCTCGAAGGCGCGGAACACTTCGCCCACATGAATGCTGTGGGCGCTTCGCCCCAACATCAATCCGCCCGCGCGGCCCCGCACCGTGCGCAGAAATCCCTTTTGTGCAAGCAGGTGAATGACCTGCGCCAAGTGGTTTTCGCTGGCATTGCAGGCTTCCGCAACCTCGTGCTTACGCACGATACGGTCGGGGTTGGCCGCACAGAACATCAATGTGCGCATGGCAAGGTTGGTTCTGGTGGTTAGTCGCATGGGAACACCTCGGTTTCGTGTCACGCCTCTGGTCAAGAATGTGGCGCCAGCGGCGGCATGCCCATGATCCAGATCATATGTCGCTGGCACATCCGGAAAAAAAATTGACTCGCACCTGCAGCTTTGATCGGGGGCTGATGTCCAGTCGCCGCGGACCAGTGATCAGCAGTGCCATCTGTGCTCTGTGTGCCGCAAGTTTAGGCAGAGGCAGCGCTTGCACGACTCTGCACTTTGGATCACATCGGACGGGGCGGCATTTTTCAAAGCGCTTTGAAATGTTGAACTACAGGAAAATAAACAATTTTAATTCCGTGCTTTTGGCAAATGTTTGCGGTAACTGTTGATCGTGGTTTCGATGTGCATCGTCGAAGGCCGACCGGTGGGATGTGCAAGCGCTTGACGCTGCACTTTACAGGTCTAGCCTGCCAAGAGTGCGCGTGACCCCTATATGTGGATACCGAAGTGAACGATCTGAGCCTTCACCCGACACCGTTGAAAACGAATATCCTGCGTCATCTTGCCTTTACCATGGGCAAGGACGCGGATCATGCCAGCGTGTACGACTGGCGCATGGCGCTGTCCTTTGCGATCCGCGATCAGATTGTCGAGCCATGGTTTGCCTCCACCCGAAAGACTTGGGCGGGGGATCACAAGCGGGTTTACTATCTTTCGATGGAATTCCTGATCGGCCGCATCCTGGAAGATGCCACGGTCAACCTTGGCCTGCGCGAAGTGGCAGAAGAGGCGATGGCCAGTTTCGGTCAGGATTTCCGCGCCATTGTAGAAGACGAACCCGATGCGGCCCTGGGTAACGGTGGCCTGGGACGGCTGGCCGCCTGTTTCATGGAATCCATGGCCACGCTGGGCTGCCCGGCATATGGCTATGGCATCCGCTATGAGCACGGCCTGTTCCGCCAGAGGTTTGAGGCCGGGCGTCAGGTGGAGACACCGGAAGACTGGTTGAAACAGGCCCACCCTTGGGAATTTGCCCGGCCCGAGGCGTCGTACACCATTCCGTTCAAAGGGCAGATAGAAAAGCGCGATGGCCGCGACGTCTGGGTGCCGGGCGAGACGGTGATGGCCACCGCGTTTGATACGCCGGTGGTCGGCTGGCAGGGCAAATGGGCCAACACGTTGCGCCTGTGGGGCGCGCAACCCACCACGATGTTCGATCTTGAGCGGTTCAACCGCGGTGACTATGCCGCCGCCGCCGAACCCGAAGCCCTCGCCCGGACGCTCAGCCGTGTGCTGTATCCCGATGACACCACCTATCAGGGCAAGGAACTGCGTCTGAAGCAGGAATTTTTCCTGACGTCTGCCGCGTTGCAAGATATCCTGCGCCGCTATCTGGTCGGACATTCAGACCTGCGCAAACTGCCGGATCATGTGGCGATCCAGATGAACGACACGCACCCCGCGATTGCCGGCCCCGAACTGCTTCGCCTTTTGATCGACGTGCACGGTCTGTCGTTTGACGAGGCCATGCCGGTGGCGCGGGCCTGCCTTGGCTATACCAACCACACCCTGTTGCCCGAGGCGTTGGAACGTTGGGCAACGTTCACGTTTGGCAATGTCTTGCCGCGCCATATGCAGATCGTCGAGCAGATCGACAGCTGGCACCGGCGCACCTATCCGGCGCGGCCGCATTACGTTGGCATCGTCAAGCACCACGAGGTGCGGATGGGCGAGTTGGCCTTCATCATGGCACACAAGGTCAATGGTGTGTCGGCGTTGCATTCCGATCTGATCAAGGAAAACCTGTTTCCGGAACTTCATGCGCTGCATCCGGACCGCATCATCAACGAAACGAATGGTGTCACGCCGCGCCGTTGGCTGAAGATGTGCAACAAACCCCTCGCCGGGCTGATCACCGATACGATCGGGACCGGGTGGGAAGATGATCTGGACCGCTTGAAAGAACTGGAAAAATCAATCCCGGACAAAGGCTTCCGCAAAGACTTTGATGCCGCCAAGCGTGGGAACAAGGTGGCGCTGTCGAACTGGCTTGCAGCGCAGGAAGGCGTCAGCGTCAATCCGGATGCGCTGTTCGATGTGCAGATCAAGCGTATCCACGAATACAAGCGCCAGCTTTTGAACATCCTGCAAACCATCGGCCATTGGGAGGCCATCCGGCAGAACCCGAACCTGCCTTGGGTGCCGCGCGTCAAGATCTTTGGCGGAAAGGCCGCGCCCGGCTATGCCGTTGCCAAGGAAATCATCCGCCTCATCAATGACGTAGCGCGCGTTGTTAATGCCGATCCGGTGACGGGTGATCTGCTCAAGATCGTTTATCCGGCCAACTACAACGTGTCGATGGCAGAACGCCTGATCCCGGCAGCCGATCTGTCCGAACAGATCTCGACCGCCGGAAAAGAGGCGTCGGGCACTGGAAACATGAAGTTCATGATGAATGGTGCGCCGACCATCGGCACCCTGGACGGCGCGAATGTCGAGATATTGCAAGAGGTTGGCAAGGAAAGCTTTTTCCTGTTCGGGATGACCGCCCCCGAGGTGATGGAACGCCGCAAGGATCCCGATCACGCCCACAAGGCGATCGAAGCCAGCCAAACGCTGCAAGACGTGTTGCAGATGATTGCTGAAGGGCGCTTCAGCCCCGATCAGAAGGATCGCTACCACGATCTGGTGCACCGGGTTTGGAACCATGACTATTTCCTCGTGGCGAGCGATTTTGACGCCTACAACGACGCGCAAGCCCGCGTGGATACTGTTTTTTCGGATCGCGATGCATGGGTGACCATGGCCGCGATGAACACGGCGCGTTCGGGGTTTTTCTCGTCTGATCGCACGATCCGAAGCTATATGAATGACGTCTGGAACGTAGCTTCGGCGCTGTAGTAGCGTC
Organism: Paracoccaceae bacterium; assembly: GCA_046313895.1. GTDB lineage: Bacteria > Pseudomonadota > Alphaproteobacteria > Rhodobacterales > Rhodobacteraceae > Pseudotabrizicola. The sequence goes on from JBKBWK010000045.1 coordinate 13,963, forward strand.
GGGACCGGAGCAGACGCGCTGATCTTTGGGAGGAGACGGCATGACCGAAGCATTGATCGATGACGGCACAGCCTGGGCCATAGTCGAAGGTCGGCATGGTGATCCGTTTTCCGTTCTGGGTCCGCATCAGCGCCACGGGAAATGCGTGGTCACCGCGTTTGTGCCCGGTGCGGAAAAGCTGTGGGTCCTGACCGGTAAATCGGGCAAGGAACTTGTGGCAACCCATTGGGGACAGGGTCTATTTCTGTGTGTGTTACCCAAAAAATCTGCCTATCGGTTGCGCGCCGAAGGCCATGGCACCACATGGGAATTCGAAGATCCGTTCCGCTTTGGTCCGGTAATGGGCGAGCTGGACGAATACCTGCTTGGCGAAGGCACGCATCAGCGTCTGTGGCAGGTACTGGGCGCGCATCTCATTGCCCACGAAGGTGTCGAGGGCACGCATTTTGCGGTCTGGGCGCCCAATGCCGAACGGGTGTCGGTGGTGGGCGATTTCAACATCTGGGATGGTCGCCGCCACCCGATGCGGCGGCGCGGTGCCACCGGGGTGTGGGAGACTTTTGTGCCAAGTCTTGGCGAAGGGGCGACCTATAAATACGAAATCCGCGGTCCGGGCGGGCAATTGATGCCGCTCAAGGCCGATCCGGTCGGGTTCGGGTCTGAACATCCGCCGGCCAATGCCTCGGTGGTGCGGACGCTTTCCGGCGATTTTCACGACGCAGGCTGGATGGAAACCCGTCACAACCGGCAAAACGTCGATGCGCCGATTTCGGTGTACGAGGTGCATCTTGGGTCATGGCGCCGCGCACCGGGGGACCGGATGCTGTCCTACACCGAGCTGGCCGAACAGCTGGTGACCTACGCCGCCGATATGGGGTTTACCCACATTGAGTTGCTGCCGGTGTCGGAATATCCGTTCGACGGATCCTGGGGCTATCAGCCTGTCGGCTTGTTCGCCCCCACCATCCGCCACGGCACCCCGCCCGAGTTTTGCGCCTTTGTCGATGCGGCGCACAAGCGCGGGATCGGTATCCTGCTGGATTGGGTGCCGGGGCATTTCCCGTCGGATGCGCATGGGCTTGGCCGGTTCGACGGTACGCCGCTATACGAACACGCTGACCCGCGCGAAGGGTTTCATCAGGACTGGAACACGCTGATCTACAACTATGGCCGGACCGAGGTGCAGAATTTTCTGGTGTCCAACGCACTGTACTGGCTGGAGGAGTTTCATATCGACGGGCTTAGGGTCGATGCGGTCGCGTCCATGCTGTATCGGGATTACAGCCGCAAGGATGGCGAATGGATCCCGAACCGCGATGGCGGGCGCGAGAACTATGAGGCCATCGCCATGTTGCAACGCATGAATATCGTGGCTTACGGTGAAAGCCCCGGCGTGATGACGGTGGCAGAGGAAAGCACCGCCTTTCCGGGTGTCAGCCGCCCTGTCAACCATGGTGGCCTTGGCTTTGGCTTCAAATGGAACATGGGCTGGATGAATGACACCCTGTCTTACATGCAAAAGGACCCGCTGTTTCGCAAGTTTCACCATCACCAGATGACGTTCGGCCTGCATTACGCGTGGTCCGAAAACTACATCCTGCCGATCAGCCATGACGAGGTGGTGCACGGCAAGGGGTCGATGCTGGGCAAGATGCCCGGTTCCGGAGACGAGAAATTCGCCAATCTGCGCGCTTACTATGGGTTCATGTGGGCGCATCCCGGCAAGAAGCTTTTGTTCATGGGGCAAGAGTTCGCTCAGGGCGCGGAATGGAACCACAAGCAAAGCCTTGACTGGCACCAGTTGGAGATCCCCGCCCATGCCGGCGTGCAGGCGCTGGTGCGTGACCTGAACAGGATCTACCGCGAGACACCGGCGCTGCACATCAACGACACCCGGCCCGAAGGGTTCGAGTGGATTGAATCGAACGATGCCGAGACAAGCGTCTATTCGTGGATCCGCAAGGGGACAGTGGGCGATCCGATGGTGGTGGCGTTGGTCAACATGACACCGGTCGATCGTCAGTATCGGGTAGGTTTGCCCGTGGGTGGGCACTGGGCGGAACTTCTGAACACCGATTCGGACGTCTATGGCGGTGGCAATCGCGGCAATCTGGGTGGGGTGACGGCAGAGAAGGTGCCGTGGCATGGGCGTCCGTACTCGGCGCTCCTGAGCTTGCCGCCGCTGTCGGCCGTTTATCTGATGCAAGGCTCGTTGGCCCAAGGCTGACCGAAGGAACAATGATTGTCAGTAAGTCGCTGACACAGGGAGGGGAACATGAAGGCAAAACCGAACCAGAGGCTGTCATCACAGGCCATGGCGTTCGTTCTGGCGGGCGGGCGGGGGAGCCGTCTGAAAGAACTGACCGACCGCCGGGCCAAACCTGCCGTCTATTTCGGCGGCAAGACCCGGATCATCGACTTTGCACTTTCCAATGCGCTGAATTCCGGTATCCGCAAGATGGCGATTGCCACGCAATACAAGGCGCACAGCCTGATCCGGCACATGCAGCGTGGCTGGGGATTTTTCCGGGCGGAACGGAATGAATATCTCGATATCCTGCCCGCAAGTCAGCGGGTGGATGAGACGAAATGGTATCTGGGTACGGCAGATGCGGTGACGCAAAACATTGATATCGTAGATGATTACAAGGTCAAATACGTCATTATTCTTGCGGGCGACCATATCTACAAGATGGATTACGAAATCATGCTGCAACAGCATGTCACCTCGGGGGCAGATGTGACCATCGGATGCCTGACGGTGCCGCGGATGGAGGCTGTGGCCTTTGGCGTGATGCATGTCGATCAGGACATGCGCATCACCAAATTCCTTGAAAAACCCAAGGATCCACCCGGAATTCCGGGTGATCCCGACAATGCGCTGGCGTCGATGGGGATTTATGTCTTCAACTGGGATCTTCTGCGCGATCTGCTGATCCGCGACGCCGAAGACCCGAATTCCAGCCATGATTTCGGCAATGACATCATTCCGCAGATCGTGAAGAACGGCAAAGCGGTGGCGCATAAATTCGCCGACAGCTGTGTGACCAGCGGGCTGGAGGATGAACCCTATTGGCGCGACGTCGGCACGATCGACGCGTTCTGGCAGGCCAATATCGACCTGACCGATTTTGTGCCCAAGCTGGATCTGTATGACAACAGCTGGCCGATCTGGACCTATGCCGAGATCGTGCCGCCCGCCAAGTTCATCCACGACACCGACGGGCGGCGCGGCATGGCGATTTCGTCTCTGGTGTCGGGCGATTGCATCGTCTCGGGGTCCGAGGTGCGCAATTCGTTGTTGTTCACCGGCTGCCGGACCCATTCGTTCAGCAGTCTTGAATATGTGGTGGCGTTGCCGCAGGTGATCGTCAACCGCAAGGCCGAATTGAAGAATTGCGTGATCGACCGCGGGGTTATCATACCCGAGGGGCTTGTGGTCGGGCAGGACGCGGTGGAAGATGCCAAATGGTTCCGACGCACCGACGCGGGCATTGTGCTGATCACGCAAGACATGCTGGATGCACGGGCGCGCAAGGCCGGATAGGGATGTGCGGGCGGATACCCCGGAGGGCCGTCTGCCCTCCGGACCTCCCGAGGATATTTTTGAACAGATGAAGGAAGAAAGATGAAGGGTCGTGTTCTGTCAGTTGCGTCGGAATGTGTACCCTTCATCAAGACCGGGGGGCTGGCCGATGTGGTCGGGGCCTTGCCTTCGGCGCTTGCGTCGGTCGGCTGGGATATGCGGGTTTTGATCCCAGCCTATCGGGCTTTGCGCCCATTGCTGGCGCAGATGACCGAGGTCGGGCAGGAACCCGGACTGTTTGGCGGCACGGCGACGATCCATGCCGGCAAGCTGGAAGGGATTGATCTGCTGTTGCTGGACGCACCCCATCTATATGACCGGGATGGCGGCCCCTACAGCGGTCCCGGCGGGGATTGGTGGGACAACCCGCAGCGCTTTGCCGCGCTGTCATGGGTTGCGGCCCGGATCGCGCGGGAGGGTCTTGACGGGTGGCTCCCCGATATCCTGCACGCGCATGACTGGCAAGGGGGGTACGCCCCGGCCTATCTGGCCTATCAGGGTGCGGGCGCGGTGAAGTCTGTCATCACTGTACACAACATCGCGTTTCAGGGCTGGGCGCCGGCCGGTCTGTTGGCGGAATTGCGGCTGCCGGCCGAACAGTTCTATCCCGGCGGGCTGGAATATTACGGGGGGCTGTCAAGCCTCAAGGCAGGGTTGGTCACGGCGGACTGGATCACGACCGTGTCGCCGACCTATGCGGATGAACTGATGCGCCCCGAATTCGGCATGGGTCTGCAAGGGGTGATTGCGGCGCGGTCTGCCCGGGTGTCGGGCATCCTGAACGGGGTCGATACCACTGTCTGGTCGCCTGAAACCGAAGAGACGGCCTATTCGGCCAAGGCACCCGCCGGGAAGGCGAAAGCCCGCGCCGCGCTGTGTGACGATTTCGCGCTTGATGTGCCGGGGCCCTTGGCGATTGTGGTCAGCCGGTTGACCGATCAGAAGGGCATCGATCTGTTGCCCGCCGTCATCCCCGATTTTGTGGTGGCCGGTGGCGGGCTGATCGTGCTGGGTTCGGGCGATCCGGCGCTGGAAGCGGCGGTGCGCGCTTTGGCGGCGGCCCATCCGGGGCGGGTGGCGGTGCGGATCGGCTATGACGAGGGGCTTAGCCACCGGCTGTTTGCGGGGGCCGATGCGGTGCTGGTGCCATCGCGTTTTGAACCTTGTGGCCTGACCCAGATGTATGGCCTGCGCTATGGCACGTTGCCGGTGGTTGCGGCTACCGGGGGACTTGCCGACACGGTGATCGGGGTGTCGCCTGCGACACTGGCGGCGGGGGTGGCCACGGGGGTGGTGTTTCACCCCACCGATGCGCTTGCCTTCAGGCAGGCGCTGACCAAGCTCGTGGCAGTCCATGCCCAACCGAAGCTTTGGGCAAAACTGCAAAGGAATGCGATGACCCATCCCGTGGGCTGGGCAACCTCGGCTGCGGCTTATGGCGACCTGTACGAAGGGTTGCTGACGTGACACCGGGGCTGACGCCGCTGCCCGCGCGCTTGCCGGGTCACGCGGTTTCCCCCGGACGCCCATGGCCGATGGGGGCGATGCTGGATGGGGACGGCATCAACTTTGCCGTATTTTCCGCCCATGCCGAATTGATCGAATTGTGCCTGTTTTCGCCGGATGGCCGCAAAGAGATGGTGCGCCTGCCGTTCCGGCATCGGGATGGCGACATCTGGCACATGCATGTGGGCGGGTTGACCCCTGGCACGGTCTATGGCTTTCGCGCCCATGGACCTTACATCCCCGAACAGGGGCATCGCTTCAACCCACACAAGCTGCTGCTCGACCCTTACGCCCGCGCGCTGGAGGGCCGGCTCAGGTGGTCGGACGCGGTGATGGGCTACAAGATCGGGTCAGCGCGTGGCGATCTGTCCTTTGACACGCGCGACTCGGCCTTTGCGGTGCCGAAGGCGGTGGCAATCGACACATCCTTCACCTGGGGCAACGACATGGCCCCACGCACCCCGCGCGCCGACACGGTGATCTATGAGGCGCATGTCAAGGCCTTGACCCAGTTGCACCCCGGGATCGACAAGCCGTTGCGCGGCAGCTATCTGGCCATTTCCAGCGACCCGGTGATCGAGCATCTGCAAAAACTGGGTGTGACAGCGATCGAGTTGATGCCGGTTCAAGCCTTTCCCGATGATCGCTTTCTGGTGGCCAAGGGGTTGCGCAACCACTGGGGCTACAACACGCTGGCCTTCTTTGCCCCTGAACCCCGTTTCATGGCCAAAGGGGCCTTGTGGGAATTCCAGACCATGGTCCGGCGCCTTCATTCCGCGGGCATCGAGGTCATTCTGGATGTGGTTTACAACCACACCGCCGAGGGCGACCAATGGGGCCCGACGCTGTGTTACCGTGGGTTGGACAATGCAAGCTATTACCGGCTGGCGGATGGCGGGCGCAATTATGTCAACGACACCGGAACCGGGAACACCCTGAACCTGACGCATCCGATGGTGCTGCGTATGGTGATGGACAGTCTGCGCTATTGGGTCGAGGACTGCCACGTGGACGGGTTCCGCTTTGATCTGGCCACCGTTCTGGGCCGCGAACAGCACGGCTTTGACCCCAATTGCGGCTTTTTTGACGCGATCCGCCAGGATCCGGTGCTAAGCCGTGTCAAGCTGATCGCCGAGCCGTGGGACATTGGCCCCGGCGGTTATCAGTTGGGGGGGTATCCGCATCCGTTCCACGAATGGAACGACCAGTTCCGCGATGGCGTGCGGCGGTTCTGGCGGGGAGATCCCGGCCTGACCCCGGACCTTGCCAAGCGGCTGCTGGGCAGCGCCGAGCGGTTTGACCATTCCGGGCGGTCGGCGACGTCGTCGATCAACTTCATCACCGCGCACGATGGTTTTACCCTGCAAGATCTGGTCAGCTTCACCGTCAAGCGCAACTGGGACAATGGCGAGGACAACCGCGACGGCCATTCCGACAACCATTCCGACAATCTGGGCGTCGAAGGCCCCAGTAAAGACGCGACGGTGCGCAAGGCCCGCGCGCTGCGCAAGCGCAACCTGCTGGCCACGCTGATGCTGAGCCAAGGGGTGCCGATGTTGCTGGCGGGTGACGAGATCGGCCACAGTCAGGGCGGAAACAACAACGCCTATGCGCAGGACAACGAGGTGACGTGGCTGGATTGGGCCCATGCAGATCACAGCCTGACCGATTTCATCGCGCGGCTGGCGGCCTTGCGCCGGGCGCATCCCGTTTTGCGCCAACGCCGGTTCCTGCACGCCCGCAAGCGCGCTGTGGACGGCTTGCCGGATGTGCGGTGGCTCAAGCCCGATGGGTCAGACCCCAACCGCCACGATTGGCATGACCCGTCTTTCCGCGCCTTGGGGGTCGAGCTGCGGATGGCGGCCGAAGGTGAGGATGCCACCGGTGATGCGGTCCTGGCCTATTTCAACAGCGGGGCCGCGACGGCGCTGACGGTGCCGGATTCTGCCGGCTGGGAACTGGTGCTGGACACCACCCGCCCCGATCTGACCACCGGACCCGTGCCCGACGATGTGCCGGCACAGTCGGTTTTGATGTTTCGCGCGCGTCCGCTCGAGGCTCGCGCCAAGGGA
>JBKBWK010000046.1:0-8902 GCA_046313895.1 Paracoccaceae bacterium
GAATGCATGGCGCCAGATCACCTGCATCGGCGACAGACCCTTCAACTCGGCCGTTTCAATATAGGCCGATTGCATCACATTCAGGATCGCCGCCCGCGTCATCCGCATCATATGCGCCAGCACAACCAGCACCAGCACGATCACCGGCAGGATCACAGCGTTCAACCGCTCGATGATCCCCATGTCGGGAAAGACCATGGCAACCGACGGAAACAGTTGCCATTTCACAGCCAGAAAATACAAAACAATATATCCCACCACGAATTCCGGCAGGCTGATCGTTGACAGCGTCACGCCGGAAATCAGCTTGTCTGGCCAGCGGCCGTTGTAGCGCGCCGCAACCAACCCCAGCAGAATGGCAAGCGGCACCGATATCACGGCCGCCCAGAATGCCAGAAACAGGGTATTGCCCAGTCGCAGACCGATTGCTGTGGCGATATCGGTTTTGTTGGACAACGACTTGCCCAGATCGCCGGTCACAATGCCGCCCAGCCATTGAAAGTATCGCGTCAGCGGCGGCTGATCCAACCCCATCTCGGCCCGCAGGTTTTCCAACGCCTGCGGCGTCGCCGACTGGCCCAGAATGGCCTGCGCCGTATCACCGGGCAGCGCTGCCACGCCAAGGAAGATCACCGCCGACACCGCAAGCAACAACAGAAGGCCCAGCGCAACGCGCTGGACCACCAATGTCAACACCGGACGCACGCCCCCGCGTCCTTATGCCAGCCAGCACCGGGCATGGGCCCGCCCGTTCATCAACTCGCCATTCGGGTCGGGCTCCCAGCCCTGAACCTCGTCACGCACCGCTTCGACAAAATCGTTGAACATGGGCAGGATCAGACCACCTTCATCGCGCAGGATATGGGCCATCTCCGAATAGGTCGCCTTGCGGGTGTCCGGGTTCAATTCCGCCCGTGCCGCCAGCAAAAGCTCATCGAATTTGGCGTTCTTGAACTTGGTGTCGTTCCAGTCGGCGGTGGACAGGTAGGCCGTGGCATACATCTGATCCTGCACCGGGCGCCCGCCCCAATAGCTGGCGCAGAACGGTTCCACGTTCCAGACGTTCGACCAGTAGCCATCGTCGGGCTCGCGCTTGATCTCCAGCGGGATGCCCGCAGCGGCGGCCGATTGCTGGAACAGCTGCGCCGCCTCCACCGCACCGGGGAAGGCGCCCTGTGCGGTGCGCAGGATGATCGGGCTGCCGTCATGGCCGGATTTCTTGTAGTATTCTGCGGCCGCCGCAGGGTCGTATTCGCGCTGCAGGATGGTATCGTCGAACAAGGGATAGGCCACGTTGATCGGGAAGTCATTGCCGATGCTGCCCAGACCGCCCAAAATCTTGTCCACCATTTCCTGACGGTTGATCGCAAGCTTCAGCGCCATCCGCAGATCGTTGTTGTCAAACGGCGGCTTGTCCACATGCATGATGAACACATAATGCCCGCGCCCCGCGACGGCCTTGACCTGCACGCCCGGCGCACGCTTGAGCAATTCGGCAATCTTGGGGTCCACACGGTTGATCATGTGCACCTGACCCGACTGCACGGCGGCGGTGCGGGCGGTGCCATCGTTGATCACCAGAATTTCTGTCTGGTCTGCGTGGCCCAGGTTTGGATCCCAGTAGTTGGCGAACTTCTCGAACCCGTGGCGGATACCCGGCTCGTGCACCACCACCTTGTATGGGCCTGCACCAATGCCTTCGGTCGGGTTGTCCATGCCGCCATTCGGTTGGATCACAAGGTGATAGTCTGCCAACAGGAACGGCAAGTCGGCATTGCCACTGGCAAGTTTCAACGTCACCATATCGCCATCGGCCGACATTTCGGAAATGCCCTGTACAATCCCCAGCGCCCCGGATTGCGACTTCTCGTCGGTGTGACGCTTCAGCGTGGCAATCACGTCCTCGGCGGTGACGGTCTTACCGTTGTGGAATTCCACACCCTGACGGATCTTGAACTTCCACTCGGTCGCATCCGCGTTGGCACTGACCTCCTCGGCAATGCGCATCTGGATTTCCCCCGCCGCGCTGACATCCACCAGCATCTCGCCCCAGGAGTAGTTCACTGCAAACGGCACTTCCGATGCGGCAAGGGCGGGATCAAGGCTGTTGGTCGACTCGCCTCCCTGCATCCCCATCTTGATGAAACCACCCTTTTTCGGTTCCGCATGGGCTGCCTTGGTGAACAGCGCCGACGCAAGACCCGCCGAGACTCCCAAAGCGGTGGTGCGGCCCACGAATTCTCGGCGCGACATTCGGCCGGCCTTGGCAGCGGCAATCATGCGGTCAAGTTGGTCTGTCATTCTCATCGTCTCCCTGGATGGCTGCGGTTAACCCCGCGCCGGTTTTGTTGACTGATCACTCAATAGAAGCGGGTGTTTCTCCTTCGGGCAACGATTCTTGCCTGCCTTCGAGCATTTTTTCAGACAAAGCGGCGTAGCACCTTTTCTTTGAAATCACGGCAGAAGATGATCTCATCCCCGTCCCATGCCGTCAAAGTGGCTTGCATATTCAAGTGCGTGGCATCGCAAGTCATCACTGCCCTAGCCTCGGTGCGGATGCGCCAGTCTCCCCGCGACAGGCGCTGTTCCCAAACGTGGATGGCTTTGGCCGACAGCGGATCATCCGGATCAATCTCCCACCGTTCCGACATGGTTTCGCCCGAGCAAAGCCCGTGCGACAGGTTCTCCACATCCCCAAGATCATCCTGAACGCACAGGGCGCGCAAACCGGTGATCATGTCGGTTTCAACGTATCGCCGGGTCGATCCAGACCGCAAAACCCGGTGCCTCCAGACCGGGGCCGCTTCGGGTTCCGGCGGCGTCCACGTTGCGTTGCCATGGTGCAAAGGCAAGGTCAGGCTACCCGAGGAAACTGTCAGAACAGCTTGATCCGGTGAAGGCCAGACAAACGGCCAATAGCTGTTGGACAAGGCAAGGCGAAGCCGGTGTCCGGGTGCCAGACGATAGGCCATCTGATCAAGGGAAAAGGTCACGCTCTCTCGCTGTCCAGGCTCCATCGGTTCGGGGTCCTCGCGGCTGTGGCGGTGGCACAAGTTCAGCATCCCATGCGCGATGCGCACCGATTGCCCGTCAGGTGCCACATCGCACAGCCGCGCAACCACAAACCCAAGCGGCTTGTCCGACGACAGACAAAGGGTCAGCCGCGCCGCTCCCAGCATTGTCAATGGTGCGTCCAGCGCATCCCCGTCAAAGCACAGACTCATCGCATCATCCGGCGCCTGATCACCCGGCATTTCCGCATTCAGGCCCATCGGGAAAAACTCTCCCGCCGCCAGCCCCAAATGCTGCGGCGTCGAAAGGTCAAGCGCAAAGGATTCCCCTTTACCTTGGCTCAAATATCCATCCGACGTCTGCCCCCGGTGCGACGGACGCAGACCCATTTCCAGCGGCGTCACCTTGGGGCTTGGCCAGTGGTCCTCTGCCACCCAATGCCCGGCGCGGTGGCGCGCAGACGCATCCGGCGGGGCAGAGTGCAGCATGTACGCCCGCATCGCCGGATCGGCATCCGCGCCGTTCGGCACCCCCTTCAGCCACCGATCCCACCAGCGGACCGCCTCTTGCAAAAAGCCGATGGCCGGTCCGGGAACAGCGGTATGCGGGTATTGATGCACCCACGGCCCCACGATCCCTTTGGCCTGCGTGTTGCGCACCAAGGCATCGACCGTGTTCATGTAGTTGTCAGCCCATCCACCGATGGACAGGATCGGCACCTGCATCCGGGCATAATCCTCACAGATCGACCCGTGCCGCCAGTAGTCGTCCCGCGCCTGATGCGCGGCCCAGCGTGGTGCCAGCCACGGGTCCGCCTCCAGGCGCCGAAGCCAGTCTTCCCGCCAATCGGGCCGCAACGCAGGGTCGGCTGGCCGGCTGGAAAAAGAAAGCATCACCGCCCCCCAGCCGAAATTCTCGCCCAACAGGCAGCCGCCCTTGAAATGGATATCATCGGCAAAGCGGTCCGTGGTCGAACACACCGAGATCACCGCCTTCAGCGCCGGCGGTTGCAGATAGGCGGTCTGCAGACAGTTGAACCCGCCCCAGCTTTTGCCCATCATTCCGACACTGCCCGAACACCACGGCTGCACCGCCAGCCACGCGATCACATCACAGGCGTCCTGCAATTCCTGCGGCGTGTATTCGTCGGCCATCAGCCCTTCGCTGTCACCATTGCCGCGCATATCAACCCGCACAGACGCATAGCCATGGCCCGCGACATAGGGGTGCATCAGCTCGTCGCGCGGCAGCGTGCCGTCGCGTTTTCGATAGGGGATATATTCCAGAACTGCCGGAACCGGGGATGACACCGCATCATCAGGCATCCAGACCCTTGCCGACAGCCGGGTGCCATCGGGCATCAGAATGGCCATATTTTCGAATTCGACAATTGTCTTTGGGAATTCATTAACCGTTTTCATGCGACTCCCCCATCATGGCGCATTTAGCTTGCGGCCGTCGCAAGCGGTGGAGACAAGACTTGGCGGGCTTTGCAACGTCGCGCGCAAGTGAAGAACAGAAGGACCAGCCCCATGAGCGACCGCCCCAATATATTGATCATCATGGTGGACCAGCTGACGGGAACCCTGTTTCCCGACGGCCCGGCGCCGTTCTTGCACGCACCCAATCTGCGCAGGCTGGCGCAACATTCGCTGCGGTTCCAGAACTGCTATTCCGCCTCGCCGCTGTGCGCGCCGGGCCGGGCGTCCTTCATGTCGGGGCAACTGCCCAGCCGGACGCGGGTCTATGACAACGCGGCCGAATTCGCGTCCGATATACCCACCTATGCCCATCATCTGCGACGGGCGGGCTATTACACGGCGCTGTCGGGCAAGATGCACTTTGTCGGCCCCGACCAGATGCACGGGTTCGAAGATCGGCTGACCACCGACATCTACCCCGCCGATTTTGGTTGGACGCCGGACTATCGCAAACCGGGCGAGCGCATCGATTGGTGGTATCACAACCTTGGCTCGGTCACCGGGGCCGGCGTGGCCGAGATCACCAACCAATTGGAATATGACGATGATGTGGCGTTTCAGGCGGTGCAAAAGCTGTATGATCTGTCGCGGGGGGGCGACACCCGGCCGTGGTGCCTGACCGTCAGCTTCACCCACCCGCACGATCCCTTTGTGGCCCGCCGCAAATACTGGAATCTTTACGAAGGGATCCCGGAACTCGAACCGCCCCCGGCCATCCCCTACGCAAACCAAGACCCCCACTCGCAACGCCTGATGGACGCCTGCGATTGGCGCGCCTTCGATATCACCGACACCCATATCCGCCGTGCCCGACAGGGGTACTTCGCCAATATCTCGTATATCGACGACAAGATCGGTGAGGTTTTCGCGGTGCTCGAATCCACGCGGCAAGAGGCGGTGGTGGTGTTCCTGTCCGACCATGGCGAGATGTTGGGCGACCGTGGGCTGTGGTTCAAGATGAATTTCTTCGAAGGCTCCGCCCGTGTTCCGCTGATGATCGCGGCCCCAGACCTGGCGCCGCAGCTTGTCACCGATCCCGTATCGACCATCGACGTGACCCCAACGCTGGGGGCCATTGCCGGCGTGGACATGGCCGAGTTGATGCCGTGGACCGATGGCGTCAATCTGCTTCCCATGGCGAACGGCGGCACCCACCCGATGGTTGCCATGGAATATGCAGCCGAAGGCAGCATCACCCCCATGGTCGCTCTGCGCGAAGGGGCCTGGAAATATGTTCACTGCCCCGCTGATCCCGACCAGCTTTACGACCTTGCCGCGGACCCTGATGAACGCCACAATCTGGCGGCAGACCCGCGCGCGTCGGATATCCTCGAATACTTCCGCAGTTCGGCCAGCGCCCGCTGGGATTTGCCCCGGTTCGATGCCGAGGTGCGCGAAAGTCAGGCCCGCCGCTGGGTGGTCTATGAGGCGTTGCGCAACGGTGCCTATTTCCCGTGGGACTACCAACCGCTGCGCGCGGCTTCGGAACGCTACATGCGAAACCACATGGATCTGAATGTGCTGGAGGAGGCGAAGCGCTTTCCTCGGGGTGAATGACGCTCTGCCGTCCGAAAACACCTTGGGTGCCATGTAGCCGCCGGTCGCGGAAACGAACGTTTTGCCCCCCTTTGCGCAGCGACAGGTCAACACTGACCGGACCATAACTTTACCGGGCATCTTGCAAAACAAGCTCGGCGCCCTTCCACCCCATCAGAATGGCGGGTGCGTTGGTATTCCCCGCAATCAGGTTCGGAAAACTGGACGCGTCAACCACCCGCAGCCCCGCAACGCCCCGCACCCTAAGTCGCGCATCCAGAACCGAGGTGGCCGGGTCGGCCCCCATCCGGCACGTGCAGGACGGATGATAGACCGTGCCGGACCGTCTGCGGAAATCATCGATCAATTCGGCGTCCGATACCACCGATGGCCCCGGGCGCAGTTCTTCCCGGATCAGTCGGGCCAATGCGGGCTGGGACGCGATGCGACGCAGGAACTTGACCGCCGCCAGCATTTCGTCAACGTCATTCTGGGTGGAAAAGGCATTCGGTACAATGACCGGGGGCGCCATCGGGTCTGGCGTTGAAATCCGGATATGCCCGCGCGACGTAGGACGGCAGTTCGACAGGCCGATCGACATGCCCGACCACGGATCCGGCGACAGGATCGGACGCTCGCCGTCGCGGGGGATCAGTGTGGAAAAGGCCTGAAAGTAAAGCTGCATGTTCGGGCGCGGCTGACCAGGGTCGGTACGAAAGAAACCGCCCCCGTGATTAATGGATTTCGCCAAGGGCCCCTGCCCTGCCAACAAATATTTCATCCCGGCAATCGCCTTGCCCGACCATGACCGCAACTCGTCATTATAGGTCGGCACCGTCATCGACCATGTGTAGTTGATGCCCTGATGGTCGCTTAAATGCATGCCAACGTTGGAATTTTCGACCAGAACCGGAAGGCCGAGGCCCTGCAGCAAGTTCCTCGGTCCGATGCCCGACAGTTGCAACAACTGTGGGCTGTTGATCGCACCGCCCGACAGGATCACCTCGCCACGCGCGCGGAGCGTCCCGAGTGTGCCACCCCGCCGGTATTCCACACCGACGGCGCGGCCATCTTCGATCAGCACACGGGTCACCTGAGCATGTGTCAGAACCCGCAGATTGGGCCGCCGCATGGCCGGACGCAGAAAGGCGCGCGCGGTGGAGTTGCGCCGGGCGTGCTTGATCGTCATCTGATAGGTGCCCGCACCTTCCTGCTCGGCGCCGTTGAAATCCGGCGTTTCGGCCAGCCCGGCCTGCCCGCAAGCGGCGATGTAGTCTTTGACCAGCGGATGCAACCCGTGCCGGTTGGCCGAGATGAACAGCGGCCCGCCCTGCCCGCGCCAGTCGTCAGCACCCGCTTCGGTGTCCTCGATCTGGCGATAGGCGGACAAACAGTCCTCCCATCCCCAACCGGGTCCAGCCTGCCCCCATTCGTCATAGTCCGCACGGTGCCCCCGGATCCAGACCATGGCGTTGATCGAAGACGATCCGCCCAGAACCTTGCCCCTTGGCCAATGGTCGCGATTGCCCGAAAGGCCGGGATCGGGTTCGGCGCAATACATCCAGTTTATTGACGGGTCATAGAACAGCTTTCCATAGCCCAGCGGCAACTGGACATAAAACCGCCGGTCACTGCCGCCCGCCTCTATCAGCGTCACCTTGTAGCGCCCCGAAGCTGTCAAATGGTCCGCCAGCACACAGCCCGCCGAACCGGCCCCGACGATGATGAAGTCGCTGTCTTCCATGGTGTCCTTGATCCTGCCCCCCGTCAGATTAGCCATCGACCCATTCAACACCTGTAAAATTGCGACACCATATGTCGCGGCTATTCTTCGGTTCGAAAGACTGGCTGATAGATCACAGGGAAATTCACGGATCTTGCAATGAAACAGACCTGGTGGATCCGGTGGTGAAGAGCCATGGCCACTTCCAGATCGGTGCCCGGTTGAACCGTGATCATGGGCCGCAAAACGGCCCCGGTGAACCGTCCTGCCCCACCGGCCCCGATCTCGCCATGCCCTAGGGGGGCGTCCTCATAAGCGGTGACGACAATGCCCGCTTCGGCGGCGTAGTGCAGATACCACAGCATGTGGCAGGCCGAGAGCGCCGACAAAAGCAGGTCCTCGGGATTCATCTTGCCCGGATCGCCCCCCAGCAGCGGATCGTTCGTGCAAGGTATCACCGGCTTGCCCGGCACCGCGATGTCCCAAGAGCGGACATAGCTGTGATAGGACCGGGTGCCCTCGCCCGTATTGCCGGTCCAGACGATCCGGCTGGTATAGTCATGTTCCATCACGCTCTCGCTTTTCCGTTGCACACCGGCCCCAACGGCCGAACGGCAGGCCCGACTCGGATCAGTGCCCCTTCCAGACCGGATCGCGCTTTTCGGCAAAGGCGCGTGCACCTTCCAGTTGATCGTCGCTTGAATACAGCCGATCGACAGTCGGCATCTGCCGCTTGGTGATCCGGTTCAGCGCATCCTGAAAGCGCATGGCCTCAGCCTCGCGAACCACTTCCTTGATGGCGGCATAGACCAGCGGCGGACCACTTTCCAACAGCCGCGCCAGATCCCAGGCTTTGGGCAAAAGGTCTTGCGGCGTGGTGATTTCCTTCAACAACCCCCAACGCAGCGCTTCGGTGGCATCAAACCAGCGCCCGGTCAGCAAAAGATCCATCGCAACGTGATAGGGAATACGCTTGGGCAACTTGATGCTCGCGGCGTCCGCTACCGTGCCCGACCGGATTTCCGGCAGGGCAAAAGTGGCGGTCTCACTGGCAAGGATCAGGTCACACGACAGCGCCAATTCCAGCCCGCCGCCGCAACAAATGCCGTTCACCGCCGCAATAACTGGCTTGTTCAGGTTCGGCAGTTCT
>JBKBWK010000046.1:9000-20992 GCA_046313895.1 Paracoccaceae bacterium
TTGCAAACCGCCAAAGCCACCCACGCCATAGTCCCCATCCACGGCATCTCCGGCGGCAGCAGCCTTCAGATCCCATCCGGGGCAAAAGAATTTTTCGCCTTCGGCCCGAAGGATGGCCACGCGCAAGGTGTCGTCGTCGCGAAAGTCGCGAAATACGTGTCCCATGATGCGGCTGGTGATCAGGTCAATGGCATTGGCCTTTGGGCGGTCAAGGGTGACCTCAAGCACAGCTCCTTCGCGACGTGTCCGGATCGGGCCTTCGCTCGACATCTGCATGGTTCATCCTTTCCGTATCAACGCATCAACCGCCACCGCCCCGGTTTCGAACACAAGAACCGGGTTCAATTCGATCTCCTCCAGACTGTCGTCCTGAACCATAAGGTCGGCAAGACGCACGACCAGATCGCACAAGGCAGCCAGATCGGCCTTTGGCCGGCCGCGATACCCATCCAGCAGCGGAAACAGGCGCAGACGACGCAAAGCTTCGGCGATCTGGTCTTGGCTTACCGGCAACACCAAAGTCACCGTATCGGCCAACAGTTCAGCGGTGACCCCACCCATCCCGATGGTCAGGCTCACACCATAGACCGCGTCACGCTGAAGGCCCACCAAAACCTCGGCTACAGCACCACGCAGCATTTCTTCCGCCAGATAGCCAGTTGCCCCCAGCATCTCCGGCTGACCGTCAAGACAATCAAGGTTCAACCGGACGGCCCCGGCCTCGGTCTTGTGAGCAAAGCCCAGACCTTTCAAAACAAGCGGTGGTGTCAATCCTTCGGACATCCTGCAAAGGTCTGCCAGCGTTGGCGCGGCAACCCCCTTGGGGACAGCAACACCCGCAGCAGAAAGCATGACCTTGGCGGCATCTTCGGTCAGAACCGGCACGAGGCGATCGGGCCGCGCCGCCAAGGGCACCCAGCCTTTGGCGGCCTGACGGTTCTGCACCGCATGGATCGCAGCCAACGCCGTATCCAGCCCCATCAAGGGCACCACACCGCGCGCCATCATCGCCTCGGCCAACGATTCATCGAAATTCTCGGGCAAGGACGATACGGCAAACGCCGGCTTTCCGGTTTGCTGTGCCGCTGTCACAATCGCATCCAGCGCCGGCTGGAACGACGACGGATCACACCGGTCCGGCCGTGGCGGGTCGATGATGAAAATGCCGGCATCATACCCCGCGAGCATGGTGGTGAACACATCCGCCGTCCGCGGCCCGTCACCCCAGATGAAGGTGTGGTAATCCAGAGGGTTGGCAATCGTGACGATCGGCCCCAAAATCTCGCCCAAACGGACTTTCTGGGTCGGGCTTGGCGGAGGGAACCGGACACCAGCCGCCGAACCAAGATCAGCCGCCAACCCCGCCTCGCCCCCGGAACACGACAGGGAGCACAGGCGCGGCCCAAGACCCGGACCATGGGCATGCAGGATCTTCAGCGTCTCCAGAAGCTCGGGCAGCGTTCCCACCTCGACCAGGCCCGCCTGCTTCAGGAAAGCCGATGATACCATACCTTCGCCCGCCAAAGAGGCCGTGTGAGATGCTGCCGCAATCCGCGCGAGTTCCGTTTTGCCGGATTTCAGACAGACAACCCCCTTGCCCGCACGCGCCGCGTGATCGGCCAGCTGGGCAAGCGCAGGGGCGTCGTCTATTCCTTCGACATACATGCCCAAGGCGGATACCCGGTCGTCCGACAAAAGCGCCTGCGCCAGATCCGCCAGCCCGACCTGTGCCGCATTGCCAAGACAGGCAACATAGGCCACAGGCAAACCCCGGGCCTGCATCGTCAGGTTTATCACGATGTTCGACGACTGGCTCAGCAAGGCCACGCCCCGCTCCACCCGCCGCCCGCCGTGCTGGTCTGGCCACAAAAGGGCTCCGTCCAGATAATTGATGACGCCATAGCAGTTCGGCCCAAGAATTGGCATCCCACCGGCAGCTTTGACCAGATCGGCCTGTAATCCCGCCTCACCCGCTTCTTCCCAGCCCGACGCAAAACAGATTGCGCCGCCTGCACCCATCGCAGACAAGGTGCGTACAACATCCAACGTGGCATGGCGATTCACGCCGATAAACGTGGCGTCCGGCGCCGAAGGCAATTCGGCGAGGCTGTGAAATGCAGGGAGGCCGCCAACGTGGGCTCGTTTTGGATGGACCGGCCAGACTGACCCCGCAAATCCCATCTTCTGACATTGTTCGATGACGTTTTCTGCCCAGCCAGAGCCAAGCACCGCGACGGTGCGCGGGCGCAGAAGGCGCGACAAATCGATCATCCCCCGCGGTCTCATCCCGCGTGACCCCCGGGGGCTTTCCGCCCCCGGACCCCCGGAGGATATTTTCGAACAGATGAAATCATGCAGGTAGTACGCCCTGCCCTCGCGTTCGAGGACAGGGACGCATCACCTGTTACCGTCATCGGGGTCCCCCCCTGTTCGGCCGCATCAGGATCGCAGGGCATGGTTAAAAATCCGTTTCATCTGTTCAAAAATATCCTCGGGGGGTGAGGCGCGCAGCGCCGAGGGGGGCAGACAGCCCCCCTGGCAACATCTCATGCCCCGTGAGACCGAAGCAGCTCGCGACTGATGATGTGTCGCTGGATCTCGGAGGTGCCCTCCCAGATCCTCTCCACCCGCGCGTCACGCCAGATGCGTTCCAAAGGCAATTCATCCATAAGCCCCATACCGCCGTGGATCTGGATCGCCTCGTCCGCGATCAACGCCAGAACTTCAGTGGCTTTCAGCTTTGCCATGCTCATGTCGGCCTCAGTCACCGTTCCCTGATCAAACTTCCAGGCGGCTTCCCACGTCAAAAGCTCTGCGGCTTTCAGCTCCATCGCCATGTCGGCAAGTTTGAAGCTTACGCCCTGAAATTTACCGATCCGCTGCCCGAACTGGCGGCGCTCGGCGGCATAGGCGATGGCGTGGTGTAAAGCGCGGTCCGCACGGCCAAGGCATGTGGCGGCAACCTGCAGACGCGTTGCCCCAAGCCAGGTGTTGGCAACTTCAAATCCCCTGTGAACCTCACCCAGAATTTGGCGGGCAGGAACACGACAATCGTCGAATTCCAATACCGCATTGGTATAGCCGCGGTGCGAGACGTTGCGATAGCCATCGCGGACCGTGAAGCCGGGCGTGCCTTTGTCCACGAAAAAGGCGGTGATGCGTTTTTTCGGACCTTTTGGCGTGTCTTCTTCCCCCGTCGCCATGAAGGCGATGGTGAAGCCTGCAAGATCGGCATGGCTTATGAAATGCTTTGTTCCATTCAGCACCCAATCGTCGCCATCTTGACGCGCCGACGCCTTCATGCCGCGCAGGTCTGACCCGGCACCTGGTTCCGTCATCGCCAGACAGTCCCAGGTTTCCCCACGGATGCAAGGCATCAGATAGCGCTCGCGCTGTTCGGGGGTGCCCGCGAGCAGGATATTCGACGGGCGCGCGACGCAGGTCCAGTGCAAGGCGTAATTGGCGCGGCCCAATTCGCGTTCATACAAAAGCCACGACAGGGTATCGAGGCCTGCACCACCCACCTCGGCTGGCATGTTGGCGGCATAAAGGCCAGCCGCCATTGCCTTTTTCTGCAGATCGCGGATCAGGTCGATCGGCAGATGGCCCGTGCGTTCGACCTGCAATTCATGCGGGTAAAGTTCGGTTTCCACAAAGGTGCGTGTGGTGTCGATGATCATGCGCTGTTCGTCGGTAAGACCAAAGTGCATCACGTCCTCCTTTGTCCGACGTGCCGGCCGACAGCATCGGGTCGGGGAAGGATGGCGTGGGCCTTTGCGATAGGCAGCAGCCGATCGAGGATGATGCGGGGGGCGGCACAGGTCTTGCCGACGGCCATATCCACATGCAGCAGCATCTGTTCCAGGGTTGCCACAGCTATGCCGTCCTTCAGAATTCGGATAAAGATGTGCAACCGCTTTTCATCCGCCGCCAGAACCTGCACGGTTCCGGTCAGCGCATCACCCAATCTGGCCTCGCCCAGGTGCATGATATGGGTTTCGGCGGTGTAATAGCTGAACCCTGTCCCGACATAGGCGATATCGGCCCCGATATGGCGCAGGAAGGCATCCGAGGTTTCCGAGGCCGCGAACAGATAGCGGCTTTCGGTCATGTGGCCATTGTAGTCGATCCAGCCCGGCAGCACAGACAGGCGCGCACAATCCATCGGGCCATCGCCGGACGACGGAACCGGCAAGGCGGCGCGGCGGCGTGCGTCATGTTCCAACAGCACCTTTCCTGCGCCCCAATTGCGTTCTTTCAAGACCCGCAGGAAACCGATCAGGTTGCGGTCGCGGATGCGTTCCAGATCGCGGATCGAATGGTGGCCGGATTGCGTGTCGGACTGGCCGGCGATCAGATCGACCAATTCATCGTTGAATTCCGGCACATCCATGAGCTTGGTCCAAGGCCACGTCAGGCAGGGACCGAACTGGGCCATGAAATGCTTCATGCCGGCTTCGCCACCGGCGATCCGATACGTTTCGAACAGCCCCATCTGGCCCCAGCGCAGACCAAACCCCATACGGATGGCTTCGTCGATTTCCTCGGTCGTGGCAACACCATCCTTGACCAGCCACAATGCCTCACGCCAGACCGCTTCGAGGAAGCGGTCGGCGATATGGGCGTCGATCTCTTTTCGGATATGCAGCGGGAACATGCCGATTTCGCGCAAAATCTCTTTGGCGGCTTCGATCAGCGCCGGGTCGCTGACCGGGCTGGGAACCACCTCGGCAAGCGGCAACAGATAAACCGGGTTGAAGGGATGCGCGACAAAGATCGTGGCGGGGTTGGCGGCGTTTTGCTGCAATTCAGAGGGTTTGAAACCGGATGTCGAACTTCCGATCGGTGTATCCGGAGCGATTTGCTGGATTTGTGCAAACACACGATGTTTCAGGTCCAGCCGTTCGCTGACCGACTCTTGAATGTAGTCGGCACCGTTCACCGCGTCGGTCAAAGTGGGGGCAAAGGTAAGGCTCCCCTCTGCCGGCATCGGGCCATCGGACAGCGCAGGCAGGGCGGCGCGGGCATTGGCCATGACCTCGCCCACCTTGCGCGGGGCTTCCGGGTCGGGGTCGAACACCGCCACGTCCCAGCCGTTCAGCAAGAACCGTGCGGCCCAACCGCCCCCGATCACGCCACCGCCGATGATTGCCGCCTTGCGCGCCATGCTGTTACCTCTGGTCTGTGCGCTGCAGAGCAGCTTCATCATACCCGTTCTTGCGGAACACCTGCGCCGCCCAGACCCGTTCTTCGCGCGTCACATACCGGTCGCGGTGCAGCATCCAGCCCGCGAGCCGCGTGGGTGTTCCCACCAGAAGCGTGCGACCGTCCCGGCTTTGGCCAATCACCCAATAGTCCCCGGCAAACGGCACGCCGTCGAGCTTTACCTTGAACTGGCCCGGTCCGACCGGCGCGGCCGTCCCCGAAATCTGAACTGTGCGGCCGTCGCGGCGACAGCGGTTGGTCAGGCTCAGCCCCCCGTCGGCACGGCCATAGGTTGCGGTCGTATGGCTGCAGCCATCCTGAAACGGTGCAGGGAAACTTGCCACTTCGTACCATGTGCCCAGCAAACGCTCTGGCGCGATGTTCAACAGATACATCGGTGCATTGGCATAACGGGGCGATGGCGTGTGTGGGTCGCAGCCAGCCAGTGCGAGGACAGCCAGAACGGCAAGTCGTTTCATAGCGGGGCCCTCTTTTCCAGATTTAACCTTTTGCGCACCTCGGCGGGGGTGATCACCCGCGCGCCCATGTTTTCGATGATGGTCGCCGCCCGTTCGACAAGCTGCGCGTTGGTGGCAAGAACGCCCTTGTCCAGCCAAAGGTTATCCTCAAGCCCGACGCGCACATTGCCCCCGCCAAGGACAGCGGCCGCAACAAAGGGCATCTGGTGGCGGCCCAAGGCAAAGGCCGACCAATGCC
Source organism: Paracoccaceae bacterium (assembly GCA_046313895.1). Classification (GTDB taxonomy): domain Bacteria; phylum Pseudomonadota; class Alphaproteobacteria; order Rhodobacterales; family Rhodobacteraceae; genus Pseudotabrizicola. The sequence continues at coordinate 14,923 of JBKBWK010000046.1, forward strand.
ATCCCGCTGGCACATTGTTGACCATCGCAAGATAGGTGTTGAGATCATCCGGGGCACCCCACGGCACACCCAAGCACAGTTGCACCAGCACCGGCTCGGGGATCACGCCTTCCCGCACCAGTTCCTTGGCCAACCAAAGATGGCCAGTGTCAAAAGCCTCGATCTCGATCCGCACACCCGCCGCCGTCATCCGCCGCGCCATATCACGCAGCAGGCCGGGTGTGTTGACCATCACATAGTCGGCTTCGTTGAAATTCATCGTGCCGCAATCCAGAGTGCAGATCTCGGGTCGGCAATCGACAACATGCGCCACCCGTTCGGCTGCTCCCGCCATATCGGATCGCGGACCCATGCGGCCCATGTCTTCGGTTCCCTCGAAATAGATATCCCCCCCCATCCCGGCGGTCAGGTTGAGCACCACATCTTCGCCCGCGTCGCGGATGCGTTCGGTGACTTCGCGATACAGCGCCAACGCGCGCGAAGGTTTGCCGGTTTCCGGATCACGCACATGGCAATGCACCACGGCAGCGCCCGCCTTTGCCGCGTCGATGGCAGAGTCGGCGATCTGCTTCGGGCTGCGCGGCACATGCGGGCTGCGTCCTTCGGTGCCACCCGATCCGGTCACAGCACAGGTGATGAAAACCTCGCGGTTCATGGTCAGCGGCATGGCATCCCCCTTTTTGTTGCCCGCAGCTTAACGTCCTTGCCAGTCCACGCTTTGCATTTTACGAAAACATCATGGCGGAAAATGCTATCTTTTGCCCTGCGCAGGGGCCTTTGGATCTGGCGGTGCTGGTGCTGCCACATTGCTCGATCCTTGAAGTGGCCAGTGTGCTGGATCCTCTGCGCGCCGCCAACCGGCATCTGGGGTACGAGGCGTTCCGGTTTCGCATCGTGACCCCGGACGGAGGCCCCGTTCCCCTGACCTGCGGGATCGAACTGCCGTCGTCCGGGGCCTTGTCGGCTGCGCGGGGGGCGGAGGTGCTGATGGTCATCGCGGGCTACCGGCTGGAGGTCGTGGCGACCCGCCCGCTGATCCGCGATCTGCGCCGGATGGCACCCGGCTTTTCGGTTGTGGGCGGGGTGGATGCGGCGTCATGGGTTCTGGCGCGGGCCGGACTTCTGGACGGCCACCGCGCCACGGTGCATTGGGAGGATCTGGAAGATCTGGCCCACGCCCACCCTGCGGTGGATGTGCGCCCCAACCGCTATGTCATTGACCGCAACCGGATGACGGCGGGCGGGGCAGCGCCGGCCTATGATCTGATGCTGCATCTGATCCGTAGCCGACATGGCGCACCTGTGGCGCGACAGGTGGCCAGCAGCTTTCTGTCGCTTGCCCGAAGCGGAACCGAACCACAAATTGCGCCCCGCACGGCAGATCCGACACTGGACCCACGCGTCGCCCGCGCCATTGCGATCATGGAAGCACGGCTGGACAGTCCGCAAACCATGGATGCCATCGCGTCCAGCATCGGCCTGTCAGCCCGGCGGCTGGAGGGGTTGTTTCGCGCCGGCCTTGGCACCCCCCCGGGGGCCTATGCGATGTCGCTCCGTTTGGCCGCCGCCCGGCGCTTGCTGACCGATACGAGCCACCCTTTGTCGGAAATTGCGCTGCGCACCGGGTTTTCCAGCCCTGCCACGCTGAGCCGTGCTTTCCGACGGACGTTCCGTCAGTCGCCGGGGGCTGCGCGTCTGGCCGGCAAACCAAGGGGTTGAGCGCCTGCGGCGCAGCCGCAAGGGTCGCCTGCGCGCTTGGCTTCAGGTGCCTCCGGCGGGGATATTTGTGCCAAGATAAAGGGGGGTGGCTAAGCTGCGTCAGAGAGGCCGCGTCCTTTCAGCAATGCGTCAACCCCCGGCATCCGGCCGCGAAACTGGGTGTAGAGACGTTCGGCGTCTTCTGACCCGCCCGCCGACAGAATGAAGCGTTCCAGCCTTGCAGCGGTTTCGGGGTCGAACGGGTCGCCCGTTTCTTCAAAAGCGGCAAAGGCGTCCGCATCCATCACTTCGGACCACATGTAGCTGTAATAGCCGCTGGAATAGCCGTCGCCGGAAAATACATGCGCAAAATGCGGCGTGGCATGCCGCATCCGGATCGCATGCGGCATGCCCAAAGCTTCAAGCACTTCAGCCTGTTTTTGCATCGGATCCGCCGGGGCTGGTCCTTCGTGGAATTCGAGATCAACCAAGGCACTGGCGACAAATTCCACGGTGGCAAAGCCTTGATCGTAAGTGCTGGCCGCCAGCAGGCGTTTGAGCATGTCGGCAGGCATCGGCGTGCCGGTCTGCCAGTGCCGGGCATGCTGCTCCAGAACCGCAGGCACCTCGAGCCAATGTTCATAGAGCTGGCTTGGCAGTTCGACGAAATCGCGGGCGACCGAAGTGCCGGAAATGAAGCCATAGGTCACGTCCGACAGCATCTGGTGCAAGGCATGGCCAAATTCGTGAAAAAGGGTGCGCGCATCGTCATAGGACAGCAGCGCCGGATCACCCTTGGCGAAGTTGCACACATTGACCACGATCGGGCGCACATCGCCGCCCAGCTTGCGCTGAGAGCGCATGGCGGAACACCATGCGCCCGAGCGTTTCGATCCGCGCGCAAAATAGTCGCCAAGGAACACCGCAACATGTGCGCCGTTGCGCGTTACCTCCCATCCCTGAACATCGGGGTGATAAAACGGGCCTTCGATCTTTTTGAACTCGAGGCCGAACAGGCGGTTCGCACAGTCGAACTGTGCGGCCAGCATGGCGTCGAGCGACAGGTAGGGTTTCAGTGCAGCTTCATCCAGATCATGTTCCGTTCGGCGCCGAGTTTCGCTGTAATAGCGCCAGTCCCATGGCTCGAGTGGGCCGACAATGCCATCGGCATGCATCATCGCTTCCAGAACGCGCGCATCCGCGTTGGCCTTGGCCTTGGCCGGTTGCCAGACCCGCATCAGCAAGTCACGCACCGCCGCCGGGGTTTTCGCCATCTCGGGTTCCAGCTTGAAATCTGCAAAACTGGCGTAGCCCAGAAGTGCTGCCCGCTCCGCCCTCAGGCTGAGGATTTCGGCCGCAATTGCGCGATTGTCATGCGCATTGCCGTTCGCGCCACGGGACACCCAAGCCTCGTAGGCGCGCTGACGCAAGGACCGCAACGGAGAGAACTGCAAGAACGGCACGATCAGCGACCGGTTCAGGGTCAGCACCGGGCCTTGCGCACCTCGCTCTTGGCCTGCCGCACCGGCAGAGGCCACTACGAAATCAGGCAGGCCTTTCAGATCCGCCTCTGCAAGGGGCATGAACCAGTCCCGTTCATCCGCCAGCAGGTTCTGGCTGAATTGTGTGCCGAGGACAGCGAGCCGTGATTTTACCGCCGTCAGCCGGTCTGCAGCATCCCCGTCGAGCAACGCGCCGGAGCGCACGAACATTTGCCGATAGAGCGTCAGCACGCGCAGTTGTTCGGGAGTCAGACCGAGGTGATCACGGTCCTGCCACAACGTTTCGATCTTGGAAAACAGGGGTTTGTTGTTCGACACTTCCGATGAAAACGCGCTCATCTTCGGGGCGAGTTCGCGCATCAAGGCTTCGCGCGCGTCATTCGAGTCTGCGCCAGAAAGATTGTAGAAAACCCCAGCCACGCGGTCCAACGCAACCTCGGCCAGTTCCAGTGCGTCGATTACGTTGGCAAAAGTCGGCCCTTCGGGACTGTCGGCAATCTTTGCGATATTGGCGCGCGCTTCGGTCAATGCCGCGTCAAATGCGGGGGCAAAATCGTCATCCCGGATTTCGGCAAACGGCGGCAGACCAAAAGGCGTGGTCCAGTCCTGGGCAAACACGGTCATCGGCAAATCTCCTTTGTCCGGAAAGCTAGGCTCGCCGCACGCAAAGGTCCAGTCATGGACTCGCACCTTTGTGCGACCCGGGCAATAGGTGCGCTGAGGATGTCAGCGGAAGCGGTCAATCAGTTTTTGCATCGCACTGCGGCTGTCGTCCGCTGTCACCGTCGCGGTTGCGGGCTTTGGTTCGGCTTTGGGCTTTTCGGAAGACCGGGGCGGCGCTGTACGCAGGGCGACGGCGTTCATGAATTTCTGACTGTCGCCTGCTGCAAGCGAGGGCGCTCCGTCAGACACTCCATGCAACACATCCTCCAGCCAGTCCTGATCGGATTTGGCGAAATCATGCAGCACATAGGCGGCTACGGCGTCCTTGTGGCCCGGATGGCCGATGCCCAGACGCACACGGGCGTAGCCCTCGCCCACCATTGCGCTGATCGAGCGCAGACCATTGTGACCGGCATGTCCGCCGCCCTGTTTGACCCGGCATTTTCCAGGGGCCAGGTCCAGTTCGTCGTGAAACACAGTGATATCGGCCAGCGCCAGTTTGTAGAAGGCCATTACGGCCTGCACGGATTGGCCCGACAGGTTCATGAAAGTGCCGGGTTTCAGCAATAGTGCCTTTTCGTCGCCCAGCCGGCCCTCGGCCACCTCGCCCTTGAACGCGGCTTTCCACGGGCCAAAGCCATGATCCGCCGCGATCCGGTCCACGGCCATAAAGCCGATGTTGTGGCGGTTGCCCGCATATTTCGCGCCCGGATTGCCAAGGCCTGCAAAGAGTTTCATTGCGGTCTCCTTCGTGGTCTTCCTTGACGAAGCGCACCTTGCCCGTCAAGCATCGGGTCACCAAATGGGAGCCGTCATGCGCTTTACCGTCGTTTGTTCCGTCCGCGACGAAGGGCCGTTTCTGGTGGAATGGGTGGCGTGGTACCGGCGTCTGGGCTTTACCGATATCGTGGTGGTCACCAACGATTGCACCGATCATTCCCCGGCGCTGCTCGACGCCCTGCACCCCGCCGGCGTGACGCATCTGCGCCACGATGTGCCGGATGCGACCCGGATCTGCGCCCGCAAGCTTGAGGCGGCCAAGACGCTGCCGCAGGTCAGTGGGGCCGATTGGGTGCTGGTCTGCGATGTCGATGAGTTTCTGGTAATCCACAAGGGCGCGGGCCAGATCACCGATCTGATCCCAAAAGATGCCGGATTTCTTGGGATGGCGATCAATTGGCGTGTCTTCGGCACCTCTGGCCGGATCGCGTGGGAGGATGGGCTGACCCATCGCCAGTTTTTGCGCGCAAGCGAGAGCCGTGATTTCCCCTCTGTCTGGGTCAAGACCATCCATGCCCGACCCGACTGGTTTCGCAAACTGGGCGAGCATGGGCCCAAACGCCTGATGCCACGCCATGCCGCAAAATGGGGCCAGCCGGGGATGGTTTGGGTCAACGCCGATGGCAACGCTTTGCCGGAATGGACACCGGACGGCGACTATATGCGCCGCGTGCCGATGGAGCGGGTCAGTCACGCAACCGCGCAGATAAACCATTACATGATCCGGTCCGAGGAAAGCTTCGGCTTGAAAAAGGGCACACTGTCCCCGGTTGCAGGAAAGGACCGCTACACCGACAGCTTCTTTGACCGCTACAACAGAAACGAGGTTCTGGACGACAGTGCCTTGCGCCATGCCGCTGCGTTTGATGCAGAGCATGCCGCGCTGATGGCCCTGCCCGATGTCGCCCGCCTGCATCACCTGTGCTGTGCGGACTATGTGGCCCGACTGGCAGCCAAAGCCGGGCGCGGGGTGGAAGATGACCCGCGCCATGCGCATCATCTGGCCATGGCCAAAGCCTGAACGGACAAAGGGTGCACAAAGGCTCATGCCAATGCGGTGCTGGTTGTGGGCGATCTGCTATTCTGGGGTACGCCGCACCGGAACTGGATCGCTGTGGCGATGGGGGCGTTTGATGGGCCGACCGGAACGCGGATGAACCTGCACATCTTTGTCGGGGAAAAGGGCGATTACTACGATATTGCCGACGGGCTGCCACAGAACGGCCGCTGATGAAAAAGGCGCGGCAGGTTTCCCCGCCGCGCCCATGATTCAGCCCTGAAGCCGCAATTATTCTGCGTCTTCGGCGTTGTCTTCCGACCGCAGACCCGATGGGGCCGCAATGTTTGCGATCACAAAGTTGCGCTTGATGGTCGGCTTGACGCCTTCTGGCAGCACAATGTCTTCGATGTGGATCACGTCGCCGATG
>JBKBWK010000047.1:0-19295 GCA_046313895.1 Paracoccaceae bacterium
GCGAAACAAGGAGGGCCACATCACACGCAGATGCAACGATTTCGCTCAGAAGTTCTGGAGCGATCAGCGGGAGCTTTCCACCATTCAAAAGGTGCCGTCCATCAGTTGTCACCTGACTATCCGATCATTTGCTGCAGACCGGAAAACCGGTGTGCGCTTCAAGTTATATTCATCAACATGGGCTTCGTCCGCGTCAGGCCCAAGGCCTGTATCGCAATGAACAAATCATTTGTTACAATATCCGCCCCCGTCATGGCCGCGACATCTCCCCCTTGGTCAAGAACCGCGCCACCCAAAGCGATACGCAGCCCGTTTGCCGTCACTTGCCTGATCGTTGACACCAATTTGGCGCCAATTTCCAGCTTCTCCTGACAAGCAATAGATATCATTGCGCCATCAAAATGGCGAACCTCCAACAAGGCGGAAATGTCCGCCGGCGATGGCGCCATCTTCAGGCAGACAGATATGCCCCTGCGACGCAGCCAACTCGCCGCCACCAACGCGCCCAGCGTGTGCTGTTCGCTGTCAGGCAGGATCATGAGCACGGTGGCACCACACGACTTGTCCGCCGTATCCGCCATCCAGTTCGCACCGATTTCGCGCAGAATGGCCTGCAACCGCGCGACACCGATCGTGACCTCGGCAAACGACGCCTTGTCTTCTTCCCACGCAACACCCAATCGGCGGGCGACTTCGGGAATATAGACATCCGCAAGCATGGCATGAGAAATGCGTGCGCGTTTCAGGTCCGGCATGAAGCCTTCAATGTCTCCGGGATCCGATGACCGCGCGGCCTCCATGAAGCGATGGACAACGGATTCTTTCAATGCACCCCCATTGACACCGTCACGCGCCACGAGCCGCGCCACGACATCCGAAGCAAACTGCGCGACACCACCGCAGGCTGCGCCGCGACGTTCGTCTACTCTGAAAATGCCATCCTGCATCTTAGGCTCCGAAAACACCCTGACGTCCCGTGACCGCGTTGGTATTACGGGTGCAGTCCAATATGAGAGCGCTCATACCCGAATAGTCCCTCACAGGAAATAGGTTGTCAAATCAAATTGACACTCTTTTCCGCGTCCGGCGCCCCCATTCCCCGCCAAATCCCTGTATTTATATTGAAAATATGTAATTTTTCGCAGACATCACACCCTGACAGCCGCATGACACCGCCTGCAACGACGGAAGAAATGTTGTAAGTTTATATTGACACTTTTCGTCCCGGGTCTAACCTGTCAGGAGAAATGATCTGAGGAAGGGGCCAAGGCCGATGCAGCCGAAGCCGATACCGCGCAAGCGACTGTACACCGAAGCGGAACGCGCACGTCGCGATGCAACGAAATGGACCTTGGTGCAGGGCATCCTGGCGCCATTGCAGTTTCTTGCATTTGGCGTCTCGCTGATCCTGGTCGTGCGCTTTCTGATGACGGGCGACGGATACACCGCAGCAACCGTGTCGATCCTGATCAAAACCGCCTTCCTGTACATCATCATGGTCACCGGCGCGATCTGGGAAAAAGTGGTCTTCGGCCAGTATCTCTTCGCTCCAGCCTTCTTTTGGGAAGATGTGTTCAGTTTTGCGGTGATCGCGCTGCACACCCTGTATCTTTACGGTCTGGTCACAGGCGCGCTGGATCCGGCCGCGCAGATGGCGGTCGTCCTTGCGGCATATGCCACATATGTCATCAACGCCGGTCAATTCCTGTGGAAGCTGCGCATGGCGCGGCGTGATGCGGAACTGGATCCGAACAACAGTATTCCGGCCCCCTCTGCTCCGAATGTGAAAGGAGTGGCGGCATGAGCCTTGACGCACCCGCCCGTGGCTGCCGCGACACACCGGTCCTGAAGGAACGCGGTCAACGCGAGGTGTTTTGCGGGCTGACGGGAATCATCTGGCTGCACCGCAAGATGCAGGATGCATTTTTTCTAGTTGTGGGCTCACGCACCTGCGCGCATCTGCTGCAAGCGGCTGCCGGTGTGATGATCTTCGCCGAACCCCGCTTCGGCACCGCCATCCTTGAAGAAAAAGACCTTGCTGGCCTTGCCGACGCGAATACCGAACTTGACCGCGAGGTGGCGCGGCTTCTGGCCCGCCGCCCGGACATCAAACAGTTGTTCCTTGTCGGCTCTTGCCCGTCGGAAGTCATCAAGCTTGATCTTGCGCGGGCCGCCGAGCGGCTCAGCGTGCAACATGCGCCCCATGTGCGGGTTTACAACTACTCGGGCTCGGGCATCGAAACCACTTTCACCCAAGGTGAAGACGCCTGTCTTGCCGCCATGGTGCCAACGCTGGCGCGGACAGAGGATCGCGAATTGCTGGTGGTGGGGGCGTTGCCCGACGTGGTCGAAGACCAATGCCTGTCCTTGTTGGCGCAGCTTGGCGTGGGTCCGGTCCGGATGTTGCCCGCGCGGCGGTCCGCAGATCTGCCCGCTGTCGGTCCCAATACGCTGTTTGCGTTGGTCCAGCCGTTTCTGGGCGACACCCATGCCGCACTGACCCGTCATGGGGCAACCCACCTGCCCGCTGCCTTTCCGTTTGGCGAAGAGGGCACCACCGCCTGGCTTTGGGCAGTTGCACAAGCCTTTGGCATTGAGCGCGCCCATTTCGACGCCGTCACCGCAGCGCCCCGCGCCCGTGCTCAAAAGGCAGTCGCCGCCCATGCGACAACGCTGAATGGCAAGTCGGTGTTCTTCTTTCCCGACAGCCAGCTCGAAATCCCGCTCGCCCGCTTTCTCGCCCGCGAATGTGGCATGATCCCAGTCGAGGTCGGCACCCCTTATCTGCACACCGCCATCGTCGGCCCGGATCTGGACCTTCTGCCCGAAGGCCCGACGATCAGCGAAGGACAGGATGTCGAACGCCAGCTTGACCGCCAGCACGCTGCAAACCCCGATCTGACCGTTTGTGGCCTTGGCCTTGCCAACCCGCTGGAGGCAAAGGGCCACACAACCAAATGGGCCATCGAACTCGTCTTTACCCCGGTGCATTTCTACGAACAGGCCGGTGATCTGGCGGGTCTGTTCAGCCGCCCCCTGCGCCGCAAGGCGCTGCTGAAGGCCGGAGGTGCGGTATGACCCTGACCTTCGTCTTTTCAGGACTATCCCGGCGGATGCCGAAGGCGGGGGGCAGAGCCCCCATCGGAGGCCTGCTATGAAGCTTACCTTGTGGACCTATGAAGGGCCGCCCCATGTCGGGGCCATGCGTGTGGCGACCGGCATGACCGGCCTGCACTATGTGCTGCATGCACCGCAAGGCGACACTTACGCCGACCTGCTGTTCACCATGATCGAACGGCGCAACCATCGCCCGCCGGTGACCTACACCACCTTTCAGGCCCGCGATCTGGGGGGCGACACGGCCAACCTGTTCAAGGATGCGGCGCGCGAGGCCTATGCCCGGTTCAAACCGCAGGCGATGATCGTCGGCGCATCATGCACCGCCGAACTGATCCAGGATGATCCCGGTGGCCTGGCCGAGGCTTTGGCGTTGCCCTGCCCGATCATCCCACTGGACCTGCCCAGCTATCAGCGCAAGGAAAACTTCGGCGCGGATGAAACCTTCCACCAGATTGTCCGTGCGCTGGCCAAACCGATGCCACGCACCGAAAGCATCACCTGCAACATCCTTGGCGCGACCGCGCTTGGCTTTCGCCACCGGGACGATGTGACTGAAATCACCAAGTTGCTTGGCCTGATGGGGATATCTGTCAACGTAGCGGCCCCGATGGGCGCGTCGCCAGCCGATATCGCCCGCATGGGGCAGGCGCATTTCAACGTGCTCTTGTATCCCGAAACCGGCGAATCCGCCGCGCGCTGGCTGGAACGGTCCTGTGGCCAGCCTTGGACCAAGGTCGTGCCCATCGGCGTGGGGGCCACCCGCGACTTCCTGCACGAAGTGGCCGCGATCACCGGACTGTCGCCCAAGGTGGATGAATCCGGCCTGCGCCTGCCCTGGTGGTCTGCGTCGGTCGATTCGACCTACCTCACCGGCAAGCGCGTGTTCATCTTTGGCGACGCCACCCACGTTATCGCCGCCGCCCGGATCGCCGCCACCGAGATCGGGTTCGAAGTGGTGGGCATGGGGTGTTACAACCGCGAATTTGCGCGCCCGATGCGGGCTGCGGCCAAGGCTTACGGGCTGGAGGCGCTGATCAGCGACGATTATCTGGACGTCGAGGATGCGATTGCATCGGCCGCCCCGGAATTGATCCTTGGCACCCAGCAAGAGCGTCACATCGGCAAGCGTCTGGGCATCCCCTGCGCCGTGATATCTTCCCCTGTGCATGTGCAGGATTTCCCCGCCCGCTATAGCCCGCAGATGGGCTTCGAAGGTGCGAATGTGATCTTCGACACCTGGATCCACCCGCTGGTGATGGGTCTGGAAGAACATCTTCTGACCATGTTCCGCGAGGATTTCGAATTTCACGACGAGGCCGGGGCCAGCCATCATGGTGCCAAGGCTGACCTGCGCACACCGACCGACACCGCACCAGCGGCTTCTGCGGCAGAGGGGGCTCTGCCCCCCGGCTTCGCCTCCCCCCGGGATATTTTTGAACAGATGAACGCCGCTGACCGTCGGGATGCGTCTGCTGGAGTGGCAGCAGAACCACAATGGCTGGCCGCGGCCGAGCGCGAGTTGAAGAAGATCCCGTTCTTTGTGCGGGGCAAGGCAAAGCGCAACACCGAAAAATACGCCGCCGAGAAAGGCGTTTCCGAAATCTCTGTCGAAACACTCTATGAGGCAAAAGCCCACTATGCGCGATGACCGTTATCCATCGCCTGAGATGACTGCGCCCAAGGGCGATGGGGTCTATCGGTTTGTCGTCGTCACGCTGGACGCACATGCCGCAGGCCCCGCTGCGCGGATCGCCCCACGATTGGCGAAAGACTTTCCGGGGATCGAGGTTTCGGTTCACGCGGCTGCTGAATGGGCCGAAAATCCGGTGGCCTTGGCGGCGGCCAAGGCGGCGGTGAACAGTGCTGATTTTGTCATGGCAAACCTGTTGTTCATCGAAGAACACATCACCGCCATCCTGCCCGAGTTGCAGGCGGCGCGGGAGCGGTGTGATGCCTTTGTCGGGGTGATAGCGGATCCTGCCGTGGTCAAGCTGACCAAAATGGGCGATCTGGACATGAGCCAGCCTGCCTCTGGCCCGATGGCGCTGCTGAAAAAGCTGCGCGGCAGCAAGTCACCTTCGGCCAGTTCCGGCGAAAAGCAGATGGCCATGTTGCGGCGGTTGCCAAAGATCCTGAAGTATTTCCCCGGCAAGGCGCAGGATCTGCGGGCATGGTTCTTGTCGATGCAATATTGGCTGGGCGGGTCTGACGACAATCTGGAGGCGATGATCCGTTTTCTGGTCAGCCGCTATTCAGGCAAGCGGGACTGGGCGAAGATCAAGGCGGCGGCACCGATCGACTATCCTGATGTGGGTCTGTATCACCCAAGCCTGCCAACGCGTATCACCACCGATGCAAGCGCGCTGCCCCGCCCCGAAGGTGCTGTGCTGACGGTCGGCATGCTGATGCTGCGCAGCTATATTCTGGCCAGTGACACGGCGCATTATGATGCCGTGATCGCCGCCTTCGAGGCGCAGGGCATTGCGGTTCTGCCCGCCTTTGCCGGGGGCTTGGATGGCCGGCCGGCGATTGATGCGTTCTTCCGGGGGCCTGCCGGGTCTAGGGTGGACGCCATGGTGTCGCTGACCGGGTTCAGCCTTGTCGGCGGCCCGGCCTATAACGACAGTCCGGCGGCGGTGGCGGCATTGGCGTCGCTCGACGTGCCCTATATTGCCGCCCATCCTCTGGAGTTCCAGACGCTGGGCCAATGGGGGGCGTCAGGTGGCGGCCTGGGACCGGTGGAAACCACCATGCTGATCGCCTTGCCCGAGATTGACGGTGCGACCAATCCCACGGTCTTTGCCGGACGGCATGATCTGAACGGTTGCACCGGATGCTGGAAAAGCTGCCAGCCGCAGAGCGCCGAATCGTTGCAAACCCGTGCCATGGCTCCGTGCTTCGAGCGGATCATCGCGCTTGCCGACAAGGTCAAGCGTCTGGCCTTGCTGCGTCGGTCACAGGTGGGTGAGCGCAAGGTCGGCATCGTGCTGTATGGCTTTCCGCCCAATGCGGGTGCTGCCGGGACGGCGGCCTATCTGTCGGTGTTCGAATCCCTGCACAACATGCTGCATGCCATGCGCGATATCGGCTACCGGGTTGATCCGCCCGCCACGGTCGAGGATTTGCGCGAGGCCGTGTTGGGAGGATCGGCCAAGATGTATGGCCAGCCCGCCAATGTGGCGGCCATCGTGCCAGCGGCCGAGGTTGTGGCCAAGACACGTTGGCTCAAGGATGTGGAAAGCGCATGGGGGCCTGCTCCGGGCCGGATCCAGACCGATGGCCGGGGCGTCTTTGTTCTGGGCCGCGCGTTGGGCAACGTGTTTGTCGGGTTGCAACCAGTGTTCGGGTATGAGGGCGACCCGATGCGGCTTTTGTTCGAAAAGGGCTTTGCGCCGACGCATGCCTTCACCACCTTCTACCGCTGGATGCGCGAAGATTTCGGTGCCGATGTCCTGTTGCATTTCGGGATGCATGGCGCGCTGGAATTCATGCCGGGCAAACAGGCTGGCGTGTCGGAAACCTGCTGGCCCGACCGTTTGATCGGCAATTTGCCGAATGTCTATCTGTATGCGGCCAACAATCCGTCCGAAGCGACCTTGGCAAAGCGCCGGTCAAATGCCGTCACGATCACCCATCTGACACCGCCGCTGGCGCAATCGGGGCTGTACAAGGGCCTGGCCGATGTGAAGGACACGCTGTCGCGGCTGCGCGCCCTGCCACCTGAAGCCATGGAACGTGACGAACTGGAGGCGATGGTCCGTGTTCAGGCCAAGGCCGTGGATCTGGACGCAAGCGATCTGGGCACGCTTTGGGTCAAGCTGCTGGAAACCGAAGGCGCGCTGATCACGGACGGCTTTCATGTGATGGGCCGCACGATGTCGGACCTTGGACGTCAGGCCATGCTGGATCTTATGCCGGACACCGCCGACAAGGTTCAGGCCGAGCGGCTGTTGCGCGAAGACCATGAAATTCCGGCGCTGATGCGGGCGCTGTCAGGGCGGTTCATCAGCCCGGTTCCGGGCGGCGATCTGATCCGATCGCCCGAGATCTTGCCGACGGGCCGCAACATTCACGCCTTTGATCCGTTCCGCATGCCAACCGCTTTTGCGATCAAGGACGGTGCAGCACAGGCAGAGCGGCTGCTGGCAGCCCATGACCGGCTGCCACGGACGGTGGCGCTGGTGCTGTGGGGCAGCGACAATATCAAGTCGGATGGCGGCCCGATTGCGCAGGCGCTTGCACTGATGGGTGCAAAGCCCCGGTTTGACCATTACGGGCGGCTGTGTGGTGCCGATCTGATCGCGCTGTCAGACCTTGGCCGGCCGCGGATCGACGTGGTGATGACCCTGTCCGGGATCTTCCGCGACCTGTTGCCGTTGCAAACCCGGATGCTGGCCGAAGCGGCCTACAAGGCCGCAACCGCCGACGAGCCATTGGCGCAGAACTTCATCCGCGCCCATGCTCTGGTCTATGCCGAAGAAATGGGGGTGGACATGGACACCGCCGCCCTGCGTGTGTTTTCCAACGCCGAAGGGGCTTACGGGTCGAATGTCAACGTTCTGGTCGGATCATCGGCCTTTGGGGCCGAAGATGAACTGGCCGATGCATATGAGGCACGCAAGAGCTTTGCTTATGGCCGCACAGGCAAGCCGGTGCAAAATGGCAAGCTGCTGCAAAAGGCGCTGAAGGATGTCGATCTGGCCTATCAGAACCTTGAGTCGGTCGAATTGGGTGTCACTACGGTGGACCACTATTTCGACACGCTGGGCGGCATTGCGCGGGCGGTGAAACGGGCGCGCGGCGGGCAGGAAACCCCCGTCTATATCGGCGATCAGACCCGTGGCGGCGGAACTGTGCGCACGCTGCAGGACCAGATCGCGCTGGAAACCAGGTCGCGCAGCCTGAACCCGAAGTATTTCGAGGGCCTGTTGCGCCATGGTGCCGAAGGTGTGCGCCAGATCGAAGCTCAGGTGACCAACACTTTGGGATGGTCGGCGACAACCTCGGCCGTGGAGCCATGGGTCTATCAGCGGCTGTCCGAGACGTTTGTTCTGGACGAGACGATGCGCAAGCGCCTGGCCGGGTTGAACCCCGAGGCGTCAAGCCGGATGGCACAGCGCCTGCTGGAGGCGTCGGACCGCAACTACTGGCAGCCCGATGCCGACACACTGGCCGCCTTGCAGCGGGCAGCGGATGAATTGGAAGACCGTTTGGAAGGGATCGCGGCGGAATGACAAAGCGGTGCACCTTCGTCAAGCCCGGACGTGGGGGGCCAGCCCCCCACACCCCCCGGGATATTTATGAACAGATGAAAGGGGCAAAGCGATGAGCCCACGTGACGAAATACCCAACCTGAAAGGCCTTGATGGCGATGGCTCGGTGCAGGTGCATCAGGATGCCGATGTGAAGATCGAGGGCGCAAAGGTGTTCTCGGTCTATGGCAAGGGCGGGATCGGGAAATCCACGACATCGTCCAACCTGTCAGCCGCGTTTTCGATGATGGGCAAGCGGGTGTTGCAGATCGGCTGTGACCCCAAGCATGACAGCACGTTCACCCTGACCGGGCGCCTGCAATCGACCGTGATCGACATCCTGAAGGAAGTTGATTTCCATGCCGAGGAGTTGCGACCCGAAGACTATGTCGCCACCGGCTTCAACGGGGTGAAATGTGTCGAGGCGGGTGGACCGCCAGCGGGCACTGGCTGTGGCGGCTATGTGGTCGGGCAGACGGTGAAGCTTTTGAAGCAGCACCACCTGCTGGAAGATACCGATGTGGTGATTTTCGACGTTCTGGGCGATGTGGTCTGCGGTGGCTTTGCCGCACCGTTGCAACACGCCGACCGCGCCGTGATCGTCACCGCGAACGATTTTGACAGCATTTACGCGATGAACCGGATCATTGCGGCGGTGCAGGCCAAGTCGGGCAACTACAAGGTGCGGCTGGCGGGCTGCGTGGCAAACCGGTCACGCGAGACCGACGAGGTCGATCGCTACTGCGCCAAGGTCGGGTTCAATCGCCTGGCCCACATGCCCGACATCGACGCCATCCGCCGGTCGCGTCTGAAGAAGAAGACGCTGTTCGAGATGGATGATGCCGAGGATGTGGTGATGGCGCGCGCTGAATACATGCGCCTTGCCGATGTGCTGTGGCGGTCCGTCAATGGGGAGGGATCATCCCCTGCGCCACTGCCAGACCGCGAGATCTTTGAATTGCTGGGGTTTGATTGAGAATGAACACCTATTCGACCACCCGTGCAAGGGTCGAAGACTATTTCGACCGCAGCGCCACCAAAGTCTGGGAACGTCTGTGTTCGGATGCACCGGTCAGCCGCATCCGGCAGACCGTGCGCGAAGGGCGTGATGCGATGCGCGCCATGATGCTTGGTCAGTTGCCCGCCGATCTGACGGGGTGCCGGGTGCTGGATGCAGGCTGTGGCACGGGGTTGATGACGGCTGAACTGGCGCGGCGTGGCGCGGAGGTGGTTGCTGTGGATATCTCGCCGCAACTGATCGCCATCGCCGAAGAGCGTTTGGACCCTCGGTTTCGCGCGCAGGTGCGCTTTGCCGCCGGAGACATGGCCGACGAGGCGCATGGCCGCTTTGACCATGTGATCGCGATGGACAGTCTGATTTACTACAGTGGGTCGGATATTGCCGCCATTTTGCACCGTCTGGGCGCGCGCACGCATGGCAAGGTGGTGTTTACGGTTGCCCCGCGCACGCCGTTTCTCATGACATTCTTCACGGCGGGAAAGCTGTTTCCCCGCGCCGATCGGTCGCCCACCATGATCCCGCATGCCTTTGAGTCCCTTGCGAAACGCGCTGGGCCCGGCTTGGACCGCGTTGGACGGGTCAGTCGGGGATTTTATATTTCCGAATGTCTGGAGTACCGGCCATGATCCTGCGCAAGAAGGACATTGCAAAGCTGGGCAGCAGTTGGATGCCCTTTGCCGATGCGGCGTCCGACGGCTTGCCGATGGGCCAATTGCTGCGGCTGAGCCTGTTCCAGTTGTCAGTCGGGATGGCAACGGTCCTGCTGCTGGGCACGCTGAACCGGGTGATGATTGTCGAATTGTCGATCCCCGCCATGCTGGTTGCGCTCATGATCGCCATTCCCGTGTTGGTCGCACCGTTCCGGGCGTTTCTGGGGCATCGGTCTGATACCCATCGTTCTGCCATTGGCTGGAAGCGGGTGCCTTATCTGTGGTTCGGCAGCCTGTGGCAGATGGGCGGCCTTGCCGTCATGCCCTTTGCCCTGATCGTGTTGTCGGGTGACCAGTATCTTGGGCCTGCGTGGGCGGGTGAGGTGTTGGCGGCGCTGGCATTTCTGATGACCGGGGTCGGCATGCACATGACCCAGACCGCAGGCCTTGCGCTTGCCGCTGACCGCGCGAGTGACGAGACACGCCCGCGTGTGGTGGCCCTGCTTTACATAATGTTCCTTGTCGGAATGGGCGTATCGGCCGTGATCGTCGGCTACCTGTTGCGCGACTATGACCCGATCCTGCTGGTGCGGGTGGTGCAGGGCTGTGGTGCTGCCACGCTGGTGCTGAACGTCATCGCCCTGTGGAAGCAGGAAAAGGTCAAGCCGATGACGAAGGCCGAGCGTGAAGAGCCGCGCCCGCTGTTCCGCGACGCATGGCGCGATCTGCTGGCGGGCGGCACGGCGGGGCGTTTGCTGGCCGTGGTCGTGCTGGGCACCTTGGCGTTCCAGATGCAGGACGTGCTGCTGGAACCCTATGGCGGCGAGATTCTGGGTCTGTCGGTCGGGGCTACGACCCTGCTGACGGCGGCCTGGGCCGGGGGTGCGCTGGTGGGTTTCCTGCTGGCCGCGCGCTGGCTGACACACGGGCTTGATCCCTACCGCATGGCGGCGCGGGGCATTCTGGCAGGAATTGCGGCCTTTTCCGGCGTGATCTTTGCCGCCCCTCTGGACAGCACCGCTGTCTTTTACCTCGGCGCCTTCGGCATCGGGTTTGGTGGCGGCCTTTTCGGCATCTCGACCCTGACCGCCGCGATGACCATGCCGGCCCGTGGGCTGGCCGGCGCGGGACTGGCGCTTGGGGCATGGGGGGCTGCGCAAGCCACCGCAGCCGGGCTGGCGATCCTGATCGGCGGCACGCTGCGCGATGTGGTCAGCCATCTGGCCACCAGTGGCCACTTTGGCGCACTGACTGACCCGAGTATCGGATATTCTGTCGTCTATCACCTTGAAATAGGGTTGCTTTTTGTAACCCTTGTTGCTCTTGGCCCGTTGGTCAAGGTCGGCATTCTGAATCCAACGAAACCGGAAAATGACGGGGCCAAGCTGGCTCTTTCGGAATTCCCAACCTGACACAGCGGAGGACCAATCCATGGTTGGCGTAAACTTCTTTGGTAATTTTGATCTGGCGAGCCTGTCGATCTGGCTGTTCTGGGGCTTTTTCGCCCTGCTGATCTATTACCTGCAAACCGAAAACATGCGTGAAGGCTATCCGCTGGAAACCGAGGACGGCCTGCCCGCCCCGAACCAGGGCCCCTTCCCCGTGCCGAAGCCGAAAACCTTCCTTTTGCCGAACGGCAAAGGCAGCCTGTTGATGCCGTCCGCCGAGAACGAGGCCAAGCATCGTCGGAGCGATCTGGCTTTGGCCCGCACGGCAGTATCGGAAGGCTTTCCGCATGCGCCGACCGGCAACCCGATGCTGGATGGCGTGGGCCCTGCCTCGTGGGTGCCGCGTCGTGACGAGCCGGAGCTGGACGCCCATGGGCACGCCAAGATCGTGCCTATGGCGCAGGCCAAAGGCTTTAGCGTCAGTGCCGGACGTGACCCGCGCGGTCTGCCGGTGCAGGCCGCCGATCTGGAAGTCGTGGGCCGCATCAGCGACATGTGGGTCGATGCCCCCGAACAGCTGGTCCGCTATCTTGAGGTGGAGCTCAACTCGGGTGAACGCCGCCTGATCCCGATGACCATGGCCCGTATCTGGGCCGACCGGGTGCGCGTCCGGTCGATCACATCCGACCATTTCGCAAACATCCCGGCGACCAAGTCGCTGACCTCGGTGACCAAGCTCGAGGAAGACAAGATCTCGGCCTATGTCGCTTCAGGCTGGATGTATGCGACGAACCGCAAGCACGGTTTCTGATCAAGAAGGGGGGCTGCGCGCGCCCGCGCCGCCCCGTCTTACCCCCTGCACGGAGGGTCTGAGATGTCGGACCACAACAAAGATTTCGACTTTGAACTGATGCCCGGCGTCCCTGCCGGACTGCCCAAGGGTGAAGAGATCCTGTGGCAAGGCAAACCGCAGGCCATGGCCCTTGCGCGCGAAGCCTACAAGATCAACTGGATCCTCGCTTACATGCTGATTGTCGTGGTCTGGCGTGCGGGCGGGGCCTATGCCGACGGCGGCACAGCGCTGATGCTGGCGACCGGCCTGCCCTATCTGGTGCTGGCCGTTGCCGGATATGCGGTGATCTATCTGCTGGCATGGGCACAGGCGCGGGCATCAATCTATACCATCACGAGTGCGCGGGTGATCATGCGGGTGGGTGCGGCATTGCCGGTGACCTACACGATCCCCTTCGTGCGGATCGCCACGGCCCGACTGGATTTGAAACCGGCAGGCACCGGCACGATTGCCATCGAAATCACCGATGGAGTGCGGCTGTCCTATGCCGTTCTGTGGCCGCACCTGCGCCCCGGCTTTGCCCGGCAGACCCAGCCCGCCTTTCGCAGCATTCCCGATGCGCAGCGTGTCGCGCGCTTGCTTGCGGACGCTGCACAGGCCAAACTGAACGAACCGGTTGTGACAGTGGCACCCGCCGCTGCCGCGATGGCCGCAGAATAAGGGGGCAGACAGATGGCACAGTTTCGCACCCTTGCAGACCGCCCCTCGCCCGAACGCGAGATGATCCCACGGGTTCTTTTGTGGGCTATGTTCGCTTTGGCGATGATCACGCTGGCGGTGGTCAGCCTGTCGGTTCTGACCAACCGCCCGCATGTGGGCGTTCCACCAGCCGCAACCGCCGTATCAGAGCGGTGGCTGGTTCTTGAAGGCAAGTCAGCACAAGCGGTTGTGGTCCGCGATGCTGACGGCACCCTGTTGATGGATCTGCCGCATGGTGGTTTCATCACGGTGATCCAGTCCGCCATGGCGCGCGCGCGTCTGGTGGCCAAGATCGAAGGCAATCCGCCGATGCGGGTTGTGAAATACGACAACGGCCGCCTTGCGGCCGAAGATCCGACCACGGGCTGGAGCGCCGAGCTTTATGCCTTTGGCGGCGACAACAAAGCCGCGTTCGAACGGCTGCTCGACCAAACAAAATAAGGGAACCAATCAATGTCATTCTTCAGCAAAGTAAAGGAACAGGTGCCCTGCACCGTCGAGGTCAGTCACCGCTTTGAAGCGCTTCACGCCCATGTCAAATTCAACAACGGCGCCATCGTCCATCCGGGCGATGAGGTGCTGGTGCATGGCGCACCGGTTCTGGCAGCCTACGGCGAATTGATCATCGAGGACCGCATCGCCACCATCACCCGCGCCACATGGCTGGAACGCCAATGGGTCAAATTGACGGGCGATCTGGATTTCATGGAGTTGTGCGAATTTTCGTTCAGTGAGGAGTTGGCGGTATGAAAGACGCAACCCACGACACCACGCATGGCGAATTGCACGCCGAATTGTCGGGAACTTTCGACACGACGGCCATGGCCACCGAAGCCACGCTGCTGAACCCTCGCTTTTACACCACAGACTTCGACGAGATGGATCGCATCGATGTAACGCCAGTGCGGGCCGAATGGGACAAGCTGATCGGGCAAATGCGATCGGACCCGAACAAGGGACATTTCAAGAAGAACGAAGACTGGGATCACGTCGATTGGGCCGGGATGGAGCCACATCTGCGCGCTGAATTCATCGACTTTCTGGTGTCTTCCTGCACGGCCGAATTTTCGGGGTGCGTGCTGTACAAGGAAATGAAGCGGCGCGGCAACAACCCCGACATCTGCGAGCTGTTCAACTACATGGCCCGCGATGAAGCCCGGCATGCCGGTTTCATCAATGATGCCTTGCGCGAAGCTGGCGTCGCGGTGAACCTTGGCTTTCTGACCAAGGCCAAGAAGTACACCTACTTCCGGCCAAAGTTCATCTACTACGCCACCTATCTGTCGGAAAAGATCGGCTACGCCCGCTATATCACGATCTTCCGCCACCTTGAGGCGCATCCCGAACACCGGTTTCATCCGATCTTCAAGTGGTTCAAGGAATGGTGCAACGACGAGTTCAGCCATGGCGAGGCCTTTGCCCTGCTGATGCGCACCGACCCCAAGCTGACGACAACCTTCGCCAACAAGCTGTGGATCCGGTTCTTCCTGACGGCGGTCTATTCGACGATGTGGGTCCGCGACCACGCCCGCAAGGATTTCCACGAGGCTTTGGGTGTCGATATCGACTGGTACGACCAGGAGGTGTATCGCAAGACCTCCGCCATCGCGCGTCAGGTCTTTCCGGTGGAGCTGGACATTGACCATCCGCGCTGGATCCCCGGCTTGCGCCGCATGAACGCGGCGATGCTGGATATGGAACGCGGGCGCAAGGCGGGCGGTGTTTCGGGCCGTCTGACAAATGCGTGGGGCACCGTGCGGGCCCTGACCGCATTTGTCTCACTCTACACGATCCCAGTCAAACACACGACCCCGCCCGCATCCGTGCGGCTGGAGCCGGCCTATTGACCGATCACCATCATATCATCGCGCAAGCGGTGATTGCGGCGGCGGGATGGGCGCGTCCCGCCGCCGCGCGTGGCCCCTCTGGTATCGGGGGGGCCACGTATGACTAACCCATGGATTGCCGCTCTGTCAGCCCTTTTTCTGTGGTGGTTTTCAACTGGTCTGATCCTGTGGCGCGTGCGCCGGGCCGATAACGAAGGCCATGACGCCCATTTGTGGTCGGTTCTGCTGGGTCTTCCCCTGCTTCTGGCGGGCACGGTCGGGTTGAACGAGACGTTGACTGACACGTCGGCCGTGGGGGCGTATCTTGCGTTCCTGTCGGCGCTGGCGGTCTGGGGTTGGGTTGAACTGGCGTTTCTGTCGGGTGTCATCGCCGGGCCGAATACCCGCGCCTGCCCGCCCTATGCCCCTTTGTGGGAACGGTTTTTCCGCGCCATCGGCACCATACTGTGGCACGAGATGCTGCTGATCGCCTTATTGGCCGCGATGGTGGTTCTGTCGCATGAGGCACCCAATATCTTTGGCCTCTGGACCTTTGCCATCCTGTTTTTTGCCCGGATTTCGGCCAAGCTGAACCTGTTCTTCGGCGTGCCACGGATCCATACCGAATTTTTGCCGCGTCCCCTGTCGCATCTGGCCAGCCATTTCCGGCGTGCCCCGATGAACTGGGTTTTTCCAATTTCGATCACGGCTTTGTCCTATGCGTCGGCCTGCTGGATGGAACGCGCCTACAGCGCCACCACCGACGGCGCAGTGATCGGTTTTACCCTGCTTTCCGCCCTGACGCTGCTCGCCCTTTTGGAGCATTGGTTCATGGTTATCCCGCTTCCCGACCAGAAGCTGTGGCGCTGGATGCTGCCAGAGCGCAAATCGCAATTGCAGGCACAGCCCAAATCGCCCCTGCACCCGACGTTGAAAGAGACTCCCCATGGACTTTGACGCCCTCTTCACACATCAGCTCGATCAACTGAAAGCCGATGGAAACTATCGCGTTTTTGCCGATCTGGAACGGCGCTGCGGCAACTTTCCCCGCGCCGACAACCACAAGGACGGGGCGCTGCGCGATGTGACGGTGTGGTGTTCGAACGACTACCTCGGAATGGGTCAAAACCCAAAGGTCGTGAATGCCATGGTCGAGGCGGTGCGGTCCTGCGGAACTGGGTCGGGAGGCACGCGCAATATCGGCGGCACCAACCACCACCATATTTTGCTGGAAGCTGAACTTGCCGATCTGCACGGCAAGGACGCGGCCCTGTTGTTCACCAGCGGCTATGTGTCGAACTGGGCGGCGCTTGGCACCTTGGGGGCCCGCATCCCGGGCGCGGTGATCCTGTCGGATGAAAAGAACCACGCTTCGATGATCGAAGGCATCCGACATTCGCGCGCCGACAAGGTTTTGTGGAAGCACAACGACTGGCGCGATCTGGATCGCAAATTGCATGCGGTTGGCGACCGGCCCAAGATCGTGGCGTTCGAATCCGTCTATTCGATGGATGGCGACATCTCGCCCATCCGCGAGATCGTCGAGGTCTGCGAAGCCCATGGTGCGCTGTCCTACATCGACGAGGTGCATGCGGTCGGCATGTATGGCCCGCGTGGCGGCGGCGTGTCAGAGCGCGAAGGGGTGGCGCATCGCATCGACCTGATCGAGGGCACTCTAGGCAAGGCCTTTGGCTGCGTCGGCGGCTATATCACCGGCTCGGCTCCGCTGGTGGATTTCATCCGCAGCTTTTCATCCGGCTTCATCTTCACCACCGCCCTGCCCCCGGCGGTTGCGGCTGCCGCCACCGCGTCGATACAACACCTCAAGGGCTCCTCGCAGGAACGTCTCGCACAGCAGCACCGGGTTGCGCGCCTGCGCGCCCGGCTGGATGCCGAAGGCATTCCACATATGGAAAACGGCAGCCATATCATCCCGGTGATGATCGGCGATCCGGTCAAATGCAAGATGATCTCGGACATCTTGATGAACGACTGGGGCATCTATGTGCAACCCATCAACTACCCTACCGTGCCCAAAGGCACAGAACGGCTGCGCATCACCCCCGGTCCGCTGCACAGTGACGCGGATATTGATCATCTGGTCACTGCGTTGTCGTCCCTTTGGCGCCAATGTGCCCTTGCCCATGCTGTTGCGTGAAATGCGCTAAAACGACACAGATCAAGCACGGTGCCGTGACTTGCCTTTTGCAGCGGCAAATGTATCTATCGCATAACTATTTACCCGGGAGGATCCCAATGAAACTGACCTTTACTGCAATGACTTTTGCCGCACTCGCCCTTGCCGCGCCGGCATTTGCCGAGGACGTGACGGGCGATGCTGCGGCCGGCGAAAAGGTGTTCGCCAAGTGCCAGACCTGCCACGTCATCGCTGATGCGGATGGCAAGGTGCTGGGCGGAAAGAACGCCAAGACCGGCCCCAACCTGTACGGCCTGCCGGGCCGCGTCGCCGGGTCGATGGAAGGCTTCAACGGCTATGGCGACTCGATCGTTGCCCTTGGCGGAACAGGCTTTGTCTGGTCCGAGGCGGATTTTGTCGAATACGTCGCTGATCCGGCAAAATTCCTGAAAGCCAAACTGGACGACAAGGCCGCCAAAACCAAGATGAGCTTCAAGCTGGCAAAAGCGGAAGACGCGAAAAACGTCTATGCGTATATCGCCTCGCTGTCCCCAGCAGCCGAAGCCGCGGCCGCACCGGCCGCCACCAACTGACCCATCGCAAGAGGGTAGCGAAAAAGGCCCCGACACTCTCGGGGCCTTTTTTCATATCTCAGACCGAGACCGTCTGGCGCAGAACGTCCTTGGACAATTCACTCTTCGTCCCCTCCAACGCCACGGCCCCGCGCTTGAGCACATAGAACCGGTCGGCAAGGCCGTATGCGAAATCGAAATACTGTTCGACCAGGATGATCGCCATATCGCCCTTGGCCTTGAGGTATTCGATCACCCGTCCGATCTGCTGGATGATATTGGGCTGGATGCCTTCGGTCGGCTCGTCAAGCAACAGGACGCGCGGCTTCATGATCATCGCCCGCGCAATCGCCAGCTGTTGCTGTTGCCCGCCCGACAGATCCCCGCCCCGCCGATGCAAAAAGTCCTTCAGGATCGGGAACAGGTCATAGATTTCATCCGGGATCTTGTGTTCGGACCGTGGCAACAGCGCAAAGGCGGTTTCCATGTTTTCGCGCACCGTCAGCAGCGGAAAGATCATCCGACCCTGCGGCACCACCGCAAGCCCGCGCTGCGCCATCGCCTGCGGCGGCACCACCGGCACCTCGTCGCCGCCCAGCCAGAGCCTGCCGGACGAACGCGGATGCGTGCCCGCAAGGGCCTTGAGCAAAGAGGTCTTGCCGACACCATTGGTGCCCATCACACATGTCACCTCGCCCGCCTTTGCCTGCAGACTGATGCCATGCAGGATCTGGCTGCCGCCATAATGCAGCGTCAGGTTTTCGGTTCTGATCATCGTTCGGACCGCCCCAGATAAACATCTATGACCTGCGGATTGCGGGTCACATGGTCCAGACTGCCCTCGGCCAGCACCGACCCTTCGTGCAACACGGTGACCCGGCAATTCAGCCGACGCACGAAATCCATGTCATGTTCGACCACCACAACCGCGCGGGTTCGGGCAAGGTCCACCAGCAGGCGTGTTGTGTGTTCGCGCTCGGCAAGGGTCATGCCGGCGGCCGGTTCGTCCACCAGCAAAAGCTGCGGCTCTTGCGCCAGCAGCATCCCGATCTCGAGCCATTGTTTTTGCCCATGCGACAACTCGCCCGATTTTCGATGAAGCTGTTCGGCCAGACCGACCTCTGCCGCCAGGTCCGCAACGCGGGTGTGATCTGACGGTTTCGGTTTCCACAGCAACACGGCAAAAGGCCCGCGCGAAGCCTTGAGCGCCATCATCAGGTTGTCGGCAACCGACTGATCTTCAAACACCGTCGGGCGCTGAAACTTGCGGCCGATGCCGGCGCGCGCAATCTGCGCCTCGGACAAGGACAACAGCGACAACGACCGCTCGCCCCACAACACGGAGCCGCTGTCAGGACGGGTCTTGCCGGTGACGATATCCATGAACGTGGTCTTTCCGGCGCCGTTCGGACCGATGATTGCGCGCAATTCGGCAGGCCCGATTGAAAACGACAGATTGTTTATGGCGCGAAATCCGTCGAAGGTGACAGAGATGCCCGAGACTTCCAGAAGTTGGGTCACTCCTTGGCCTCCTGTTCCATCAGCGCGCCATCATCCGGGCCGAGGGCGGCTCCCTTGCGGTCAGGTGTGCGCAACCCTTGCCATAGGTCAAACAATCCCCCGATCCCTTTGGGGGCAAACAGGGTCACGCCGACAAACGACAGGCCCAGCAACACCAGCCACCAGTCAACCCAATGGATCGTGTAGATGCCCAGATTGACAGACGGTGCCCGGCCACCGGTGAACCACGACGACAGCAGCGACACCAGCGCCGCCC
>JBKBWK010000048.1:0-18920 GCA_046313895.1 Paracoccaceae bacterium
GGCATGGGGTACGGGAACGGTCCGGGGGCCATCATGCACGAAGCCATGACCCCGGCCTTCAACGACGCGGATGGTGATGGTGTGGTCACCGAAGCCGAATTCACCGCCGCCACGCAAAAGCTGTTTCCAATGCTCGACCGCAATGCGGATGGCGTGCTGACGACGGCTGATTTCGGCCGCTGATGCTTCGGCACGTTGCATTTCCTCGGGTGACAGGGTGTCGGTTTTCCGGCACCCTGACGGCATGAAATCAATCCTTGCCCTTTGTGCCTTTCTGACGCTCGCCTCATGCGGCGGGTCTGTGTCTCCGGTTTCAGACTCCAGTCTGCCACCTGTAAAGGGCACCTACACCGCCCCCAATTTCGGCGATGCAAATCCGCATGCGTGGGGCGGGCGATCCCCCGCAAGCTATCAGGTGCATGGGATCGACACGTCGCGCTGGAACGGGACTGTCGATTGGCCCACAGCCCGCGCCAATGGCGTCAATTTCGGCTTTTTGAAAGCCACCGAAGGCGGCGATATCGTGGACCCTGAATTTGCGCCGAACTGGCGCGCGGCCCGTGCTGCCGGCGTTCCCGTCGGGGCTTACCACTTCTGGTATCACTGCCGCCCCGCGGCAGAGCAAGCCCGCTGGTTCATTCGACATGTTCCCCGGTCGCCCGGCGCCCTGCCCCCGGTGCTCGATATGGAATGGACCCCGTTTTCACCGACCTGCACCCTGCGTCCGCCGCCGCAAACCATCCGGGCCGAGGCCAAGGTCTTCCTTGATCTGCTGGAAGCCCACTACGGCCAACGCCCGATCATCTATTCGGCCCCCGATTTCTTTGAAGCCAACGAAATGTGGCGGCTTGGTAACTATGACTTCTGGCTGCGCTCCGTAGCGGGACATCCGCGCGACATTTATGCTGGCCGGCACTGGACCTTCTGGCAATACACCGGAACCGGTCTTGTGCCCGGCGCACGTGGCAAGACCGATATCAACGTCTTTTCAGGCTCGCGCGACGACTGGAGCGCGTGGCTTGCGCGCAATCTGCATCGCTGAAGACGAAGACGCATTCACGGTCCACAGAAACTGCGGCACCACGGTCCGGGCATTGGGAGCTACAGCGGACTCGCCCAAAGCGTGTATTCGTGGTAAGATTTACACGCGTTCGAATCTGGAACGCAGACCATTCTTTTACTTTTTACAGGAGAGGATGATGACCCGTTTCGTGGTAGATCTCGGCGATATCGACATTCCGGACGACATGCGCCAGACCATTTCTGAAGACCTGCAAAAGACTGTCTTGGCACATGTTGCCCGACTGAGGCTGAGTGATCCGCTTGCGATCAAGTTTCCGAAAGACTGGTATGGCCTGATCGCACGCAAGCAACTGGACCACATCCTTGATGCCGAGGTCATTTTGCAAAAGGGACTTTTCGCCGTCCGAGGCATGAAATGACCGATCGGGGCGGCCGAGCAGATGCCGCCCCGACTTCGGCCAAAGAATCCCAGACGCTTTCCTGCCCCAGCGCGCCTGCTGCACCGGGAGTGTATCTGTTGGGAATTCTTGGGCTGGACGGGCGGATACACAATGTGAAAACCCCGATGCGGGTAGACCAGGCCTTTCTGGAGTCTGCTGCGGACATCGGTCCGGTCGAAGCTAGAATGCGTTTTGCCGGCCGGTGTCAGACTTCGGGCTGCGTCCAATGGACGGGCAGCAAATGCGGGGTCATCGACCGGGCCATGGCCTATCTGGAGGCTGCCGGGCCACCGGACGCACTTATTGCCCTGCCCCCCTGCACGATCCGCAGCACCTGTCGATGGTTTCACCAAACTGGCAAGGATGCCTGCACGACCTGTGCTGTCCTCGTCACCGACGGACGCGATCAGGTCGCGGCTGAGTAGCTGTGACGTCATCGCCGGGGTTAAGGCCCCGGCGATGCCCTGACCTAACCATCGACCCGGATACGCGCATTGGACGGATCGAACGGGCTGTCCTCGACCACCACTGCATCCCATTCCTGCCGCAGGATCTTGACCTTGAGCCGGGTTCCCACTTCGGCCAAATCGGGGCGGACATAGCCCATGCCAATCTGCTTTCCAAAGGCCACGGAATACCCCCCCGACGTCAGACGCCCAACCTTTTCGCCATTCAACAGCAGCGCCTCTTTGCCCCATGGGTCCGTATCATCGGGCCCGTCGATCAGCAGCGTGCAGCATTTTGACCGGATACCGGTGGCCAGCATCGCCGATTTGCCCTGAAACTCTTTCGACAGATCCACGAACCGGTCCAGCGCGGCCTCAAGCGGGGTGGCGTCACGGCCCAACTCGTTGCCAAAGGCGCGATAGGATTTTTCCTGCCGCAGCCAGTTTTGCGCCCTTGCGCCCACCAGTTTCATTCCATGCTTTTCGCCTGCCTTCAGCAGCAGATCCCATAGGTGGCGCTGCATCTCGATCGGGTGATGCAATTCCCAGCCCAACTCGCCGGTATAGGCCACGCGGATCGCGCGGACCGGGACCATCCCAAGCTCGATGTTGCGCATGGTCAGCCACGGAAAGCGCTTGTTCGACAACACGGTATCGGGGTTGGCATCCTTGACGATCTCGGCCAGGATCTTGCGGGCATTTGGACCGGCAAGGGCAAAGACGCCCCATTGCGTGGTGACATCGTGTATGTCGATATGCCCGAACTCCGGCGCCCTATCCTCGGCGCATTTGCGCAGGTAGTCGGCGTCGTAATCGGTCCATGCGCCAGCGGACACCAGATAGTATTCATCCTGCGCCAGACGAACGATGGTGTATTCGGTGCGGGTGGTTCCGGTGGGCGTCAGCGCATAGGTCAGGTTGATACGGCCCACAGCGGGCAGCTTGTTGCAGGTGAACCAGTCCAGAAACTGCGTCGCCCCCGGCCCGCGCACAAGATGCTTGGTAAAGGCGGTGGCGTCGATCAGGCCGGCGGTTTCACGGATCGCCTTGGCCTCATCCACCGCGTATTGCCACCATGCGCCGCGCCGAAAAGACCGGGCAGCGTGGTCAAAATCCGCGGGCGCGTCCTTGGGGCCGTAGTAGATCGGACGTTCCCAGCCATTCACCTGCCCGAATTGCGCGCCAAGCGCCTTCTGCCGGTCATAGACGGGAGCCGTGCGCAAGGGACGGCAGGCTTCGCGTTCCTCATCCGGGTGGTGCAGGACGAAGACATGCTCGTAACATTCCTCATTCTTGCGCGCGGCAAATTCGGTTGTCATCCACTGGCCATAGCGGCGCGGATCAAGACTGGCCATGTCAATCTCGGCCTCGCCTTGTGTCATCAGTTGAGCAAGGTAATGGCCAGTGCCCCCCGCAGCGGTAATGCCGAAACTGAACCCTTCGGCGATCCACATGTTGCGCAGGCCGGGGACCGGACCGACCAGTGGGTTGCCATCGGGGGTATAGCAGATCGGGCCGTTGAAATCGTCCTTCAGACCCACGGTTTCCGAGGACGGCAGTCGGTGGATCATCGACATGTATTCCGTCTCGATCCGCTCAAGATCCAGCGGGAACAGGTCGGCACGGAACGACTCCGGCACGTCATACAGGAACCGCGCCGGGGCATTGCGCTCATACGGGCCAAGGATCCAGCCGCCACGTTCTTCGCGGACATACCATTTGGCATCGGCATCACGCAGAACAGGGTGCTGATCGTTGGTCTTGCGCCACTCCACCAGGGCCGGGTCGGGTTCGGTCACGATATACTGGTGTTCAACCGGGATTGCCGGGATCTTGACGCCCAACAGCCGCGCCGTGCGTTGCGCGTGGTTGCCTGTTGCCGTCACCACGTGTTCGGCCCGGATCTCGAATGTCTCGTCCGATGGCACAAGACGGCCCCCGGTTTCCACCATACGGGTACACGACACCACCCATTCAGAGCCTGTCCAGCGATAGGCATCTACCTGAATCCTGCGCTCGATCATGGCGCCCAACTGCCGCGCACCCTTGGCCATCGCCTGCGTCACGTCCGCAGGGTTTATATAGCCGTCCTGCGGGTGATAAAGCGCGCCGACAAGGTCATCCGTGCGCAACAGCGGCCAGCGATCCTTCATTTCTTTCGGGGTCATGAACTCGTGATAGACCCCTGCGGTTTCGGCCACAGATGAATACAGCATGTATTCATCCATCCGTTCCTTGCATTGTGCCATGCGCAGATTGCCGACCACATAGAAGCCGGGGTTCAGACCCGTTTCCGCCTGCAATCCCTTGTAGAAATCGACCGAGTATTTGTGGATATGCGTGGTCGCATAGGACATGTTGAACAGCGGCAACAAACCCGCCGCGTGCCAGGTTGAACCCGCCGTCAACTCGTCGCGTTCCACCAGCATCGTGTCCCAGCCCGCCTTGGCCAGATGATAGGCGATACCGTTCCCAACGGCACCCCCGCCGACAACAAGAGCTTTGACATGGGTTTTCATGGCGGGCGACTCCGAACAGGGACATTGGCAAGCGATTTGCGCCATCAATGCCTGATCAGGCACCAAACGGGCAAGATCATCCGACCTTTGGCAGACGAAAACGACATGGACCACCGCAGCACGTCACACCGGGCGCAAGAGAGAAGAACGCTCGGCGCGCGAACGACCTTGAGACTCCTTTGGTTCCACCTGAAGGCGAAAATAAACCACCCCCTATTTTCGGAACGCAAGCCACAGGTGCGGGTTGTCTCGTCACACAAGGCGACGATGGGCACAGCGCCCGCCGCGCCAGATCCACGAACAGGAGACGACCATGAAAAAGCTTTTTGGAACATCCGCACTCGTCATGGCACTGGCTGTGCCGGCCTTTGCGCAAGACGCCACAGCACCCGCTGCACCGATGGGCAAGGCGACCATGAGCTCGCCCTATCTTGAAGGCGTTGAACGTGGCGTGCGTGCCTCGGACTTCATCGGCAAGCGTGTTTATGTGACCGAGCAGGACACTTCTGCACTGTCGCTTGATGCCATTGCGGCCGCAGACACCAATTGGGATGATGCCGGCGAGATTTCCGACCTGATCATCTCGCTGAACGGCGATGGCGAGGCCGTTCTGGTTGATTTTGGCGGTTTCCTTGGAATCGGCGAAAAGACTGTGGCCGTGTCGATGGCCAATCTGGTGATGGTGCCGGATTCGAACAGCCCGGATGACTACTTCATCGTTTTCCATGGCAACAAGGATCAGCTACAATCCGCACCGCAGTTCAATCCGGATATGGTGTTTGCCGCTTCGGATGCGACGATGACCACCGGTGGAAACACCATGGCCGACGGCGTGACCGCCACCGGTAACGCTATGACTGACACGGCTGCAGCGGGTGCCGCAGCTGTTGAAGGCGCCGCCGACCGTGGCATGGACGAAACGGTCAATCTTGCCGTGATGACCGAGACCGATCTGATGGGCAAACGGGTCTATGGCCCGAACGAGGAAGACGTTGGCGAAATCAGCGCCGTTGCTCTGGACGCTGATAGCAAGATCATGGGTGCCGTGGTCGATGTCGGCGGTTTCCTTGGAATGGGCGAAAAGCGCGTCGCCCTTGACTCGAGCATGTTGCGTCTGGTGCGCGATTCCGATGGTTCGGGAACCCACTTCCGGGTGTCGATGACCCAAGAACAACTGAAAGCCCTGCCGACCTACGAAGGCTGATCCTGATACAGATTGCGTCAAATGGGGCGGACTGGCAGATGCCGGTCCGCCCTTTTGGGTCAAGGTGCCATCCGGCGGCCAAAGGCTGTCGTTGCGGCAAAGATCAAGGCCGCCACCACAATGATCGACGGCCCGGTGGGCGTGTCTTGCCAGAGGGAAAGCTGCACCCCTCCCAATGCCGAAACCGATCCGATCAGAATTGCCAATCCCGCCATTGCTTCGGGCGTTCGTGACAGACCACGCGCCGCCGCCGCAGGCACGATCAGCATGGCTGCAATCAGCAACGCACCCACCACCTTGATGGCCACCGCCACGACGATGGCCAGGGCCACGGTCAACACCAGCCGCTCGCGATCCGGGTTCACACCGCTGGCATGAGCCAGATCTTCACTGAGAGTTGCGGTCAAAAGCGCCTGCCATCGCCATGCAAGCAGCACCAGAACACCCACTGCCCCGCCCCAGACAAAGACCAGATCAGCGCGGCTGACCGCCAGAATATCACCAAACAGCCAAGCCGAAAGGTCCGTTCTCACACCGGGTACGAAAGAAACAGCCACAAGACCAAAGGCCAGCGCCGAATGGGCCAGCACACCCAACGTTGTATCCATGGCCCAGCCTTTTGCGGCGAGCGTCGCCACCGTGACCGCCATCGCCAGTGCCACCACCAGAATGCCAAATCCCACCGGCAGATCTGTTGCCAGCGCCAGCGCCACGCCCAGAATGGCGGCGTGCGCGGTGGCGTCGCCGAAATAAGCCATCCGGCGCCACACCACGAAAGACCCCAGAGGCCCCGTGGCCAGTGACAAACCAACCCCGGCCAAGGCAGCCCGCATCAGAAAATCATCAAGCATGATCATGCTCGTGCGCGTGGTCCGTATCATGCGGCTCGGTATGATCGTGGTCATGGACGTGCTGATAAAGCGCCAAAGCGCCTTTTGTGCCAAGACCAAACAGTGCCCGGTATTCCGGCGCTGTGGATACGACATGTGGCGTGCCTTCGCAGCAAACGTGACCGTTCAGGCAGATCACCCTGTCACTGGCCGCCATCACCACATGCAGGTCATGGCTGACCATGAGAACCGCCACACCACTTTCAGCGCGCTCAGTTTCAATCAGACGATAGAACCCCGCCTCACCGGGCTGATCAAGCCCTTGCGTCGGCTCGTCCAACACCAGAAGTTGTGGCGCAGACAGCAAGGCGCGGGCCAGCAAGACCCGTTGCAACTGACCGCCCGAAAGCCCCACCATCTGCGAACGCTCTACCCCCGGCACCCCCACCCGCTCCAGCGCCGCCGCCGCCGCCGCGTCGCTGACCCGCGTCGGCAACGACAGGAACCGCCGCACGGTCAATGGCAGGCTACGGTCCAGCGCCAGACGTTGCGGTACATAGCCGATGCGCAGCGCCGCCTGCCGGACCACACGCCCCTGTGTCACCGGGACAATGCCCAGCAATGCCCGGATCAGCGTAGATTTGCCCGACCCGTTCGGCCCGACAATGGTGACGATTTCACCCGGCTGCACCGTCATGGACACATCGTGCAGCACCTCGGCACCGCCAAAGCGCACGCAGATATGGTCGGCCCGGATCAATCCCATCACGCTGCCTCCCGACAGGCCGGGCACAGGCCGAGTGCTTCGATATTCGACCTTTCGATGACAAAACCGATCGCCGCAGCGGCTTTGTCAAGCGCTGTGCGCACCGGCGCCGCAGGGGCTTCGGCCACCATGTCGCAAGACCGGCAGATCAAAAACGCAGGCGCATGCGCTTCGCCCGGATGCATACAGGCGGCAAAGGCGTTCAGACGCCGGATGCGATGGACAAAGCCTTGATCCACAAGAAATTCAAGCGCGCGATAGGCCACTGGTGGTTGGTTGCCAAAGCCATCCGCAGCCAGTCGTTGCAGCACGTCATAGGCCCCCATTGCCTTGTGGCCTTCCAGCAGAATTTCCAGCACCCGCCGGCGCACCGGTGTCAGGCGGGCCCCAGAGGCTGACGCCAGCGCCTCGGCCCGAGCCAGAACATCGGCGGCACAATGACCGTGGTCATGCGTCGCAAAAGCCAGATCAGGCACGGCGCAACCGGGACAGTCAGGATCGGGATGGTCGTGCGGCATGACGGATTGGCTCCCGTGGGGTTGACTTGTTATGATATAACATAAATAGAACTGACAAAGACGATCAGAAAGGCCAGTGCGTTGCGTTATATCATATCTTTTCTTTTGACCAGCGCCGCGCTTCCAGCCCTCGCCGAGGTTCCCCGCGTGGTGACGGACATTCCCCCGGTTCATGCGATCACGGCGCAAGTCATGGGCGATCTTGGCCAGCCAGAGTTGTTGCTGGACCGCGGCGCAAATGCACACAACTACCAGATGCGCCCAAGTCAGGCCGCCAGTCTTGCCGATGCCGGTCTGGTGATCTGGATCGGGCCAGAGATGACCCCGTGGATGGATCGCGCTCTGGACGCGCTGTCGCCCGATGTGCCGCGCCTTGGTCTGTTGGCGGCCAAGGGCACCTTCCCCCGCGAATTCGGGGATACCAGCGCGCATGGTCATGCCGACGACGACCATGACCAAGCCGAAGTGGCAAAGACCGACGACCACGTTGGTGACGACGATGGCCATTCACACACTGGGCTCGACCCGCATGCCTGGCTGGATCCGGCCAATGCAAAGGTTTGGGCCGACGTGATCGCGACAGAATTGTCGCGGCTGGACCCGGAAAATGCAGCTATTTATGCGGCCAACGCCGCAGCAACGCAGGCGCGGGTGGCGGTGCTGGATGCAGAACTGGAGTCGATCCTTGCCCCAGTCGCTGGTAAGCCCTTTGTGGTCTATCACGACGCCTACGGATATTTTGCAAGCCATTTCGGGCTGACTCTGTTGGGCTCCGTATCACTGGGCGACGCCCGTTCGCCCGGTGCGGCGCGGGTGCGGGATCTGGCGCAAAAGATCGCGGACGGTAGCGATCTGTGCCTGTTTCCCGAAGCGCAGCACGACCCGGTGCTGATCCAGCAAATGGCTGATGGCACGTCCGCCCGGATTGGCGCGGCGCTGGACCCGTCAGGCAGCACGCTGGATCCCGGTCCCGATGCCTATGACGCGCTGATGCGGGCATTGGCAACCAATATCGTGGCCTGCCTGAACGGCTGATCGGGTGGATCAAGGACACAGGGGCGAGGTTTGCACCCGGCCTTTTTGCGTGGCGGACTCAGCCCTCGACCCCACCCAGACCTGCGGCACGGAACCAGCGGATGATGGCAAGTCGTTCCTCAGGTTCCATGTAGCTTAGATTTCCCGGCGGCATGGCGTGGCTTATGCCCGCCTGCAGATAGATGCGCCGCGCCTCATGTGCAATCTGCGCCTCGGTTTCCAGCACAACGCCCTTGGGGGCCCAAAGCATCCCGTCCCACGCCGGCTCTGCGGCATGACACATGCTGCACCGCCCCTGCACGATCCCGACCACATCCTCGAACCCGGCGGCCGAAGCATGTTGCAGGGCCGTGCCTGACAGGGCAGCGTCAGCCTGTGGAACGCTGCGCATCGGTGCTGTTGAAAGCCAGGCGATCAGAAGGAACAGAATGGCGGTAACGCCCCATGTCCAGTGCGGGCTGCCCTTGCGCGCGTGCTTGGTATTGAACCAATGGCGAATGGTGACACCCATCAGAAAGACCAGCGATGCGATGATCCAGTTGTACTGCGTCGCAAAAATCAACGGATAGTGGTTGGACAACATCAGGAAAATCACCGGAAGCGTCAGATAGTTGTTATGCGTGCTGCGTTGCTTGGCAATCTTGCCGTATTTCGCATCCGGCGTACGTCCAGCCTTGAGATCGGCAACCACAATGCGCTGGTTCGGCATGATGATCATGAAGACATTCGCGCTCATGATCGTGGCCGTGAACGCGCCAAGGTGCAGCAAGGCTGCCCGGCCCGAAAACACCTGCGTATAGAACCAGGACATGCCGACCAGCACCACGAACAGCGCCACCATCAGCACGGTCTGATCGGCATTGACGAACACCCGGCACAGGGTGTTGTAGGCCAACCAGCCAAAGGCGAGCGAGGCCAGAGAGATTGCCACCGCCTGCCACACGACCAGATCCATCACCTGCGGGTCGATCAGGAACAACTCGGCCCCCAGATAATAGACCAACACCAGCATGGCAAACCCCGACAACCAGGTGGCATAGCTTTCCCATTTGAACCACGTCAGATGCTCGGGCATCATTTCCGGGGCCACCAGATACTTCTGGATGTGATAGAAGCCACCGCCATGTACCTGCCATTCCTCGCCATGCGCCAAGGGCGGCAGACTGGGTGTTTTGCGCAAGCCAAGGTCAAGCGCCACAAAATAGAACGATGATCCGATCCACGCGATCGCGGTGATCACATGCAACCACCGCACGCCAATCTCGACCCATTCCCACATCACGGCCAGATCATACATCGCAGGCTCTCCCTCTTTGCGCTTCCACAAACACTATACCGCCGCAGTATCTTCTGTTAATCCTGTGAAATACCAGATCACTTTCAAGCTATGCTTTATAATTGGATGTGCTCAGATGTCTTACGTCAACACCATCCGTATGTTCGTCCGTGTCTATGAATTGGGCAGCATGAGTGCGGCTGCCCGCGATCAGCGGACCTCCCCCGCCGTTGCCTCAGCGCGCATCCTCGAACTGGAAAAACATCTGGGCGTACGGTTGTTCAACCGCACGACACGCAGCCTGCAACCAACAGAGAACGGGCGGATTTTCTACGAAGGCGCCATTCGCGTCCTTGAGGCGATCACGGATGCGGAATCTGCCGTAATGGATGTCACGCAGAACCCGCGCGGCACGATCTTTGTGGCAGCCCCGCTTGGCATCGGCCGAAGGTTCATCGCGCCCCATGTGCCCGCTTTCAAAGATCTGTATCCGCAGATCGACGTTCGCCTGCGCCTGTCGGACCGGGTGATTGATGTGGTCAGCGAAGGCATCGACGTGGCCTTCCATCTGGGCATCCTGGAAGACAGCACCCTGAAGGTGCGCCTTGTCGCGGATTGCCAGCGCATCCTGTGTGCCGCGCCCGACTATATAACCCGGCGCGGGATGCCAGAGGACGGCACGGCCTTGGTGCGCGACCGGCACGACTGTCTGAACCTGCGCTTTCCGGGCGCAAAGGAATTTCAATGGACGCTGATAACGCCCGAAGGCCCGCGTCGGTTTGAAATTTCGGGGCCGTTCGAATCCGATGACGGCGACGTGCTGACCCAATGGGCCCTGACCGGGCGTGGTATCGTGATGAAGCCCACGTTCGAAGTTGCAGATCACCTGCGGTCTGGCGCACTTGTTCCGGTGGCCATGGCGACGCCAGCCTTGCCGGTGCAATTGTCCAGCCTAAGCCAGCACAGGCGCCTGAAAGACCCCAAGGTTCGGCTGTTCACCGACTATATGGCCGCCCGGATCAAGGAAGAAATGCGCCGCGCCATAGATGGCTAGCAAAATGTCCCCAAGCCAGGCTGAGGCTTGGGGACGCCGTCCATCGGACGATTACTGGATTTGCTGGCCGTTCACGAAGATCGACCCGCCTTCCTTGGCTTCGATCTTGGATGTCAGGACATCGTCGCCTTCCGACTTTCCGAACATCGCCATCATCATCCGCGCGCCCATGGCGTCGTCTTGCGTGATCACACCCATGGCAATCAGCCCGTCGATCAACTTGTTGGCGCCTTCAACACGCACATCAGCGGTACCAATCGGCATCGGAGGGCCCCCCATCGCCACCATCGAATTGTCGAAGGTGAAAGCCCCGGTCCCCGTCGCAGCCGCACCCAGCGCCTTGATTGCGAGTGTGCGGATATCCAGCGTCTGCAATTCCGGGACCGATTGCGGAGGAGTGCCCGCCTCGCTTGACGCCATCACGTCCAACGCATCAAACTTGGCCAGCCCCCCCAGATCCAGAGTGACATCCAGCGGGTCATGGGTCAGCGCGCCGGACGCATCGACCATAGCCCAAGCCGTATCGTCAAGGACCAGATTGCCGATATCAATCTGGAGCCCGTATTGCCCCGCTTGCTCTGAAGCCACAATCGGCATCGAGAACCCCATGCCGAACTTGTCCATAGAGGCATTGACAGGCATCGGCACCATCGGTGGCCGCGCAGTCAGGGCCAATCCGTCAACGCTGGTGCTGACGTCAAACGTGTCGGCATTGGCCACGACGGTTGTTGTTCCCGGCTCTGCTGAAAACGCGAGGCTCATCGGCACCATCGGGTTGTTGTCAACCACTTCGCCCTTCGAGACGCCTTGCGTCGCTTCTATGGACAGACCAAGACCCGCGCGAACCGCTTCAAGAAACACCGAAGTCTGTTGGAGTGACATCAGGTCTATGCCTTCGGGCAATGTGATTTCTCCTGTCAGCACCATATCGGCTGTATCGCTGATCTGGGCGCTGTCCATGCCCACTGCCGCATCTGTTTGCTTGATGTCATAGACCAGCCGGTCGGCAGACATCTCGACGCCCAAAACGTCCGTGCCACGGGTATAGCGCCCCCCAATGGACGTAAGGTCAAAGGTACCCAGAAAACTTTTCGCAGTATTGCCAGCGCCTTCCGCCGAGTCGACCATGATCTTCAGGCCATCGGCGTCCAGCCCATAGCCAAGGCCACCGACATCCTCGAATACACTGACCGACAATTCCTGATGCGACACGCCAATCTTGGCAGGACCAGCGTTCTCAACTTTGATCTCACCGGGAAAGAAGGCCACGCTGCCATCGTCCTGCTCGACGATCGACACTTCGGAAATTGTGGCAATCGCCGGTTTCCCTTCGGGTGCGATGGTCACACCGTTCAGCGTCAACTCACCGTCACCGGCAACTTCCGTTGCTACGGAAATCGTCATCCCGTTCGCCGCAGCACTGCCCTGCAGGTCGGCCCAGGCCTGACCTGCCGTCAATGCCGCCTGCGCGGTTCCGCACATCAGAAACGCCATCACTGGCGCTGTCATCAAAACCTTGCTCCGAAACATGCCGCTCTCCCAGCCACGCACTTGAAATATGTCGCATAGCAAACCGCTTAATTGCGGCAAGCGCAAGGCCAGCGTTCGTCGATCTTGGTCAGCTTCCGCGATACGTCGAATAGGCGAATGGCGAAATCAGCAAGGGCACATGATAGTGCTGCGACGCATCCGGAACGCCAAACCGGATTGGAATCTCGTTCAAAAACAAGATGTCTGCGGTCTGCTGCCCACTTGAGCGCAGGTAGTCGCCCGCGAAGAACACCAACTCATAGGTGCCCGCCTTCAAAGCGTCACCGATCAGCAACGGCGCATCGGTGCGCCCATCACCGTTGGTCACAACTTCGGCAATCTTTTTGTGGGAATTGCCCGTGACCCGATAGAGCCAGATTTTTACGCCCGCCGCTGGCTTTCCAAGCGCCGTGTCCAGCACATGCGTCGAAAGTTTTCCCATTGCTCATTCCTTCGTCGATTATGCTTCGCACTACAGCACGAATTGCCTGTCAGCGCGACTGTATGGCAATGCGAAATCTCTTTCGTGA
Source organism: Paracoccaceae bacterium (assembly GCA_046313895.1). GTDB lineage: Bacteria > Pseudomonadota > Alphaproteobacteria > Rhodobacterales > Rhodobacteraceae > Pseudotabrizicola. The sequence continues at coordinate 13,172 of JBKBWK010000048.1, forward strand.
ATTTATTGAAAAACACTGGCCCAATTCGGGCTTACTGTACGGAAACGCTTGAAAGTGAGGCTTCCCGGTGAACCGATACCCTCGTGACTTCCGCGGCCACGGCCCAAACGCCCCGAATGCCCAATGGCCCGGCGGGGCGAATATCGCCATTTCCATCGTGCTGAACTACGAAGAAGGTGGCGAAAACAACCTGTTGCACGGGGATGCCCAGTCCGAAGCGTTCCTGTCCGATATTGCCGGGGCAACTCCCTGGACAGGGATGCGGCACTGGAACATGGAATCGATTTATGACTACGGTGCCCGCGCCGGCTTCTGGCGTTTGCATCGCCTGTTCACCGAACGCGCCATTCCCGTCACCATCTACGGCGTCACCACAGCCCTGGCGCGCAACCCCGAACAGGTTGCGGCGATGGCGGCGGCGGGTTGGGAAATTGCAAGCCATGGCCTGAAATGGGTCGATCATCGTGACATGTCCGAGGCCGAGGAGCGCGCGCAGATCGTCGAGTCCTTCCGCCTTCACGAAGAAGTCACAGGTCAGCCACCGCAGGGCTGGTACACCGGCCGCTGCTCTATGAACACGGTGCGTCTGACAGCGGAAGCCCGCAAACTGGCGTGGATCTCTGACACCTACGACGACGACTTGCCCTATTGGCTGGAAGTTGGCGATCATGACCAACTGGTGATCCCCTACACGCTCGAAGCAAATGACATGCGTTTTGCCACGGCTCCGGGCTACATCACCGGCGAGCAGTTCTTCCAGTACCTGAAAGACAGCTTCGACACCCTCTATGGCGAAGGTCGGGCCGGACACGCCAAGATGTTTTCCATCGGGCTCCACAACCGACTGATCGGTCGCCCCGGAAAGATTGCAGGACTGAAGCGGTTTCTCGACTACGCGCAAGGCCACGAGGGCGTCTGGTTCCCGCGCCGCATCGACATTGCACGGCATTGGGCAAATACCCATCCGCACAAACGCATCGAACGCCCCAGCCAAATGACGCGTGACCGCTTCGTTGCCCGCTTTGGGGGGATCTTCGAACATTCACCCTGGATCGCCGAGCGTGCCTTTGATCTGGAGCTTGGTCCCGCGCATGACTGCGCCACCGGCCTGCACAGCGCTTTGGCGCGCATGTTCCGCTCTGCCACGGCGCAAGAACGCCTCGGCGTCCTTGCCGCCCACCCCGACCTTGCAGGCAAACTCGCCGCCGCCAAACGGCTGACACCTGACTCCACGGCCGAACAGGCCAGCGCCGCCCTAGATGCCCTGACCGACGCCGAACGCACAACCTTCCAGGCCCTGAACGCAGAATATGTCGCCAAGCACGGCTTTCCTTTCATCATCGCAGTGCGTGACAATTCCAAAGACAGCATCCTTGCGGCCTTCACGGCGCGCATCACCAATGACACGCACACCGAATTCGCCACCGCTTGCGCGCAAGTCGAACGGATTGCGGAACTCCGTCTGAAGGATCTCCTGCCATGACCCAGTATTACGCACCCCAAGGTGGCTTGCCGCCGCAAACCCAGTTGATGACCCAGCGCGCGGTGTTCACCCCGGCCTATGCCTTCATCCCAAAGGGCTGCTTTTCCGACATCGTCACCAGCTTGCTGCCGGGATGGACCCAGACACGGCTCTGGCTGATTGCGCGCCCGATGAGCGGATTTTCCGAGACATTCAGCCAATACGTCATGGAAGTCGCCCCCAGCGGTGGATCCGATGCCCCGGACGACGAAGAGGGTGCCGAACATTGGCTGTTTTTCACCGCTGGTCTGGCCACCCTGACCATCGACGGAACGGGGTATGAAATGGACGCGGGCGGATATGCCTATATTCCCGCAGGCCGTCGCTGGACCCTCTGGGCCGAAGGTGGCACGCCTGCCCGCTTCCACTGGCTGCGCAAGATCTATGAACCCGCACCCGGCATGACTGCCCCTGACCCGATCCTGATCAACGAACGCGACGTGCCGCTGTCAATGATGCCCGACACGAACGGCGTCTGGGGCACCACCCGCTTTGCCGACCCGGCCGATCTGCGCCATGATGCCCATGTGAACATCGTCACCTTCCAACCGGGTGGCACCATCCCGTTCGAAGAAACCCACGTTATGGAACACGGTCTTTATGTCCTAGAAGGCAAGGCCGTCTACAAACTCAACCAGGACTGGGTCGAGGTGGAAGCCGGCGATTTCATGTGGCTGCGCGCTTATTGCCCGCAAGCCTGCTATGCCGCAGGCCCCGGCCCGTTCCGCTATCTGCTCTACAAGGACGTCAACCGTCACGCCAAACTGCGCGGCCCCGGCGCCTTTGGATCGCTGCGATAGGGCCGGACCTATCCTTCATCTGTTTAAAAATATCCCACGGGGGTCTGGGGGTGTGAAACCCCCAGTCACCTCAACAAAAGGCGATCCAATGCGGACCATTCACCCCGCCCCACTCACGCAGGACGCCTTCTCCCCATTTGGAGAAGTGCTGGATGCCACCGGCGACTCCCGGCTGATCAATGCCGGTCTTTGTGCACGTCATCACGACCGGGCCGCAGTCGATTTCGGCCCCGATGGCCGCGCCGGGATCTCGATCTTTCACGCCCAGCCGCGCAGCCTGCCCTATGGCTTCGACCTGATCGAACGCCACCCGGACGGATCACAAGCGTTTCTGCCCATGACCCAGCACCCGTTTCTGGTCATTGTGACAGCCGATCCGCAGACACAGCCCCGCGCTTTCCTGACCAACGGCGCACAAGGCATCAACCTGCGGCGGGGCACCTGGCACGGGGTGCTGACCCCACTGCACGCCCCCGGCCTGTTTGCCGTGGTGGACCGCATCAGCCCCACACCGAACCTTGAAGAACACCGCTACAACGAAATGTGGACGGTTCTGGCGCCCTAGGGAGAGAGGGCGCACCTAACCGCCTGCGCCCGAGGGCAGTGCAGGCGGCGCGAATAATCAACGCCCAAGGGAAGAGGAACCACGGGATGACCACAACAACGCATCCGGTAGATGAAATACTACCGACACCAAAACTGTTCACACTTGGTCTTCAACATGTGCTGGTCATGTATGCCGGTGCCGTTGCGGTGCCGCTGATCGTCGGCCGCGCGCTGAAACTGGACCCTGCGGATGTCGCATTCCTGATTTCGGCCGATCTGTTTGTCTGCGGTCTTGTCACGCTGATCCAGTCGCTTGGGGCGACGCAATGGTTCGGCATCAAACTGCCGGTGATGATGGGCGTGACCTTTGCCGCCGTCGGCCCGATGGTTGCCATGGCCAATGCGCAGGGCGGCCCGGAAGGCGCGCGTGCGATCTTTGGCGCGATCATGGCGGCTGGAATCGTCTCGATCCTGATCGCTCCGGTGGTCAGTCGCATGTTGCGGTTCTTTCCGCCCGTGGTCACTGGCACCATCATTCTGGTGATCGGCGTGTCCCTGATGCGTATCGGGATCAACTGGATCTTCGGCAACCCCGTCGGCCCGACTTCGCCGCAAGTGATCGACCCCGCTCATGCCGAATGGCTGAAAGCCGTGACCGAAGGCGCGGCCTCTGGCACCATCGCCGGCCTGCCCGAGATGCCTGCGGGCCTTGGCCTTGCCGCAAAGATGAACAACCCCGCCTATGCGCCGCTGGGCAACATTCTTGTATCGGCCATCGTGCTGGTGTCGATCCTTGCCATCGCCAAATTCGGCCGAGGCTTTGTCGCCAACATCTCGGTGCTTCTGGGTATTGTGGTTGGTGTGATCATCGCCATTGCCATTGGCGCGATGCATTTCGACAAGGTGGGCGACGCTGCATGGTTCGGTCTGATCACGCCTTTTCATTTCGGCATGCCAACCTTTGATCCGATCATGATCCTGACCATGACCCTTGTGATGATCGTGGTGATGATCGAGTCCACTGGCATGTTTCTTGCCCTGGGCGACATGACCGGCAAAAAGATCGATCAGCCGATGCTGTCGGCAGGCTTGCGGACCGATGGGCTTGGCACCCTGATCGGCGGCATCTTCAACACCTTCCCCTATACCTCGTTCAGCCAGAACGTCGGTCTTGTCGGTGTCACCGGCATCAAATCGCGCTTTGTCTGCGTCGCAGGTGGGATCATCCTGATCGTACTTGGACTGATGCCCAAAATGGGCGCATTGGTAGAGTCTGTTCCAACCATGGTTCTGGGCGGTGCAGGCATCGTGATGTTCGGCATGGTCGCCGCCACCGGCATCCGCATCCTTGCAGGCGTCAACTTTGCCGCCAACCGCAACAACATGTTCATCGTCGCGGTCAGCCTTGGCATGGGGATGATCCCGCTGATTGCCCCGCAGTTCCGCATGTGGATGCCGCACGCCATCCATCCGCTGATCGAATCCGGCATCCTTCTGGCCTCGATCTCGGCAGTGGTTCTGAACGCCTTTTTCAACGGCGCATCAGGTTCGGTGGAAGAAGCAAAGGGTGCCGCCCTCGCTGCCGACCACTGACCCAACCGTTTCGGACAAAACCAATGGCCGCCCCTTACCGGGCGGCCATCTGCGCCTTCAGCACCCGCCGCAAGATCTTGCCACTGGCTGATTTCGGCACCGCATCGATGAATTCGATCCGCGCGGGTTGCTTGTAGCTTGCCAACTGCACACGCAAGAACGCCGCGATATCCTCGGCCCGGACGTCCCCCTTGGGCACCACAAAGGCGATCGGAACCTCGCCCGCCGCATCGTCCGGCACCCCGATCACCGCCGCATCCAACACGCCCGGACAGGATTGAAGCACCGCCTCCACTTCGGCGGGGGCCACCTGAAAGCCCTTGACCTTGATCAACTCTTTCAGCCGGTCCTTGATGAACAACTGACCGTCGGCATCGAATTCCGCTATGTCGCCAGTGTGCAGCCAGCCTTCGGCGTCGATGGTGCGCGCCGTCGCCTCGGGGTTGTTCAGATAGCCAAGCATGACCTGCGGCCCCTTGATGCACAACTCGCCCTCGTGCCCCAACTGCAGCGCCGCGCCGGTTTCGGGGTCCACCACCTTGCACAGGGTATTTGGCACAGTGATGCCCACAGCCCCCGGCTTGGCATGGGCTTCGTTGCAGAAGTGCGAGATCGGGCTCATTTCGGTCATGCCATAGCCCTGGATCGTGCGCGCGTTCAGCCGCGCGGCACAGGCTTCGGACAGCTCGGCTCCCAAAGGGGCTGCGGCAGATACAAACACCTCAAGGCTTGAGACATCAAACTGGTCCACCATCGGATGCTTGGCCATCGCCAGCGTGACCGGCGGCACGGCCATCACCATACGCACCCTGTGGTCCTGCACATGGCCCAGAAACGCCGCCAGATCAAAGCGCGGCATCGTCACCAAGGCGGCCCCTGCCACCAGATGCGTGTTCATCAGAACATTCATGCCGTAGATATGAAAGAACGGCAGGAAGGCGACCATGGTTTCACCCGGTTCGATCCGGATCACGGCCAGTCCCTGATCCACATTCACCACCAGATTGCGATGGCTGAGCATCACGCCCTTGGGCAGTCCGGTTGTGCCGCTGGAATAGGGCAGCACCACCACATGCGCGGCCAGATCGACCGGCACCTGTTCGGCCAGCGGATGCCCCATCAGATCGTCCAGCGATGCATAGCCTTCAACGTCACCGATGACGGCAATCATCCGCACACCGGTTCCCTCTGCCCCCGCCACCGCTTGTGGCAGAAAATCGGGAACCGTGATCAGCAGTTCAGCCCCCGCATCCAGCAATTGATGCCTGACCTCTGCGGCGGTATAGGT
>JBKBWK010000049.1:0-18791 GCA_046313895.1 Paracoccaceae bacterium
TATGCCATCCGCGAGGCCATCAAAGTGGGCGCAACCGAATTGGAGGTTTCCATCGCGGGCCGCGACGCAATGGAGCGCGAGATCGCCAAGCGCTTTCCCGATGCCGAATACCGCGATACCTGGGTCTGGTTCCAGTCCGGGTTGAACACCGATGGCGCGCACAACCCTGTCACCAACCGCAAACTGAAACGCGGGGATATCCTGAGCCTCAACTGCTTTCCCATGATTTCGGGCTACTACACCGCACTGGAACGCACGATGTTCGTGGGCGAGGTGGATGATGCCAGTCGCAGCATCTGGCAGCACAATATCGACGCCCATGAATACGGCATGACCCTGCTGCGCCCCGGTGCGTCGTGTTCCGAGATCACGTCCAGGATCAATGCCTTTCTGGCCGATCGTGACATGCTGCAATACCGTACTTTCGGGTATGGCCACAGCTTCGGAATACTGTCGCACTATTACGGGCGCGAAGCGGCGCTGGAGTTGCGCGAGGATATCGACACGGTTCTGGAACCCGGCATGGTGATTTCGATGGAACCCATGCTGACCATTCCACATGGTCAGCCGGGTGCGGGCGGATATCGCGAGCATGACATTTTCGTTGTCACACAGGATGCACCCGAAGACATCACGCATTACCCTTATGGTCCCGATTTCAACGTGGTTGGATGAATGCAAAAAGGCCGGGGAAATCCCCGGCCTTTGTCACAGGTTGTCGCAGCGCTCAGGCGCGCTTGATCAGCCGGATCAGGAACAGCAGGATCACGGCACCAAGTGTTGCCGCAATGATCGATCCCAGAATGCCGCCGCCAAGTCCGAACCCCATACGCGGGAACAGAAAACCAGCGACCACCGCGCCGACGATCCCGACAACGATATTGCCCAAAAGGCCAAACCCGTAGCCCTTGACGATTTGTCCGGCCAGCCAGCCGGCAATTGCGCCAATCAGTAACATGATTAGAAGTGCTTCAATGCCCATCACAGTCCCTTTCCAAATGCCCCTTTGTGGGGTCCGTAGCTGAACGCGTTCAGACAGGAATAGTTCCCGACAAAATGCACTATGACATAAATTCATAGAACTGCCACGGCTGCGTCATGCAGCCGTGATCCGGGCGGACCATGCCTCGCACAGATTTCCGATCTGAACGAGGACAAATCCGATGCCGATCAAAACTCTTGGCGTGACATCCGCTCTTGCCATCTTTGCCGCCTTTCCGGCTTTGGCCGAAATGACTTTCAACCGGGTTTCGGTCTTTGCCACGCCCGCCAACATGGCCGATGGCGAAGACCACAGCCGCGAAACCAGTGCTGAAATCATTGCGGCAACCGAAGACGGCATGACGCTGATCTATTCCGACAGCCCGCTGGGCGTGATCGGCATGGTTGATATTGCCGATCCCCGATCACCAAGGCCACTCGGCAATATCGCCGTGGGCGGCGAGCCGACGACCACACAGGTGATCGGCGGCATGGCCTTTGTCGGGGTAAATACGTCGGCGTCCTTTGCCGATCCGTCGGGCAAGCTGGTGACAGTTGATCTGGCCACCAAGGCGGTGGTGGCCGAATGTGATCTTGGCGGTCAGCCCGACTCGGTTGCCCGTGCCAAGGATGGCAGCTTCATCGCCGTCGCCATCGAGAATGAGCGTGACGAAAGCCTGAACGATGGCGCGCTGCCGCAGATGCCCGCAGGCTATGTGGTGAAACTGCCGGTCAAAAACGGTGCCGTGGATTGCGCGGGCCTGCAGAAAATCGACATGACCGGCCTTGCCGACATCGGTGCCGAAGATCCGGAACCCGAGTTTCTGGACACCAATGCCGCGGGGGAAATCGTCGTCACCTTGCAGGAAAACAACCACATCGTCGTGATCGGCGCGGATGGTGTGGTGACCAGCCATTTCAGCGCGGGTGCGGTCGATCTTGAAGGGATCGACACCAAGCGCGATGGCATACTCGACTTTTCCAGCGCGGCGGCGGGCGTTCTACGCGAACCCGACGCCGTGAAATGGATCGACGCCGATCACTTGGTTGTCGCAAACGAAGGCGACTGGAAGGGCGGCAGCCGGTCTTTCACCATCTTCAGAAAAGATGGCAGGGTGGTGTTTGAGTCTGGTGCGTCTTTGGAACGCGCGATTGCAGAAATCGGTCACTACCCGGAACACCGGAACAAGAAGGGTGCCGAACTGGAATCAGTCGAAGTTGCGACCTATAACGGCACGCGCTTTCTTTTTGTGGCATCCGAGCGCGGATCCGTGGTGGCGGTGTATGATCTGACCAACCCTGCCACCCCGGTTCTGAAGCAGATCCTGCCCTCCGGCATTTCGCCAGAAGGTCTGGTGGCCCTGCCGCAGCGTAACCTGTTTGCGACCGCAAACGAAGTGGATCTGCGCAAGGATGGGTCCGCCCCGGCACATGTGATGGTCTATGAATTCGCCGACGGTGCGGCTGCCTATCCGATGTTGACCAGTGCGGGGTCTGACCCGCTGATCGGCTGGGGCGCGTTGTCCGGCCTTGCAGCGGGTGCGGAAGCCGGCCAGCTTTTTGCCGTATCTGACAGCGTTTACGGTGCGATGCCGCGGATCTACACCATCGACGCCACGCAAACGCCGGCGCGCATCACGGCCGCGCTTGATATCTCCCGTGGGGGCCATCCGGCGCAAAAGTTTGACATCGAGGGTATCGCCCCGGATGGCAAGGGCGGCTTCTGGCTGGCAAGCGAAGGTCGCAGCGACCGCCTGATCCCGCATGCGATCTACAACGTGAACGACAAGGGCGAGATCAAACAGGAAATCGCCCTGCCCGAAAGCCTGCTGCCGCATGAAACCCGCTTTGGGTTTGAGGGCATCACCGTTTCAGGCGACTGGCTCTGGATGGCGATACAGCGCGAGTGGAAAGACGACCCCAAAGGCATGGTCAAGCTGCTGGCCTACAATACCGCCGACAAGACCTGGGGGGCAGTGCATTATCCTCTCGACACGCCCAGCGAAGGGACATGGATGGGTCTGTCAGAAATCACGCTGCATGGTGACTGGGTCTATATCGTCGAACGGGACAACCAGATTGCGGACAAGGCCGTCACCAAGAAACTTTACCGGGTCAAGGCCAGCGACATGCAACCGGCCGACCTTGGCGGAGCCCTTCCTGTCGTGACCAAGGAACTGGTGCGGGATTTCTTGCCCGATCTTGCCGTGCTGAACGGCTATCCGGTGGACAAGGTCGAAGGTTTTGCCATCGACGCGGCCGGAACCGGCTGGGTGGTGACCGACAACGATGGTGTGGCCGACTCGTCAGGGGAAACCCTGTTCTGGTCCATCGGCGCGGTAAAGTGATCCGGGGGCCGAGGCGATCACTGGTTGCCAGGACACAAATTTGATCCCTTTCGCCGGTCCGGGCAGGAATTTCTGCCCGGGCCTTTTCGTACCGCTCGATAGCGTGCTAGGAAGCGCAAGACCTCCAGCTTCAAGGCACCCAATGTCTTTTGATCCGATCAACCGTCGCAGCTTTCTAGCCATGTCCAGCTTTGCCGCTCTTTCGGCCTGTGCGCCGTCGGTTCCCGGCTCGGGTCAACCCGGTCCATCTGTCGGGTTCCTGCCGGACTATGGGCCGATCTATGACAGCGGCTATGCGCTGCCCGGCATCCCGCGCCAATACACCGAAGGCGCGAACCGCAGAATCACCGGCCGGTATCTGGGCGAACAACCCATCGGCACGATCGATGTAGATCCCTATGCCAAGTTCCTGTACTTCGTGCGCGAAGGGAACAATTCGGTGCGCTATCCGGTGGGCGTGGGGCGTGCGGGGCTTTCCTTTGCCGGCGACGGCACCATCCAGCTTAAACGCAAATGGCCGGGCTGGACACCGACGCAGAACATGATCCGGCGCGAGCCTGACGTTTACGCCGCTTTCGCGAGGGGGATTCCAGGGGGCCGCCGCAGCCCGCTGGGCGCTCGGGCGCTGTATCTCTACAAAGGTGGCCGGGACACCTATTTCCGCATCCACGGCACCAATGATGTTGAATCGATTGGAAACTCCGGATCGGCAGGCTGCATCCGCCTGTTCAATCAGGACATCATTCACCTTTATGACATCGTGCCGGTCGGCACGCCTGTCCATGTCCGCACCGAATCCGAATCGCTTCGGGTTGACCCCGAGAATTTTGGACGTGGTTTGGACTTGCCTGCCCGGTCGGTCGATCCGGAACGCATCTATGGTGCCGAAGCGGTGGCCAACGATCATCCGCCGATTTTCGATGATCCGCGCGATGGTGCTCCGGTATCCGGTGGGGACAACGTGCCAATCTGATCTGTTCGGTTGTCCAAGAACGGGCGGGACCCGACAGGGGTCCGCCCGATAGGGGTCCGCCTGCAATGCAGGGCCTTCCCTCTCTCTCTCACACACCCCAGTCGCGGCAAGGTTTTTTGCATGGCCACTGACCGCCCTGTTTGGCTGATTGTCGCTCCCGCGATATTTCTGATCCTGTGGTCGGCGGGCTTTGCCGTGGCCAAACTCGGTTTGCTTTACGCTGAACCGATTACGCTTTTGGCGTTGCGCTACAGCCTTGCGCTGCTGATTCTGCTGCCCTTTGCCATCGCCTTGCGCCCACCCCTTCCGGCCACGCTGCGTGGGTGGGTGGATGTGGCGATGGTCGGCTTTCTGATCCAGGTCGGATATTTCGGACTGTGCTATCTGGCCTTCAAACTTGGGGTTTCGGCCGCAGGTGTCGCCATCGTTGTTTGCCTGCAACCCATTCTTGTTGCCCTGATCGCCCCGCGTCTTGTCGGAGAAAACGTAAGCCGCCGTGCTTGGGGCGGGCTTGGCCTTGGCCTTGCGGGTGCGGTGGTCGTCATCCTGTCACGCGCGTCGGTCCAAGCCGAAAGCCCGCTGGGCGTGGTCCTGACCATTGGCGCGCTCTTGGGAATTACCGCTGGCACGCTTTATGAAAAACGATTTGGCGTCAGCCAGCACCCGGTCACGTCAAACATGATCCAATACGCCGTCGGAGCGGTCTTCACGGTCCCGCTGGCGCTGCTGACCGAAAGCCAAGGCATCACCTGGACCGGCGCGTTCGTCGGCGTGATGACCTATCTGGTGATCGGCAATTCGCTGCTGGCCATGTCACTGTTGCTGGCCATGATCCGGGCGGGCGAGGTCAGCCGGGTATCGGCCCTGTTCTATCTTGTGCCCGCCATGTCAGCTCTTTTTGCGTGGCCCCTGCTGGGCGAGGCGATGCCACCCCTTGCGTGGCTGGGTCTGGCCCTGGCGGGTGCGGGCGTGGCACTGGTCAATCGCAAACCTAAACCCGTATGACGTATTCCTTCAGCGTGGTCTCTAGCACCTCCCACACGCCGGAAAAACCGGGGCGGATAATATAACTGTCGCCGGCCCGAAGGTGGGTCACGTTGCCATCGTCACCGGTCAGGACCGAATGGCCTTCAAGGATATGCACATATTCCCATTCGGAATAGGACACCCGCCATGCGCCGGGGGTGGATTGCCACAACCCGCAATACAGCCCATCTGCATCTTCGATATTCCAGGTTTTGTGCACCGGATTGCCCGATACGACTTTGGCCGGATCAGGACGCTCTACCTCGGCGGCGATTTCCAAACGGGTTACACGCGCAATCCTTGACACTTTTGCCTCCACATTCCGACGGTTTGAATGGAATACCGCGCGCCTTGTGCCGTCAAGTCCAGCGAAGTTGCCGCGGTGCGGCGCAAAATTCTTGCGCAACCGCGCGGCGTCATGCACTGATGGCAGGCAGTTTAAGGACGCCGCGCGTCACTGGCAGGAGAATGAGAGATGAGCGCCACCGCCCCCGTTCGCCCGGTTCTGCCGCCTGACATCAAAGCCCGCAAGGGTGGTCAGCCCCTAGTGGTGCTGACGGCCTATACCACGCCGATGGCACGCCTTGTCGATCCGCATTGCGACGTCGCCTTGGTGGGGGACAGTCTGGGGATGGTGCTGCACGGCCTGCCCTCGACCGTGGGGGTCACGATGGAGATGATGATCCTGCATGGCCGGTCGGTGGTGCGTGGGTTGTCAACGGCGATGGCGGTGATCGACATGCCCTTTGGCAGCTATGAGGAAAGCCCTCAACAAGCCTATCGCAACGCAGCGCGCCTGATGGCGGAAACCGGGGCGCCTTCAGTCAAGCTCGAGGGTGGGGTGCATATGGCAGACACCATCGCCTTCCTGACCGCGCGCGGGGTGCCGGTGATGGCCCATATCGGCCTGACGCCGCAATCGGTGAACACCTTGGGCGGCTACAAGGTTGTGGGCCGCGCAGATGAGGCAGACCGGGTGATGGCTGATGCCCGTGCCTGCGAGGCGGCAGGCGCGTTTGCCATCGTGCTGGAAAAGGTGCCTGAAGGTCTGGCCGGGCGGATTACCAAGGCGCTGACCATCCCCACCATCGGGATCGGTGCCGGGGTGGATTGCGACGGTCAGGTGCTGGTGATCGACGACATGCTGGGGTTGTTCACCGACTTCCGGCCTAAATTCGTCAAACGCTATGCCGAACTGGGCAGGCTTGCCGATGCGGCCATCGCCACCTATGCCGCCGAAGTGCGCGCGCGCGAATTTCCCGGCCCCGAACATGCCTTTCCAGATGTATTGAAGGCCAAACCGTGACACTGCCCACAATCGTCCGGACCGTGACCGAGTTGCGCCGACACACCCGTGCCTGGCGGGCCGAGGGGGCAATCATCGGTGTGGTGCCAACAATGGGCGCGCTGCATGACGGCCACCTCAGCCTGGCCCGCGCGGCGCGGGGCGACTGTGATCGGGTGATCACCACGATTTTCGTCAATCCGATGCAGTTCAACAACCCCGACGATCTGTTGAAATACCCAAGGACGGAGGAGGCCGATGCAGCCCTTCTGGCGACTGTGCCGGTTGATCTGATTTTTGCGCCGCTCCCGGACGAGGTCTATCCTGAGGGTTTCAAGACCACGGTATCGGTCGGCGGTGTCTCGGAACCGCTGGAAGGCCGGATGCGGCCCGGACATTTTGACGGCGTGGCCACAGTTGTGACGAAGCTGTTCGGAATGACGATGGCCGACCGGGGATACTTTGGCCAAAAGGACTGGCAGCAGTTACAGGTGGTTCTGCGCCTTGTGCGGGATCTGAACATGCCTGTTCATATCGTTGGCTGCGAGACGATCCGCGAAAAAGATGGGTTGGCGATGTCCTCGCGCAACGTGCGCCTGACGCCCGAAGGCCGCGCGAAAGCCGGCATCCTGTATGGCGCAATCACAGCGGCGGCAGAAGATATCCGGGCGGGACAATCGGATCGGATGGCGATCCGTGAGGCGGCCGAAACGATCCGTGCCGCAGGGTTTGACCGGGTCGAATACATCGAATTGCGCGATGCCGCGACGCTGATGCCGTCGGACGATCCGGAAAGCCCGCGCCGCATGTTGGCAGCGGCTTGGCTGGATGGTGTGCGATTGATCGACAATATCCCGGTTTGATCGCCTTAGGTCATGCTGCGCCATGACACTCCTGCGGGACAAAAACTCTGGCGCCCGCGGCTAGGCCGAAGGCGCCAGAGGTGGATCAGTTCATGTCCGCTGCACGTTCGGCAGCAATCTTGGCTTCGGCATCAGCCGAGGCTTGCATGAAGGCATCCAGCACGTCCGAGCCGCCCTTCACATTGGCCTTGAACCAGTCAAACACCGGTGCGACCGCATCCTTGAACGCGGCCTTTTCCTCGGCCGACGGCACATAGATTTCCCCGCCTGCTGCCTTGTAATCGGCATAGGCCTGAATTTCCTTGCGCTTGGGCGACGCGAAGGTGGCCTGCTGCAGGGCGGCAAAGCCATCCAGCACCACCTGCTTTTGCGCATCGGTCATGCCGGTGAAGCGGGCATTGTTCATCCACCAGAACGCACCCATGTAGCTGTGCCCATCCAACGTGATGTACTTCACCCCGGCATCGGTGAACTTCATCGACATGATGTCGGTGATGCCGTTTGCCGTCCCCTCGACCACGCCGGTTTGCAGCGACGTGAACAGTTCCGGCCACGGAATCGGTGTCGGCGAAGCACCCAGAGTAGTGGCGAGCGTTTGCGGCAGATCGGCAGGAACGGTGCGCATTTTCATTCCAGAAAGGTCTGACGGCGCTGCGACACGCTTTTTGGTGTTGGCATAGTTGCGCCAGCCACCGGTATTGCCAATGGTCATCAGGCGGATCGTATCGCCACTGTCGGCCAGAGCCATACCGCGCAGTTTGCGGGTGAAGTCTCCAGTCAGCACCTCTTCGGCAACCCGATCATCGCTCATCAAGTAAGGCAGATCGAGCACCTGAACGTAGGGAAACAGTCCAGCCGCCCCGCCAGAGGTCGAGATGTAGATGTCGATGGTGCCGTCCGACACCCCCGCCATACATTCATCTGGCTTGGCACACAGCTGCGTGCCCATGAAGATTTCCACGCCGATCGCGCCGTTCGACGCGTTTTCAACATAGTTCTTGAACACGACCAGACCGTCATAGTCTTCGTCATTCTCATTCGAGTTGGCGGTCGCGCGCAGCATGATGTCTTGCGCCATCGCCATGCCTGCGGTGCCAGACAGCAATCCTGCCAGCACCAGCGATCTCAGGGTTGTCTTCAGCATGTTGGTTCCTCCCTTATATATCTGAAGTCATTGCACGAACCCGAACAGACGCGGAATGGTCAGCGTCAGTGCGGGGAAATAGGTCAGCAAGAAGATCACCGCGACCTCGACCAAAAGGAACGGCATCACGGCTTTCGCCACGGTTTCGACCCGCAGGCCCGATACCGACGAGGTAACAAACAGCACCAGCCCCATCGGCGGGGTCAAAAGGCCAACGGTTAGGTTCACCGCCATGATGATGGCGAAATGCACCGAATTCACCCCCAATTCGGCAAAGATCGGGCCAAGGATCGGACCAAGGATGATGATCGCAGGCCCCGCATCCAGAAACATCCCCACCAAAAACAGCAGGATGTTGATGAGGAACAGCAGAATATATGGGTTATCCGACAAGCCCAGAATAATGCCCGCCAGCATTTCCGGAGTGTGGGCCAGACTGGCCACCGTCTTGAACGCCATCGCCGCACCAACCAGCAACAGAACCACCGCCGAGGTGATACCGGACCGGATCAGGATGTCCGGCATGTCGCGCAGATTCAGGGTGCGCATGACGAACAGGCCGATGAAGGTGGCATATCCAACCGCAATTGCCGCAGCCTCGGTCGGAGTGAAAATCCCGCCAAGGATGCCGCCCATGATGATGACAGGCGTCATCAGCGGCCAGACCGCACGCAAGGACGCCTGCCCCCGCTCGCCCCAGCTTGCACGGGTCGTCGCAGGCGGAAGATCGTATTTGTCAGCCATCAGCCAGACCACCGCCATCAGTGACAGCCCGATCATCACCCCCGGCACGATGCCCGCCAGGAACAGCGCGGCAACCGATTCGCCCATCACATAGGCATAAATGATCATGATGCCCGACGGCGGGATGATCGGCCCGATGATCGAGCTGGCGGCAGTGATCGCGGCGGCAAAGCGGCGGGAATAACCCTGCTTTTCCATCGCCGGAATCAGCATCGACCCCAAGGCCGACACATCCGCCACCGCAGATCCGGACAGGCCCGCAAACAGCATCGACGACATGACGTTCACATGCGCCAGCCCACCCCGGAAATGGCCTATCATGGCTTGCGAAAACTCGACCAGCCGCAAGGTGATGCCGGCGCGGTTCATCAATTCGCCGGCCATCATGAAGAATGGAATTGCCATCAGCGGAAAGCTGTCCATCCCGTTATATACATTGCGATACAGAAGCGTGATGTCGCGCTCCTGTCCGTTCAGCCACAACAGGATGCCGGGCGCGGCGACAAGCCCGAAGAACACCGGAAGGCCAAGGAACAAGAACACGAGGAACAGGGGGAGGAAAAGGCTCAGCATCACTCGGCCCCCAGACTGACTGTTTCGGGAATATCGGGCAGTCGCTCATGCGCGCCCATCAGGGAAATCAGATTGCGCAGCATCAATTCGACACAGACCGAGATCATCATCACCAATCCGGTCAGCATCGACGCCATCTGCCAACTGCGTGGCATCTTGGTCCAGACAGACAGATCCCAGGTTGACGGGTAGCGCAGCGAGTCAGTCTCGAACCGGCCACCGATACCGGTTACCTCGGACCAGCTGATGCGGATAGCCACCACAAGAATGACCAACGACAGCCCCAAAAGCACAAGCGACAGAGCCGACGCGGCGCCGCGCGGCAGCAGACGCACCAGAATGTCGATCGACACAAACCCGCCGCGCCGAAAGGCCGTCGCGACCATCAGGCCCGCTGCCCACAGCATCAGAAAGCGCGCAGCTTCTTCTGGCCATGCCAAGGCTGATCCAAGGACATAGCGGTAAAACACCTGTGCCAGAATGATGACCACCATCGCAGCCATGCAAACGGCACCAAGGCCCCGACTTAGGGTCAGGACGGCGCCGTTCAGTGACCCAAGGGCTTTCGCAAGCCCGATCAGTGCGCCCATGGGCGTCTCCCTCCCCCCTTGTGTTACACCCCGTCTCCCGCCGGGGTGTTCTTCGCGCAGGGTCAGACCCCGCTGGCGAAGCGTCCGTAAGTGCCTTGGCAGAACACCAAGGGTTCTCCGTCGCGATAGAGTGCGCGCAAGACCCGGCCCACGACGATCAGATGATCGCCTCCTTCGTGGGCGGCATGGCGCGCGCAATCGAACCGGGCAAATGCTCCGTGAATCACCGGCACACCTTCGGCGTTGAATTCATGGCTCAGGCCGTGAAATCCCGCACCGCCCCGGTTGAACCGCGCCAGCCATTCGGCATGGGATTGGTCCAGAATGTGGATCGCATAGTGCTGCGCGGCTTCGTAATGCGGATAGCGGGTGGATGACTTCGCGGGTGACCAGAGCACAAGCGCCGGATCCAGAGACACGGCGGCAAAGCTGTTGGCGGTAAACCCCATTGGTCCGTCCGCTGTGGCGCAGGTCACCACCGTCACCCCCGTTGCAAAGCGCCCCAACGCATCCCGAAACGCTCGGGGGTTGGTTTCGGGCGTGAACACCGTTTCTGTCATCGCTCCTCCATCCGCCATCATGGCACCTCATGCCCCATGGCATGGGTGTAGAGCTCGAACCACGTCTGGCGATCCATTTCGACGCGGCAGGCATCAGAAAGTTTCGCAATCCGTTCAAGGCTGTTGGTCCCCATCACCGGAACAATGCGCGCGGGATGCCGCAACAACCATGCCACCGCGACGGCCGACCAATCGGTGCCTGTTTCCACCCCGATCCGGTGCAGCGCATCCCGCAAAGGCGAGTCAGCCCCCGATAGCAGGCTGCCACCCGCCAGCGGGCTCCACGCCATCAGCGGCTGATTGTGGCGCTGGTGAAAGGCGATGTCGCCATTGGTAAACCCGGCGTTCGCGGTCAGGCTGATCTCGATCTGATTTGTGACCAAAGGCGACGTCATCGCCGATTGCAGCAGCTTGAAATCCCATGGGCGGAAGTTCGACACGCCTACGGTCCGCACCTTGCCACTGGCTACCAGCGCGTCCAGAGCGGACCCGGTTTCATGGGGGTCCATCAGCGGGTCAGGGCGGTGAATCAACAAAAGATCAATGCGATCCGTCGCCATATCGCGCAAAGACATCTCGACCGACGCGGTGATATGTGCCGCACCCGTGTCGTAATACTTGACCCGTGCAGCGGAATGGCGGCCGACAGGGGCCACGATGTCGCATTTGGTGACAATCTCGATCTGATCGCGCAGTGATGGCGATGCTTTCAGCGCAGCGCCAAAAATAGCCTCGGCGGTGTATCCACCGTAGATGTCGGCCTGATCCATGGTCGTGATGCCTTGGGCCAGGCACGCCTCGACCTTGGCCTGAACATGGCGGGGTGACGTGTCGGCATCATCCCCAATCCGCCACATGCCGTAAACAAGACGGGACAGAGACAGGTCAGGCGAAAGCGCAATCTTTTCCATCAGCGGCGGGGTCCGTTTCCAAGGGGGGTGGCGGGCATGCTATCCGGCACCCGACCATACGCATGCGGCAGCGAACAGGTTTTCAACTGGGGCAGAACCTTGGTGCCAAAATGGTCACACTCGTCAAGGTGCGGATATCCTGAAAAGATGAAAGCCCGGATGCCCATGCGGCGATACTCTTCAATCTGAGTCAACACCTGATCGGTGGACCCTACCAGTGCCGCACCACAGCCCGACCGCGCCCTGCCGACGCCCGTCCAGAGGTTCGGTTCGGTATAGCCGAACTGATCGGCCAATTCCCGCGCCCGTGCCTGATGAGCCACGCCAAGGGAAATCGAATCGTGCGCCCGATCCCGGATCAACTTGCCATACTCGTCATCCAGTTTACTGGCGATGTGCTCTGCATAGTCACGCGCCTCGGCCTCGGTGTCGCGCACGATCATGTGGACGCGCAACCCGTAATCCAGAGTGCGACCATGAGCTGCGGCGCGCGCATGCACGTCACGCATGCGTTGCGCCAGTTGATCCTTGGTTTCCGGCCACATCAGATAGACGTCGCACTGCGCCCCGCACAACTCCAGCGCATCGGGAGAATAACCGCCAAAATACAAGAGCGGACCGCCATTTTGCTGATAGGGCTTGGCCGGGTCTGCGCTGACCTTGCTGATCTGATAGACCTCGCCGGCATACTCGATGTGATCCTGGGTCCACGCCTGACGCAAGATCTCGACCACCTCGTGGCTGCGCTTGTAGCGATAGGCACTGCTGGCCACCTCGCCCGGAAAATCCGATGAAATCACGTTCAGCGTCAGTCGGCCTTGCAGCATATGGTCCAGCGTCGCCACCGTGCGTGCCAGCATCACCGGCTGCACTTCACCACAGCGTATGGCCGCCAGAAAATTGATCCGCTCGGTGATAGGCGCGCAGCCTGCCACGAACGACAAGGTATCCTGCCCGACCTGATACGACGACGGGCACAGGATATTGCGGAATCCGTGTGACTCGGCCCGCTTTACAATCGACGAACAATGCGCCCAACTTGACCGCAGCGCCGGATCGGGCACGCCCAGATATTCGTAATCATCCGAGCACAGGGCCGCAAACCAGCTTACCTCGCTGGCATCCAGATCGGCCGAGGTGACAGGCACCACAGTCATATTGCGTTCTCCCTAAATCCGCATTGCGAGAGTCATCTTTTTTTCTTGCGTAGCATCAGATTTGATGTAGATCAATCCTATATCAATTCACGGCCCAGAAATGTCATCACCCGGCGCCCTGCCCCTTTACATGCAGATCAGTGAGCTGTTGATCCGCGACATTGCGGCCGGCAGGCTGATCGACGGGGAACGCCTGCCTCCAGAACGCGACATGGCGGCAAACCTTGGGATCGCGGTTGGTACGCTTCGTCAGGCGCTCAAGGCCCTGTCAGACAAAGGTTTGGTGGACCGGATTCAGGGATCGGGCAACTACATCCGCGCCAAGGCCGATCCGTCCTCTATCTACGCGCTGCTGCGCATCGAATTGCTGTCGGGCGGCGGCTTGCCGACCGCGCGGGTCTTGTCCGTGGATCGCGTGACCAAAGACCCGGCCTTGCCCGCCTTTGGACGATCCCCGGAAGGGCATCGCATCCGCCGCCTGAGGTATCTGTCCGGCACGGTGGCAGCGGTCGAAGAAATCTGGCTTGACGGCAATCTGACGCCCGCCATAGCGGCAGAAGACCTGTCTGAATCGCTGTATCTATTCTACCGCCAGCGGTTGAACCTGTGGATCGCGCGGGCCGAAGATCGCGTTGGTCTTGGTCCTGTTCCCGATTGGGCTCCGACGGAATTTCCACACCCACCCGGCACGCCGTTGCCGAAAATCACCCGCATCACCTGGGGGCAGGACGGCCAATCGGTCGAAGCCTCCTTCACCTGGTACGATCCTGACAAAGTGGCCTATGTGGCCCGTCTGAAATGAGGCTTTCATGGACCTGAGATATGGCATCATCGGCTGCGGCATGATGGGGCAGGAACACCTTCGCAACATCGCGCTGATCGACGGCGCAAGCGTCGCCGCGATTTTCGAGCCGGATGCCACGATGCGGGCACAGGCCAAGGAGCTGGCCCCCAGTGCCGTGATGATGGACACGTTGGCCGATGTGGTGGCGCACCCTGCGGTCAATTGCCTGTTGATCGTTTCGCCCAACTATCTGCATCTGCAACAGCTGGAGGAAATCGCCTCGATCCGCCCGCTGCCGATCCTGTGCGAAAAGCCTTTGTTCACCGACCCCGCGGATGCCCCCCGACTGGCCGCCCTGCGGGCCGCCTATCCGGCACCGATCTGGGTGGCGATGGAATACCGCTACATGCCCCCGGTTGCTCATCTGATCCGGCAGGCTGAACAGGCGACCGGTGGCGTCAAGATGCTGACCATCCGTGAACACCGTTTTCCGTTTCTTGAAAAGGTCGGCGACTGGAACCGCTTCAATCGAAATACCGGTGGCACCCTTGTCGAGAAATGCTGCCATTTCTTCGATCTGATGCGCCTGATTGCCGGCTGTGATCCGGTAAGGGTCATGGCCTCGGCCGGACAATCGGTCAACCATCTGAATGAGACATACGGTGATGAAACCCCCGACATCTGGGACAATGCCTATGTGATTGTCGAGTTTGAAAACGGTCTGCGCGCCATGCTGGAGTTGTGCATGTTTGCCGAAGGCGCGCGGTATCAGGAAGAAATCTCGGCGGTTGGCCCCATCGGCAAGATCGAATGTCTGGTGCCTGGTCCTGGCCGCTTCTGGCCTGCGCATCTGGGCGAGGCCCCGGTTCCAAAGGTGATCGTCAGTCCGCGCGATCCGAAAGGGCCGCGCGACCTTGACGTGCCGGTTGACCCGATTATTCTTGCCGCAGGCGACCACAACGGCAGCACCTTTTACCAGCATCAGGGTTTTGCCAGTGTAGTGCGCGGCCACCAGTCGCCGGAAGTGGGGCTGTTGGATGGATGGTGGGCAGTCGCAATGGGCATGGCCGCCCAACAAAGCGCAGTCACCGGGCAGACCATTGACTTGCGCAGCGCACCCTACGCGCCGTCAACAAACCCGCACTGACGACTCAGCAACGGGCAAGACCTATACGACTTCGCCCTTGCATCCAGCGCTTAGACCCTGTTCCCTGCCGCCGGACAGGACGGGAGTCGGCTATGGCGATGTTGAAACTGAATGACGGCAACCGGATTCCGGCCCTTGGCCTTGGTATCTGGCAAATTCCGGCAGATCAGACGGGGCACATCGTGTCTTCCGCCATCGACATGGGCTATGGCCTGATCGATGGCGCGGCAATCTATGGAAACGAAGCCGGGATGGGCGAAGGCGTGCGCGCCGCCAGCGTCCCGCGCGATCAGGTTTTCATTACGACAAAGATCTGGAACGACCGTCAGGGCCATGATGAAACCCTGCGCGCTTTTGACGAAAGCGTGGCCCGGATAGGTTTCGATCCGGACCTGTTGCTGATCCACTGGCCCTGCCCGGCCAAGGGTCTGTATCTTGACACATGGCGGGCGATGATCCGCCTGCGCGACGAAGGCCGGGTAAAATCCATCGGCGTGTCAAACTTCATGGCCGACCATCTGGAACGGGTGATCGGCGAAACCGGCGTGACACCGGTGCTGAACCAGATCGAACTGCACCCGGACTTTCAGCAGGCAGACCTGCGCGCTCTGCACGACCGTCTGGGCATCGTCACCCAGTGCTGGACACCACTTGGCAAAGGCCGCGCCTTCGACACCCCAGAAGTGCAGGCCGTGGCAAAGCGCACCGGCAAGACGCCGGCTCAGGTGATCCTGCGGTGGCACGTCCAGCTTGGGTGTTCGGTTATTCCCCGCAGCACCAATGTAAGCCGCTTGGCGCAAAACCGCGATCTGTTTGATTTCGCCCTGACTGATGAGGACATGGCTGCGATGGCCACGCTGGACAAAGGCGCGCGCGGCGGACCCGATCCGATGCTGTTCAGCTAAGTCCCGCAATCTCGCTGGCTGCGCACCATATGTTCAGGACATGCACGCGATATGCCCGTCATGGATGGCCGATTGTGTCAGGCACAAAGAACCGTTTGACCCCGGTCGCGATGCGTCACACCTTCCTGCGCCTGACAGGAACGCGAACATGACTCGCACTGAAAAAACCCCCATCCTGACGCCGGTGTTGATCGCCGGCTGCGTGATCCTGATGCTGGGATTTGCCGTGCGTGCCAGTTTCGGCGTGTTTCAGATCCCGATTGCAAGTGACTTCGGCTGGGCTCGGTCAGAATTTTCATTGGCGATCGCGATCCAGAACCTTGCCTGGGGCATTGGGCAACCGTTGTTCGGCGCGCTTGCCGAAAGGTTTGGCGACCGCAAGGCGATTGTTGCGGGGGCGTTGACCTATGCCGCAGGCCTCGTGTTGTCGTCTTTCGCAGTCACGCCGGGCCAACACCAGTTTCTTGAAATACTTGTTGGTTTTGGCATCGCGGGCACCGGCTTTGGTGTTGTTCTGGCCGTCGTGGGTCGGGCCGCCGCACCCGAACATAGGTCGATGACCCTTGGCATCGCGACCGCCGCAGGGTCGATGGGGCAGGTGTTCGGTGCACCACTGGCTGAATTTCTGCTGCAATCCTACAACTGGCAAGAGGTCTTCGTGATCTTTGCTGGCATCATTCTGATCAGTCTTTTTGCCCTGCCCTTCATCCGCTCGCCGCATGTAGCGACGCGCACCGAGTTGGAAGAAAGCATGGGCACCGTCCTGAAGCGTGCGTTCAGGGATCCCACCTATAGTCTGATCTTTCTGGGCTTTTTCAGTTGCGGTTATCAACTTGCCTTCATCACGGCGCACTTTCCCGCCTTCGTGACCGAACTTTGCGGGCCGATCGACCCGGCTGGCATGCTGGCCGGCATGGGCATTGGCACAACATCGGCGCTGGGCGCGGCGGCGATCTCTGTGATTGGCCTCGCAAATATCGCAGGAACACTCACGGCGGGCTGGCTGGGAAAGCGCTATACAAAAAAGTACTTGCTGGCAGGCATTTACACCGGGCGCACGATTGCTGCGGCTGCCTTCATACTTCTTCCGATCACACCGGAATCCGTGCTCATCTTTTCGGCGGTGATGGGGTCACTCTGGCTTGCCACCGTGCCGCTCACCTCTGGCCTCGTGGCGCACATCTACGGTCTGCGTTACATGGGAACGCTATACGGATTTGTCTTTCTATCTCACCAGATTGGCGGCTTCCTCGGCGTTTGGCTGGGAGGGAAAATGTACGACATCACCGGCTCGTACACCCTTGTCTGGTGGATAGGCGTGGGCGTGGGCGCTTTCTCGGCCATCGTTCATCTTCCAGTGCGGGAAAGGCCGCTGTTGGCACAACCAGCCTGAGCGGGCGGGGATGGTGACACGCTGACATCGGGCGCAACCGCAGCGTCCCCGTGCTGTTGACCCAGCCTGCAAGCCCTGCGAAGACGACAGGCTATTAAAAGGATCGCGAAAGATGCGTGTCGGGATTGCGGCCCTGGTGGTTGCTTATGTGCTCAGCCAATTCTACAGGGCCTTCCTTGCGGTGCTGACGCCCGTGCTGCAATCCGATCTTGGTGCCACGGCCAGCGATCTTGCTGCCGCCTCGGGCCTCTGGTTCCTCGCCTTTGCCCTGATGCAGATCCCGGTTGGTGAGGCTTTGGATCGGATAGGCCCACGCCGGACGACCGCAGCCGTCTTGGCCGTCGGGGCTGTGGGTGCTGCGATTTTCGCGATGGCCACCGGGCCGGGCGCAATCAAACTGGCGATGGCGCTGATCGGCGCGGGGTGTTCCTCGGTGCTGATGGCATCTTACTACATCTTCGCCCGCAGCTTTGCGCCTGCTGTCTTTGGCACTTTGGCAGGGGCAACCGTTGGAATCGGCAATTTGGGCAACATCGGGTCATCCTTGCCGCTGTCGCTGGCCGTGGATGCCATTGGCTGGCGGGGGTCTATCTGGGGGCTGGCCGCAGTCACCGCCCTGGTTTCCCTTGCCATCCTGACGCTTGTTCGTGACCCGGCGCGCAGCTCAACCGGCCAGAAGGGGAGCTTGCTGGACCTGTTGCGGATGCCCGCACTTTGGCCGATCCTGATCATGATGGCGGTCTGCTATGCCCCTGCCGCTGCCATTCGTGGGCTCTGGATCGGGCCGCTGTTTCGCGATGTGTTCGGGGCAGACGCAGGCTGGATCGGGCAGGTCAGCCTGATCATGGGGCTTGCGATGGTGGCGGGCAGTTTTGCCTATGGCCCGTTGGAGCGCGCCCTTGGCACCCGCAAATGGCTTATCCTCGGCGGCAACGGCTTGGCGCTGGCCTGTCTCGTCGGACTGTGGCTGATGCCGGGCCGACCCTGGCTGATCATCGCACTCTTGTCTGGGCTTGGGTTTGCCGGGGCATCGTTTCCCATGGTGATCGCCCATGGCCGCGCTTTCATCCCGGCACACCTGACCGGGCGGGGCGTGACGCTTCTCAACCTCTTTGGCATTGCCCCCGTCGGCTTTCTACAACTGGCCACCGGACGCATCCACGCCACAACGCTGGCAGAGCCATCCACCGCACCGTACGCAGCGATCTTCGGCTTCATCGCGCTGTTGCTCGCGGCGGGACTTGCCACCTACGCATTCTCGATCGATCGCACCGACTGATTTCATCTGTTCACAAATATCCCGGGGGTGTGGGGGCCGCGCCCCCACCCAGGCGTTTACACCCGTCCCCCCCCCCCCCCCTGGCGGGGAGGGGCCCCCGCGGGTGGGGGGAGGCGGGGCGGCGGGGG
>JBKBWK010000050.1:0-18510 GCA_046313895.1 Paracoccaceae bacterium
TGGGCGCAGCATGACAGGGGGCGGGCAGGAACGGGGACCAAACATTCGCCAAAGTTGGTCCGAATGGTCTGTTCCGGGGCAGGTTTGGAGAGAAAATCTCTAAAGGCGCAATAAAGCCAACGGGAAATCCTGATCCTCTTTCACCGTGCGGGTGACGACATAGGTGAAATAGCGGTCAATTCCGATATCAGCGGCAAGCCATTGATCAACAAGGGTTTGATAGGACTCGATATCGGCTGACAGGATCTTGAGAAAGTAATCCACCTTGCCGCCAACCGACCAAACCGCCACCACCTGCGGGACTTTCGTCACCGCGCGTTCAAAGCGATCAAAATCGGCTTGGCGATGGTTGCCCAGCATCACCTCCATGATGATGGCGGCAAAAGGCGTGACTTTGCGTGGGGCAAGGCGGGCGTGGTAGCCCGCGATCAGGCCCGATTGTTCCAACCGCCGCAGGCGCACCCAGACCGGCGTGGGCGACAGGCCCGCCACCTCGGCCAACCGCAGTTTGGTGATGCGTCCATCGCGCTGCACGGCATCAAGGATTTTCAGATCGATGGCATCAAGCCGCATGGTCAGGCCCCTTTTGGCGCAGCGAACACCATCGAACACCATCGCACCCGCGCGTGCAAGCGCAGGCTTGACGGCACACGATTCGGTGGGAACCCTTGTGCGTATGCGCATGTGAGGGGGCCGGACGGATGACGCCGAAGCTGAAGTTTTCCAAAGACGAGTTTTCCTTGCGGTTGGACAAGACGCGCCGCGAAATGGCGGTGCGGGGGTTGGATTGCCTGATTGTCAGCGATCCCAGCAACATGAACTGGCTGACCGGGTATGATGGCTGGTCGTTCTATGTGCATCAGGCCGTGGTGGTGCCCCTCGACGGGGCCGTGTTCTGGTGGGGGCGCGGTATGGACCGCGAAGGGGCCAAGCGCACATCGTGGCTGGCCGAGGCGGACATGGTGTCCTACCCCGATCACTATGTGCAATCGACCGAACGGCATCCGATGGACCATCTGTCAGACGCGCTGTCCCAGAGGGGTCTTGCGCAAGGTCGGATCGGCGTCGAGATGGACAACTACTGGTTCACAGCCGCCGCGTATCGCAGCCTTGTCAGCCATCTGGCGACAGGGGAACTGCTGGATGCGACAGGGTTGGTGAACTGGCAGCGTTCGGTAAAATCTGATCAGGAAATCATATATATGCGGGACGCTGCTAAAGTGGTTTCTGCCATGCATGGCCGTATTCTGGAGGTGGCCGAGCCGGGGATGCGCAAGTGTGATCTGGTGGCCGAAATCTATGACGCCAGTCTGCGCGGCGTGCCGGGGATCGGTGGCGATTATCCCGCAATTGTGCCGATGCTGCCGTCGGGTGGTGATGCGGCGGCCCCGCATCTGACATGGGACGATACCCCATTGAAGTCGGGCGAGGGCACGTTCTTCGAAATCGCCGGATGCGTGAACCGCTATCATTGTCCCCTGTCGCGCACGCTGTTTCTGGGGCGGCCGACCGACGCATTCCTGCGGGCCGAAGTGGCGGTTCTGGAAGGTATGGAGGCGGGTTTGACTGCGGCAAAGCCGGGCAACACCTGCGAGGATATCGCAGTGGCCTTCTTCGACACGCTGGCCCGTTTCGGCTTTGAAAAGGACAGCCGCACCGGATACGGGATCGGCGTCAGCTATCCACCTGACTGGGGCGAGCGCACCATGTCGCTGCGCCGCGGCGACCGCACCGTGTTGCAGCCGGGCATGACCTTCCATTTCATGACCGGGTTGTGGCTGGAGGATATGGGGCTGGAAATCACCGAAAGCATCCTGATCACCGATACAGGGGTGGAATGTCTGGCCGACGTGCCGCGTCAGTTGTTCGTGAAAGGCTGAAGCATGAGACCGTCACCGATGTCTGCCACAGTCGATTTCGACGCCGATGGGATCCGGCACGGCTTTTTGCGCCTGCCTTACAGCCGCGATGATGCGGCTTGGGGGTCGGTGATGACCCCGGTTTGTGTGGTAAAGAATGGGGCCGGTCCCACGGTATTGCTGACAGGCGCGAACCACGGCGACGAATACGAGGGGCCGATTGCGCTGTTCGATCTGGCCCACAGTCTAAGGGCGGAACAGGTGACTGGCCGGGTGATCATTGTGCCGGCGATGAACCAGCCCGCCTTTGCCGCCGGAACTCGGACGTCGCCCATTGATGGCGGCAACCTCAACCGCAGCTTTCCGGGGCGGCCCGATGGCACGGTGACGGAAAAGATCGCCGACTATTTCCAGCGCGTGCTGCTGCCGATGGCAGATGTGGTGGTCGATTTCCATTCGGGCGGAAAGACGCTGGATTTCCTGCCATTCTGTGCGGCACATGTGGTGCCCGACACCCGCCAGCGGGCCGAGGCGTTCCGTCTGGTGCAGGCGTTCGGGGCGCCATATTCGGTCAAGATGCTGGAGATCGACGCGGTCGGCATGTATGACACCGCCGCCGAGGAGATGGGCAAGATCTTTGTCACCACCGAACTGGGCGGAGGTGGCACGGCGACGGCCCGCACGGCGGGGATTGCAATCGACGGGCTGCGAAACCTTTTGATCGCGGCCGGTGTTCTGCACGGAACGGTCGCGCCGCGTCCGACCCGGTGGTTGGATATGCCGGACGGTGATTGTTTTACCTTTGCCGAGGATGCCGGCCTGATCCGCTTTTCCGCCGATCTGGGCGATAGGGTGGCGGCGGGCGATGTGATCGCGCTGATCTACCCGACCGGGCGGACCGGCGTTGCGCCAACAGAATTGCGCCTGCGCCGGGGCGGTCTGCTGACCGCGCGGCATTTTCCGGGGCTGGTCAAGCCGGGTGACTGTGTGGCGGTGGTGGCGGACGAGGTCGCCTAGTCAGCGGAACACCCGCGCCACCACCGGCGCCAACAGGATCACCAGAATGATGCGCAAGAGGTGGTGGCTGACCACATAGGCCAGATCTGCACCCGCGATGATGGCAATCACCACCATTTCGGCTTGTCCCCCCGGCAGGAAGGCCAGAAAGGCATCCAGTGCCGGCGCAAGGCCCAAAAGATAGATCACCTCGAAAAACGCCAATGAGATCAGCGAGAGGACGATGGCATAGGCCACACCCGCGCCCACATCGATCCGCAATTCGCGCCATGTGATGCCAGAGTATTTCACCCCGACCGCTATGCCGATGAAGAATTGCGCGGCCCAGATGATTTCGGCCGGGGGACGGGTGGTGATGACGCCCGCCAGCGACAGCGCCCCGGTCAGGATCATCGGGCCAAGGATCGACGCGCCGAACAGGCCCACACGCTCGGCAATCTTCCAGCCTGCAAAACAGGCAAAGATCATCAGGGCGATTTGCACGGGGTCCGTGTCCAGCGCTGGTTTGCCGGGGGGTTGGGTCAGATCAATCCCCCAGTACAGCGTCATGATCAGGGGTGCTGCGGTGACAATCACCAGCACGCGGGTGGCGTGGATCAGCGACAGTGCCCGCACGTCGCCGCCTGCTTCTTCGCCGAACACCAGCATGTCCTGCAACCCGCCGGGCATGGCAGCATACCATGCCGTCGGATGGTTGAAGCCGAAGACAAACCGGAACAGAGGATAGCCAACAGCCCCGATAACCGCGATAAACAGCGGCACGAACAGCAGCGACCACGCGAAATCCGGCAGGTGCCCGATGGTGTCGGGTGTGATCGACGATCCGACCGCAACCCCCAGAAAGGTGCGCATGAAGGTGCCGAGCGTGCCCGCATCCTGCAGTTTGGCCCCCATCAAAGCGGCCACCAGGCAGGCTGCCATCGGGCCAAGCAACAGGGCAAGCGGAAGGTTCAGGATCAGAAAAACGGCCGCCCCTGCGATGGCGATGGCAAAGGTCGTCAGGCGCGGCCGGGTGAAAAAGCTCACAACGGCATCTCGTCGAGAAGATACGCCCATTGTGCGCCATGCATGTCACGGTCCGGAGCGGACCCCTGCACCACGGGGCGGGGGAGCGAGAACTTGATCACATGCAGATCGGCGATGTCGAAACGTTTGACCAGTTGCAGAGGCGTGCCGTAAAGCCGGGCCACATCTGCGGTGTGTAGCCGCGTCAGGATTGCCTCATAAGCCTCTGCCGTGCCGCAGAAAACGTCGATCGTGACCCAGAAGGGGCCTGCGTTTTTCGAGCGGACCTTCAGCACTTGCTCGCCTAGCGGTTTCATGCGCCGACCTCCGTCACGGTCAGGCGGAAGGCTTGCATCGGGTCGGTCAATTCCATCACATGGTTCAGCGCGAATTCATAAAGCGCGCCGCGGTCGGTGGTGGCGGGCGAATAGGGAAAGGCAAAGGTCGGCAATTCCTCATCCTCGGTCAGAGGGTAGTGCAACACGAAGGGGTTGATCAGCTTGCCAATCTCGGCGGCGATTGCTTGGGTCGGTGCGGTGACGATGCCAAGCACGCCGACCTCGACCGGTGTGCCCGCGCGGTTTTCCAGCGGCCCGAGGGCGGCATCAACGCCGATCAGGCGAAAGTCGAGGCTGTAGCTGTCCGGCGACAGGTCCATGCGGCGGGTGATCGTGTCGGTTAGGAATTTGGTAAGTTTGACCACCCAATCGCGCGCGTGGGCGGCGTAGTGGCCCCCGCGCAGGATAGCGAGGATGGTGGTCTGATAGCCCGCAATCCGCGCGCCCTCCAGTTTGACCGTGTAGCGGCCTGGCACCCATTGCGACCCTTCAACCCGGACGCGACGGGCGTCCAGCGCGAAATAGCGGGCGTTGGTCACGTCAAGATGCCCACCGGGTTCATACAGGATGAAGGGATCGGTGTTTTCATACAGCATATGTGCCGAGACGGAGTGGGGCGTGCACAGCGCTGTCTCATGCATCGCTTCGACCGTGAAGTCGGTGGTGTCAAAATCGACCACGATCACGCCCGAGGTGGGGTTGGTCGAACACAGCGCGCCACATTCTGCGATTTTTGCGCCGTGCCATGCGCCGCCCGCATGGTCGCCGCGCATCAGGGGCAGGGCTGCGATGGTGGCGGTGTCGGTGGTGCGGCCGGCGATGATGATCTCTGCCCCGGTGTTGATCGCGGCCTGCATCTGTTCTGCCCCGGCCAGCGCCACGATGTTCGTCATGCTGGCAAGGGTATCGGCCGAGATGTCAGGCGCCGGTGTCAGCGGTGTGATGCGGCCATTGGAAAGGGCGGCGGCCACGGTTTCCGGGCTTTGGCTGCAGTAAAGTCGTGCCACGCGCAAGGTCTGGCCCAACTCGGCGGCGAGCTCGGCGGTGATGTCGAACATCCAGTCCACCGTGGCATCTGCGCCGCATGTGCCTGCCGTGCCGATCACCAGTGGCACGCCAGCCGTCGCACGGGCCAGCATCAGGTCTCGCCATTCGGATTTGCAGGCGGCGCGGGAATATTTCGATTGGCCCGCACCAAGGCTGAAGGGCCCACTGTCAGTGGACCCCCCGTCGATGGCGATGATATCGGGACGCAGTGCAATTCCGCGCGCCAGTGCCGTTCGGTCAAAGCCGAGGCCGAGGACGCCCGAAGGCACAAGTACGCGGGTTGGCATGGGTCTGGTCCTTAATCCACGGTTCCGGTGTCGGTGTTCGGAACCACCGGCTTTTGCAAGACTCCACGCAAGAACATCGGGGCCACGAAGCCAACGATTGCGGCAATCCACAATCCGATCGCGATCGGCGACGAGAACAGATAGGTCCAGTCACCATTGGACAGCACCATGGCCCGGCGCAGGTTGTCTTCCATCGCGTTGCCCAGAAGGATGCCAAGGATCACCGGCACCGTAGGGATATCAAGCTTGCGAAACAGCCATCCCATGATGCCAAAGCCGACCATCAGCATCATGTCGAAGCTGGACCCGGTCAGCGAGAAGATCCCCACGAAGGCGATCATCGTCACACCCGGCAGCAATACCCAGCTTGGAACCGACAGGATCTTCACGAAGATCTTCACCATGGGCACGTTCAGGACCAGAAGCATGATGTTGGCGATCAGAAGCGACGCGATCAGTGACCACACCACCTCGGGCCGTTCGGTGAACAGCAAGGGGCCGGGGGTGATGTTGAGCGTCAAGAGCAGCGCCAGCAGAACGGCGGTTGTGCCAGATCCGGGCACACCCAGTGTCAGCATCGGGATCAGCGCGCCACCCGCGGCGGCGTTGTTGCCCGCCTCGGGGGCGGCCACGCCGTTGGGGTTGCCCTTGCCGAAGGTGGATTTGTCCTTCGCGCTGGATTTTTCCGTCATATAGGCGAGGAACGATCCCAGCGAGGCACCGGCCCCCGGAAGAATACCCGCGACAAAGCCGATGCCCGATCCGCGCAACATGGCCCAGCGCGTGGACCACAGCTTGGACCAGTTCACCGTGATCTTGCCCAGTTTCACGCCGATGGCGCTGTCCTTGCCATGGGTTTCGATAAAGTGGAACACTTCGGCCACGGCGAACAGCCCCACGATGGCGACAAGGAAATCGATCCCGTCCATCAGGTGCATTTCACCAAAGGTAAAGCGCGGCATGCCGGTGGTCTTGTCCAGCCCGATCATCGAGATGCCCAGACCAATGGCGGCTGCCATCGCGGCCTTGGCCTGATTATTCGACCCAATCCCACCCAGCGTGCAGAAGGCCAGCATGTAGAGTGCAAAATACTCTGCCGGTCCGAACTTGAACGCGACCTGCGCCAGCAGGGGCGACAGGAACATCAGGCCGATGGTGGCAAGGAACGCGCCGACAAACGATGCAACGCCCGAGATCACCAGCGCGTCCGACGCAAAGCCCTGCTTGGCCATCGGATAGCCGTCAAGCGTGGTCATCATCGCAGGCTCGTCGCCCGGAATGTTCAACAGGATCGAACTGATCCGCCCGCCATACATCGCGCCGTAATAGACCGAGGTCAGCAGCACCAGTGCCGGGATCGCCGTCAGCCCCATTGAAAAGGAAATCGGGATCAGCAAGGCCACGCCGTTGGACGGACCAAGGCCGGGAAGGGCCCCGATGATGGTGCCGACAAAGCAGCCGATCAGGGCCAGCATGAGTGTATAGGGCGTCAGGGCGATGCCGAAACCCATCGCCAGGTTTGAAAGAATGTCCATGGTGTTGTCCTCCGGTCAGCCCATCAGGGCGCGGGGAAGGCCTTGCAGACCGAGCCCGAGGATGAATTTGAACAGAACGAACAGCCCGATGCCAAGGCCAAGTCCGGCAAGAGCCGCAGGCACGGGACGGGGGTTGATCTGCCACGACAGGATGCCGGCGGCAAAGATGGTGGGGATGATAAAGCCCAAAGGCTTAATCAGCATGGCATAGCCAAACAGCACGATCAGCGCGAGGCCCAATTGCAGCAGCATCCCGCCGCGCGGCCATTCGACGTCCGGGTCGGGGCGCAACACCATGCTGAGCGCACAGATCATCACCACAGCCGCCACCATGAAGGGAAACACGCGCGGGCCGACCGGGTCGGACAGGAACGAGGTCTGGATGGACATGGCGCTGAGGATATACCCCAGCGCCACGATCATCATGACCACACCAAAGATGCGGTCCGCCCTGATCATTGGATGATACCGATTTCTTTGGAGATTTCGGTGATTTCCGCGATGTTGTCGTTGACGAACTTTTCGAAATCGGCGCCGATCAGGGTGTAGGGTGCCAGACCGTTTTCGGCCATCACCTTCTGCCACTGTTCAGAGTCGGCCACCTTTTGCAGGGTGTCCGACCATTTGGCGAAGTCTTCGTCCGAGATGCCCTTGGGCACATAGACGCCGCGCCAGTTCATCGCGATCATATCGACGCCCTGTTCCTTGGCGGTCGGGATGTCTTCGAACCCGGCAACCCGCGCGTCCGACAACACGGCAAGTGCGCGCACGTCGCCCGACCGGATGAAGCCCTGGATTTCCGAGATGTCGCCGGTCATGGCTTGGGTGAAGCCGCCGACGGTCTGGGTGATGGCATCCGCACCACCGTCAAGGCCGATGTATTTCACCGACCGTGCATCGCCAAATCCGGCGCGGTCCAGCAGCATAAGGACTTTCAGATGGTCAAACCCACCCACTGCAGATCCACCGGCAAAGGCGACTTTCGACGGATCGGCTTTGACGGCCTCGATCAGGTCATTGATGGTCTGGAACGGGCTGTCCTTGGCGACCACGATCACACCCGGATCACCGCCGATGGTGCCCACCCAGCGGACCTGATCTGCGGTCATGCCGGCAAAGGCGTTTTGCGCCAGACGGGTCGTGGTGGCCGATGATGCCGCGACAAACAGGTCGGCGTCCTTGTCCCGTTCGCTGACCACATGGGTATAGGCTACGCCGCCGCCGGCACCGGCCATGTTGGTCACCTGCACCATGTTGGACGACAGGCCGATTTCCTGCATGATCGCCGCGATCTGACGGCAGGTGAAATCCCAGCCGCCGCCGGGGTTCGCCGGTGCGATACATTCGGTTGCCATGGCCGAGGTGGTCAGGCCCAGAACGGCGGTCGCGCTGAAAGCCAGCGCTTTGACGGTGATACGCATGTAAGTCCTCCCAAGACTTCTTATGTCAGGCAACCCGCCGATCCGTCGTGACAGGCAGGGCTTGCGAGGGGCAGTCAAAGCTGGAAAGCTGACACGAACCTGTCATGCGCAAAAAAACTGTGCGGAATGAAAACAGGCAAAGGGGGCGATGTGCGGTTCCTGCTGGTGGAAGACAACGCCGAACTGTCTGCCTCGGTCGCGGCGCGGCTGGGGTTGGAAGGGCATGGCGTAGACTGTGCCGGCACGCTGGCCGAGGCGGAAGAATTCTTGTCTGCCGCAGCTTATGATCTGATATTGCTTGATATCATGCTGCCCGATGGCGACGGGCGTGATTTTCTGGCGCGTCACCGTCGGGCCGAACGCCAGACCCCGGTGATCGTGATGACGGCGCGCTCGGCGGTCGGTGACCGGGTGGATGCGCTGGATACCGGGGCGGATGACTACATCACCAAACCTTTCGATTTTGCCGAGCTGGAGGCGCGATGCCGGGCCGTCCTGCGCCGCAAAGGCGGCGTTGTGCAGACTGTGCGCACCTATGCGGACCTGACGTTCGACCCGCTGTCGGCCTCTGTCACCATCGGTGGCGAATCGCGCGATCTGCGGTCGCGCGAGGTTCGGCTGCTGGAACTGTTTCTGAACGCACCCGGACGGATCCTGTCGAAAGAGCATTTGTGCGACCGGCTGTTTTCGTTTTCCGAACCTGTGACCGACAACGCGATCGAGGTTTATGTGGGGCGCCTGCGCAAGAAACTGGCGGGCAGCCGGGCGCGGATCGAAACGGTGCGGGGCCTTGGCTACCGCCTGACGGACGGCTAGGCGATGGCCCTGTCGCTGCGTCGTCGTCTGGTCGGGCAGCTTCTGGTGCTGGCAGCCATCCTGGCGGTGGTGCTGTATCTTGCGGTCCGGATCGGTGCAGAACGCGCGTCCGAGGCGACGCTGGATGCAGTCCTGGGGGCGGCAGCTCAGGGCTTGGCCGAAGAGATGCGCACAGCCGAAGGCGGGGTGGTGATCGATGTCCCGCCCGGCACGTTTTCGATGCTGGCGGCCATGGGCGAAGAGCGCATCTTTTACCGGGTAGACGTGGGGGGGATGTCGGTGACCGGCTACGGGGATCTTCCCTTGCCAAGCGTGTTGCCGACGGCTTTTACCCCGGTTTTCTACACCGTGCCGTTCCGGGATGCGGACATCCGGGTGGCGGCGGTGGCGCGGTCTTTGCGGGTCGAGGGCAGGGCGACCCCGGTTCTTGTGCTGCTGGGGCAGACCCGCGAAGGGCAAAAGGCGATTGCAGCCCGCCTTGGCAACCGGGCTGCAATTCTGGGCCTTGCGGTGTTTCTGGCGGCCATTCCGCTGGCGCTTTTGGTGGCCCGCAGCCTGACGGGGCCGATCGACCGTCTGGCCGAAGCCGTGGGACGCCGTGGTCCGCGCGATCTGCGGCCCGTCAGGGATCCGGCTCCGGCAGAACTGGTGCCGTTCGTCACCGCATTGAACAGCTTTATCGGGCGTCTGCGTGGCACCCTGTCGCAGACCGAAACCTTCATCGCCGAAGCCGCGCACCATATCCGGACGCCTTTGGCGGTGATGCGCAACGAGGCCGAACTCGCACTCCGCGCGTCCGATGAGGAAAACACCCGTGCGCGCCTGCGTGGCCTGATCCGGTCGGCTGATGATGCCGCGCGGTCTGCGGGGCAGTTGCTGGACCATGCCACCGTGCTGTATCGCGCGGATCAGTCGGACTGGGCTAGGCTGGATCTGGCGGCGATGACCCGCGCGGTGGCACAGCGGCTTGCCCCGGCCGCCGAGATGAAGGACATGGACCTGACGGTCGCATGCGAGGCTGTCCTGACCTGTGATGGCGACGCGGTGCTGATCGAGGCCGCGTTGCGCAACATTCTGGACAATGCAATCAAGTATTCGCCCGCAGATTCGACGGTCGAGGTGTCGGCCCGTTCTGTGGGTGGGCTGGCGGTTGTAACCGTGTCGGACCGGGGCAGGGGCCTTGGCACCAGCGAACCGGACCGCCTGCTGCGCCGGTTCCGACGTGGCGACAATGTCGGCGATGTCACCGGGTCCGGCCTGGGCCTGACCATTGTCGAGCAAGCGGCCAGCGCGATGGGTGGCGCGTTCACCCTGCGCCCAAGAGAAGGAGGTGGCACATGCGCAGAATTCTCTTTGCCCTTGGCATCGCACTAGGGCTCACCCAGACGGCCTCGGCCTTCGAGGTCGAGGCGACACGCAATTTCGGGCCTTCGGATCCGGCCCGGTCGCTGTCCGTGCTGTCCACCACAGATATCGCCATTCTGCAGCCCGTCATCACCGCCTATCTGGACCAGAACCCGGGACTCGGTCTGCGCTATGTGATGGCCTCCAGCCAAGAGGTGTATCGCGCGATTGCCGATGAAGGCGCTGCCTTTGATCTGGTGATCTCTTCCGCCATGGATTTGCAGATCAAGCTGGCCAATGACGGCTTTGCCCTGCCGCTGCCTGCCGATCTGCTGGATGACCAACCGGCCTGGGCCCGCTGGCGCGATCTGTTGGTGTCGGTCGCACAAGAGCCTGTGGTGCTGATCCTGTCAGACAGCGCGTTGCTGCCGGGCGAGGATGTGCCGCGCAGCCGGCGTGATTTGATTGCCCTGTTGCGTGACAATCCCGACCGGTTTCGCGGCAAGGTCGGAACCTATGACCCGGCGCTGTCGGGCGCAGGCTATCTGTTTGCCGCGCAGGACGCGCGGCTGTCTGACACGTTCTGGCGGCTGGCAGAGGTGATGGGCAGGCTGGATGCGCGGCTGTTCTGCTGTTCGGTGGACATGATCGATGCAGTGCGCGCGGGCCGCCTGCTGGTCGCCTATAATGTCCTCGGATCTTATGCCGTGGCACAGGGGGAAAAGGGAATCCTGGTGGTCGAGTTGGAAGATTTCACCCTGACCCTGCTGCGCACATCGCTTGTGCCGCGTCACTCGGCATCGCCCGAGCGCGCCGTGGATTTCCTGCGTTACCTCTTGTCATCGCAAGGTCAGGCATTGATTGCCAAGGGTGCCGGGCTTCCCGCGGTTGAGGCTGCCGCCTTTGACCGCAACCCCCACCTGCGCCCAATCCGGCTGGACCCCGGCCTGCTGGCCAACCTGGACACAGTGACGCGCCACCGCTTCCTGACCGAATGGCGCGCGGCGATGGAGCAACCCTGACCAGACGCCCACGCGCAATATTTCCATCCAAGCCCCTTGCCCCCGCCCGCGTGCGTCTTTAAACGGGTCGGTGGAGTGGTGGCCGAGTGGTCGAAGGCACACCCCTGCTAAGGGTGCAGACGGCAACGTCTCGAGGGTTCGAATCCCTTCCACTCCGCCATAGACCTTTGATTTTATCGTATTTTCTCCAGAACGAAGTCGTTGACCGCATCTGGACCCCAAATAGGGCGCGACCTGCCCTCCCAGACAAACCCAAGCCCGAGAGGCGGCGTTCACGTTTTCGTGATCGTTCCAGCCCGTGGCGTTGGTTGTTCATGGATTAACCGTGCAAGCCATCCCGGCAAGGCGGGCTGGGCAGGGCACGCGGACCCAGACAGGGCCAAGGTGCTGGGCACGGCGTCCGGATAGGGGCGCAGCAGACGCGGACGGCAGGTCCGGGTGCGCGCCGGACGCCCCCCCCCCCCGGCCTGCCCCGACTCGGCGCGCTACACTCTCCTACCCGGTCCGCACAAAACGTCGGTGATCTGGGCTTTTTTTGTTTGCCTTGTCATCACCATTGGCGGGCCTCAAAAGTTAAGGCTTTGGCCCCGACCTTCTTCCGGGCATGAACGATTGCCGACCAGATAGCAGGGAGAATGCTGGCAGCGAAACTAACGGCCAGAACCATTGCGAAAAGTCCGCCGAATCCGGGGCCTTCTGGCACCAAAAGCATCAAGCCGATACCCATCGCGACTGAAAATGCGACTGACAGTGGCACTGAAATGACCGCCACGAACCAGTTGCGCCACCGACCGAGAAAAAGCTTCGGAGCATACCGGCCAATTAACCACGCCAGTGCCGCCGCTACCGGGACCATTTTTCAGTTCCTTTTTAAATTACAGATGTGCAACCGATGCTCGCCTAGGCATACGCTTTTACTGTCGCTTCGATGGCGTCGGCGTGCTTGAAAATGTCGGACAAGTCTTCGATCTGGTGCTCCGTCTCTGATTTGTCGGGGCCAAAAATGCCCACAGACTTCAAGCTCATGGCGTTGAAATACAGGCGGCAAATCGGCTTTCGATTATGGTCGACCATCAAGATGCTGCAACATGAACGCGCATCCTGCATGGTAATGCGGTTCACTTGGGCCGTCTTGGAACCGATGGCACGTCCGATCACCCGCCGTGAAAACAGGTTTCAGTCCAGCTGCAAATGTATGCCAAGAATACATGTTGACACAGAATTCGCGTATGTTATCGATAACAATGTGACGCTTGCAGGCCTGAACGGGCTGTTCAGGTGGCAAAATGGGGAAGGTTTCAAGACATGGTGCAGGACGGTTCGCCGCTCGTCAGTATGCGGGGCATAACGAAGCGCTTCGGTGGCGTGACTGCTCTTGAGGGGGTTGATCTGGATGTTCACGCAGGCAAGGTTCTGGCGATTGTCGGCGACAATGGCGCAGGGAAGTCGACCCTGATCAAGATCTTGACCGGGGTGTACCAGCCAACCTCGGGCGAGTTGACGATGGAGGGGCAACCGCTGGTCATGACCAGTCACGCCGATGCCATCGCCAAGGGAATCGATGCGGTCTACCAGACTCTGGCGCTGGCCGATCACCTGACGCCGGCCGCCAATATGTTCCTCGGATCGGAACTGACCAAGTCGTTTCTTGGCTACCGCTACCTCGACAACGCCCGCATGAAGTCCGAGGCCGAGCGGGTGCTGAAGGAACGCCTTGGCGTTGTTCTGCGCAGCATGGATGTGCCGACGGACAGCCTGTCGGGTGGCCAGCGGCAGGCAGTGGCGATTGCGCGGGCGGTCTATTCAACCGACCTCAAGGTGCTGGTGATGGATGAACCGACCGCCGCGCTTGGCCCCCAAGAAACCGCCCGCACGCTGAAACTGATCGAGGCAGTCCGAGACCAAGGGATCGGCGTCGTGGTTATCTCGCATTCACTGGATGACGTGTTTCGCATGTCGGATCATGTGCAGGTCATGCGCCGGGGCCGCCGCGTCGGCGTGGTCAAGACCAGCGAAAGCACCGCGAAGGAAGTCCTGGGCATGATTGTCGGCGCGTCCGACGTTGGCGGAGCAGCAGCATGACAACGCAAACCCTTACCTTCCGCGAACGCGCGGAAACCTACATGTCGCTGATTGGCCCGCTGGTGATGATCCTCGCGATCATCCTGGTGATGGCTGTGGTGGAACCGACGCGGTATTTCCGCCTGTCGAACTTCGACATCATCCTGAAAGAGGCAGCTCTCTACATGCCGATGGCGATGGCGATGACCCTCGTCATCGTCACCCGCGGCATCGACCTTTCCATCGGCTCAGTTGCGGCGCTGACCTCGATCCTGATGGCCTATATGGTCAAATCCTGGGGCTATCCCTGGTGGCTGGCCGTTTCGGCGGCGATTTCTCTCGGCGCGCTTCTCGGCTTCGTCAATGGCATGGTGATCACCCGGCTGAAGGTGCCAGACCTGATCGGGACGCTGGCGATGGACCTGGTCTATCGCGGCCTGTGCCTGATTGCAGTCAAGGGCATCGTGCTGTCCCGCTTCCCCGAAGAGATTGTCGCCATCGGTCGCGGCGACATTCCGGGGTTCCTGCCTCTGCCGGTGGTGATCGGCCTTGTCACTCTGGTGGCGGGATACTTCATCTATACCCGCACCTATCTGGGGCGATACGCGCTGGCAGTGGGGTCGAACCCCGAGGCGGCTGAACTGGCGGGCGTGCCTGTCGATAGCACCCGGGTCCGGGTCTATGTGCTGATGGGGGCGATGGCCGGTCTTGCCGGTGTGATGCTGGCGGGCAAGCTCAACGCGGTTCAGGCCACGTCTGCCCCGTTCTTCAACCTGCATGTCATTGCGGCGGTGGTCGTCGGTGGCACCTCGCTGTTCGGCGGGCGTGGTTCGATGCTCGGTTCACTGTGCGGCGTGCTGCTGCTGGCAATGATGATCAACGCGCTTGTAACCCTGCGGATCGAATTCTTCTGGCAGTCGGTCGCCTCGGGCGCGGTGATCATCCTGTCGGTGGCCTTCTACACCTGGCTTCAACGCAAGGATCGCGATGGCGAAAGCAACTGGCTGGGCAGTCTGGTCAAGCCCGAGAACATCCGGATGCTGCGGCTGCTTGGCGTGATCCTGGCGATCCTGCTCGCGATCTTTGGCCTGGGTGCAGTTTTGCCCAAACCAACCCCGACATGACGTCCTGCTTAAGTAACTGCCACTAAGAATTCCATGGGAGGAATGAAGATGAAAAAACTTCTGATAGCGACGGCTGTTGCTGCACTTGCCACTGCGGGCGCTGGCTTTGCCCAGACCTTGCCTCTGAAGGAACTGCCCGGCAGTGCCGAGCGTGATCATTGGCTGCCCGAAGAGGTGAACGTCGAGGGGGCGGTTGAGGCCATGCAGGCTGTCGTCGGCGTGGCCGCCGTGCCGATTGCCGTTCCGGTGGAAAACCCGGTCCGGATCGCGCTGATCTATCCGTCGGCCGATACGTCCGACTTCTGGGCGCGGGCCTTCCTTTCGCTGACCAAGCGTCTGGACCAGTTGGGCATCCCCTATGAGACGACCGAGTTCGCCTCGCGGCAGGTGGAACACGAACTGCAAAGCACCTACGCCACGCAGGTCAACCAGGACGGCGATCTGTATGACTTCGTGATTTTCGGACCGTCCGAACTGGCCACACAGTCCGACAACATCGAAAAGCTTTCGGCGAACGATGATTTCAAGACCTTCATCTGGGCGTTCCATACCCCGCTGAAGGAGGCCGAGATCCAGCCCGACAACTGGTTCGACTTCTCCTCGTCCTTTGGCGCAGCTCGGATGTGCGAATTCGTACTGGAGCGCTATGGCCGCGACATCACTTATGCGCTTGTGCGGGGCATCCCCGGTATCACGGACAACCAGCGCTCGGGCGAGTGGGCGGACTGCGTCAACACCAATGGTGGGTGGAAGATGGCGTATGAGCATTACGGCGAATTCACCCGCGAAGGCGGATCGACCGGGACAAGCCTTATCACCCAAGCCTATCCGGAGGTGACCTTCATCCACAATGCCAACACAGCGATGGCGATGGGCGGGATGGAGGCGCTGATTGCTGCAGGCAAGGCCGCCGATATCGTGTCGACGGGTTGGGGCGGCACGGGGCTGGAGCTTGAGGCGATCCGCCGCAAGGAACTTGACGCCACCCCGATGCGCATGGGCGATGACGTCGGTGCGGCCACTGCCGAGGCGATCAAGTATCACCTTGAAAACCGGGCTGCGGAACTTCCCTATGTCTTCCTTGGTCGGATTGTTGTGGCCCATGACGGCATGAAAGTCGAAGAGATCGACGCCTTGGAACAGGAAGCCTTCCGCTTTTCTGGTGTCGGGGCGCTGAACAAATAAGCAACCGTCCTTCCGGATCGGAGAAGGGCGGGGTTTCACCCCGCCCTCTTTTTGGCGATATTATGTTGATTTTCACCCAGAAGTGAGCCGGTTAGGCGCATAATTTTCACTGAGAACTGAGCCATGTGAACCTTTCCCCAAAGCGGTGAGCGGCGGGGGCAACGGAGTGATCCACATGGGACTTTTGAACATCATCCGACGCATGCATTTGCGGCAGAAGCTTTCGATCCGCTAGATCGCGCGGCTGACGGGCGTGTCGCGCAATACCGTGACCAAGCATCTGGTGGCGGATACCATCGAGCCAAAATTTGCGACGCCGGAGCGGCAG
The DNA here is from genome assembly GCA_046313895.1 of Paracoccaceae bacterium. Taxonomy (GTDB): domain Bacteria; phylum Pseudomonadota; class Alphaproteobacteria; order Rhodobacterales; family Rhodobacteraceae; genus Pseudotabrizicola. The sequence goes on from JBKBWK010000050.1 coordinate 16,390, forward strand.
AGCAAGCTGGACCCCTTTGCCGAGAAGCTGGCGGGTTGGCTGAAGACCGAGGCCGGGAAGTCGCGCAAGCAGCGGCGGACCATGAAGCAGTTGCATGCCGATCTCGTGGCACTTGGCTTCACCGGCTCCTACGCCCGGGTCGCGGCGTTTGCACGGCGGTGGCGTGCCGATCGGCAGCGCGAGCAGCAGACGACGGGGCGCGGGACCTTTGTGCCGTTGCATTTTGACCCGGGCGATGCCTTCCAGTTTGACTGGAGCGAAGATTTTGCGGTTCTGGGCGGCGAGCGCACGAAGCTGCAAATGGCGCATATCAAGCTGTCGCACAGCCGGGCCTTTTTGCTGCGGGCCTATCCGCTGCAAACGCATGAGATGCTATTCGATGCCCACTGGCATGCATTCCGGGTCTTCGGCGGTGTCCCGGGGCGTGGCATCTACGATAACATGAAGACGGCGGTGGATCGTGTCGGCCTCGGCAAGGAGCGGCAGATCAACATGCGCTTCCTCGCCATGACAAACCACTATGTCTATGAGCCCGAGTTCTGCAATCCGGCCGCCGGGTGGGAGAAGGGTCAGGTTGAGAAGAACGTTCAGGATTCCCGCCATCAGATGCTGCAAGGAATGCCGGACTTTCCCGACCTTGCCGCGCTGAATGCCTGGCTGGAAAAGCGTTGCCTCGAACTGTGGCGAGAGACCCCACATGGCAAGCAACCCGGCACCATAGCCGATGTCTGGGCTGAGGAGCAGGCCGCGCTGATGCCGCTGCCCATCGCGTTCGACGGCTTCATCGAGTTGAGCAAGCGCGTCTCACCCACCTGCCTGATCAGTTTCGAACGCAATCGCTACAGTGTCCCGGCCTCATTTGCGAACCGCCCTGTCAGCTTGCGGATCTATCCCGACCGGCTGGTGGTGGCGGCCGAGGGCAACATCCTGTGCGAACATACGCGCGTGATCCAGCGCAGCCATCATCTGCCGCCGAAGACGATCTACGACTGGCGGCACTATCTGGCGGTCGTGCAGAGAAAGCCCGGAGCCCTTCGGAATGGCGCACCCTTCCTGGAATTACCGTCTGCCTTCAGACGGTTGCAGGACCATATGCTGCGCAAGCCCGGTGGCGATCGTGAGATGGTCGATATCCTTGCCCTCGTTCTGCAGCATGACGAACAGGCCGTGCTGACCGCCGTGGAGCTGGCACTGACCGAGGGCGTGCCTACCAAGACCCATGTCCTGAACCTGCTGCACCGGCTCGTCGACGGCAAGGTGATCGGTGGGCCGCCACTGGATACTCCACAGGCACTGGCCCTGCACCGTGAACCCAAGGCCAATGTCGCACGTTACGACGGCCTGCGCGCCGAGATCACCGGAGGCCGTCATGCGTCATGATCCAGCCGCCGGCGCCATCGTCATCATGCTGCGCAGCCTCAAAATGTATGGCATGGCCCAAGCCGTCACTGACCTGATCGAGCAGGGCGCACCGGCCTTTGAAGCTGCAATCCCGACGCTGTCGCAACTGCTGAAGGCCGAATTGGCCGAGCGCGAGGTCCGCTCCATCGCCTATCACATGAAGTCCGCGCCGCCGACATGGGCCTCGGACCAGTGGCGGCACCATGTCGGCACCCGGCCTACAAGGATCTCTCGGGCTTCGACTTCGCCGCCAGCGAGATCAACGAGGCTACTGTCAGGACCCTGCACCGTTGCGAGTTCATGGAGAGTGCCCAGAATGTGGTCCTGATCGGCGGCCCGGGAACCGGCAAGACCCATGTCGCCACCGCCCTCGGCATCCAGGCCATCGAGCATCATCGCCGGAAAGTCCGCTTCTTCTCGACGATCGAGTTGGTCAACGCTCTCGAACAGGAAAAGGCCAAGGGCAAGGCCGGCCAGATCGCCGAAGGGCTGACCAAGCTCGACCTCGTGATCCTCGATGAACTGGGCTACCTGCCGTTCAGCGCATCGGGCGGGGCCCTGCTGTTCCATCTGCTGAGCAAACTCTACGAACGCACCAGCGTCGTCATCACCACCAACCTCAGCTTCAGCGAATGGGCCACCGTCTTTGGCGACGCAAAAATGACCACCGCCTTGCTCGACCGTCTCACCCACCGCTGTCACATCCTTGAAACCGGAAAC
>JBKBWK010000051.1:0-17815 GCA_046313895.1 Paracoccaceae bacterium
TGATCTGGGAATCGAGCCAGCGTCGATCGACGCCGTGTTGCCGGAATACCTTTGGCGCTATCGCCCGTCGGGCCAATATGCGGCGATCAAGGAATCGGCCAAAAATCTCAAGAAGGCTTGATATATTGGACAATCTGTGGGTTTCCGCCCTTCTTGGTCTTCTCGAAGGGCTGACCGAGTTCATCCCGGTGTCTTCGACCGGCCATTTGCTGCTGGCGGGACATTTTCTGGGGTTCAACAGTCCCGGAAACACCTTTGAAGTGGTAATCCAGCTGGGTGCGGTTTTGGCACTTGTGTCGCTTTACGCCGTCAAGCTTACCGGTTTGGCACTTCGGGCACGGTCCGACCCGGCGGCTCTTCGTGCCTTGGTGTCGCTGCTTGTCGCCTTTCTTCCGGCGGTGGTGGTCGGGTTGCTTGCGCATGATTTCATCAAGACGGTGTTGTTTGAATCGCCCGCCTTGATTGCGGTGATGTTGATCATCGGAGGGGTGATATTGCTGGTCATCGACCGCGTCGTGCCGCCACCCGTTCATTTCGAGGCGACTGATCTGCCGCTGCGCAAGGCGTTCTTGATTGGGGTCTTTCAATGTCTGGCCATGGTGCCTGGCGTGTCCCGGTCCGGGGCGACCATCGTGGGCGCTTTGATGTTGGGCGTTGAAAAGCGGGCGGCGGCAGAGTTTTCGTTCTTGCTCAGCCTTCCCACCATGGGGGCCGCAGTTGCCTATGATCTGTTCAAATCCCGTGATCTGCTGGATTTTTCCGCTCTTTCCGACATCATTGTCGGCTTTCTGGTGGCATTCGTCACGGCGCTGCTTGTGGTGCGCGCCGTGCTGAACTTTGTCGGCAAACACGGATACTCGGTGTTCGGCTGGTGGCGAATCATTGTTGGAACGCTTGCCTTGGCTGCACTTTGGGTCGGCATTTAGGTATATAGGTATCACATACTGACCTAAATTCGGCAAAAAAAGTCAAACTGGCTGACCAATGTGACTTAAAAGTGCAAAATAGGTCAGCAATAGTGACTTTTATTCCATTCTGACGTTCGGTATGAAGGCGCACCGGAAACCCTGATGGGAGACGCTGCCGTGGCCACGCAGAAAATGCTCAAATTCGTGACCGTGCCCAAAGAGACGCCCGAAAAGCGTCCGCCCACATTGCGCAATCATGATTTCCACGAAATCTATCGCGAATTCGCGGCCGAAAAGGCAGCCGAACAAGCGGGCCGGTGCAGCCAATGCGGCGTGCCTTATTGCCAGTCGCATTGTCCGCTGCACAACAACATTCCCGATTGGCTGCGCATGACGGCCGAGGGTCGGCTGCAAGAAGCCTATGAATTGTCTCAGGCCACCAATACCTTCCCTGAGATATGCGGTCGGATCTGCCCGCAGGACCGCCTGTGCGAAGGCAATTGCGTGATCGAACAGTCTGGCCATGGGACAGTGACGATTGGCTCGGTAGAAAAGTATATCACGGATACAGCGTGGGAAAACGGCTGGGTGAAACCGATCAAACCAGCCATCGAACGGGCCGAAAGCGTGGCCATCATCGGCGCAGGCCCCGGTGGTTTGGCAGCGGCGGACGTGCTGCGCCGTCGCGGCTATCAGGTGACGGTTTATGATCGCTATGATCGCGCCGGCGGTCTGCTGACCTATGGAATTCCCGGCTTCAAACTTGAAAAGCCCGTCGTCATGCAGCGGATCGAGCAGTTGGAGCAAGGTGGCGTCACGTTCGTGCTGAACTGCGCAGTCGGCCAGGACATCAGCTTTGATGCGATCCGCGGGCAGCATGATGCGGTGCTGATCGCGACGGGCGTTTACAAGGCGCGCGATATCGAAGCACCGGGCGTCGGGGCAACGGGTGTGGTACGGGCGCTGGACTATCTGACTGCCAGCAATCGAAAGAGCTTTGGCGATGACGTGCCGGAATTCGACTCTGGAGAGTTGAATGCAGAAGGAAAGCGTGTGGTGGTGATCGGCGGTGGCGACACAGCAATGGACTGTGTGCGCACCGCGGTCCGGCAAGGTGCCGTCAGTGTGAAATGCCTGTATCGCCGTGACCGTGCCAACATGCCGGGAAGCCAGCGCGAAGTCCAAAATGCCGAAGAGGAAGGCGTTGAGTTCGTGTGGCTTTCCGCACCGAAAGGCTTTACCGGGGGCGCAGAGGTTGAAGGCGTGATGGTGCAAAAGATGCGCCTTGGCGAACCGGATGCATCGGGCCGGCAGGTGCCAGAGATCATCGAAGGTGCGGACTATGTCGAGCCTGCTGAACTGGTTGTGCAGGCTCTGGGATTTGAACCTGAAACTATCCCGGTCCTTTGGGGCGTGCCTGACCTTGCCGTGACCCGGTGGGGCACCATCAAGGCCGACTTCCGTACCCACGCCACCAATCTGCCCGGCGTCTATGCCGCAGGCGACATCGTGCGCGGTGCAAGCCTTGTGGTCTGGGCGATCCGCGACGGCCGCGAAGCGGCGGATGCGATCATGGATTATCTGAAACAGGCAGATGTCGTCGCGGCAGAGTGAATACGCTGCTGGGTCATCCCGGTGCATACTGTGCATGCTTGAAATGTGAAACGTGTCAGCAAAGCTGACTGAAACTGGGGTAGGGAAGACGATGCGACATCTGATCCTTGCGGCTGTCTTGGCGCTGCCGGTTCCCGTTTTTGCCGGGGCCTTTGTTCCACCTGAAGGGTGCTCGACCTTTTTGACGGTGCAGGCACGACAGTGTCGTGTGTCGAACCACTACAAATGCAGTGCCGACACGCCGGGCGATCAGTGGCGGGCGGATTTTGACCAACAGGGCATGTTCTTTTTGAGCCGGATCAACCACGACGCAGAATGGGTGGAAAGTTTCGATCTGGGAACCACGGCAGTGCGACAAACACTGGACCCGAACCCCGAGGATCCGGCCTCGTTTACAGAGTTGCTATCATCCGGCACGGATACGTTCGCCTTCAATCTTAGTCGCGAAAATGGCGAGCAGACGCGGGTGAACGGATTTGACACGCTGACCGGGCGCAGCTTCACAATTGACGGGATCACTCTGGCCGAAACGCAATTCGAGTTTACCGAGTCCGACCAGAACGGCGTTGTGCTGCGTCAAAGCCGGGGCAACGAATACATCCATCGCGACTGGCGTCTGTTCTTTTCCGGTCCGTCGGAATGGAAGGGCCCGGACGGGGATTTCCTGCCGATGGACGGCAGCCCTGTCCAATTCATGTTTCCCGGTGATGCGGGATTTGCCGCGACCGAACCACTTTTCGACTGCGACCCGCTTATGACGCGCGCCGCTCCCAGCCAGAAGGATCTTAGCGATGACCATCTATGATGACGCATGGGTGAAAGCCGAAGAAGCCAAGCGCGCCTGGCTGGACGCAAACGGACTTTATAAATCCGATGACGAACATTCGTCCTGCGGTGTGGGTCTTGTGGTGTCGATCAGCGGCAAGCCAAGCCGCAAGGTTGTTGAAAATGGCATCAATGCGCTTAAGGCGGTCTGGCACCGGGGTGCTGTGGATGCCGATGGCAAAACCGGCGACGGGGCGGGCATCCATGTGCAAATTCCGGTCAAGTTCTTCTATGACGTGATCCGCCGCACCGGACATGAACCTGACTTGAACAAGCTGGTTGCGGTGGGCCAGGTGTTCCTGCCGCGCACCGACTTTGGAGCGCAGGAACGCTGCCGCACGATCGTCGAGGCCGAAGTGCTGCGCATGGGCCACTACATCTATGGCTGGCGGCACGTGCCAGTCGATACTTCTGTTCTCGGTGACAAGGCCAATGCGACCCGGCCGGAGATCGAACAGATCCTGATCCGCTGTGAAAAGGACATCGATCAGGAACAGTTCGAGCGTGAACTTTATATCATCCGACGCCGCATCGAAAAGGCTGCGATGGCCGCGCAGATACAGGGGCTGTATCTGTGCAGCCTGTCGTGCCGCAGCATCATCTACAAGGGCATGATGCTGGCCGAGCAGGTCGCGACTTTCTACCCCGATCTGATGGACGACCGGTTTGAGTCGGCGTTTGCGATCTATCACCAGCGCTATTCCACCAACACCTTTCCGCAGTGGTGGTTGGCCCAACCCTTCCGCATGCTGGCGCACAACGGCGAGATCAACACGCTGAAAGGCAATGTCAACTGGATGAAATCGCACGAAATCCGGATGGCCTCAAACAACTTCGGCGACGCGGCCGAAGACATAAAGCCGATCATCCCGTCGGGAACATCCGACTCTGGCGCACTCGACGCGGTATTTGAAGCAATGGTGCGGTCTGGCCGTTCAGCCCCGATGGCCAAGACCATGCTGGTGCCGGAGGCGTGGTCAAAGACCACCATCGATATGCCAAAAGCCTGGGCTGACATGTATGCCTATTGCAACGCGGTGATGGAGCCGTGGGACGGCCCCGCCGCCTTGGCGATGACTGATGGCCGCTGGGTCTGTGGCGGGCTCGACCGGAATGGCCTGCGCCCGATGCGCTATGTGGTGACAGGAGATGGCCTGTTGATTGCCGGATCCGAGGCCGGGATGGTCCCGGTGGACGAAAGCACGATCCGCGAAAAGGGCGCGCTTGGACCGGGACAGATGATTGCCGTCGATATGACCGAAGGCAAACTCTATCACGACGCGCAGATGAAAGATAAGCTTGCAGCCTCCAATCCCTATGGCGAATGGATTGAAAAGGTCATTGACCTGAACAGCCTGCTGAAAGACGTGCCGGAACGTGCCATGTTTGACGGGGCCGATCTGCGCAAACGCCAGATTGCGGCTGGCCTGACAGTGGAAGAACTGGAACAGGTTCTGGCCCCGATGGCCGAAGACGGCAAAGAGATGATCGCCTCCATGGGGGACGACACACCTGCGGCCGTGTTGTCATCGATCTATCGCCCGCTGTCGCATTTTTTCCGGCAGAACTTCAGTCAGGTCACGAACCCGCCCATCGATTCCTTGCGCGAAAGCCGCGTGATGAGTCTGAAAACCCGGTTCGGCAATCTGAAGAACGTGCTGGACGAAAACTCCAGCCAGACCGAGATTCTTGTCCTGGAAAGCCCGTTCATTGCGAATTCTGAATTCGACGTGATGGTGCAGCACTTTGGGGACCAGGTTGCCCTCATCGATTGCACCTTCCCGGTGGCGCCGGGTCTGGATGATCTGCAACAGGCGCTGGGACGTATCCGCGCCGAGTGCGAAGATGCCGTGCGGTCGGGCGCCAGCCACCTCGTTTTGACGGATGAACACCAAGGGCCGGAAAAGGTTGCGATGCCGATGATCCTGGCCACCAGCGCGGTGCACAGCTGGCTGACGCGCAAAGGGCTGCGGACTTTCTGTTCGGTCAACGTGCGCAGTGCGGAATGTATCGACCCACACTACTTTGCCGTGCTGATCGGTTGTGGAGCGACCACGGTCAATGCCTATCTGGCGCAAGACAGCATCGCCGACCGGATCAACCGGGGGCTGGTCGATGGCAGTCTGACCGATGCAATGCGGCGCTATCGCGAGGCCATCAATTCGGGTCTGTTGAAGATCATGTCGAAGATGGGCATCTCGGTTCTGTCGTCGTATCGGGGTGGTCTGAACTTTGAAGCCGTGGGCCTGTCGCGCGCCATGGTCGCGGAATATTTCCCGGGTATGCACAGCCGGATTTCAGGCATCGGTCTGCACGGGATCGAGCAGAAACTGGAAGAGGTTCACGCAAGAGGCTGGTTGGGTGGATCGGACGTGCTGCCGATTGGTGGGTTCTACAAGGCGCGCAGGACGGGTGAAAAGCACGCTTGGGAGGCCCAGACGATGCACATGCTGCAATCGGCGTGTGACAGGGCCAGTTATGATATCTGGAAGCAGTATTCGGCGGCGATGCGGGCCAACCCGCCGATCCACATCCGCGATCTGCTTGATATCAAGGCGCTGGGCAAACCAGTGCCGATCGAAGAGGTGGAATCGATCACCAGCATCCGCAAGCGGTTCGTCACGCCAGGTATGTCGCTTGGGGCTTTGGGGCCGGAGGCGCACAAGACGCTGAACGTCGCCATGAACCGCATCGGCGCGAAATCCGACAGCGGCGAAGGCGGTGAAGACCCGGCGCATTTCCTGCCCGAAGCCAATGGCGACAACCCATCGGCCAAGATCAAGCAGGTGGCATCGGGCCGTTTTGGCGTGACGGCGGAATACCTCAACGCCTGCGACGAGCTGGAGATCAAGGTCGCCCAGGGTGCAAAGCCCGGCGAGGGCGGGCAGTTGCCGGGGATGAAAGTCACCGAGTTGATCGCGCGCCTGCGCCATTCGACCAAGGGCGTGACCCTGATCAGCCCGCCGCCTCATCATGATATCTATTCCATCGAAGATCTGGCGCAGCTAATCTATGACCTGAAGCAGATCAACCCGCGTGCCAAGGTCACGGTGAAACTCGTGTCCTCGTCGGGCGTGGGCACGATTGCGGCGGGTGTGGCAAAGGCCAAGGCCGACATCATCCTGATCTCGGGTCATAACGGGGGCACCGGCGCCAGCCCCGGCACGTCGATCAAATATGCCGGCCTGCCGTGGGAAATGGGCCTGACCGAGGCACATCAGGTGCTGAGCATGAACAACCTGCGTGACAGGGTTACGCTCCGCACCGATGGCGGCTTGCGTACGGGACGCGACATTGTGATGGCCGCGATGATGGGGGCCGAGGAATACGGCATTGGCACCGCCGCGTTGATCGCCATGGGCTGCATCATGGTCCGTCAATGCCAGTCCAACACCTGTCCTGTGGGCGTGTGCACGCAAGATGAACGCCTGCGCGCCAAATTCACCGGAACCGCAGACAAGGTGGTGAATCTGATCACATTCTATGCGCAAGAGGTTCGGGAACTTCTGGCCAGCATCGGGGCGCGGTCGATGGACGAAATCATCGGGCGTGCCGATCTGTTGACGCAGGTCAGCCGCGGTGCCGCGCATCTGGATGATCTGGACCTGAACCCATTGCTGATCACCGTCGATGGGGCGAACCGGATCACCTATGACCGAACCAAACCGCGCAATGCCGTGCCAGACACTCTGGACGCGGAAATCATCCGTGACGGCGCGCGGTTCTTCGAGGAAGGCGAAAAGATGCAGCTGTCCTATGCTGTGCGCAATACGCATCGCACCATCGGGACGCGGGCTTCCAGCCATATCGTCCGGAAATTCGGGATGCGCAACAGCCTGCAGCCCGACCACCTGACTGTAAAGCTGAGCGGGAATGCAGGGCAATCGCTTGGGGCATTTGCTGCGCGCGGATTGAAGCTTGAGGTGATGGGAGACGCCAACGACTATGTTGGAAAGGGTCTTTCCGGTGGCATGATTGTCGTGCGGCCGATGATGTCTTCACCGCTTGAGGCATCGGAAAACACCATCATCGGCAATACCGTGCTTTATGGGGCAACCGACGGGTTCCTGTTTGCTGCCGGACGCGCAGGTGAGCGTTTTGCTGTCCGCAATTCCGGCGCAAAGGTGGTGGTTGAAGGCTGTGGGTCGAATGGGTGCGAATACATGACCGGCGGTGTGGCGGTCATCTTGGGCCGGATCGGTGCCAATTTTGGTGCCGGGATGACGGGGGGGATGGCGTATATTTATGACCCTCAGGGCATGGCCGAAGACTTCATGAACCTTGAATCTCTGGTGACCTGTGCGGTCAGCCATCCGCATTGGGAAGCGCAACTGCGGGATCTGATCGAAGCGCATCAGCGGGAAACAGGCAGCCGCAAGGCAGCGTCAATCCTTGCGCACTGGGATGCCGAACGGGCGAATTTCCTGCAGGTTTGCCCTAAGGAAATGCTGGTTCATCTGGCATATCCGTTGTCGGACGAGGCAACGAAGGTTCCGGCAGAGTAATGCCCTTTTGTGAAGCGGTGTTTCACGGCCCCCGAATCTAGCGGGGGCCGGGCCTGCGCACAGACATTGCGCCACGGGCATCGTCCAAATGCGCATGCCGCCCAAGGCGTCTACGGTCTATGCGCTCCCTTGACCATTGGGCAGCGTTCGGGCCTATGGTCGATCATGGCGACGACACCGAAGAAATCCCGCAAGGCCAAAGAGCCCGAGCCCGTATTGGCACAGACCCGACCTTTGGGGCGGCGTGTCATGCTTTGGGTTTTGCGCGGCATTGCGGGGGTTGCGGGCGTATTTGCGTTGCTGATCCTGGTGTTTTCGTTTCTGAACCCACCGTTCAATCTGTATCAATTGCAGGAATCCGCGCGGCTGGGCACCGTCGAACGGGACTGGGTGGGATGGGATGACATCGCGCCGGTGATGGGGCGGTCTGTGGTGGCGGCTGAGGATGCCAATTTCTGTCTGCATTGGGGATTTGACATGGCTGCGATCCGGGCTGCGGTGGCGCAGGGCGGAAATCGCGGTGCATCCACCATCAGTCAACAGGTGGTGAAAAACGTGTTTTTGTGGCATGGTCGGTCGTGGCTGCGCAAGGCGATGGAAGGCGTTCTGACCCCCGCCGTGGAACTGGTCTGGTCCAAACAGCGCATTCTTGAGGTTTACCTGAATATTGCTGAATTTGACGAGGGCGTTTTCGGCGTGCAGGCGGCGGCGCGGCATCATTTCAACGTGGACGCGCGCAGTCTGACCGCCACACAGGCTGCAAGACTGGCAGCGGTCTTGCCTGACCCAAAAGGGCGAAACGCATCCAACCCGTCGAATTTCGTGCGTAACCGGACGCGTGCGATTATGGCAGGAGCCGAGACGATCTCGGCAGATGGACGCGACGCTTGTTTCCGCAGATGAGCGGGGGCATTGGCGCATGCCGCGGCCAGATTTGCCAAGACCGGCAGACAGGCTGCCGGCATGGTTGGGGGAGCATTGCGACCGGGGGGCTGTCGGCCCCCCGGACCCCCCGAGGATATTTCAGCCAAGATAAAGGTGGAAGACAAGACCGCTCCGCCAAGGGCGATGCAGGCTTGCCGACATGTGGCATTTCTTGCTCGATGGCCCATCCGGGTGCGGGTATCCTTTCCAGACTGGTGTGGATTGGCTGCCCGAGACAATGAACCGGTTGGTCAGATTGATCTGAACCGGTCTGACGCTCAACGCGCGCGCGCAGGCGGGTCGGTGGCGGATAGGGGAGTACCGGTGTTGATCAAGGTTTCGAACATATCGAGATCGGCGGGCATTCGGTTTGGGACGCCAGCCATGAATTGAGCAGGCGCTTTTTCACGATCTCGGTGGCTTGGAGAAATATTTCATGCATGGACGGTGGGGAGCGATGCCGCCCAGCCGTACGTCTTGACAGCCTTTGAGGATTCGATGGCTGTTCGCTAGGTCCGCCCTCAGGGGCTTTGGTTGAGCTGGTGGGAAAGCGGTGCGTTCTTCAGCCAATGCGTCATGGTTTGGGTACAGGCATATGGGACTGACTGGTCGATTTCGGCGTGTACCCTTCGCCGGCCAGAGCTTGTGATCCAGATCCTGCGTCGTCGCGCCACCCACATTCTGCTACCGCTAGAGGCGGGCTCGCCAGTCGGCCGCCATGGTGCGTGCGCCGCGGATCAGGATCGACATGTCGATATCCACAGCTGTGAACAGGGTACCTGCGGCGAATGCTTCGTGGAGCAGATCTTGGTCCAGCGACAGAATTCCTGCCGGTTTGCCCGCTGCGCGGATGCGGGCGATTGCATTGAGAACGGCGGCCTTCACCGCAGGGTGACCCGGATTGCCGGGATGACCCATCGAGGCCGCCAGATCGGCAGGGCCGATGAAGATGCCGTCCACCCCATCGACAGCAGCAATGGCTTCGATCTGCGGCAGGGTAGCGGCGGTTTCGACCTGCACCAGGAGGCAGATTTCGTCATCGGCGCGGGCAGTGTAATCCTTGACCAGACCAAATCGATTGGCGCGCGTCAGGCCCGCGACACCACGGCACCCATGGGGAGGATAACGCACGGCGGCGACAGCGCGCGCGGCCTCGTCTGCGGTCTGAACATAGGGTATCAACAAGGTCTGCGCCCCAGCATCCAGCAGACGTTTTATTTCGACCGCGTCGTTCCAGCCGGGCCGGACGATGGCGTGCGTCGGGTAGGCGGCAATGGCCTGCAGCATTGCCTGCACTGTTGGCAGGTCGGTGACAGTGTGTTCGGTGTCGATCAGCATCCAGTCGAAACCGCAAGTCGCCATCGCCTCGGCATGCGCGGGGCCGGGAATAGAGCACCATATGCCGATTTGTGGCCGATCTTCGCGCAGGGCGGCTTTGAACGGGTTGCGGGGCAGGTCCATGGCGGCGTCCTTCGGTGGCGGTCTGTCTGTCAGTCTGCCGATTGCCCGCACAGGAGCAAGGGGGATCAGCCGACCACGGGCAGGAAGGATCCGTTCAGCTTTTGAATGGTGGTGGATAATGTCTGGGCGGCAGGCTGGATGGCGTGTCGGCTGGAATAGACCAGAAACCAGTTGCGCTCGATCGGCAGTTGTGGGGCCTGAAGGGTGACCAAAAGGCCAAGCCGTGTTTCGTCAGCCACGGTGTGCAGTGAAAGGAAGGCAATGCCCAAGCCCGCAATCACGGCCTGCTTGATTGTCTCGTTTGACCCCATCTCGACCTGGCGGAAGGGCACGCCATCACCCAGACGGTCCAGATAGCGGCTCATCAGGATACGGGTGCCTGACCCCTGTTCGCGACAAATGAAGGTTTCCTGTGCAAGATCTGCAGCGGAGAGTGCCTTGCGCCCTGCAAGTGGATGGTCCGGGGCGGCGACGATTCCATGCGGATGTGGCCCGATCAGTTGTGCCGCAAGGTCGGGGTCACGGGGCGGACGGCCCATGATGACCAGATCGAATCGCATGCGATCCATCTCGCGGATGATTTCTTCGCGGTTCCCCACATGCAGCACGATGTCGATATCAGGGTGCATAGTCCGCAGGATCTTGACGAGTCGCGGGGCAAAATACTTGCCCGTCGAGACGACCGCCAGAACGACCCGTCCAGCGAAGCCCTTGCCGATGGCATCCACACGGGACAAGGCCTGCGTCAAAGTGGCATCCATTTCCGCGCATGCATGCATCAGCATGTCTCCGGCCGTGGTCAGCATTGATCCTGCGCCATCGCTGTCTCGGCGCAGAAGCGGGGTCCCGGCCTCAGCCTCCAACAGTTTGATTTGATTGTGGATTGCGGGTGTTGTCAGACCCAATATGCGGCCCGCCCCGGTCAAAGACCCGGTTTGTGCCACGGCAGCCAAAGCACGCAGTTGGCGAAGGGTGATGGCAGAATTATTCTTCATTCAATTAGAATGAATGACCCTGAAAGTTTTTTCAATTCTGATTAATGAATATTTTCACCATGGTGATGTCACAGCGACATGAGCCTTGGGAGGGGTAGCGTGGACCAGATACCAATTTTGCCTGCTGGGCATGTTCCACCAAACCTTTTTCCGCTGATGCAAGAACTTGCCAATGCCGCCAAGGAATTGGCGCGGCGCATTGCACGCAACGGATTGGATGAGTCTCTGGGTGCGGCTGCGGGCATAAACAGCGATGGTGACGCGCAAAAGGCGCTGGATGTGATTGCAGATGATCTGTTCGTAACGGCCGCCCGTCGTGCAAAGGTCGCACATTTTGCATCTGAAGAACAGGAAACGGCGATCACGCTCTTTGAGGGCGGGGCCTATGCCCTCGCGATTGATCCTCTGGATGGGTCATCGAACATTGACACCAACGTTTCCGTCGGAACGATTTTTGCGATCTTCCCGGCGGCCGAGACGGCGGATGCAAGTTTTCTGCGCCCGGTGTCCGAGCAAGTGGGTGGCGGCTATTTCATCTATGGCCCGCAAACTGCCCTTGTGTTGACGTTTGGCATGGGCGTGCAGCGCTACGTGCTCGACCCCGACGCCGGGCGTTTCGAGTTGGTCGAGGCAAACGTGCGCATCCCCGAGGAATCAACTGAATTCGCGGTGAACGCGTCGAACTATCGACACTGGCCCAAGCCGATCCGCAATTATGTGGATGATTGCGTGGCGGGTTCTGAAGGGCCGCGCGGCAAGAACTTCAACATGCGCTGGATTGCCTCGCTGGTGGCTGAAACGCACCGGATCATGGCGCGCGGCGGGATCTTTCTGTACCCGTCCGACAGTCGGAAGGGGTATGAAAACGGGCGCTTGCGGCTGCTGTACGAATGTGGACCGATCGCCATGCTGATCGTTCAGGCGGGCGGCGGGGCAACCAATGGCACCGATGCCATCCTGGGGTCCAGCACCGCGTCGCTGCATCAACGAACCCCCTTTATCTTTGGCAGCCGCGGCAAGGTGGCGCGGGTCACCGCCTACCACGACATGCCTGAAGACGAAACCAACGCGCTGTTCGGCAAGCGCGGCCTGTTCCGGAGCTGAATCCAATGAGCAAGAAATATCCCATCATCTCGGTTACCGGGTCTTCGGGTGCTGGCACTAGCACGGTGAAGTACACGTTTGACCAGATTTTCCGCCGGGAAGGCATCAAGGCGGTATCGATCGAAGGCGACGCCTTCCACAAATACAACCGCGCCGACATGAAGGAAGAATTGACCAAGCGCTATGCGGATGGCGACGCCACGTTTTCGCATTTTTCCTATGAGGCGAACGAGCTTGAAGAGCTGGAGCGCGTGTTCCGCGAATATGGCGAAACCGGCAAGGGCCGCACCCGGACCTATGTGCACGACGAAGGCGAAGCCGCCAAAACAGGTGTTGCGCCGGGCAATTTCACCGCTTGGGCGCCCTTCGAAGACGGGTCGGACCTGCTGTTCTACGAAGGTCTGCACGGTGCGGTGGTCAACGACAAGGTGAACCTTGCCAAATTGGCCGACCTCAAAGTGGGCGTGGTGCCGGTGATCAATCTTGAATGGATCCAGAAGATCCACCGCGATCGCGCGCACCGGGGCTATACCACCGAGGCTGTGACCGATGTGATCCTGCGTCGGATGCATGCCTATGTGCACTGCATTACGCCACAATTCACCGAAACCGACATCAACTTTCAGCGCGTCCCGGTGGTTGATACCTCAAACCCGTTCATCGCGCGGTCAATTCCGACGCCAGATGAAAGCCTTGTCGTGATCCGGTTCAAAAACCCACGTGGCATCGACTTCCCCTATCTGACGTCGATGATTCACGATTCGTGGATGAGCCGGGCAAATTCCATCGTCATTCCGGGGAACAAGATGGATCTTGCAATGCAGTTGATCCTGACACCGCTGATCGAGCGGTTCGTCCGTGACGCCAAGCGCGCCTGAAGGGAAACGTCATGAACACGCAAATACAAAAAGCTGATGAACGTGACATGGCCAATGCCATCCGCGCGCTGGCGATGGATGCAGTGCAAAAGGCGAACTCGGGCCATCCGGGCATGCCGATGGGTATGGCTGATGTGGCAACGGTGCTGTTCAACAGGTTCATGAAGGTTGATCCGTCGGACGACCAATGGCCAAACCGTGACCGCTTCGTGCTGTCGGCGGGGCACGGATCGATGTTGATCTATGCCATCAACCATCTGCTGGGCTATGACGACATGGACATGGACCAGTTGCGCGGGTTCCGCCAACTGGGAAGCCGGACGGCAGGTCATCCGGAATATGGCCATGCCAAAGGGATCGAGGTCACGACCGGACCACTGGGGCAGGGGATTGCCACCGCGGTCGGCATGGCCTTGGCCGAACGGATGGGCGCGGCGCGGTTCCCCGATCTGGTGGACCACTACACCTATGTCATTTCTGGTGACGGTTGCCTGATGGAAGGCATCAGTCACGAAGCGATTGATCTTGCCGGTCATCTGGGTCTGGGCCGCATGATCGTGTTGTGGGATGACAACAAGATAACCATTGACGGCGACACAGGCCTTGCGACCTCGACCGACCAGATGGCACGGTTTGCGGCAAGCGGCTGGCATGTGCTGGCGGTGGACGGCCACAACCCGGCCGAGATTGCCGATGCCATCACCCAGGCGCGCAAAGACCCGCGGCCCAGCATGATCGCCTGCCGTACGGTGATCGGCTACGGTGCGCCGAACAAGCAAGGCGGGCATGATGTGCATGGCGCGCCTTTGGGCGACGCCGAGATTGCAGCTGCCCGCGCCCATCTGGGCTGGTCGCCTGCGCCGTTCGAAATCCCCGAAGGCGTCTATGCTGCATGGCACAAAGTCGCGGCACGGGGGGCTGCGGCCAGAACCGATTGGACAAACCGGCTGGCCACTTCGGCCAACCGGGCGGCGTTTGAAACCGCAGTGGCCTGCGATACCGCCCCGCTGACCGCCGCAATGGCCACCTACAAGGCGCAGCTTCTGACTGATAAACCCAAAGTTGCCACCCGCAAGGCCAGCGAGATGGCGCTGGGCGTGGTCAATGCGACACTACCGTTCGTGGTGGGCGGGTCTGCGGACCTGACCGGCAGCAACCTGACGCGCACCAAGGGCCAGATGTCAGTTACCCGACAAGACTACTCGGGCAGTTATATCCACTATGGCATCCGCGAACACGGCATGGCAGCCGCGATGAACGGCATCGCTTTGCATGGGCTGTTCAAGCCCTATGGCGGCACCTTCATGGCTTTTGCCGATTATTGCCGGCCTGCCATCCGGCTTGCTGCGCTGATGGGCGTACCGGTCACCTATGTGATGACGCACGACAGCATCGGTCTGGGCGAAGACGGACCGACGCATCAACCCGTGGAACATCTGGCCAGCCTGCGCGCGATCCCGAACCTGCATGTCATCCGTCCCTGCGACGCGGTGGAAACCGCAGAGGCGTGGGAAATGGCGATGGCGTCACAGGCCACCCCGACGCTTCTTGTGCTAAGCCGGCAGAACCTGCCGCTGGTGCGTACGGATGCCAGCGAAAACCTGACCGCCAAGGGCGCCTATCTGCTGCGCGATGTCGCGGATCGTGACCTTACGCTGATCGCCACCGGGTCCGAGATCGAAATCGCGTTGGCGGCGGCGGATACGCTTGCGGCGCAGGGCATGAAGGTGGCGGTCGTATCGGCCCCGTGCTTCGAGGCTTTTGCCGCCCAGTCCGGTGCCTATCGCACTGCGGTGCTTGGAACCGCCCCAAGGATCGGGGTCGAGGCCGCGATCCGGCAAGGCTGGGACACGCTGCTGCGCGACACTGACGGCTTTGTCGGCATGACCGGCTTCGGGGCCTCGGCCCCCGCCCCGGCGCTGTACAAACACTTCAACATCACCCCCGAGGCCGTCTGCGACCTGGCCCGGAACTTGACCAAATAAGACGATAAGAGGCTGAAATGACTGTGAAAGTTGCAATAAACGGCTTTGGCCGTATTGGTCGGAACGTGCTTCGTGCCATCATCGAATCGGGTCGGACTGATATCGAGGTCGTTGCCATCAACGATCTTGGCCCGGTTGAAACCAATGCGCATCTGATGCGGTTTGACTCGGTGCATGGGCGTTTTCCCGGCACGGTGACGACAGGCGAAGACTGGATCGACGCGGGTCGGGGCAATATCAAGGTCACGGCCTTGCGCAACCCGGCCGAACTGCCATGGGCCGGTGTGGATATTGCCATGGAATGTACCGGCATCTTCACCACACATGAAAAGGCCAGCGCGCATCTGATGAATGGCTCGCGCCGCGTTCTGGTGTCGGCCCCTTGCGAACACGCCGACAAGACCATCGTGTTCGGGGTGAACCATGGCACGCTGACCAAAGACGACATGATCGTGTCAAACGCATCCTGCACGACGAACTGCCTGTCTCCCGTGGCAGCTGTTCTGCACGAGACGATCGGGATCGAGAAAGGAATGATGACCACCATCCATTCCTATACCGGCGACCAACCAACTTTGGACACCATGCACAAGGACTTGTATCGCGGCCGCGCGGCCGCCCTGTCGATGATCCCGACCAGCACAGGCGCGGCAAAGGCCGTGGGTCTGGTTCTGCCAGAGTTGAAAGGGCGGCTTGATGGTTTTGCCATCCGCGTGCCGACTCCGAACGTCAGTGTGGTTGACCTGAAGTTCATCGCCAAGCGTGCGACCAGTGTCGATGAGATCAACGCTGCGATCAAACTGGCGGCTGACGGGCGGATGAAGGGCATCCTTGGCTACACCACCGCGCCGAATGTGTCGTCCGACTTCAACCACGACCCGCACTCGTCGGTGTTCCATTGCGATCAGACCAAGGTGATGGATGGCACGCTGTGTTCGGTTCTGTCCTGGTATGACAACGAGTGGGGATTTTCCAACCGCATGGCCGATACCGCCGTGGCGATGGGAAAGCTGTTGGGCTGACCTGCGTGTGAAATCACTGAATGACTTGAACGATATTGGAACCGGCAAAGGGAGAAGGCACTGATGGCCTTGATCACACTGAGGCAACTTCTGGATCACGCGGCAGAGCATTCCTATGGCGTGCCCGCGTTCAACATCAACAACATGGAGCAAGGTCTGGCGATCATGGAGGCGGCAAAGGCCGTCGATGCGCCGGTGATCATTCAGGCCAGCCGCGGGGCGCGGTCCTATGCCAATGACATCATGCTGGCCAAGATGATCGAAGCATTGGCGCAGATCTACCCGGATGTTCCGCTGTGCATGCATCAGGACCATGGCAATAACGAAGCCACCTGCATGTCGGCCATCAAGCATGGGTTCACATCGGTGATGATGGACGGCAGCCTGATGGGTGACGCGAAAACCCCGGCAAGTTATGACTACAACGTCGAGATCAGCGAACGGGTCGCCCGCATGGCGCATTGGGTCGGTGCCTCGGTAGAGGGCGAGTTGGGCGTGCTCGGCTCGCTTGAAACCGGCGAATCCGAGGCCGAGGATGGCCACGGTGCCGAGGGCAAGCTGGACCATTCCATGCTGCTGACAGACCCTGATCAGGCGGTGGATTTCGTCACCCGTACCAAGGTGGATGCGCTGGCAATCGCATGCGGCACCAGCCATGGCGCCTACAAGTTCAGCCGCAAGCCCGATGGCGAGATTCTGGCGATGGGCGTGATCGAGGCCATCCACAAAAAGCTGCCAAACACCCACCTGGTGATGCATGGTTCGTCGTCGGTTCCGCAGGAACTGCAGGACATCATCAACGAATTTGGCGGTCAGATGCCACAGACGTTCGGTGTGCCTGTCGAAGAAATCGTGCGCGGCATCAAGATGGGTGTGCGCAAGGTCAACATCGATACCGACTGCCGGATGGCGATGACGGGTCAATTCCGCAAGATCGCCACCACTAACCCCAAAGAGTTTGATCCGCGCAAATTCCTCAAACCGGCCATGGATGCCATGCGCGACCTGTGCCGCGCCCGGCTGGAAGCGTTCGGTGCTGCCGGTCACGGGTCAAAGATCAAGGTGATCCCGATGGATGACATGGCAAAGCGCTATGCCAGCGGATCGTTGGATCCAGCGGTAAAATAATCCGGCCAATCGGCCACCAGACCTCAAGGATACGACCAATGGATCAATCTGATCGCTACGCCAATCTTGCGTTGAAAGAAGCCGACCTGATGGCAGGCGGCCGGCATGTGCTGGTGGCCTACATCATGAAACCGAAAGCCGGCTTTGGCAGCTTTCTGGAAACTGCGGCCCACTTTGCCGCAGAAAGCAGCACGGGCACCAATGTGGAGGTGTCCACCACCGACGATTTCACCCGCAGCGTCGATGCGCTGGTCTATGAGATCGACGAAGCCACCGGCCTGATGAAGATTGCCTTCCCGATAGAGTTGTTTGATCACAATATCACCGACGGTCGGGCGATGATCTGCTCGTTCCTGACCCTGACCATCGGCAACAACCAGGGCATGGGCGATGTTGAATACGCCAAGATGCATGACTTCTGGGTGCCTCCCGTCTATCTGAACGCTTTTGACGGCCCCTCGACCAC
>JBKBWK010000052.1:0-17528 GCA_046313895.1 Paracoccaceae bacterium
GAACATCGGCTTGTTTTGTTCAACGCCAATGGTGGCGCTGACCCGAAAGGTGCCACCTGCCATCGCCTTCGAGATGTTGACCACAGGCGCCTTCATCGATGCGGCCCGGGCGGCTCAGGTCGGCTTGGTCAACCGTGTTGCCGCGCCAGCCGATCTGGAAGAACAGACCCGCGCCCTTGCGCAAACCGTAGCCGCAAAGCTGACAGCGGCGGTCAAGATCGGCAAGGCTGCGTTCTATGACCAAATCGACCTGCCCTTGGCCGACGCCTACAGCCATACCGGCAAAGTGATGGTCGAAAACATGCTGTGGCGCGACACCGCCGAAGGCATCAGCGCCTTTTTGGAAAAACGCAAACCCGATTGGACCTGACGACTCAGGCCCTCTGCCGCAGCAAAAGACCGAACGCCGCCAATGCCAGAGCAAGGGTCGTAGCCATCAAGCCCACAGGCCCGCCAATTCCCATGATCCATGTGCCCAACAGCGGTGCCACCGCTGTTGCCACCAACGCGGGCAGTGAAATCGCCGCAGCAGAGGCCGCATAATCGGCCGCCCCGTTCACTTGCGCTACCAACAGCGGGCGCAGGATCGTCAGGATCCCCATCGCCGCCCCCTGAACCACGGCAAAAGCGAAGATCAGCGCCAGACCGCCGCCGGACAACAGCAGCAACAGGGGCCCCGCCACCATGGCCAGCACCGTGAAAAGCGATGCAACCCCGGTCCGCAGCCGTGCCCCCGCCGCCATCAGAACCAGCCGCCCGACGACCTGCGATGGCCCTATCAGGGCGGCGGCCGCAACCGCGCGGCCGTCACTTACCCCCATGTCCGCCAACAAGGGCCGCAGCAAGCTGATCAGCATCCAGTGATCAAGGTTCAGCAGCGCAAACAACGCCATCAGGCCCAGAGCTCCGGGCCGGGACAGGATGACCCGCCAAGACGCGGCGGGCGTTGCTTTGCGGTTTTGGGCGACCTTCCCGCCACCAAGGGTCCACGCCCCCCAAAGTTGCAACGGCAACATCACGCAGACAACCACCGCGAAAGCGCACCAGACGGCGATGCGCCAGCCAAACGCCTCGGCCAAAGCTGCCCCGGCCGGAAAGGCCAGCGTCGATGCAAGCCCTGCCACCAGCGTCACCTTGGTGATCGGGCCGCGTGCCGCATCGCCAAATCGCCGGATCAGCAAGGCGAAACACACCTCGTACAACGTGGCCGAAGCCGCGGCACCCAACCCGACAAAGGCCGTCAGATAGACGGCCGGATGCCACGCCACAGCCAAAAGCGCCAAAGACGCCGCACCGAAGACCGTGCCAAATCCCATAAGGCGCACTGCATGGCCACGATCCACCCAGCGACCGATTTGCGGCGACAACGCCGCAGTCACCCCGATGGCCAGCAGAGGCCCCGTTGCCAAAACCCCGTTGCCCCATGGCAGATCACGTTGCCACACCAGCACCAAGGCGGCGAAGATGTAGAAAAAGCAGGCATACCCCAACGTCTGACCAAAGGCCAAAGCCCAGACCGCCGCCTCCTCGCGCCGCGTGGATGTCACAACCGGTAAATCGCCCGGAACTTCGTCTCCAGATAGTCCAGAAGCGGTCCCTCGCTGGGGTCAAAACCACAGGCCCGTGCCACCACCTCGCGCGGTTCATACAGCCCGCCGTGCCGCTGCAACGCCTCGCGCAACCATGCGGTTGCAGGGCGCGCATCCCCGCGTGCCAGATGGTCATCAACATCCGGCACCGCCTTGCGCAAGGCCACGTTCAGACAGCCCGCATAGACGTTACCCAAAGAATAGGTCGGGAAATATCCGAACAATCCGACCGACCAATGCACGTCTTGCAACATGCCATGGCTTGGCTTGTCCACCGCCACCCCGAAATCGGCCTTGAACCGGTCGTTCCATGCCGCCTCAAGGTCGGCCACCGCCAGATCGCCCTGGATCAGCGCGCGTTCCAGATCAAACCGCATCATCACATGCAGGTTGTAATGCACCTCGTCCGCCTCGGTCCGGATATACCCGGACTGCACCCGGTTGACCGAGGCATAGAACCCATCCGCATCCGTCACGCCGAACCCGTCGAACCGGTCCTGCATCTGGGCAAACATCCAGCCGGTAAAGGCGCGGCTGCGGCCAAGCTGGTTTTCGTAAATCCGGCTTTGGCTTTCGTGCACGCCCATGCTGACACCCGATCCAAGCGGGGTCAGCCGGTAATCGGGGTCGATGCCCAATTCATAGCAGGCGTGGCCGACCTCATGGATGGTGGAGTAAAAACAGTTGAACGGATCGCTTTCCACCACCCGTGTCGTGATCCGCGCGTCATCGCCGGACCCCGAACTGAACGGATGCACCGCCAGATCCAGCCGCCCCCGCGACCAGTCATAGCCAAAGGCCGTCGCCAGATCCCGCGCCATCCGCAGCTGGGCGTCCTGACCGAAATGGCCCGACAGCTTTGTCGGCTGATGGGCCGCACCAAGTATGGCGGCACGCAAAGCCACCAGTCGCGGCCGCATCCTGTCGAACATCGCCCCAAGGCTTTGCGCCGTCGCCCCCGGTTCATAATCGTCGATCAAGGCGTCATACAGATCGCCCCCCTGCGCAAGACACGCCGCTTCTTCGCGGCGCAGCCGGATCACCTCGGCCAAGGTTGGCAGAAATGCGGCCACGTCGTCCTTCGCCCGCGCTTCGGCCCAGATGCCCTGTGCCATACTGGTCACGCGCGCAATGTCCTGCGCCAAAGCTGCCGGAATTTTGGTCTGCCGGTCATAGGACCGCCGGATATGCCGCAGATTGGCGGCCGCAACCGCATCTGTCGCGTCGGCCTGCTCCAGCCATCCGGCGATGCGCGGATCGGTGCGGCGCGCGTGCAGCACGCCTTCGATAGCCGACATTTCCTCGGACCGCTGTTCGGCTGCGCCACGCGGCATCATGGTTTCCTGATCCCAGCCCAATCGCCCGGCCACCTGCCCCAGTGCCTCGGTTTCGCGCTGAAAGGCCATCAGGTCGGCGTAAGCCGTGTTGTTCGCACTCATGCCGTGCCCTCACGAATTGACCCGGCCAGCGGGTATTGCGCCAAATGACGGGCGCGAATGATCAGCACCCAAAGGAAAACTGCGCCCAACTGATGGGTGATCGCCACATGCAACTGTGCAGCGGTAAGGACGGCCATGATGCCAAGCCCGACCTGCGCCAGCATCATCAGCATCACCATGTTGAACGCGAACCGCGTATTGGCATGCGTCGATCTGCGTCCCCGCAACCAGACCACCACCCCAAAGGCAAACAGCGCATAGCCGGCCATCCGGTGCATGAACTGCACCAGACCGGGGTTTTCAAAGAAGGCATGCCAGACCGGCAAAGCGCCTCCCTGCCCGTCTGGGACATAAAACGCATCCGCCGGGAAAAACGTGCCGTTCATGTCCGGCCATGTCGGGAATGCGCGGCCCGCATCAATCCCGGCCACCAAAGCCCCCAGCACAATCTGCAGAAAGGCAAAATGCATCAGCCCGGTGGACAGCCCGAACAGCTTGCCCTCGCGCGCACGCCGCGCCTGCAACAAGGCGGCCTCAGACCGGCCAAGCAGGAATACATACCACGCGATCACCCCAAGGATCACAAAGGCCAGACCCAGATGCGTGGCCAGGCGGTACGACGCGACGGACGTCATCGCGCCGGTCAGGCCAGACGACACCATCCACCAACCGATGGCACCCTGAAGACCCCCAAGCGCGCCAATCCCCAAAAGCCGCCCCGTCCAGCCAGCCGGTATCCGCTTTGTCGCCCAGAAGAACAGGAAGCCGACAGCCCAGACCAAGCCAACCGCCCGCCCCAGCTGCCGATGCCCCCATTCCCACCAATAGATGAATTTGAAGTCCTCAAGCGCCATACCCTTGTTTATCAACTGGTATTGCGGGCTGGCCCGATATTTTTCGAATTCAGATAGCCAATGCACATCGTTCATCGGCGGCAAGGCACCGGCAACGGGACGCCACTCGGTGATCGACAACCCGGAATCGGTCAGCCGAGTCAGGCCACCCACCACGATCATCGCCATCACCATCAGGAACAGCACAATCAGCCAACCCCTGATCGCGCCACGCGCGCCCATGCTGCGCTGACCGATCACCCCACCTTGCGGCTTGGGGGCAACGGTCGTGCTGCCCACCTCTTCAAAGATGCTGCGTTTCCCCGCCATGTCCGCCTCATATTATCCTTGCCCGGACACTAGGCCGACGCCTGCGCCCCTTCAAGGGGCTGCGGCAATGCGGGCTGCGCGCGGAGCAGCCAATGGACGACCGGCCGTGAACCGCCCCACAGACGCGCGCATGGCCATCACGCATCTGCACCCGTCACGTCGCGCCGCCAAATCCTTTAGGCACCTGACGCGTGAGGGCAGACGACAGCCCCGCATCTTGCAGCAGGTCGGCCAGCATCGACTCCACGTTCATGCCCGCGCCCGACAGATACGCCCAAATGTCCCGAACCGCGGGCGCTATCCGAGGCTCGCTCACCGCCCGCGCAGTGTGCAACCAGACCGCCAGTCCGTCGCTGCTGGTGTAATCGCGGGACTTGCGCAACGTGGCGATCTTGGTTTGCGCGGACCGGACAAAGCGCGCCACCTCGGCGGGGGTCCAGTCGATCAAGCCTGCCAGATCTTGCCCTTCACCCTGATACACCACGGCCCAGAACTGCGCGGCGGCGGCCTGCATTTCCACCGCATGCGGCTTGGCCCCGGCCAGCCGCTCCGCCATTGCCTGCGCCTCGTCGATCAGCGTCGTGATGGCCTTTTCCTTCTGCCAGTTGCCAAACATCAAAGCCCCTTTCGCTGTGCCGAGCACATGGGTTATCGGGTCGTCATTCGCCTTGTTGGCGCAGCCTGTATGCGATCTGGCGCAGCATGCCGTGGAAGGTCTGCACCTCGGCCCGCGTAAGGTTCAGCCGGGACCACATGTTGCGCAGGTTCAGCCGCATGCCTTCGGCTTTGGTCGGCGGAAAGAAAAACCCCGCCGCCTCCAGCCGGTCCTCGAAATGATCGGCCAGCTTTTCCACATCGACCCGGCTGGCAAATTCGGTCCGCGCCAGTTCCATGACCTCGGGGGCGACCTCCACCGTCTGCCGCCGCCACTCATACCCCATCAACAGGGCACATTGGCCAAGGTTGAGGCTGGGAAAGTCGGGGTT
This sequence comes from Paracoccaceae bacterium, assembly GCA_046313895.1. GTDB lineage: Bacteria > Pseudomonadota > Alphaproteobacteria > Rhodobacterales > Rhodobacteraceae > Pseudotabrizicola. Next base: position 5,178 of record JBKBWK010000052.1, read on the forward strand.
GACCGGGACGGTGACGATGGCATTGGCCAGTGCGACATCTTCATTTTCCAGCCCCGCCCGTTCCGGTCCGAACAGAACGCCCACCTTTTTGCCCTCTGCCGCCATGGCGCGGGCCATTTCCATCGCTCGTTCTGGGGTGACGATGGGCTTCACCAGTTCACGGCCACGCGCGGTGGTGGCAAAGACAAAGTCGCAATCCCCGATCGCGGCCGCCACATCGGGAAACAGCCCGGCATGGTCCAGCACCCGACCCGCACCCGATGCCATCGCCACGGCCTTGGGGTTGGGCCACCCATCACGAGGCGCCACGATCCGCATCCGGGTCAGGCCGAAATTCAGCATCGCGCGGGCGGCGGCACCTATGTTCTCGCCCATTTGTGGACGGACAAGGATGAAAGCAGGTTCGATCATGCGCAGCGGGCCCCTGTGTTTCATCGCCTGTTACGCCAGCGGCCCCGCGCGGGCAAGACATGGTCAAGCCGGAAAAAGGCTGCTAGATCGGCGTAAACGTTGCGAGGATCCAAATGGCCGTTGAAGACCGTCCGCAGATCACCCTGATCACGCCGCCCAGTTTTGACCTTGATGTATTCCCGGCCCGACTGGCCCAGGTGCTCGACTCCATGGACATTGCTTGCCTGCGGATCGCCCTTGCCAGCAAGGAAGAGGACAATCTCTTGCGCGCCGGCGACGTGCTGCGCGAAGTTGCGCATGCCCGTGATGTCGCGGTGGTGATCGACAGTCACCTGTTGCTGGTGGAACGCCTGGGGCTGGATGGTGTTCATCTGACCGACGGCGGGCGAACCGTGCGCAAAGCCCGAAAAGACCTTGGGTCCGATGCCATCGTCGGTGCCTTTTGCGGCGTCACCCGGCACGAAGGGATCAGCGCCGGAGAGGCCGGAGCCGACTATGTGTCTTTCGGCCCGATTGGTGATTCCGCCTTGGGCCAAGGAACACAGGTCGATTTCGATCTGTTCGAATGGTGGTCAGAAATGATCGAAGTTCCGGTGATCGCCGAAGGCGCGCTGACCATCGACCTGATCGAACGCTTTGGCCCGGTGACGGACTTTTTCGGCATTGGTCCGGAAATCTGGGGGGCGGATGATGCGGTTCGGGCGTTGAAAGACCTGCTCGCACCTTTGGGCTGAAGACCTTAACGGTCGGTCGGTCCGGCATAGGGATGGCGCGCTGCAATCACACGCTGGCAGTAGTCAGCCAGATCCTTGCGGTTGGCAAAGCCATCGACAGGAACATCAGCATGAAAAGTGATCTCGACACGCCCCTGCCTCGCCAAGGACAAGACCGCGAGAAGGTGGCCGGAAAAGGTCATGTCGCCCCACCAGCCGTAAAACCGCGGATCAGCCCCGTCCGGTGCGTGATAGACCACGGTCACCGGTTGAATGTGCATAACCTGTTCCAACCCATGCGTGAAGAATGCCGCGAAAAGCGATGATTTGAAAGGCAGAACCCGCTGACTGTCGGTAGATGTGCCCTCGGGAAAGAACAGCAACCGATGATCAGCCCGCAGCCGGTCTTCAAACAGCTGCTGCTGCCGCTTGGCTTCGGTTCCCTTGCGGGCAATGAACACCGTCCCTGTGGCGCGGGCCAGCCACCCTATCGCTGCCCAACTTGATACCTCGGATTTGGCCACGAAATACATCGTGGTGCAGGCGTTCAACGCGAAGATATCCAGCCAGGATGCATGATTTGCCACCATTGCCCCTTTGTTGACCATCGGCGTGCCCCGGACGACCAACGCGATCCCCATGATGGCCATCGACGCGCGGCAGACGATCCGGGTGATGTGCGGGGTCCATGGCCTTACCATGCCGAACAGCGGTCGTTCTGCAGACCGCGTCAGCAACAGGACGGACAACCCGCCATAGATCACGACCACCATCACCGTCCCGCGCAGCACAATGCGCAGCCACCCGAGCGGCGAGATATGCACAGGGGCCATCTCCAAACTGCGCCATGTCATCCCGTCACACCCTTCCGGATGTAGAAATCCTTGTGTTTCGTGTTCATCCGGTTGGTGTCCATGACCAGACAGACATCCGTCGTGTTGAAATCCCGGTCAACATAGACGCCCTCGCCAACAAAACCGCCCAACCGAAGATACGCCCTGATCAACGCCGGCGTCGCGGCCAGCGCTGCGCGCCGGTCCAGCAAATGTTCGGGCAAAAGATCGACCGTCGCGGCTCCCGCCCCGTGCGCCCGCACGCGCAAGGAAGGCGGGGCAAGATGTGCGTGGTGCAGCAAGGACAATGGCGCCAACAAGGCCTGCAAATCCGTACCCGGAAAACTGGCGGCACCGAACAGGATGTCGATATCGCGATCGATGACGTAGCGCGCGAGGCCGTTCCACAGATGAAACATCCCGGTCCCGCGCCGATGATCGACGTGAATGCACGACCGGCCAAGTTCCAGAAGTCTGCGCCGCGACAGCTTGAGTGGGGCCAGATCGAATTCGCTTTCCGAATAGAATCGTCCGATCTGCGGCATCCGGTCCTGCGGCAGCAGTCGATAGACACCTACGACATGATCCCCCGTCGAAGGATCGATCCCGGTATCGACCAGCACAAGATGGTCAAAGACCGCATCGAATTCGTCGCGCTCTGTTCGCTTGTGATGATCCACGCCGGGGCCATCCGCACCCAATTCTTCGACAAAGACCCGATAGCGCAGGCGGAGCGCCGACGAGATGTCGGCATCGCCTGTCGCCAGACGCACTGTGTACCGGTCCTCTGCCTGTTTTGCCGTCACAAGACTTTCCTTAACCCTCAGTTAACGATGGTGGGGATAGAAGCAGAGCACGGACATGGCAACCGCGTTGGGCAGAGAAACACTTCATGGTTGAATTCATCCCGAAGCCTGCGTGTAATGTCGGCTATCCGCCAAAGACCGGCACAAGGTCGATCCGGCGGCCATCTATCACGACCTTGCCCGCATGTTCAAAATTCACCGTAATGCGTCCCGCGATGTTGGATTGCACCTGCCCAATGCCCCAGTCCGCGCGTTTAGGGTGGCGCACCAGCATTCCCGGTTCCAGCACTGAGTTCATGTCTCGTTCCCTTCCCCTGCGCCAATCAGGATAACGCCAATGACCGACAAGCCAGACCTGACGGCCCTTCTTGGATCCCGCATCTGCCATGATCTTATCAGTCCGATCGGGGCCATCGGCAATGGGGTAGAATTGCTGATGATGGACGGCATGGGCCGCAGCCCCGAACTGGCCCTGATCGTGGACAGTGTGGCCAACGCCAATGCCCGCATCCGGTTTTTCCGGGTGGCTTTCGGGGCTGCTGGCGCTGCCGACCAAAAGATCGGCCGCGCCGAAGTGGCGGGGATCCTGAGTGACCTGACACGCGGCGGGCGGTTAACGATTGACTGGACCTCCCCCACCGAAATGGCACGGCGCGAGGTAAAACTTGCCTTTCTGGCTATCCAATGTCTGGAAAGCGCCATGCCCCACGGTGGCACCATCGCGGTCGAACGTGGCGACACCCGCTGGACGCTCAAGGGCGAAGCAGGCCGATTGCGGATCGACCCTGATCTGTGGGAACTTCTGTCAAATCCAGCTGCTTCGCTCGAAATCGGTCCTGGGCAGGTGCACTTTGCCTTGCTGCGCGATGAAATCACCCGGCAACACCGTCGGCTGACGGTCGAGGTGCTCGAGACATCCGTGCGGCTGTCCTACTAGATGCGCGTCAGGCCCGACAGGTGCCATCGCCGCGCACCAGATACTTGAAACTGCACAGTTGCTCGGCCCCCACCGGCCCACGGGCGTGCATTTTTCCTGTGGCGATGCCGATTTCCGCGCCCATTCCGAATTCGCCCCCATCGGCAAACTGGGTCGATGCGTTGCGCATCAGGATGGCGCTGTCCAACCGCTGGAAGAACCGGTCGGCCGTGGAGTCGTTTTCGGTCAGGATGCTTTCGGTGTGGCTCGACCCATAGCGGCGGATATGGTCAATCGCCCCGTCCACCCCATCGACCAGTTTCGCCGCAATGATCATGTCCAGAAACTCGCGCCCGAAATCATCCGGCTTGGCCTCAATCGTTCCGGGAACCCCAAGCAACGCCCCCTCGGTGCGGACCTCGACCCCTGCTTTCAGCAAGTCCTCAACCAGAACCCCACCGTGCCGGGCATAGAATTCCCGGTCGATCAGAAGACATTCCGCCGCACCACAGATGCCTGTGCGCCGGGTTTTCGCGTTCAGCACCACACGCCGCGCCTTTTCCAGATCGGCCTCGCGGTCGGCATACACATGGCAAATGCCCTCCAGATGCGCGAACACCGGCACCCGTGCCTCGCGCTGCACCAGACCGACAAGGCCCTTGCCGCCGCGCGGCACGATCACGTCAATGAACGCAACGGCGCGCAGCATATCGGTCACGACTTGACGATCCCGTGTCGGCACCAGTTGGATCGCAGCCTCGGGCAAACCCGCCGCGCGCAAGCCCTGAACCATGCAGGCATGGATCGCCGTCGAGGAATGAAAACTTTCGGACCCACCGCGCAAGATCACGGCGTTCCCCGCCTTCAGGCACAAGGCGCCGGCATCGGCCGTCACATTCGGGCGACTTTCATAGATCACTCCGACAACGCCCAAGGGCGTCGCGACCCTTTGGATGTTCAACCCCGACGGCATATCCCATTCCGCCAACACCCGGCCGACCGGGTCACGCTGTGCGGCGACCGACTGCAAACCATCGACTATGCCGCGGACCCGCGCCTCATCCAGCCGCAACCGGTCCATCATCGCGTCGGACAGGCCCTTTTCGACCCCGTAAGCCAAATCAAGCGCGTTCGCGTTGATGATCGACTGCCGGTCCGACCACACCGCCTCGGCCGCAGCGATCAGGGCCGCCTGCTTTTGCTCGGGCGCGGCAAATGCCAATTCGGCCGCCGCAGTCCGCGCCGCAGCCCCCAGTCCGGCCATCAGGTCAGAGATCTGCCCATCCATCGCGCAAATCCTTTCTTCCGTTCAAAACAAATGCGAGGACGTATCCTCAGATCACCATATCATCGCGGTGGACAAGTGCCGCGCGGCCTTCATAGCCCAAAAGACCCGCAATGTCCCCCGACCGATGCCCGGCAATCGCCTTTGCCTCGGCCGCAGTATAGCGCACCAGCCCCTTGCCCAGCACCACCCCGTCCGGCGACAGGATCGACACAGGCTCGCCGCGCCCGAATGTTCCCGTCACGCGGATCACGCCGGCGGGCAACAGCGACTTTCCGGCGCGCAACGCGGTCACAGCACCAGCGTCCAGCACCAGTTCGCCCCGCGGCTTCATGGCATTGATCCAGCGTTTGCGGGCCAGTTGCGGGTCGGCCTGCGCCACAAACCACGTCCGGTTCGCACCTTGGGCCAAAGCCGTCAGCGGACGCAGGGCGCTGCCTTCCATGATTGCCATGGCACAGCCGCCTGCAACCGCCGTCTTGGCGGCCAGAAGCTTGGTTTTCATACCGCCCTTCGACAGGCCCGAAATCGGCTCACCCGCCATGGCCTCGATCTCGGGCGTGATATGGTCGATAAGATCAAAACGTTTGGCCGTCGGATCTTCTTTCGGGTTGGCCGAATAAAATCCATCCACATCCGACAACAGCAACAACTGATCCGCACCAACCGTCACCGCGATCTGGGCGGCAAGTCGGTCGTTGTCACCAAAGCGGATCTCGTCGGTGGCGACCGTGTCATTTTCATTCACGATCGGCACAACGCCAAAGCCCAGAAGCGTTTCCATGGTGGCGCGGCTGTTCAGATAGCGGCGGCGATCCTCGGTGTCCTCCAGCGTGACAAGCACTTGCGCCGTGGTGATGCCATGCGGGGCCAGCACTTCTTCATAGGCCCGCGCAAGCCGGATCTGGCCCACCGCTGCAGCCGCCTGGGATTGTTCCAGCGTCAAAACACCACCGCCCAGCCCAAGGACCTTGCGCCCCAGTGCAATCGAACCGGACGAAACCAGCACAACATCGGTCCCGCGCACCTTTGCCTCGGCCACATCCATCGCCAAGGCCGACAGCCATCCCTGCTTCAGACCAGAGGTGCGATCAACCAAAAGGGCCGAACCGATCTTGACCACAAGCCGCTTGGCAGCCCGGATATCGGGGGCTTGAATACGCGTCAGGGCTGCCACGGGCCAGCTTCCTCTTCCGGAGCCTCGCCCTGAATCGTGCGATAGATGGCGCGAAGAACGTCCTGCAATCCTTTGCCAGCCACCCCGGAAATAACATGCACGGGCCCGCCGCTGGCCTTTTCCAACGCGCGGCGGCGGTCGGAAATCTGTTTTGCATCCATCGCGTCGCATTTGTTCAGCGCAAGGATGCGGGGCTTGTCGCCCAGAATTTCGGAATAGGCTTCAAGCTCGTGGACGATGGTGCGATAATCCTTGGTGATCGTGGCCGAGGTGCCATCGACCAGATGCAGCAGCACCTTGCAGCGTTCAACGTGGGCAAGAAACTGGATGCCAAGACCCCGCCCTTCCGATGCGCCCTCAATCAGGCCTGGGATGTCGGCCATGACGAATTCCGCGCCATCCACACCAACCACCCCAAGGTTGGGAATCAGCGTGGTAAAGGGGTAATCCGCGATCTTGGGGCGCGCATTCGATACGGCGGCCAGAAAGGTGGATTTTCCGGCATTCGGCAAGCCGACCAAACCGGCATCCGCGATCAGTTTCAGCCGCAGCCAGATTGTCCGCTCGACGCCTTCCTGGCCCGGATTGGCACGGGCGGGCGAGCGGTTGGTGGACGATTTGAACCGCAGGTTGCCCCAGCCGCCATTGCCGCCTTGCGCCAAAATGACCTTCTGGCCGACTTCGGTCAGGTCGGCGATGACGGTTTCTTCATCCTCATCCAGAATTTCGGTGCCCACGGGCACGCGCAGGACAATGTCGTCACCCGTCTTTCCCGTGCGCTGGCTGCCCATACCCGGCTGTCCGGATTTGGCGAAGAAATGCTGCTGATAGCGAAAGTCGATCAGTGTGTTCAATCCGTCCACGGCCTCGACCCAGACTGAACCGCCATTGCCGCCGTCGCCGCCGTCCGGGCCACCGAATTCGATGAACTTTTCGCGCCGGAACGACACGCAGCCACCCCCACCGCCACCCGAGCGGATATAAACTTTGGCGAGGTCGAGGAACTTCATGGGATCAGGCTTTCGCAAAAAACATCAGGATGCGGCGTGCGCTTGAACGTGCGATACAGGAATGACAGCCACACCTCAAGCACGCGCGGACCTGACGTATGCTTGCCAGCACGGTTTGTACCGACCAAGGACGCCATCGGTTTGAGGACTCACCGGTCGCAAGCGGCCGAATGTCCGGCGTGTAGTGACAGAAATCTTTGACGCGATATCACCATATCAACATGGTCCATCACTTGTTCAAGGGATCGACAATATTTCGCACCACGCCCAACTTCCTGAAACCCCAATTTTTTCAAAACAGTGGCAGACGAAGTATTTCCAACAAAGTAGCCAGACGAAACGGGTCCTCTGTAAAATTCGAACACAGCCGTCAGCAGACCGATCGCCGCTTCTGTGGCGTAACCACGGCCTTGCGCGCGACGAGCCACCCAAAATCCAAGCTCGGTGCCGCCACCGATAAGCCCGGAAAAACCTTCGCCATCGTGGATTGCAAAGGTCTCCCCCTCTGGTGCTGTGGCGACATAGGCCCCAAAGTCTTGCGACAGGTAGGGGTATGGCGTCGTTGCAAGCCAGCTTGCAATTTCCGGATCGTTCAGCCCCTCAAGCACACCCGCCTCATCCAGCAAGGTCAGTGGTCGCAGCCTTAGCCGCGCCGTCTGAAGCCAGATGCCTGTCGCCTGTCCCATAGCGTCACGCCAATTTGCAGATATACGTCCAAGTCGGAACCCGGGCATGGCGTGCCACACTGAAGGTTTCGGCATCCCCGAGATAGCGAAAGCCTGCATTGGTCAGCACACGCGCCGATCCGGGGTTGTCCTGAAACACCTCGGCAAACATGGTGCGGTTGGCTTGCGGGTTCGCAGAGACGAGGGCTTGCACAGCCGCAGAGGCAATTCCCAGATTCCAGAACGCGGGAGCAACCCAATAGCCAACTTCCGACTGGTCGCGATTGTATTTTGCGACATCCATGCGTTTCAGACTGATCACCCCCAGCACTTCGGGCAAATCGGACGCCGTGCCATCCATCACCCAGATATCCTCATCCGCCGGACGCTTCATGGCGCGGGTGACAAAGGCATCGGCCGCGCCGGGAGGCAAGGGATGCGGGATGGAATGGGTGGCTTCCGCAACCCGACGGTCACCTGCATAAAGCGCGAACAACCCCGCATCAGATTTGCGTACCGGGCGCAGAATGAACCGCCCTGCATCGATCACAGGCTGGGCCGCCGTTGCAGCGATAACGTCCAAAGTCATGGCCTCCCTCCTTCGAAGCGCATTCAGGGCCAGACTGGCCCCGTAAAAAGATCCCCTACCACGGCCTCATCCCATAAGTGACATGGGACATTGCAAAGACCCTGCCAAGGGATGATGGCAGAAGCGTGAACTTCCTCGGACAAATCGCTGCTGTGATAGCGAAACGCCAAAAGGGACCGGCCTTTCGGCCGATCCCCCTTTTTACAAGCCAATTGTAAAGGTTCGGCTTACTCGGCTGCCTCCGCGACAGGGAGAATGGAAATGAAAGTGCGACCCTTCATACCTTTCTTGAAAGTCACCTTGCCTTCGACAGTTGCGAACAGCGTGTGGTCAACGCCCATTCCTACGCCGTCACCCGGAAACCAAGTGGTTCCGCGTTGACGCACGATGATGTTGCCCGGAATGGCGTGTTGGCCACCGAACAGCTTTACGCCCAGACGGCGACCAGCAGAGTCGCGACCGTTGCGGGATGAGCCGCCTGCTTTCTTGTGTGCCATGGGGATTACTCCTTATTCAGCAACGGCTTCAGCGGCCTTTTTGGCACGCTTCGGCTTGGCGGGCGCTTCGACTGCCGGAGCAGCCGCAGCATTGTGGGCAGCACGACGCGCATCAGCGGTGCCAGTGGCGCTTGCCACGCCGGACTTGTCGGCGCCAGAGGCCAGAACGTCGGTCACACGAACCAGCGTCAGGTGTTGGCGATGGCCCTTGGTGCGCTGCGACGAATGTTTCCGGCGACGCTTCACATAGTGGATGGTCTTGTCACCCTTGATCTGATCGATCACTTCGGCCTGAACCGCAGCACCAGCAACCAAAGGCGCACCAACGGTAACGGTATCGCCACCGACCATCAGAATTTCATTGAACTGGATCTTGTCACCAGCATTGGCGGCCAGCTTTTCAATGCGCAGAACGTCACCCGCCTGCACCTTGTACTGCTTTCCACCGGTCTTGAGGACCGCGAACATGGGTCTTTCCTTTTTCTAACCCGCGTCCTGCGGCCCCCTGCTCAGGGTGTTGATGGGGCAAGCCCCGCCTTCGGACAGCGCGCCCCGCAAAGGGCGTCATTGCAAATAAGAACCCGGCCAAGATTCGCATCTTTGCCGGAAGTCGCGCTTATCAGGGGAATCGTCTATGAAGTCAAGGGTCGCGTCGGCACCAAATCCTGCATCAAAAGCATGAACCAAGCCGCGCCGACGTCGCCCCGAAACGGCGAAGACTTCAGATATCCTCACCCTGCATCTGCTTTGCCGCCGCGCGGCCCAGATCGTATGAAATCTTAGCGAATACTGCGTCAAATGCGGCAAAAAGGGCGGCGTTCATGGTCTGACCCGCTGGCGTTTCAGAAAAAGCGATGTAGCCGTCCAGTTTGTCATCCGACAAGGGTTGATAAGCCATGGACAGGAACGGAAACAGCCAGTCCGTTGTCTCGGCCCTTACGTCCGGTTCCTGACCCCAAACATCGCTCAACATCTGGTCCTCGGTCATTTCTTCGGGAAAGGCGCCGCTCTCTGACAGCCCCTTGTAGAAGGCAAGGTTGGCGTTCATTGCCCCCATCACATTGGACTCGATCAGGTCATTGACTTCGGCAAAGCGCTTCAGCCGTTCCATTCGCGGCCCGCCGTCTGTCTGCAAGTCCTCCCACGACAGCTTGGCGGCCTCTTCAACATCGTTGTCCAGCAGGGCGCGCCGAGCTTCAATCTCAAGCCGCAGAATCTCTTGGCCCTGAGGCGATCCAAAGAACGCCTCGATCGCGTCGAGGTCGCCGCCCGCCGCAGACAAAGCCTGCGCCAACGCTTCATCCAGACGCTGGCGCATCGTGTCGGCGTCGTAAATCAGCGCAACGATCGCGTCCCATTGCGCCCCACCCTTGTCAGCGAACATCTCGGACGACAGTGTCCGGCCATATTCGATACCCTCGTCGCGCATCACGGCGATGATTTCATCCATCAACATGGTGTCGGTCAGTCTGGCAATCCGCGCCGCGTTCACAGTTGGCTGGATCTGCCCTGTCACCATGTCTGCGCGGGCCGGAGCCGTGCCAACAGGAACTGTGGCAATCCCAACGCCAAACACAAGGCAAAGACCGAAGGCGGACAAGGCAATTGGATGGGGCATGGCGGGCCTGTGATGAAAAGAATTTGGGATCAGAACCAGAGGTAAGTGTTTCAGCGATGCTTGCCAAGTCAGGCAAGAGCACTCCCGCGTGAACAGCAAGGAACCGCCGACTGAATTTCAGTGATTGAGGGCTTGCAAGCATCGTCCGACCCGGCTAAATCCCGCCCACGATCCCTACCGCGGAGAGGTGGCAGAGTGGTCGAATGCGGCGGTCTCGAAAACCGTTGTCGGTTTGCGCCGACCCAGGGTTCGAATCCCTGTCTCTCCGCCATTTTACCATGTAACCAACTGGTAAGCATAGCTTTTCCCAAAACCCGAAAGCCGGAAATCTTCAACTGGTACAGTTCGCTGGTACAGTCGAGGTTTGCGCGATGGGCGGAACTCCACGGTTGGTGCGGCGCGGCGGGGTGTTCTATTTCCGCATGGCGGTGCCCAAGGACTTGATCCCAGTGGTCAGGCGCGGCGACGCAGATCGAGGTCTCAATCGACCTTGAAGGTATCCCCTTTAATGCGGTGCAGGTGCTGCCCGATCAGGCCCAGACGATGACGGTGTTCAAATCGGGCCAAAAGGTCGAGACGCTGTATTTCGGCAAGTCGAAGAGCAACCAGACCGTGATCTATGATCGCGCCGCCAAGCGCTAGAAGGCGGGCCAACCCGACAAGGCGGGGCCATGCACAAGGATCGAGCGCAAGAAATCCGGGCTGAACCTGCGGCTTCACGAGTTGGGCAAGCTCGCAAAAACCTTCTCGCATGTCAAGTTCGTGGCCATACCCGCCACCTCGCCCGCCTCTGAGACCAAGTATTACGTCTGGACCCTGTTCTGCGGCGCCGTGGCGCAGCGCGGCCTTGACCCAACGCTCAAGCTGTTACCCGTGGCCAAGCGTGCCGCCTATCGCAAGTATCTGGCCGAGCAGAAAAGCGGCTGGTGGATGCCGGATGTGGCCTGGCAGGCGTGGCCAAAGGTGATGATTGATCTCAAATTGACGGAGGTCAGCTTTTGGAAATAGACTTCCGCGCCTGTGTCGCGGAGACAAAATCAGCGACAATCCGAAAACCAGCAAAGTCCCTGTGCTGACAGGGCAATTTTGGAACGTCTAGCGTTCCAATCCGGGCAGATTTTGCGGGGGGATATGCAAAGTTTCCCTGTGAATAGCCGAGAGCACTACAGGTAGCGGATTGTAATCAATTGCAATCGACATTTAGGGCGTGACTGGTCGTTTTCCCTTCTCTTGGTGGTGCCAAAGGCTACGCTATAGGAGGTCAGACGTTTTCGACCCCCTCCGCGATCAAGGAGGATCGAAGATGACAGACAAGACAGACCTTTCCCGCTTTCAGACCATCGCCGCGCAGGAAATCGCCGCCCACGACTTGGGGGGAAGACCCGCGCCCTTCATCAGCACAGAGTGGGTCGCAAGCTCGCTTCTCCAGAAAGCCATCCGCCGGGGCAACCTGTATGCTGCACGTCAAGCCGGACGTTTTTTTGCTGGAGGTCAAAAGGGAACACCTTTTCCGCCGTTTGAACGCCATCGCCGCCGAGGATATCGGCTTGGCTGACATTCAGACAACGGCGATCACCGCCGCCTGCCTCATCAGCGCCAAGGTGCGGCGCGACTTGGGCGGGGAGGCCGTGGTCACGGATTTCCTGATCGGTCGCATGGTGGACGCCCGCAAGTCCCGCGCTGCGGATGATCTGCTGATGACGGTGGAACGCTGGCCTGGGCTGGGGCCAGATCGTGCCCGGTTCCTCAGCATGTCAGACGACCTCCTGCGACAGATCGTGCTGGGCTGCCCGTCGCTCGACCGCAAGGCGCTGGCGCTGTGGTATCTGAT
>JBKBWK010000053.1:0-17411 GCA_046313895.1 Paracoccaceae bacterium
ATGGTCGAAATCGCACGCGCCCTGACTGTCGACGAAAAGGCGGTGATCTTTGATGAACCGACGGCATCCCTGACAGACGCGGAAAAGGTGGTCCTGTTCGATGTGATTGCCGATTTGAAGGCAGAAGGCGTCGGGATCATCTACATCTCGCACCGCATGGAAGAGATTTTCAAGATCACTGACCGCATCTCGGTTCTGCGTGATGGACACTATCAGGGCACGGTCGCCACGAACGAAACGAATGAAGAAGCCGTCACACAGATGATGATCGGCCGCCAACTCGACCTCAGCCGCAACCCAGTGCATCATGATCTGGGTGATGTGGCGCTGGAAGTGCGCAATCTCAGCTGCGGAAAGCTGTTCCACGACGTGAGCTTCACGGTGCGCCGCGGCGAAGTCCTCGGCTTTTACGGGCTGATCGGCGCTGGCCGGACCGAGATTGCCGAGACGCTGTTCGGCCTGCGGACCCCTTCTGCCGGGCAGATCCTGCTGGACGGCAAGGAGGTGCGGATCGGTTCACCCAACGATGCGATTTCGCGCGGCATCAGCCTTGTGCCCGAAGACCGCAAGGGACAGGGCCTGATCCTGGGCATGAATTGCCGCGACAACATGACCCTACCACAAGTGGACAATCTCAAGGCCGGACCATTTATCGCCCAAAGCGCGGAAACCGCGATCTTTGATAAGTATCGTGACCGCCTTGATATCCGGACACCAAGTTGGAAGGCGCGGGCAGGTAATCTGTCAGGAGGCAACCAGCAGAAGATCGTGATCGGTAAATGGCTGTCCATGCACCCGAAGGTGCTGATCGTGGACGAACCCACGCGGGGCATCGACGTGGGCAGCAAATCCGAGATCCACAAACTGCTGCGTGAACTTGCGGCGCAAGGTTATGCGGTGATGGTCATCAGTTCCGAAATGCCCGAGGTTTTGCATGTGTCAGACAGGATCGTTGCCATGTATGCGGGCCGTATCATGCGCACCTTCACTTCGGACGAAGTGACCGAAGACAACCTGATTCAAGCCATTTCCGGGATCAAACCCAGTCAGGCCGCCTGATATCCGTTCAAATTTCCCGCACTTCGCGACCGGGCGGGCAGGTGGCGCGCAGGGCATCGCAAAATCCAGGCCTTCGTGGCCGCACGACATTTCTACAATGATGGGAAACTGAGATGAAACTGCTTCGCTATGGCGCACCCGGCGCGGAAAACCCGGGGCTTCTTGATGCCGAAGGACGGGTCCGCGATCTGTCTGGCATTGTACCCGACATCTCCGGACAGAGGCTGTTGCCAGAGAGTATTGATGCATTGCGCAACCTTGACGTCGCATCGCTCCCGCTTGTCGAAGGTATTCCGCAGCAAGATTTGCGGCTGGGGCCCTGTGTGGGCAACATCGGCAAATTCATCTGCATCGGGCTGAACTATGCCGATCACGCCAAAGAAGCCGGGATGCCCATTCCGCCGGAACCGATCATCTTCAACAAATGGACATCAGCGATCTGTGGACCAGATGATCCGATCCAGATTCCCCGCAATTCGGTCAGGACCGATTGGGAAGTTGAACTTGGCGTCGTTATCGGCAAGCCCGGCGTCTATATCGAGGAAGCCGATGCCATGGATCACGTCGCAGGATTCTGCGTGATAAACGACGTATCCGAGCGTGAATTCCAGCTCGATCGCTCGGGCACATGGGACAAGGGCAAGGGCTGTGACACCTTTGGCCCCACCGGTCCATGGCTGGTCACCCCAGACGAATTGGACGATGTGAACCACCTTGGGATGTGGCTGGATGTCGATGGCGAGCGGATGCAATCGGGCAATACCGCAACCCTCATCTTCAAGATTCCGAAGTTGATTGCCTATTGCAGCCAGTTCATGAGTCTCCAGCCGGGTGACGTGATTTCCACCGGAACACCGCCGGGCGTCGGCATGGGGCAAAAGCCGCCGCGATTTCTGAAAGGGGGCGAAGTCGTGACACTGGGCATCACTGGCCTCGGGCAGCAGTCATCCAAGATACTGCCTGCCTTCCCGACCAGATCGGGGTAGCAGCTAAACAGGAAGGGTGAGAGCGAGAGAAAGACGCCAGTTCATACCGATCTGGCGATCTTGTTGGTCCTTTGATACATGCGATTTCTGAGCCGATAGTGACGGGGCCGTGCGCAATATGTGTACCTTGGAACGTAGTTCGACACCGTCTCGATATGAACCGCATTCGGCAGACAACGCCCGTGCGCTTCGTTCAGCGGAATCTTCGCCTTCCTTATTTGTTCAATTCCCGACCCATTCATACATTTTACATATGAAATACGATAAATTTAATATTTTACATCTGCACTCAGTATCATAATCCTACCGATAAGTTTTGCGGGCAAAGCCCGTGTGGGAGGCTTCAATGACAACAGAGACAAAGCGGGATGATGTGATCATCATCGGCGGCGGGATCGGGGGCCTTGCATTTGCACTTCACCTCCATGCGAAGGGCATACCGTGCAGGATTTTCGAAGCTGTTTCCGAAATCGGTACAGTCGGCGCAGGGATCAACATTCTTCCGCATGGAGTACGAGATCTGGCGGCGCTCGGCCTTTTGCCTGCGTTGGATGAGGTAGGAATCCGTACCAAGGATGCGTCCTATTTCAATAAGTGGGGCCAGCACATTTACACCGAACCGGCAGGCCTGGACGCTGGCTATGAGTTCCCGCAGTTTTCGATCCATCGCGGCGACCTACAGCAGGTCTTGCTCAAGGCCGTGCTGGAACGTTTGGGGCCGGATGCGGTCAAGACAGGGTATCGCTGCGCCGGGGTTGAACAGGACGAAGCGTTGGTCACAGTGCATTTCATCGATCCGTCCGGCGCGGCACTTCCACCTGTCACAGGTGCGATCGCTGTCGGCGCGGACGGTATCAAATCCGTGGTGCGCAAGCAATTCTACCCTGACGAAGGTGACCCGGTCTATTCCGGCCTGATGATCTGGCGCGGGGTGTTGCCCTACAAGCCCTTCCTCAGCGGTGCCAATACGATCCGAGCGGGATGGATGGATGTGGGCAAGATCATGGTCTACCCGATCCGCAACAACATCGACGGGAAGGGCACACAGTTGATGAACTGGGTGGCGACGCAAGAGCGGCCCAAGCCCGAGAGCTATGACTGGAACACGGTCGCCAAGCTGGAAGATTTCTTCGAGCCCTACAAGGATTGGCATTTTGACTGGCTCAATGTGCCGGATCTGTTGCAAAAGACCCCGAAGCCGCTCGCCTTTCCGATGGTGGACCGCGATCCGGTGGCGACATGGACCTTTGGCCGTGTGACCCTGCTGGGCGACGCCGCGCATCCGATGTACCCGCGCGGGTCCAACGGCGCAGGGCAGTCGATCATCGACGGGCGGGTTCTGGCCGAGCGGTTGGGTGAGATGGGCATGACGCCATCGGCTCTGCAAAGCTATGACGTGGAGCGCGTCGAAAAGACCAGCAAAGTCGTGCTGATGAACCGCAAGAACCCACCGGACGCGATCCTGCGAGAGGCGCATGAGCGCACCGGGGGGCAACCGTTCAACCATATCCATGACGTGATCTCGGCCGAGGAAATGGCTGAAATTTCGGCCAGCTACAAACGGGTTGCGGGCTTTCACCAGGATCAGCTTGCAAAGGTCGCACCCTAAGATGTCAGACCACGCACCACTCCGACTGCCGGGATCCATCGTCCCGCCGCTGACCCCCTTCACCGCCGATCTGAAGGTGGATTACGATGCGCTTGCACGGGCCATCGACTATGTTGTCGAAGATTGCGACGCATCCATGGTGATCGCCGCAGGGGTCGAGGCGCAGGAATACCAGTTCCTCGATCTCGCGGCGCGCAAGGAACTGATTGCCAAAACAATAGACTTCGTCGCGGGCCGAAAGCCGGTGGTGGTGGGCATCTCGCATCCATCGTTCCGCATCGCCATCGAATTGGCAGAGTTTTCTGCGGCCGCGGGGGCAACGGGCCATCAGCTTCTGGCACCGATGCGCCCCACTGGCGGCCCGATAAAGACCAGCGAGTTGATGGGGTATTATCAGGCTATCCTGAACGAAACCGCGCTGCCGATGATGCTCTACCTCAACGCAGGTCCTGGGTCTGATGTCTCGGTGCCTGACACGATCGAGTTGGCAAAGATCGACCGGATTGCCTGGGTCAAGGAAAGCTCGCGCGACATGTCGCGCGTGTCGCGCCTGATCGAAGAAATCGAACACGGCGGGCACGCGCATTACTTCACCACGATGCAGATGTATTTGCCCAGCCTGATGCTGGGCGGATCGGGGGTGACCCTGCCCGCACCAGCCGCATTTATCGCGAAAAAGATCGCTGCGGCCTTTGTCGCGGGCGACCATGCCGAGGCCGCGCGCCTGCAACGCCAGTTCACGCTGTTCCCGGCAAAGTGGATGCCGTTTGGCCTTGCGGGCGTGATGAAGGCCGCGATGACTCATCTGGGGATCGATATGGGCCACCCCTATCCACCGTATGAGCCGGTGACGGGTGCGGCGCTGGACAGCCTAAAATCCTGTCTCGACGGGATGGACCTTCCGAAAATCAAGAACAGGAACACATGATGCTGACGATCAACAGGATTTCACATGCCGAGGCGCTGGTGCTGGTGGACGGCGCGCGCCAGAAATCGGTGGAAATGGGTATCCCTATGTGTATCGCCGTCTGTGACGAGTCCGGGCATCTGGTGGATTTCATGCGGATGGATGGTGCCAAGATCAGCTCGATTGCGACCGCCATCGACAAGGCCTTCACCGGTGCCACCGCACGCAAGGGCACCCATATTTACAACGACCTGTGCCAGCCGGGCAAACCAACCTTCGGCATCCATATGACGAATGGTGGGCATTTCAGCATCATCGGTGGCGGTTTGCCCGTCTCGGTCGATGGTCAGATCATTGGTGGCATCGGCATCAGTTCCGGCACCGCACATGAAGATCTCATCGTGGCCGAAGCCGCCCTCGCCCATTTCCACGCAGCCACAGGACTGACCGCATGACCGTCTTGGACAAGATCGGCACAACGGTGCTTTTTTCGGAAATGCGCCCCGGCGCGGAGTGGGAAGACCGTTTCAACACCTGGTATCACGAAGACCATATCCCGGTGCGCATGGTGCTGAATGGCTGGCAGGGCGTTCAACGCTACAAGGCACGCGGTGAAAATGATTACCTGGTGGTCTATGATCTGGACTCGGTGGCCGCGCTGAAGACACCGGAATACGATGTGGTCAAAACCCAGCCCAGTGCAGAAACCAACTGGATGCTTAAGAACGTGTCGAATTTCACCCGGTTCATCGGTGCGGAGATCGGTCGGCACGGCGATGTTGAAACCGCCATCGTGGCACCCGTCATCTTTGCCGCGCTGTTCAACGTGCCGGAAGAGGATTGCGCGGAATTTGATGCATGGATGACCGACGATCACGTGCCGCTGCTGCTGCACTGCCCGCAGTGGCAGGCGGTGCGCCGGTTCAAGCTGCCAGTATCAGAACCCGTGCCCTACACCCGCCTGGCAATTCACTACCTGTCGTCAGACGCGGCCCTGACCTCGCCCGAGCGGGACCGGGCGCGCAACACCGAATGGCGACAGCGCATGATGCGCCATGATTGGTTCACTGCCGGACGCGCCCGGGCGTTTGATGCCTTCGGCATGCGCTACAGCGCGGTCAGATAGCGCCTTTCCGTCCTGTCAGCCCTTTGCCGCTTCTGACACGCAATGCGCAAGAAAGCGGCGCATGGATTCAGTGAGCGCCTGATTCCGAAAGGCCACGTTCAGCGGCACGGTAAATCCGTCTGCGTCGTCCAGATCGCGGTAAACCACGTTAGGCACGTTGAACGCCCGGAGCGATCTTGGCACCACCACCACGCCAAACCCGGCGGCGACCATGTTGATCGCTGACATCATCCGTTCGGTTTCGTGCACGATACGCGGGTGGAACCCCCGGGCGTTCATGACATCAAGCAGCGTCTCACAAATGCCAGCACCGCCGATGTGGCGATAGATCAGCAGATCAAGCGGGCGCAGATCATCAAGGCGCAATGGCGTTTCCAGATCCGTGGCCAGCGGATGGCGCCCGGGCAGGGCGACGATCATCTTCTCGTCCGCCAGGGTGGTGCGGGTCAGGGTGGGATAGCGCTGCACGTCAGTGCGGACAAACGCAAAGTCGAGCCGCTCTTCCTCGACCTGCCGCATCATTTCATGGTTTGCGCCTTCCTCGATCTGCAGCGAAAACAGGGGATAGCTGGCGCGGAACCGTTCGAGGATCCGCACGGCCATCGGGTGCATCATCGCAGAACTGGTCATGCCGATCAGCAGTGCGCCTTCGCGGCCAAGTTCGAACTGCCGCACCCGCTGAACAGATTCGTGAACCGCCGCCAGAATGCGGCGCGCATCGCTCAGAAACACCTTGCCCGCACTGTTGAGCCGAATCTTGCGCGGGCTGCGATCAAACAACTCCACCCCGATTTCCTGCTCCAGCATCTTGATCTGCTGGCTCAGCGGCGGCTGCTGGATCGACAGGCGCGCGGCCGCACGGGTGATGTGCTCCTCTTCCGCGACGGCCACAAAATAGCGCAAGTGCCTAAGTTCCATCTGCGTCTTCCTCGAAAAGCCGCCACCCAAAGTTGTGACAGAAGGATTGATACATTTAAGATATCATAACTGTCAAATTATGTAATTTACTATTGTTATTTGTTGGTCTTTAACGGGGTGGTCGACGTTTGTCCCAAGGGAGGTTGCCTGACACAAAGGCAATTTGGGATCGCATATCCGGGCGTTGTGTCGGACTGTTTCAGAAATCTGGGAGGAAAAACGATGTCTCTGAGGAATGTCTTTCGTGCATCTGCCGTGCTTGTCGCGGGTCTGACCGTCGCAAGTGCCGCTCTGGCGGAATACCCGGTCAAGCCGGTTCGCATGATCATCCCGTATGGCCAAGGCGGTGCAACTGATGCGATCGGCCGAATGGTTGCCGATCCGCTTTCAAAGGCGCTTGGCGTTCCGGTGGTGGTGACCAATCAGCCAGGCGCAGGCGGGGCGGTCGGTGTTGCCGCCGCTATGGGCGCGGCTGCAGACGGCTATACAATTGTCGTGGGGTCCGACAGCTCGCTGTCCGCCCGGCCGTTGATGACCGAGTCCGGCTACACCATCGACAGCATGCAGGCCGTCGCGCGGGCCGTCGAAGCGCCGATGACCTTCATCGTGGCCGAATCGAGTGAGATCAACACCATTGATGACCTGTTGGCAAAGATGGCTGACGGCAATCTGGTCTGGTCCAGCCCGGGTGTCGGATCGGGACCATTTCTGGGGGCCGAAACGTTCTTCAACCAAAAGGGCGTTCAGGCCCAGCACGTGACCGCCGACAGTGCTGGTGAGGCGATCATCAAGGTGTTGTCGGGCGAAGTGCAGATGGCCTCGGTCGTCGGCTCCAATATCGCCGGAATGATCGGTGACCCGGCGCAACCGATCAAGGTGATAGGTGTCGCAGCAACCGAGCGGTGGGAACGCCTTGCAGATAGCCCGACCTTTGCCGAACAGGGCCATCCGTTTGATCGCCCCGTATGGTTCGGCTTTGTCGCGCCAGCGGGAACCCCGGCCGAGGCGGTGGACAGGCTTTCGGTCGAGATCGAAAAGATCCTGACTTCGCCTGAATCTGCCGAACTGCTTTCCACCTTTCATATGACGCCGGCCTTTCAGAATCCCGAAGAGTTCACGGCCCAGATCAAGGCAGAGGCAGACAGCCTTGCTGTTGTGTTGGAAGCGCTTGGAATGGCGCGGGAATGACCGCAATGGCCAGATCCGTCCTCGCCCGCGAGGATGTCGTCATCGGTCTGGTCCTCGTTGCACTCGGCGTCGCGGCGAGCATCGTCGCGACCAACATCGCGCAGGGGCCGCAACAGCGGACCCTGCCACCCAACACCGTGCCGCTGATCTGCACCATCGGGATCGTCTTGTGCGGTGCGTTCCTTGCGATCAAGGGACTGTTCGTGGCGCAAAAGGCCATCTCCCTGCCGTTCGACAGCCGCCAGTTCAGCATCTTTCTTTTGTTCATGGCGTTCTTTCTGGCCTTTGAACATGTCGATTTCCGCCTGCTGATCCTGGTCTTTGTTCCGGCCTGCATGGCGCTGATGGGGTGCCGCAGCTGGCGTCAACTGCTGATCACGCCGGTGCTGACCATGCTCGGGGTCTGGGGCTTTTTCGTTGAACTCTTCAAGGTGTTTTTGCCGACATGGATGTAATCACCTTTGCCTCGTTGTCTGAGGGTTTCGCCATTCTGAGCGATCCGTGGATCTACGTGCTGATCGTGTTCGGGTCTCTGGTTGGGTTGGTCTTTGGCGCCACACCGGGGCTGACGGCCCCTGCGGCCATCGCGCTGATCCTGCCGATCACCTACAGCATGGGGATCCACGCTTCGCTTGCCCTGCTGCTGGCGGTCTATGTCTCGGGATACTTCTCGGGCTCGATCCCGGCCATTCTGATCAACACCCCCGGAACGCCCGGCAACGCGGCGACCACGCTCGAAGGCTATCCGATGGCGCGCGCAGGGCGCGCGAATGAGGCGTTGACGATTGCCGTCATCTCTTCGTTCATCGGCGTCGGCATCTCGGTGCTGCTGCTGCTAACCGTTGCTCCCTTGATGGCCAAACTCGCCCTTACCTTCACGTCCGTCGAATATTTCGCGCTTGCCGTGGTGGGCATCCTTTGCGTCGCTGGCATTTCGCAAGGATCGCTGGTCAAAGGGCTTGCCGCCGCGTTCTTCGGCATCCTTGTTTCGACTGTCGGAATCGACGGCACATCAGGTGTGCCGCGCTTTACCTTTGGCCTGCCCGAACTTTTGGGGGGCATCGCCATCATTCCGGCGCTGATCGGATTGTTTGCGATCTCTGAGATGCTTGTTCAGTCCCGTCGCGATACGAAGGCTGTCGAAGCGTTGCCGGTGGACAGCGGCGGAGCCATCCTGCCAATTATCGCGATGCATATAAAGCATCGCTGGATCGCGCTGAAATCGGCCATCATGGGAACCTTCATCGGCCTTTTGCCCGGAACCGGACCCGCCATCGCGTCCTGGATCGCCTATGGGGAAGCCGTGCGCGGCAAAAAGCCCGGCGACCAATTCGGCAAGGGCGAGGTCAAGGGGCTGATCGCCTGTGAGGCGTCGAACAACGCGGTGATCGGTGGCGCAATGATCCCATTGCTCACATTGGGAATTCCGGGCGATCCGGTCACGGCCATCCTGATCGGTGCCATGATGATCCAGGGGGTCGAACCCGGACCCTTCTTTCTGCGGGATCATTCGGGCCTGTTCGTTGCGATCGTCCTGATGCTGATGCTGGCAAATGTGGCCATGGTGGCAACATTCCTGCCGTTGCGCCGCCTTGCCGCCAAGATCCTGAAAGTTCCCTACCACCTGATCGTCCCAATCGTCGTCGTCGTTGCCGCAACCGCAGCCTATGCGGTCAGCTATTCGACATTCGACATCCTGCTTCTGGGCGTGTTCGGCTTCATCGGGTTCATGATGATGACCAACGGCTTTCCTGTGGCCGCAGTCGTCCTGGGCATCGTGCTTGGCCCCATTCTAGAAAAGAACTTCCGGAATGCCCTGATTGCCAACAACATGGATGTGACCGTGTTCGTGACCCGGCCCATTAGCGGATTGATCTTTTTCCTGCTCGCGGCGGCCATTGTGCTGATGCAGGTGCAAAAGGTGCGGGCCGGGCGCGCGCAGCGGCGCATCAACGATGAGAACGCGCAGACGCGACAAAGCCAGCCATGAAACATGACCTGAACCACAGTGTGGGAACATCGCGGTCTGGCACCGATGAGACGGCCAGCCTGCAGCAAGAATCCTTCGCCCCGATTACGCCAAGCCTGCACGCCTTGTGCAGGGCAGGGGGCGTGGCGCTGGCCAACACACCGCCGACTGGGCGGGCAAGGTATGTCTGCACGCCCAATCCGGACCGCGTTGTCCGCATGGCGCATGCGCGGGAGTGCAGGATCATCGGGGTGAACGCAGGCGGCGCAGCCACCCATGAGGATTTCGAAACCAAGACTGCCCGCGAGCGAGGGCACAGTGCCTGACTTGCCAGACATCCTGCTGCAGCGGACATCACTTGAACTCTCCCTCATCCTGTTCAGCCTGTTTCTGGGCGGCGTTCTGAAGGGCGTGACCGGCGCGGGCGCCCCCATCGTCGCAATTCCCGTCATCGCCGCGATCGTCGATTTGCCGACGGCGGTGATGATCATGCTGGTCCCCAATGCCCTCACCAACATTCGCCAGGCCACGGTGTTTCGCGCGTCTTTGCCAGAGCGTCGCTTTCTCTTGCCCTATCTCGCAGGGGGCGCCGCAGGCGTGCTTGTTGGCACGGCCCTGCTCACCGGCTTGCCCTCTCGCGGGTTGGATCTGTTGGTCGCCTGCGCGATTTTGCTTTACGTCGGCTTTCGGCTGGCCAAGCCCAGCTGGGGCCTGTCACGCGCCGTTGCAGATCGGCTTGCGGTTCCTGCTGGCGCGGTTGCGGGCGTGCTGCAGGGCGCGACGGGTCTGTCTGCGCCTGCAACGTTGGGGTTTCTCAACGCGGTAAAGTTCGCCCGTCCGACGTTCGTTGCCACCGTCGCGCTGCTGTTCCTCGTGTTTTCTGCCGTGCACATCCTGTCGTTGGCCGTGCTTGGGGTCTTTACGTTGGCCATCGCATTCCTGAGCTTTCTCGCCCTTGCACCGATCCTCATCGGAATGGCGGCGGGTGGCCGTCTTGGAAACCGCATCCCGCAGACGACGTTCGAATATGTCGTCCTGACCCTTCTCGCAGCCATCGCGTTGAAATTGCTCATTGCCTGATCTTGTTGGCGATCCTGCGATCGCCCCGCAAGGGACCCTTGCACCACCAGAAAAAAAGGAGCGCCACTGTCACCCAATGAAATTTCGGATCTTCCAGCCTTGCGAACGGCGCTCCTCGTCAAAGGACTGCCGTCGTCGGGTGCTCAACCTAATCACACATTGCCCCAGAGTCAGAGTGGGGCACCCTGGGAGGGGATTGAAACATCATGTTGAACCTGAAGGTGAACGATCGAGAGGTGTCGATAGACGCACCCGAAGACGCCACGCTGCTGGCGGTCTTGTCAAACGACCTGAAACTTGCCGGTCCGAAATTCGGCTGTGGCCTGTCGCAATGCGGGTCCTGCACGGTGCTGCTGGACGGTGAACCGGTGAAAAGCTGCCAGACCAAGGCGCAGGCCGCGATTGGCCGGTCGGTGACCACGCTGGAAGGGCTGCGCGACGGCGACGATGCCGGACCATTGCAACGGGCGTTCATTACCGAACAAGCGGCACAGTGCGGCTATTGTGCATCGGGTATGATCATGGCGGCGCAGGCGCTGCTGGATCGCAATCCGTCACCGACCGAATCCGATGTCCGCGCGGCCCTCAATGGCAACCTGTGCCGTTGTGGGACGCATAACCGTATCGTGCGCGCTGTCTTGCGCGCTGCCGAGGAGGTGTAATCATGAACGACGCATTCAAAATGGACCGCCGGGCGTTTCTGGCCGGATCCGCAGGCTTTCTTGCCGTCTCTTTCTTGTTGCCTTCGGATGTGTTTGCACAAGAGGGTGCCACGCTGCCTGGTGACATGAAGAACCACCCGATTTTGTCGTCCTGGCTGCGCATCAACGCCGACGGAACTGTGACACTGCTGATGGGCAAGGTTGAACTTGGGCAGGGCTCGATCACCGCCGTCGCGCAGGTCTGCGCCGAAGAGCTTGTCATCGACTTCGACCGGATCGAGGTCATCGCGGGTGACACTTGGCTTTCCCCCGACGAAGGCACGACCGCCGGATCACAAACCATGCCAAACTGCGCCCCTGCGGTGCAACAAGCGTCTGCCGAGGTGCGTCAGATCCTGCGCACTCTCGCCGCCGAAAAGCTGGGTGTGAATGGAGACGCGCTGACCTTTGACGATGGCGTGATCTCGGCTGGCGACAAGACTGTCACCTATTGGGATCTGGTGGGCGACCTGCAGCTTGAGGTCGAAGCGACGGGCACTGCGCCGCTGCTGCCCATCGACCAGCACAAGGTGATCGGGCGCAATGTGCCGCGCATCGACATTCCCGCCAAGATGATCGGGCAACCGATCTTTGTTCAGGAAATGAACCCGGACGGCCTGTTGTTCGGGGCCATTGCCCGGCCCCCGACCTATGCGGCACGGCTCGTGTCGATCGATACCACAGCTGTTGAGGCAATGCCGGGTGTTCGCCAGGTGGTGCGCAATGGCAGTTTCCTCGGCGTGATCGCGGATCGTCAGGAACAGGCTTGGGCCGCTGCCGCCGCACTGGCCGCCGCCGGTGAATGGGAAGTGCAAAGCGTGCTGCCCGGCCATGACGGCATGAAGGACTGGCTGCTGACCACGCCGCACGAGGAAACCGAATGGCTGAACAAGCTGCGCGAAACCGATGTCGCGCCGGCCAAGACGGTGGAGGCAACCTATTATCGCCCCTACCACATGCACGCGTCCATCGGCACCTCGGGGGCCATCGCGCAAATGGGCGATGACGGCGTGATGACCGTCTGGACCCATTCCCAAAGCGTCTGGGCCACTGCCGAAGCGATCCGCAAGCTGCTGAGCCTGGACGAAGGAAAAGTCCACGCGATCCACACTGAAGGTTCGGGTTGCTATGGCCACAACATGGCCGACGATGCTGCCGCCGATGCGGCTTTGCTGGCCCAAGCCATGCCGGGCACGCCGATCAAGCTGCAATACACCCGCCAAGGCGAACACCAGTGGGAGCCTTATGGCTCAGCCATGGTGAACAAGGTGTCAGCCACAGTGGATGACAACGGCGACATTCTGGATTGGGAACACCATGTGTATTCGACGCCTCACGGCACACGCCCTGGCGGCAATCCGGGTCGGCTGCTGTCGGGCCGTTACATGGACCCGCCCTTCGAGATGCCAACGCCGAATGACGGTGGGCCGCCCAACTTTTCCGCCACGCGCAACGGTCTGTCGAACTATGACTTTCCGGGCGAACGGGTGGTGACACACTTCATCCGCGAGATGCCTTTGCGCGTGTCATCGACCCGTGGGCTGGGGGCCTATGCCAACGTCATGGCGATCGAGCAGTTCATGGACGAGCTGGCCACGAACGCCGGGGCCGATCCGCTGGAATACCGCCTGCGGTATCTCAAGGATGACCGGATGCGCGACACGCTGATCCGCTGTGCCGAAGCCTTCGGTTGGGACACATGGGAAAAGCAGCGCAACACGGGGCGGGGCATCGCCATCGCGCGGTATAAAAACTATGCCGCGATGACAGCGGTCGCGGTCGAGGTGCAGGTGACCCCGCGCAACGGTCTGGTGCGCGTCACCCGTGCAGTTGCATCAAACGATGCCGGCCACATCGTCAGCCCGGACGGGATCATCAATCAGGTCGAAGGCGGCCTGATCCAGTCGCTCAGTTGGACTCTGAAGGAAGAGGTGAAGTTCGACACCACACGGGTGCTGTCCACCGATTGGGCCAGCTATCCGATCCTCGGGTTTGGCGAAGTGCCGCCGGTTGAGGTGGTGCTGATCGACCGACCCGGCGAACCCTACCTTGGCAACGGTGAATCGGCGCAAGGCCCGGCGGGGGCCGCCGTGGCCAACGCCATTGCCGATGCCATCGGGGTGCGCGTCCGCGATGTGCCGTTCACGCCAGACCGCGTGAAGGCAGCCATCGAAGCAGCCTGACGCCATAAACCGGCGGCGGTTGCGACGGATGCTGCAATCGCCGCCGTCCCCTTTGTCACAGGAGAGACCGATGTTCACACTTGTCGCCGCCAGCCGCAAACCCATTCTGGATGGCGTGGTCGCCACCCGCCGGTTCGACACGTTGTCCGATGCCGAAGCCGAGATGCGCAACTGGGCCCTTTTCGGGATCGACAACCAGTGCAACGAAGCCGACGCCATCTATATCTGCGATGCGAAAAACCGCCTGCTGCGCACCTGGCATTGGGCCCGCAAACAGGCCGTCAGCCCGGGCTGAGCCGTAAAGGACTCGCATTGAATCCTGCGGTCGCGCCCCCAGAGCGCGCCCAGAAAATGTTACACAATCATGGATATACCCTTGAAGAAACGTGTTCTGGCCGCCGTTGGCGGTGTTGCAGCCCTGGCTGTCGTTAGCGGCATCGCCTTTGCAAACCGCCACCCCGTGCTGCCCCCCATCGCGCCACCCGACGCCTCTGCCTTTGACCCGGCCAGCATTGAACGCGGTGAACTGCTGGCCGGGCTTGGCAATTGCGCGGTGTGCCACACGACACCGGGCGGTGCACCCTTGACCGGGGGGCTTGCCCTGCCCACGCCATTCGGCACAATCCAAACCACGAACATAACGCCCGATCCCGACACGGGCATCGGCACCTGGTCGCAAAAGGCGTTCGTGCGCGCGATGCGGTTTGGGGTCGATCGCGAAGGCCGCCACCTCTATCCCGCCTTTCCCTATGACTTCTACACCCGCATCACCGATCCCGATCTTGCCGATCTGTATGCCTTTCTGATGACGCAGCCTGCCGTTGTGGCTGAGCCGCAGGCCAACAGCTTGGCGTTTCCATTCAACCAGCGGATGTTGCTGGCCGGTTGGAACCTGCTGTTCCTCGACCCCGGCCCGCAACCCGATCTCGCCGACAAGGACGAAGAGTGGAACCGGGGCCGCTATCTGACCGAGGGGCTGGGCCATTGCGCCGCCTGCCACAGCCCGCGCAATGCCCTTGGTGCAGCCGCCCGGACTGGCCCCGATGCCTATGGCGGCGGCGAAGCAGAAGGCTGGCACGTGCCGCCACTTAACGCCACAAACCCCGCCCCGGCGCCGTGGAGCGTGGATGCGCTCGCCAATTATCTGATCGATGGCTGGGACCGGGATCATGGCATTGCCGCAGGCCCCATGCGCCCGGTGGCCGACGATCTGTATGATCAGCCGGAAGAAGACGCCGTGGCCATTGCTGTCTATGTGCTGGACCTCCTGCAGCAGGACATTCCAAGCGATTCACTGCGCGCGCAGCTGGACACGGCTCGCGCCACGGCACAGGCCCGCGACTGGAATGCGCCCGGCGCGCCTGCATTGCCGACCGATCCTTTGCTGGCGCGCGGTGCCGGTGTGTTTGAGGCACACTGCGCCGAATGTCATCGCACCGGCACAAAATCTGCACCGCTTGCCCTCTCGGCGACGCTGAACGCACCCGACGCTCGCAACTTCGTCGAGGTCGTGTTGCGTGGCATCAACCCGGCACCTCTGGGCGCATCTGACCGCTCCATGCCCGCCCGCGCCATCCAGATCAATGATGAAGACCTGACAGCCCTTGCCGCCTTCGCCCGTGATCGTTTTGGTCGTGAAGGCGTTTGGGGCGACATCGCGGGGACGGTGGCCGAAGCGCGCGACCGGTCGTCGTTGGACCACTGAAACGTAGAGCCATCTGCGTTGCGCAGCTGTTCGCTTGGAACCGACGGTGTAGCTGCCCCTCTCAGTTTTCATAGGTGGTCTCGCTCAGTCCTTCGGCTGTTGCGCCATCGCAATGTTTGAGTTGCGGCCCTGTTGCGGGCGCAGCGCATGAAAGATCTAGAAAAATCATGTGTGTAGCGGTGTAGCGGAAGAAACAGGTGCGATGGCCATGGTGGGTCAGCGCCGATCCCCGATCATTCAGGATGCCGCTCAAACGGTGATGCTCTACATCCGGTTTCCGCTGACGCTCCGGAACGGCGAGGATCTCTTGCATGAACGCGGCCTCAAGATCAGCCACGAGACCGTGCGGTTTTGGTGGAACAGGTTCTGTCAGACCTTCGCCGTTACAAATCATGACTCCGGGACGGTTCGGACCCAGTCATAAAACGGTCAGAGCTTTCGGTCCGGGGCTATCCGGTGCAGAATGCTGGTCATGGCATGGTGCCAACTTTCAAGTGCGCCGTCTTGCCTTAAGTGCGAAGCCATCTGTTCGGTGATGCCACCAGGCGTGCCGACTCCGTTGCAGATGGCATCGAGTGACTTGTCTGACTGCAAGAACACCTCGGCATTTCCGCGCAGGGTTTCGGCCACAAGGGAACGCGCGACGGCAGGGTTTAACCCCTCAGCCTCATACCATGCCGCAAGATGGCGCATCAAAAAAACGCTTGCGCCTGACATTGCGCCAAAGACAACAGCGGTTTCAAAGCTGTGAGCGTCCGGCAATTCATGAACCGGGCCGCAGTCGGCGAAGAATTCGGCCCAGACTGAACCTTCCGGATACAGAAACGTTGGGCCGACAGAAAAGGCATTGGCATAGCCTGGCATCATCGAAAGCGTCACCTCTGCGGGAGCGACGGCAGCACGCATCTCCTCAAGTTTGACTTTGGCCGCCATTGCCGAACACACCACCTGTCCCTTGCGAAACACCAGCCCGCGCAGGATCACTTCCCCCTCAGCCGCTGGCAGGCAAACAAGAATGTGGTCACATGCATCGACCAGCGCCTGATTACTCTCAGCGACTTCGCAGCCAAAACGTGCTGAGAGTTCCATAGCCTTTTCAACGCCCCGCGGTGAAAGCACAAACGCATGCCCACCCTTCTGAGCCCCCTGCACCAGATAGGAGGCAAGATTGCCAACCCCCAGGATGCCGACCTTCATGGCATCTCCTCAAGAACCTCGGCAATTGCGCGGCCGGTTGCAGCTATGTCCGCCTCTGTGTGTACGATCGATGAAAGGGAATGCAATGTGGCTGACGGGTTCATGTATATCCCCTTGTCCATCAACCGCAGGGTAAAGTCGCGGAATTTCATGCGGTCGACATGGGTGCAGAAATCCCGGAAATCATTGATTTCTTCTTGGTCCGTGAAAAATATCTGAAACATGGAATTCACACCCTGCACCAAGATGCCGTGGCGATTGCTGGCCTTTGCCACACGGCGCACTTCGTCGGCCATCGTTTGGCCCAGATCCTTGATCTTGGCAAAGCCTCCCTGATTGTCGGCCAACATGGTTTCCAGCATCACCTTGGTTAGATGCAGGGTGAGACGTCCGGCGTTATGGGTGCCGTAATGCAGAACCTTACCCCATTCGAGGCCCTTCATGATATCTGCCCGTCCGCCGATCATCGCCATCGGCAGGCCGCCCCCCAGCGCCTTGCCATAGGTCACGATATCTGGACTGAGCCCATACAGCTCGGCCGCTCCCCCGGCAGAAAGGCGGAAACCCGTCACGGTTTCATCAAGGTAGAAGAGCGCGCCATACTGGTGACACAACTCCTGCATTCGGTTGAGGTAGCCCGGTTTCGGTGGGATCACCCCCATGTTGGACATGACCCCTTCCGTGACAACGCAAGCTGCCTCGTGGCCATGGAGCGCCATTGCACGTTCCAGGGCTTCGACGTCATTCCAACGCACCACAATGGTGTCTTTCCATGCCTCTTCG
>JBKBWK010000054.1:0-16868 GCA_046313895.1 Paracoccaceae bacterium
ATTTTTGCCGACCCGCGCAGAGCTTGACCTGATGGGGTGGGATGAACCCAACGACATATTCCACCACTAGGCGATCTGCCGCCTAGACGACTCAGGCGGCGGCTGGCCAAATCCAACGTGGCTTGTAATCTGCCATCAAGAGAGCAGAACACCCCGATGATCGACGCAGACCTCCATTC
This sequence comes from Paracoccaceae bacterium, assembly GCA_046313895.1. GTDB lineage: Bacteria > Pseudomonadota > Alphaproteobacteria > Rhodobacterales > Rhodobacteraceae > Pseudotabrizicola. Next base: position 180 of record JBKBWK010000054.1, read on the forward strand.
GCGGCTGATAGGCTGGCTGAAGATCGCGCTGCCGTTGCTGGCTCTGGCGATCCTGTCCACGTTGTTTCTGGTCGCGCGGACGGTTGATCCCGATGATGCCATTCCCTACGCCGAGGTCGATGTGGCCGAACGCCTGCGCGAACCCCGCATGACCGCGCCCACCTACGCCGGCCTGACCAATGACGGCGCTGCACTGACCGTGAGCGCCGGGGAAGTACGTCCCGTAGCTGCCGACGGCTCCGGCGCAACCGCCAAGGCGCTGTCCGGAACGCTTGAAACACCCGATGGTGGTCGCACTGACATGACAGCAGCAGCAGGCAAGATCGACACCGAAATGCGGCAGATCCTTTTGTCTGGAGGCGTAACCATTACATCCTCTACCGGCTGGCGCGTGGAAAGCGAGGCGATGACGGCAGCCATGGACGCAACGGATATCTCCACTCCGACGTCGGTCAGGGCAACCGGACCCGGCGGCACCGTCACCGCAGACCGGATGCGACTGACCGAAGACGCCGCCCAACCAGGCCGTTATCTTCTGGTTTTCAATGGGGCGGTGAAGCTGATATACCAACCGGCAAATTAACCAATCGCTCCTTTCTCACAGGCATCCCATGTTTCAGTTCTTCCGCGCCCTTTGTCTTGCGGCCGTCATGGCCAGCCCGGTTGCGGCACAACAGGCCGATATCCGTTTTGGCGGCTTGCGTCAGGACACCACCCTGCCGGTTGAAGTGACATCCGACAGTCTGTCGGTCGATCAGGCAACCGGTGCAGCCCTGTTCACCGGCAACGTCCTGGCCAAACAAGGTGACATGCGGCTGAGCGCCGGAACGATCCGTGTCGAATATGGCGCCAACGGGCAGGGCATTGATCGGCTTATTGCATCCGATGGCGTCACACTTGTCAGCCCCACCGACGCGGCCGAGGCGTCGGAAGCTGTTTACACCATCGAGAGCGGCAATGTCGTCATGACCGGAAATGTCTTGCTGACCCAAGGAAACGCAGCCATTTCGGGCGAAAAACTGACCGTTAACCTGAAAGATGGCACAGGAACGATGACAGGTCGGGTGAAAACGATCTTCACGCCGGGCGGCACGCCTTGACCCCGGCCCCCGCTCTTTCCGTGACCGAAGGCAGCGCAGGTCTTGTGATCCGGTCCCTGCGCAAAAGCTATAAGAAACGGCTTGTGATCCGCGATGTGTCGATGCACCTGAACCGGGGCGAAGTAGTGGCGCTTTTGGGTCCGAACGGGTCCGGCAAGACCACTTGCTTTTACGCCATCGCCGGTCTGGTCACACCAGAAGGTGGTCAGGTGATCATTGACGGCAAGGATGTAACCGCCCTGCCAATGTATCGCCGCGCACGTCTTGGCATCGGCTATCTGCCGCAGGAAGTCTCGATCTTTCGGGGACTGTCTGTCGAAGACAACATTCTTGCCGTTCTCGAAATCACCGATCTGGACCGCCACAAGCAGCGGGAGCGGCTGGAAGAACTATTGTCCGAATTTTCCATGACCCACCTGCGCCGTGCGCCAGCTCTGGCGCTGTCCGGAGGGGAGCGTCGGCGCGTGGAAATTGCGCGCTGTCTTGCTGCCAACCCGAAGTATCTGCTGCTTGACGAACCCTTTGCAGGGGTAGATCCGATCGCAGTCGGGGAAATCCGCCATCTGGTCCACGATTTGAAGTCGCGCGGCATCGGCGTTCTGATAACGGATCACAACGTTCGGGAAACGCTGGAAATTGTTGATCGGGCCTATATCCTTCACGATGGTCATGTGTTGATGAGCGGGACAACAGACGAAGTCGTACGGGATGAAACCGTGCGGAAAGTGTATCTGGGACAGAACTTCCGCATCTCCTGACCCAAGTCATATGGCATTCGTGTGACGATTCTGTTGACAAGACCGCAGGGCCTGTCGCCAAATACCCTTGATGCGTGCGAAACCCGCCCTGTGCCAAGCCTGCCATGCGGCCGCCTTACGGTCCCGCAACCTTGCAGGTGCACGCCCAACCCCCATGTCAATGACAGAAGACCTTTGGCATCAGGCCACCCGCCTGCCACCAGAGCAAGAAGCCGCGCGGAGGAGACATCATGCGCTATCAGATCAGCGGAAAACAGATCGACATCGGAGACGCCCTCCAGACCCATGTGAAATCCGAATTGGGCGAGGTCGTCGAAAAATACGCCCAGCGGCCAACCGAGGCTATCATCGTGTTTTCCCGTGTGGCGCATGAATATGTCTGCGAAACCGTGATCCACCTGTCCACCGGACTGACAGCGCAGGCCAAAGGTCATGCCACTGAAATCTATGCAGCTTTCGAGTCGTGCCGCGAAAAGATGGACAAGCAGTTGCGCCGTTACAAGCGCCGTATCCGCAACCACCATTCTGCCCGAACGTCACCTGTTGAATTCGGCGGGGCATCCTCGTATATCCTCGCCGCATCCGAGGACGCCGAGGATGCGGAGCCCGAAACGCTTCAGCCCATCGTGATTGCCGAAATGGAGACGAAGATTCCTTCGATCACCGTCGGCGAGGCCGTGATGCAGCTGGAACTTGGCGGTCAACGCATGGTCGTGTTCCGCAACGAAGGGCATGGCGGGGTGAATGTGGTCTATCGCCGGGATGATGGCAATATAGGCTGGATCGACCCGCGCAACAGCAAGTAAGAGCAGCCAAAGGCGCTGTCGGGAACACCACAGTTCATGGAACTAACAAAGCTAATCACGCCCGGCGCCGTTCGCGTCGTCGGGCAGATCACAAGCAAGAAGCGTCTCTTTCAGGAACTGGGAGAGATGGTCGCTGCAAGCTACGGCCTGACAGCAGCCACAGCTGTGGACGGTCTGCAGGAACGTGAAAGCCTGGGGCCCACCGGTGTCGGCCACGGCATCGCCCTTCCGCATGCGCGGCTGGAAGATCTGGATCAGATCGTTGGAGTTTTCATCCGACTTGAAAAGCCGCTCGACTATGACAGCGTGGATCGTCAGCCGGTTGATCTGATCTTTGCCCTGTTCGCGCCCAAGGATTCCGGGGTGGATCACCTCAAGGCCCTTGCCTTGGTCAGTCGCACCATGCGCGACCAGAAAGTTGTTGCCAAGCTGCGCGCCAATACAGACCCGGCAAAGCTGCATGCGATCTTGACCGAATCCCGCGCCCCACAAGCGGCGTGACGTCGGCATGGGACGCGGTCTGGTCATCTTCGATTGCGATGGCGTGCTGATCGACAGTGAAATCATCAGCGCCCAAATGCTTATAGATGCCCTGTCCGAACGCGGAGTGATGATTGACCTGCCCTATGTGGCCCAGAATTTCCTTGGCCGCAGCTATCCCGTGGTGATGCAGCAGATCCGCCACGAATTTGGGCTCGACCTGCCTCCCAACTTTGAAGACGATTATCGCGAACGGTTGCTCGAAGGCTTTCGGACAGGATTGCGCATCATGCCGGGCGTGTCGGATGTGATTGATGCACTCGCTCTGCCGTGCTGTGTGGCGACCTCATCCAGCCCGCGCCGGGTCGAGATGTCCCTGCGCCTTGTTGGTCTTTGGGATCGCCTTGGCGACCGTGTGTTTACCGCAAGCCAAGTGGCACGCGGCAAACCTGCCCCTGACCTGTTCCAGTATGCGGCCGATCAGATGGGCTATGATCCGGAAGAATGTCTCGTGATCGAGGACAGCCTGACTGGCATCGCCGCAGCCCGCGCAGCCGGAATGGAGGTCTGGCATTTTGTCGGCGGCAGCCACATGGCAGGCTTGACGCAATCCGATCCCGGAACAACCCGTGCTGATTTGCGCTTTGCCTCTTTCGCAGAATTCTTCCAGATTGCGCCGGACGCAAAGAGGCAGGCATGAGCCGGATCGAAAACAGCGAGCCAACCCCGCAAGACGACGCCGCCCGTGCCGGTTGGCTTTATTACGTCGGTGGAATGACTCAGGACCAGATCGCCACCGAGTTGGGCATCAGCCGTCAACGCGCACAGCGACTGGTGGCCAAAGCCATGGCGGATGGCCTTATCCATGTCCGGCTGAACCATCGCATTGGCGCCTGTCTTGATCTTGAATCCGCGTTGCGGGATCGGTTTGGCCTGTTGCGTTGCAGGGTATCCCCCAGCCTCGGGGGGGCTGATCCGGTGCCGTCCATCGCCCCCGCTGCTGCAGCAGAACTGGAGCGCGTTCTCCGCCTGCCCGATCCATTGACCATCGGCCTTGGCACTGGACGGGCGTTGCGGGGCATGGTTGACGCCGTGGTTCCGCTGGACGCGGCGCATCATCGGCTGGTGTCGCTGATCGGCAATATCGCGCCCGATGGCTCGGCCAGTTTTTTCGATGTCATCATGCGCGTGTCTGACAAAGTCCGCGCGCCGCATTACCCGATGCTGGTTCCCGTGATTTCACCGACGCGCGAAGAGCGTGATGCATTTCGGTCGCTTGGCCCTGTGCAAAGGGTCGCCGATCTGGCACGCAAGGCCGATGTCGTCTTTGTCGGCGTCGGTCAGATGTCAGACGACGCGCCGCTGCTTGCCGATGGTTTCGTTACCCGTGCCGAGTTGGATCAGATGCGGGCGGCCGGGGCGGCGGGCGAAGTGGCCGGTTGGGTGTTTGATTCGCACGGTCAATATCTGGATGTTGGCACCAATACCCGCACTGGTGGTGTCCGCGTTGAACCGGGACTTCCACGCCCTTCCATCGGCATTGCTGCAGGTGCATCAAAGGTTCCCGCCCTTCGCGGTGCTTTGAAATCTTGCATTATCAACGGCTTGATCACCGACGAAGCAACTGCCACAGCAATTCTGGCAAACTGAGTCCTTCGCTGACGCAGCGGATAAAGGGGCTTGACTGATTGGGCTAAATTATGAGTAATTGCCCATCAAGCGATGATTTGCTCATTCGCTGATAGGGAGGATACCATGACACTAACGCTTCGCGCGCTTCTTGGCGCGACGGTTTCGCTTACCCTGGTGGGTGCCGCCATGGCCGAAACCACCATCACCGTGGCCACTGTCAACAACGGCGACATGATCCGCATGCAGGGCCTGATGGACGACTTCTATGCCAAGCATCCCGACATCAAGGTGGAATGGGTGACTCTGGAAGAAAACGTCCTGCGCCAGCGCGTGACCACCGACATCGCCACCAAAGGCGGCCAATTCGACGTGCTGACCATCGGCACCTACGAAGTGCCGATCTGGGGCAAGCAAGGCTGGCTGGTCAGCCTGAATGACCTGCCCGCCGAATATGATGTGGATGATCTTCTGCCCGCGATCCGGGGCGGTCTGACCGTTGACGGCGAGCTTTACGCCGCACCATTTTATGGCGAATCCTCGATGGTCATGTATCGCCGCGATCTGATGGAGGCCGCTGGCCTGACCATGCCCGACGCCCCGACTTGGGACGACATCAAGGCCGCTGCTGCTGCGATGACCGACAAATCCAAGGAACAATACGGCATCTGTCTGCGCGGCAAGGCTGGCTGGGGCGAAAACATGGCGTTCCTCACGGCCATGTCCAATTCTTATGGCGCGCGCTGGTTCGATGAAAACTGGAAGCCGCAGTTCGACGGCGAAGCCTGGAAGGCGACGTTGACCGACTATCTGGCCATGATGAACGAATACGGCCCTCCGGGCGCTGCAAACAATGGCTTCAACGAAAACCTGTCGCTGTTCCAACAAGGCAAGTGCGGCATGTGGATTGATGCCACCGTGGCGGCCTCTTTCGTGACCAATCCGAAGGATTCGACCGTTGCCGACAAAGTGGGCTTCGCCCTTGCACCGGACACCGGCAAGGGAAAGCGCGGCAACTGGCTTTGGGCATGGTCGCTTGGAATTCCGGCTGGTACGCAAAAGGCTGATGCCGCAAAGTCGTTCGTCGCTTGGGCAACCTCGAAGGAATATCTTGAAGTCGTAGCCGCCAAGGAAGGCTGGGCCAACGTGCCTCCAGGAACCCGGACGTCGCTGTATGCAAACCCGGAATACCAGAAGGTGCCGTTCGCCAAGATGACGCTGGACAGCATCAACTCGGCCGATCCCAACAGCCCGACCGTGGATCCGGTGCCCTATGTCGGCGTCCAGTTCGTGGCCATCCCGGAATTCCAGGGTCTTGGCACGGCGGTTGGCCAGCAGTTCAGTGCAGCCCTTGCCGGAACCATGACGGCTGAAGCGGCCCTCGCCGCCGCCCAGACCCTGGTGACGACGGAAATGACACGGTCCGGTTACATCAAGTAAGCGGTCCTCCCCGTGGTGCCGGGACTGCAAGCCCGGCACCACACCTCTCTGCCACCCGGTGCCGGACCTGTAAGCCCGGCATACCCCCTTCCCATTCCCGACAAGGACCAAGCCGATGGCAACCGCCCATTCCCGGACTGCTGCGCGCCTGATGCTGTCGCCCGCCGTCATCCTGTTGCTGCTGTGGATGATTGTGCCGCTGGCCATGACCCTTTACTTCAGTTTCCTGCGCTACAACCTCTTGATGCCGGGGATGGAGACATTCGTCGGGTTCGACAACTACACTTACTTCATCAATCAACCCGCGTTCTGGGCCGCCCTGACCAATACACTTACCCTTGTTCTGGGCGTGCTGTGTATCACCGTGGTCGGCGGTATCCTGTTGGCGCTGCTGCTGGATCAACCGTTCTGGGGTCAGGGCATCGTGCGGGTCTTGGTGATTGCCCCGTTCTTTGTAATGCCAACCGTGTCGGCGCTGGTCTGGAAGAACATGTTCATGAATCCGGTGAACGGCATCTTCGCCCACATCGCAAAATCGCTTGGACTGCAACCGTTCGACTTTCTGTCGCATGCGCCCTTGGCGTCGATCATCCTTATCGTGGCTTGGCAATGGCTGCCCTTTGCAACGCTGATCCTGCTGACCGCACTGCAATCGCTGGATCGCGAGCAGCAAGAGGCGGCCGAGATGGATGGGGCGGGCTGGTTCCAGCGATTTTTCTATCTGACCGTGCCACATCTGACCCGGTCCATTACCGTGGTGATCCTGATCCAGACCATCTTTCTGCTGTCAGTGTTTGCCGAGATTCTGGTGACCACCAATGGCGGCCCTGGCACGGCATCCACCAACCTGACCTACCTTGTCTATGCGCAATCCTTGCTGAACTACGACGTCGGCGGTGGATCGGCAGGCGGCATCATCGCGGTCATTCTGGCCAATATCGTTGCGATCTTCCTGATGCGGATGATCGGCAAGAATCTGGAGGCGTAGAATGGCCCGCAAAGCATCAAACACCCGCAAGGCCGCTGTCACCGTCGCTGCCTGGTCCATCGGCTTCCTGATCTTTTTCCCGATCCTGTGGATCATCATTCTTGGGTTCAAATCAGAAGGCGACGCGATCAAGACTCCGTTCGAGGTTCTGTTCAGCTCGTGGACGCTTGACAGCTATCACGAGGTGCAGAACCGGTCGAACTATGCGCGGCACTTCTGGAACTCGGTAATCCTGTCGGTCGGATCAACCCTGATCGCTTTGGCCATCGCCATTCCTGCGGCGTGGTCGATGGCCTTTGTCCCCGGCAAACGCACCAAGGATCTGTTGATGTGGATGCTATCGACCAAGATGATGCCCGCAGTGGGTGTTCTGGTGCCGATGTATCTTCTTTTCCGCGACTTTGGACTGCTGGACAGCCGCATCGGCCTTGTCGGTGTGCTGACCCTGATCAACCTGCCGATCGTGGTCTGGATGCTGTACACCTATTTCAAGGAAATCCCCGGCGAGATCCTCGAAGCCGCGCGGATGGATGGTGCCGGTCTGCGGTCTGAAATCCTGTATGTCCTTACTCCGATGGCGGTGCCCGGTATTGCGTCCACCATGTTGCTGAATGTGATCCTGGCGTGGAACGAGGCCTTCTGGACCTTGCAACTGACCACATCGCAGGCGGCCCCGTTGACGCAGTTCATTGCCAGTTATTCCAGCCCCGAAGGGTTGTTCTACGCAAAGCTGTCGGCGGCCAGCACCATGGCCATCGCACCGATCCTGATCCTTGGCTGGTTCAGTCAAAAGCAACTCGTCCGTGGCCTGACCTTTGGCGCGGTTAAGTGAGGACCCCATGGGCAAGATAACTCTCAATCAAGTGCGCAAATCCTTTGGCGAAGTGGACGTCATCCCCGGCATCGATCTGTCGGTCGAGAACGGCGAGTTCGTTGTCTTTGTCGGCCCGTCGGGTTGCGGAAAATCGACCCTGTTACGGCTGATTGCCGGCTTGGAAGATACGTCGGGTGGGATCATCGAAATCGATGGCATGGATGCCACCGACCTTCCCCCGGCCAAGCGGCGACTGGCGATGGTGTTTCAGTCTTACGCCTTGTATCCGCATATGTCGGTGCGCAAGAACATTGCCTTTCCGCTGAAGATGGCGGGCATGGACCCGGCCGAGCAGGAAAAACGCGTCGCCCATGCAGCCCGAATCCTGAACCTTGGCGACTATCTTGACCGCCGCCCCGGCCAGCTTTCGGGCGGGCAGCGGCAGCGCGTGGCCATTGGCCGCGCCATCGTGCGCGAACCGGCGGCATTTCTGTTCGACGAACCGCTGTCGAACCTTGACGCGGCCTTGCGCGTGTCCATGCGGCAGGAAATCAGCGAACTGCACCAGACCCTTAAAACCACGATGATCTATGTCACGCATGATCAGGTCGAGGCGATGACAATGGCCGACAAGATCGTTGTGCTGAACGCGGGCCGCATCGAGCAGGTCGGCAGCCCAATGGAGCTGTATCGCAGCCCTGCCAACCTGTTTGTTGCGGGCTTTATCGGCAGCCCCAAGATGAACCTGATCAACGGTGCCGAGGCCGCGAAACACAATGCCACCACCATCGGCATCCGACCCGAGCATATCGACATCGGCGGTGATGGTCCGTGGGAAGGCGTGGTTGGTCTGTCCGAGCACCTTGGCTCTGATACCTTCCTCAAGGTTAATGCTGGCGCGCTTGGCACGCTGACCGTGCGAACGAGTGGCGAGGTGATGATGCATCACGGTGACACGATCCGCATGGCCCCGCAGCCGGGCAAGATCCTGCGATTTGGGACAGACGGAAAGGCAATGACATGAGGCTTCTTGGAAAAGCAGCCCTGATCACTGGGGCTGCGCGCGGTATCGGCTTGGAATTCGCCCGCTCCTATATTGCCGAGGGTGCAACCGTGGCCTTGGCCGATATCAATGCAGAAGCGGTGTCAAAAGCGGCTGCGGCGCTGGGTCCGAAAGCCGTGGCTGTGCAAATGGACGTGACGCGGCAGGACAGCATAGATGCCGGGTTTGCTGACGCTATCGGAAAGATGGGCAAGCTGGATATCCTGATCAACAACGCCGCCCTGTTCAGCGCAGCCCCGATCGCGGAAATCACCCACGCCGACTATGATCGCCTTTTCTCGGTCAATGTTGCCGGCACCCTGTTTTGCCTACAAGCCGCCGCGCGGCACATGATCGACCGCGGCGAAGGTGGAACCATCATCAACATGGCCTCGCAGGCCGGACGACGCGGCGAGGGCCTGGTGGCCGTCTATTGCGCGACAAAGGCTGCGGTGATTTCGATCACTCAAAGCGCAGGTCAGAACCTGATCGCACATGGCATCAACGTCAACGCCATTGCGCCCGGCGTGGTCGATGGCGAACATTGGGACGGCGTGGATGCGTTCTTTGCCAAATACGAAGGCAAGGTGCCGGGGCAGAAGAAGAAAGAAGTTGGCAGCGCCGTTCCGTTCGGACGGATGGGCACGGCCGCCGATCTGACCGGCATGGCAATATTCCTTGCAACGGATGAAGCAAAATACATCGTCGCCCAATGCTTTGGCGTCGATGGTGGAAACTGGATGGCCTGAGATGAATACCGTCACACCCCCTGTCACACTGCCCGGATATGACCGGACCAAGCTGACACCCGGCATCGTTCATATCGGGCTTGGCAACTTTCACCGCGCGCATATGGCGGTCTATATGGACGATCTGATGTCGATGGGTCATGCGCAAGACTGGGCCATCCTTGGCGCGGGCGTGCGCGAAGGCGATGCCCGGATGCGCGACGCTTTGCTGGCGCAGGACTGCCTGTCCACCGTGATAGAACTGGACCCCAAAGGCAAAACCGCGCGCCGGGTTGGTGCGATGATCGACTTCATCGAGGTGCAGCCCGACAATGCCGCGTTGATTGCCGCCATGATCGATCCGGCCATTCGCATCGTCAGCCTGACCGTCACCGAAGGCGGCTATTTCATCAATGCAGCAAACGGCCAATTCGACCCGGATGCAGCAGAAATTGTGCATGACGCAGCGCATCCTGACTCCCCAAAGACAGCATTTGGCGCAATTCTGGCTGCTTTGAAGGCCCGAAGGGACGCTGGCATCGCCCCCTTCACGGTCATGAGTTGCGACAATCTTCCCGGCAACGGTCATGTCACGCAAGCGGCTGTCATCGGACTTGCCCGGTTGACTGATCAAACCTTTGCAGACTGGGTGCAGCACGACGTTGCCTTCCCAAATGGCATGGTGGACCGGATCACACCCGCAACCGGCCCCCGCGAACGGGCCATGGCCGCCAGCTTAGGGCTGGGCGACGACCCGGTGCCCGTCACCTGCGAGCCATTCCGCCAGTGGGTGCTGGAAGACAAGTTCCCCGCCGGGCGCCCTGCTTTGGAACTGGTCGGCGTCACGTTCACGGATGATGTTCACGTCTACGAGGCGATGAAAATCCGCATCCTGAACGGCGGACATGCCACTATCGCCTATCCCGGCGGATTGATGGATATTGAATACGTCCACGAAGCCATGGCCAACCCCTTGATCAGCGGTTTTCTGGACAAGGTCGAACGTGACGAGATCATTCCTTATGTGGCACCCGTCCCGAACACTGATCTGAACGCGTACTACGGCCTGATCCGTGATCGGTTTTCGAACCCCGAGGTCGCCGACACCGAACGCCGGCTTTGTCTTGACGGATCAAACCGCCAGCCGAAATTCATCATTCCGTCCCTGCGCGATGCCCTTGCCGCAGGAGGGCAGATCGAGGGCTTGGCACTGGTGTCGGCCCTGTGGTGCCGTTACTGCGCCGGGACAACCGACAGCGGGACGGTCATTGCGCCGAACGACCCCGATTGGCACACTCTGCAACGCCTGTCTTTGGCGGCGAAATCGGACCCGTCGATCTGGATCGGGCAAAAGGCGATCTATGGCGAAACCGGGCACGATCCGCGCTTTGCAGTCGCATTTGCCCAAGCACTGAGTGCGCTTTGGGCCGATGGTACCGCCAAGACGCTGTCGCGCTATCTGGCCGCCTGATTGCGCCAGTCAGAAAAGCCAAACGCCATGTAGTCGCGCGCGTAAGCATCCCGCGCGGCTGCCTCGATCTCGGCATCATAGATCGCTGACAGCGGCGTAAAACCATGGTCCGACGCAACTGGCAGGGCTGGTGGCGTGTGGCCAACCTCGCTGGCCAGAAACGCCAGACCTTGGGCAAGCCGGTCTTCGCGCAGCACAAGATCCGGCCCTTGAAACGTGGCAAACCCCTGCAGCACCGCCGCCTGACTGGCCCAATGCGCATCGACCCTTGTTCCCGTCTGCCCCGACAGGGTCATCTTCACCCATTTCAGAAACCCAAGGAAGCCGGCCCGGTGCGCCGCACTGTCTGCATAATCGGTGCCAGAGGGTGGCAGGGCAAGTTTGTGGATTTTCTGCATTTGATCGCGTATCTTTGCAAACTGACCCGACAGGATCAGAGTGCAAAATACCTCATGCGCGCGGGGAACCGGGTGTCGCAGAACGGTAAAGGACCGATGTCCCGGCCGCGCTTTCTTCCAGTGGCGCAAGGTTTTCTGAACGAAATCGCCTTCAATCCCGCCAAATTCCTCCAGCCACGCCGTGACTTGCGCCACGGGGCCACCCTTGACCGGCATAAACAGCAAGCCAGCCGTGCGCGCCGCCACAAACTGCGGCACCATCGGTGCGCGACGAGGTTCAAAATTCGGCGTCCGCGTCAGATTGAACCGATCCAGCCGTGCAAGGGCGCGCTCGACCTCGTCGGGGTTCACAAGCTTTTGCGAAATATCCTCTGGGTTTTGCTTTTTCAGACTGTCATCAAGACCTTGAAGCCCTTCGACGCCAAGGAACGCCGCCAGCCCGTTCAGCACGTCCAGATCGTTGATATCGTCGTAGTCGATGTAAAACGCGGTCTGTCCCGTCACCTGCAACGCATGCATCAGATCAATCTGAAACGCCTGCAACGCGCTGACATGCAATTCGAATTCCGGCGCCTCGAACCGCACCCGCGCTGTTTTCAGATTCTTTGCGTTGGTCAGCTTCCATTGCCCGGTTTCCTGCGCGATTTTCAAGCTGACGTAGCTTTCGATCGGATTTCGCGTGAGAATGATCTTGGCACAAAGTGGATCTTCCAGGACCGGCCGCAACACCCGCGGGTCGTGGTCATGGAAATAGCGAAATCCCGACATACCTGCCGTTTGCGCCCGCATCTTTCGCACCAATGCCATCGGATCGGTGTCCCGGTCGGCCAGCGAGAAACCCAAAAGCTGGCCCTGATCCTTCTTGCCGATAAAATGTGGATTGAAGACTTCACCGTAGCAAGTGACACCGGTCATCGCATTCAGGTTGGCTTCCAGAAAATTGGATCCTGTCCGCATCTCTGCGAACATCACAAAACTGTCGAACCGTTTGGACAATCACTTCACCAGATAGGGGCGCCCACGGCGCGTGGATTTGGTGGCCGGATCATCGCCTACCGGGAAATCGCCCATCAATACGGGCTGCATCCCCTGATTGCGCAGGTTTTGCAGGAACTGACCAAATCCCGTCAGGTCAGCCATACGCGGCGCCTCAGTCAAGCGGCGACCTTGGCGTGGGCCAATCTCGTCGATGATTGTTTGTAGCGGCTCCATCGGGTTTTCCACAAAATCTGCCAGAGACCAGATCCGGACCCGTGCCTTTGAATAGGGCGAGCGCAAAGTATTAAGAAACTCTTGTTCGATCTTTTGCAGTCGCGCCGCTTCGCGCCGGATATCGCCGAAATTCTGGTTGGAGTGGAACAACGGCACTGCCCAGGCACCCGAAATTACCGAGACCTGCGCATTCCCGTCCAGTGACATGAACCAGTTCAGATCTTGCGTGTCCGCAGGGCCAAACTGGAAACACTGGCGTTCACCCCGCGTGTTCCAGATCAAGCTGGTCAGAAAACTTTTCGGGTTGTAGTCACGCACCGCCGCGCTGTCACACATGGCGCCATTGTAGACGGCCTCGCCGCCAGCAAAATGCACGCGGTCAGGCGCGAAAAGATGGCCATGCACGCGTGTGCCGCTGGCCTTTGACAGCCAAATTTCGAAATTCTCGAACACATCGGCAAAGCCGCAGAACACCGAATAGGGCCCCGCCGTCCGCCCGTTTTCGAAATTCTCGTTCGGAAACCGGCTCTGCATATAAAGGCCAGGCCGACCCTTGGTGCGCCGTTCCACCGCCTTGGCGAACAAACGGTCGATCTTGCCTGGGTTCGGCTCTGCCGCGGCCTGCCGGCTACGATCATCCGACAGGAAGGCGTCAAAGAGTTTGTTTGCGTCAGGCCAGATCTTGCGCGCCACAAAGCAATCGGACCTCCGCAAAAGTTGCAGATGGTCATCATAGAAAATATGCGGCTTGCCCTGAAAATCGAATTTCGACAGCGTCAGCGACCGGCTTTCCACACTGCTGGACACCTGGCGCACCAGAGTCTGGAAATAGCTTTCATCCGGTATCCAGACTTTTTGAAAGTAGCCGTCAATCGTCGCCCGTTCCGGATGCTCCAGTATGGCCGACAGGGTTTGGCGCGTCAGGCACCACCATTGGCTGCCCAGATGCGGCACAAGCTCGGCGGGAATCTTGCGCCGGAATCCCACCATCCGTTGCAGTTTTACATAGGTGTCGAACCACCATCGCTGTTTGCGCCAACTGAAAGGAAAGCGCAGCGTGAAACGTTCGAAATCAAGGCCACCGATGGTCCAACCCACGTCTTCGGTGGTGACACTTTCGATGAAGTCTGTCTTGGGGCGTTCATCCAGATAGGCGCGCAATTCTTCGACGGGGCGCAAGGGAAGGCATGATCCCGAGGCCAGATAGACGTGCCGCACTGTCGGGAAATCGCGTAGCATCACGGTCGCGCCTTCCTGACTGGCTGCCACGATGCCCCAGGTGCCCCATTCGCAGGCATGGCGGCCGGAAAAGCGGATGTTTGTCAGATCGGAAAGATCGGATACCAGCCTGTCATACGCTTTGGCCCCGACCCGGCGATCCACATGAATCACCACCGGACACCCCCGCTCGGCCCAATGCCGCGCCACTTGCGAAGCGCGGTCCAGGGCCGTGTGACACAGCATCACAAACCCGACTGTCATGCCCAGTTCCCCTTGGACATCAGACCCAAAATCTCAAGCTGCCGCCAGTTGATGTATTTCTCGCTCCACTTGCACCACACTTCGGGATGGTTCGACAGGCCTTCTTTATACGCACGATATTCGGCACTGGCGCCATAGTGTTGGCCACGCGCCAGTTCTTCGTCTGCCTTCGCCGCGAACGTATCCAACAGCTTGGCATGCAGCAATACGCCCGAAGCCTTTTCCCCCCCCCATTCGTCATAGGCAAGGTTCAACCCCCGTGGCAACATCATGTGGGTCGAACTGATGTAGGCATAAGATCGATGCCACTTGACCAGCGGGATCTTGTTCAATGCGGGGGCCTTATTCGGCGTGTCACCAAAGAAGATGCGGGTTCGCGCGCCGCCCTGAATCCACAAATTGCCAAAGGCCGGGTTGCGGCTGATCAGGTAGTTGCCACTGTCAAACCATTGCGCAATCTCGAACGGATCCTGCCCTTCGCGGTAAGCCTGATCGGTGATCAGCCCCTTGGGATACATATCCAGCAACATGGCTGAAAAGGTCCGTATCTGCGTGGTGTCAAGCCAGTCCGTCAACGCGCGGATTGGCCGCGTTTCGCAAAACGGATAGACAAAGAATTCGTCTGGATCAACGGTCAGGCACCAGTGCCCGTCGCCATAACGGCGCAGCAGGTGGCTGATCCAGTCCATCCCGAAACGGCTTTTCTTATAGCTGGCGTCAGTGCGCCACAGCGATACGTCAGGCTGATCTTTCAGATATTCCAGCGACCCGTCGGTGGACCCGTTGTCCACCATGAAAAAATGACCCACCCCCAGATCGCGGTAGTAGCGCAAAAAGTAGGGCAGGCGGATTTTTTCGTTTCGCAAGGTGGTGAAGGCAAACACCGCGCCTTCCTTTTGCCCGGCTGACCGGTCGGCGACAAGTGCAAGGTCACGACGGCTGGCCCATGCCCGATACAGCAGTCGCCTGCGCTGCCAACGTAGCCGATAAGAGGACAGCAAACCCAAGATGACGACCCGATCCCTGACGGCAGTTTGATCAACAACACCAGATCCGGATTAACGAAGCATAAGCTCGAACCCGCTTCGTTCCCTGTTTGCCTGCAATTTTTCGTCCAATCCAGTCGATTGACGCGCTTTGGTAAACAATTCTGCCGAGTTGTCGCTTCTGGACACAGTTTACGGGACTTAGACCCATCCGCCGCGCGACATCAGCCCAAGAGCTTCCAATCGCCGCCAGCCGCCCAATCTTTCCGACGTCGCGCAACGTAGCACCGGATCAGCGATCAGGGTCTCGTAATAGCCGTTATAGAGCGCACTGTTGGCAAAGTGCTGTTTGCGCGTCCTTTCCTCGGCCGCTTTCGGAATGATCTCGTGGAGGAATTTGGTGTGCAACAAGACCCCCGAAATCTGCTCTGCACCGTCGGTCGCATAAACGCGGTTCATCCGGGGTGGCAACATCGCGTGAGTGGAATTCACATAAGCAAAGCGTCGGTCCCAGCGGACCAAAGGGATCTTGTTCAAGGTCGGCGCACGGCGTGGATCGTCCGCGAAGAACATCCGCGCCCTCGGGCCACCCTGAATCCACAGATTACCCATCTTGTCTTGCACTTGAACCGCATAATTGCCGCCATCGAACCAGCGCAGCACCGACAGCGGATCACCGCCAAGGTCAATCTGAGCCCCGGACAGTGGACCGTCGGGGTAAAGGTCCAACAGCATGGCACCGAGCGCATAGATCCCCTGATCGTCCAGCCATCCGGTCAGGGCGGATAGCGGGCGCGTTTCCCAATAGGGATAGATCAGCATTTCGTCAGCATCCACTGTCAGACACCAGTGATCATGGCCATGACGGATTTGCAGCCATGTCACCCAATCCAGACCGAAACGCGACAACTTGTAGCTTGCTTGCGTGTGCCACAACGACACATCTGGCTGAGCCTCCAGCAGTGCGCGGGTGCCATCGGTGCTTGCGTTGTCAACAATCAGAAAATGATCGACGCCCAGCCTGCGGTAGTGATCCAGAGCATGTGGCAGGCGCAGCAACTCGTTGCGCACGGTCATGAAGCACAAGATATCGGTCTTCCGGATTGCCCCGCTTCGGTCTTTTACCACGTGCAGGACATGCCGGCTGCGAAACGCTCGCCACAAAAAGCGCCGTCTGCGCAGTCGCAATCCATAAGCCCGCATTGCACGCGACAGAACCGCCAGAATTGTGTTGGCAGTGTCTGTCACGCGAAACATCGTTGCTATTGCGCGGCCTTTTGCTGGGCCAACATGCCGTGGAGATAGTCTGCGAATTCGTCGCGCAGGTCGGGGCGGGCGAGGCCGAAGGCGACGGT
>JBKBWK010000055.1:0-16239 GCA_046313895.1 Paracoccaceae bacterium
GGTCATCAGCTGTGCCTTGTGACAGCGGCAGGACGGGGGGTTTCACACCCCCGGACCCCCGTGGGATATTTGCGAACAGATGAAACCGCAGCGGGGTCAGTCGGTGCCGCGAAAGGGTTGGACGTATTGCAAGGCCATATCCCAGGGGAAGAAGATCCAGGTGTCCTGGCTAACCTCGGTGATGTAGGTATCGACCTGGGGACGTCCCGAAGGCTTGGCATAGACCGTGGCGAAATGGGCGTTGGGGTAAAGACTGCGCACGAGCTCAAGCGTTTTGCCGCTGTCCACCAGATCGTCAACGATCAGGATGCCGGTGCCATCGCCCATCAGATCGGCCTGCGGTGATTTGGTCACTTTTGCAGCTGTCTGCGATTGGTGGCTGTAGGACTTCACGCTGATGGTATCGACCACCCGGATGTCGAGTTCGCGGCTGACAATCATCGCCGGCACAAGGCCACCGCGGGTGATACCGACCACGGCTTTCCACGCCCCGTTGTCCGGCCCCTTGCCATCGAGCCGCCAGGCCAGAGCGCGGGCGTCGCGATGGATCTGGTCCCAACTGACGTGAAAGCCTTTTTCATGCGGCAGACGGTCGTTCATGGCTGGCTCCTTCAGGTGGCGGCGATCTTGGCGCCGAGCACGGCAAGCAGACCGCCAAAGCTGCGGTCCATCACGGATTTCGCGCCGATATAGGCGCGGCGGGTCGCGGGCAGTGAAAAAATGCGGGCGACAAAGGTGTTCCACAGGGTTTCGACCGTGAACAGGAAGGTCAGCAGGCTGACCAGCACCCAAAGAGGGGTCTCGGGCGGCACAGTGCCGATGAAGATTGCCGACAGAACCACAGCCGGCTTTGGGTTCGACAACTGGGTCACCAGCCCCAGCCGAAACGCCGACAGGGCCGACCGGGGTGGCAGTCCTGAGGTATCGGGCAACGGGTCTTTGGCGTGGCGCCACATGCCAATTGCCATCCAGATCAGGTACAGCCCGCCCGCGATCTTGAAGGCCCACAACAGTGCGGGTGCGATCTTGAACAACGCGGCAAGACCGGACAAGGCGAGTGTTGCCCAAAACACCGCACCAAGGCCGATGCCGATGGCGAGGAAAAAGCCGGTC
Organism: Paracoccaceae bacterium; assembly: GCA_046313895.1. Taxonomy (GTDB): domain Bacteria; phylum Pseudomonadota; class Alphaproteobacteria; order Rhodobacterales; family Rhodobacteraceae; genus Pseudotabrizicola. The sequence goes on from JBKBWK010000055.1 coordinate 1,114, forward strand.
CGCAGGCCTTCGGTCACGCCGGTGCGTGCCGACATCAGAACGGCCGGACCGGGGCTGACCGCACCCATGGTCAGCAGCGCCGCAACTGCAAGAAACGTGGCCAGGGTCATTGCTTGTGCCTTCTATTCTTTTCGGCCTGTCACCACATCGATGTCGGGTGCATCGACCGCCTTCATGCCGACCACATGATAGCCGGCATCGACATGCAGATTTTCGCCTGTGGTGCCCGACCCCAGATCGGAGATCAGATAAAGCGCCGCCTTGCCGACCTCTTCTTGTGTCACATTGCGACGCAGGGGCGAGTTCAGTTCGTTCCACTTCATGATATAGCGGAAATCACCGATGCCAGACGCCGCGAGTGTCTTGATCGGGCCGGCGCTGATTGCGTTCACCCGGATACCGTCCTTGCCCAGATCTTCGGCGATGTATTTGACCGACGCCTCGAGGGCGGCTTTGCACAGGCCCATCACGTTGTAGTGCGGCATCACCTTTTCGGCGCCGTAGTAGGTCAGGGTCAACAGGCTGCCGCCGTTTGGCATCAGCTTGGTTGCGCGCTGGCAGATGGCGGTGAAGGAATAGACCGAGATATCCATCGACATCAGGAAATTGGCGCGCGAGGTTTCGACATAGCGGCCACGCAATTCGTTCTTGTCGGAAAACCCGATGGCATGCACCACAAAGTCGATGGTGCCCCATTCTGCCTCCAGCCAGGCGAACAGCGCGTCCATGCTTTCTTCGCTGGCGACGTCACATTCGCACAGCTTCGGCGTGCCGATCGACGCGGCCAATGGCTCGACCCGTTTCTTCAGGGCCTCGCCCTGGTAGGAAAAGGCCAATTCGGCCCCATGGTCGGCCAAGGTCTTGGCAATGCCCCATGCAATGGACTTGTCATTGGCAAGCCCCATGATCAGCCCGCGCTTGCCCGCCATCAGTCCTGTTGACATCTCTTGCCCCTCGCACACTTTTCGCATTGAGAATGACGTGTAGGCGAAAGGTCTGGCCCGTTCAAGCCAGAGGCTTAAGGCAGCTTTCGCACAAAGGAAGGATAAAGATCATGGACCGGAGCGGAATTTTTGCGGGCGACGACCCCTTTGTCATCGCGCGGCGCTGGATGGGCGAGGCCGAGGCGAGCGAGCCAAACGACCCGAACGCCATCGCCCTGGCGACTGTGGACCCGTCCGGGCTGCCGAACGTGCGGATGGTCTTGCTCAAAGACATCGAGGATGATGCCTTCGTGTTCTACACCAACTACGGGTCGAAAAAGGCACAAGAGATCGAGGCGGCGGGCAAGGCCGCGTTTGTGCTGCACTGGAAATCGCTGCGGCGTCAGATCCGGGTGCGCGGTGTGACCGAGCGGGAGGAAGGACCACAGGCGGATGAATACTATGCCAGCCGCAGCTTGAAATCGCGTCTTGGGGCTTGGGCAAGCCAGCAGTCGCAGCCGTTGTCGAGCCGCGAGTATCTGATGGCCGAGGTTGCAAAACTGACCCTGACCAAAGGGACGAACCCACCCAGACCATCCTTTTGGGGAGGTTTCCGGATCAGACCGGTTGAGATAGAGTTCTGGGCGGACGGGGCCTTCAGGCTGCATGACCGCTTTCGTTGGACGCGGGGGAGTTCGTTGGAACAATGGGAAATCCAGCGTTTGAATCCCTGAATTTCACGCTTCGTGAATGGCAGAACGTGAAACAACCTGCGAAAACGCTCTTGAATCCTGTCCGGGAATGGCGTCAACAAGACGCTTGGGGTCAATCTGGGGAACGGCTCTGTCATGACGGAAGAAGAAAAGGCCACGCACACTGTGCATGGCCATGTAAAGTGGTTCGATCCGGCTAAAGGATTTGGGTTCATCGTTTCAGACGAGTCTGAAAGTGATATTCTGCTTCATGCGAATGTGCTTCGGAATTATGGTCAGAATTCGGTAGCCGACGGCGCTGCAATCACTGTGCGGGTGCAACAAAGCCCGCGTGGTGTGCAAGCTGTCGAGGTTGTGGACGTGCAGGTGCCGGCCGGGTCAGTCGTGCCTTTGTCAGACGAAGGCAGCCACATGACCTCCGAAGAAGTTGCAGTACTGCCGCTTGAACCGGCCCGCGTCAAATGGTTCGACAAGGCCAAGGGATTTGGGTTTGCCAACGTGTTTGGGTGCAACGACGATGTGTTCATTCATGTCGAGGTGTTGCGCATGTCGGGGTTTGCCGATCTACAAGCTGGCGAAGCGGTTTGCCTGCGGATCATCGATGGCAAACGCGGGCGCATGGCGGTACAGGTGGCATCATGGGAAGCGGCAGCACGCAAAGAACGGTGATCTGGGGTGTTACGGCACTGGCCCTGACGGTGGGAACCGCCAGCGCCGACTGCCGCGACGATCAGGTTGAACTGCGCTGGTCCGGCGGGCAGGCGCGGTTTGCCGTTGACGTAGCCGACGATGATGCAGAACGCAGTCGCGGACTGATGTTCCGTGAAAGCCTGCCACGTTCTGCGGGTATGCTGTTTGTGTATGAAAGCCCACGCCGCGCGACTTTCTGGATGAAGAACACGCTGATCCCTCTGGACATGATCTTTGCCGATGCAGCGGGCCGGGTGACGAAGGTTCATGCCAATGCGCAGCCGCAGGATCTGACCACGATTGACGGCGGCGAGGGCATCAAGTTGGTGCTGGAGATCAACGGTGGGTTGGCGGCACGGCTGGGCATCGTGCCAGGGGCGGAGCTGCGGCACCCATCAATTGCAGATCCCGCATGGTCTTGCACCGAATAGCCCTTTTCAAGCGCCAGAGGTTTGGATATGACCACCCCCAGTCGGGGCGTAGCGCAGCCTGGTAGCGCGACGGTTTTGGGTACCGTAGGTCGAGAGTTCGAATCCCTCCGCCCCGACCATTTCTCATCCTCTTGATCCGCTTGCGGTGCCACGGCTGGCTATGCTTAAGGATAGCAGATTGCCGGCTTTCCTTCGGCTATTGCGTTGTGTGTAAACAGGAGATGCTTGTGTCGGCTTGCATTCGTCGTGGCTTTTTGGGTTTGGCGCTTGCGATTTGGGGGGCCGCGTCCGCATGGGCAGAACGTCTGCCTCCGCCTGAAGGCGACGTCATCCTGACGGTGCGTGGCAATATTGCGGTAAAAAACCTGGTGGACGGTACGGCGCTTGATCTGGATATGATCGAAGCCATGGGCGTCGAGACGATGCATACAGGGACGATCTGGACGGATGGCGTCCGTGAGTTCCAGGGCATTGAACTGTCGCGGTTGCTTGAACAGCTTGGCGCGGAAGGCGAGACGCTGCGGCTGATCGCCTTGAACGATTACGCGGTTGAAATTCCCATGACAGAGGCAGTCGATGGTGGGCCGATGCTGGCGTACCGTATGGATGGCATCATTCTGTCAACGCGAGACAAAGGGCCGTTGTGGATGATCTATCCCTTCGATCCAAAGCCGGAATACAAGAACGAAGTCAGCTATTCCCGGTCGGTCTGGCAGTTGATGGTAATCGAGGTTCTGCCCTGACAGCTTGCGGTGGGGCGACGGTGCCCCATATCGTGTCGTGGTTCCGCAACATTGCACGCGTGCCGTGCCAGAGGGTTCATGACAGCCGAGATGCCACCATCCCCCGCACAGTTTGGCGGGTTTCGTTTCGACAATTCCTGGACCCGCGACCTGCCGGGCACTTTTGTGTCGCAGGTTCCCGATTCGGCACCTGATCCGCGCATCCTTGTGCTGAACCGCCCACTTGCCGATGCCTTGGGGCTTGACGCGGATGCCTTGGTAATGAACCCCGGCTGGTTCGCGGGGGGGAGCGTGCCCGAGGGGGCAGAGCCCTTGGCGCTGGCCTATGCAGGGCATCAGTTCGGGGGGTTCTCCCCGCAACTCGGTGATGGTCGGGCGCATCTTCTGGGTGAACACATCGCGCCGGACGGTCAGCGATGGGACATCCAGTTGAAAGGATCGGGGCGGACACCGTTTTCGCGTGGAGGCGACGGCAAGGCGGCCCTTGGGCCGATGCTGCGGGAATACCTGATCTCGGAAGCGATGGCGGCTTTGGGCGTGCCCACGACACGCGCACTTGCGGTTGCACTGACGGGTGAGGCCGTGCGGCGCGACGCGGGGCGTCTGCCGGGTGCTGTGGTGACGCGGGTGGCGGCCAGTCATCTGCGGGTTGGCACTTTGCAATTCTGGGCAGCGCGCGGGGACGTGGACACGTTGGCGCGGGTGGTGGAGTATGCGATTGCGCGCCACGACCCTGACCTTGCGGGGCAGGACGGGCGGGTGCTTGCGCTCTTTGACCGGGTCACAGCGCGGCAGGCGCGGCTGGTGGCGGCGTGGATGGGCCTTGGCTTTGTGCATGGCGTGCTGAACACCGACAATGTGGCGCTGTCGGGCGAAACGATCGACTATGGCCCCTGTGCCTTCATGGAAGCTTACGCGCCCGGTACGGTATTTTCGTCCATCGACCGGACAGGCCGCTATGCCTATGCCAATCAGCCGCTCATCCTGGGCTGGAACCTTTCAAAGCTTGCCGAAAGCCTGTTGCCGCTGATGGGCGATCCGGACGCTGCTGTGGCGGTTCTGAACGACAGGCTGGCCGGCGTTGCAACCCTGTATCAGGCCGAATGGCTGGCTGTGATGCGCCGCAAGCTTGGACTTCTGGGGGCGCAAGACGGTGATGCCGATCTTGCCGCCGCCTTCCTTGCCGCAATGGACGGGCAAGGTGCGGACTGGACGCTGGCGTTCCGGCGGCTGGCGGCTGCCGCAAAGGGCGATCCCGCACCATTGCGGGCGCTGTTTGCCGACCCGACTGCGTTGGATCTATGGCTGCCACATTGGCAGGCCCGGCTTCAGCCTGACGCGGCAGAGCATCTGCGGGCCGTCAATCCGCTTGTGATCCCGCGCAACCATATGGTCGAAGCCGCGTTGCAGGCCGCCGAACAGGGCGATCTTGCGCCGTTCACGGCACTGCTGGCGCAGGTGACAGACCCCTACACCGACCGGCCGGGTCGCGACGCCTTTGCCTTGCCCGCGCCAAGCGGGTTTGGCGACTACGTCACGTTTTGCGGCACATAAGGCTAATCCTCGACGGGCTGGCCGTTCATCAGTCGCTCGGACTTTTTGCGCACCAGAACCGTCCGCAGGTCGTGCATCGCAAGCAACAGGGCATCCGTCACTTCATCAAGTTGTGTATCCGTGGCCTTTGACTGCGCCCATTGTGTTACCAGATTAAGGTGGTCCACCGCGCGGTGGATGTCATCCACATCGCGCTGTGCCAGAACGTTGGTCCGCTGGGCGATCCAAACACCGATCAGCGCCAGTTCTTCGGGGGTCAGTTTGCGGTCGCCATGTGGCTTTATATTACCGTTCTTGACATTCGCGACGGCGATTTCTTCCATCTCGATCCGGCGCTGGCGGTTCTCGGTATCCACCTTGAACACCGCTGCGCCGTTTTCGCGGATTCGAAAATAATACTCCGGCAGTTCGCCCGCCATCGGTCCCCCTAGGTCAGCGCCGCGCAGAAGCGCTGGATCCGGCTGCATGCCTCGCGCAATGTCTCATCCGATGTAGCGTAGCTGACGCGAAAATTGGGCGAAAGTCCGAAAGCCGCGCCAAAGACCACGGCAACCCCGGTTTCCTCCAGCAAGGCGGTGGCGAAGACTTCGTCGTTGCTGATCACCGCGCCGCCCGGTGTGGCCTTGCCGATGCAGCCCGAGATGTCGGGATAGACGTAGAACGCACCTTCGGGGTTCGGGCAGGTGACGCCCTTTGCTCCGTTCAGCATCGACACCACCAGATCGCGGCGGCGTTCAAACACTGTGCGGTTTGCGGCCAGAAAATCCTGTGGGCCGGTCAAGGCCTCAAGCGCCGCGTATTGCGATACCGAACAGGGGTTCGAGGTGGATTGCGACTGGATCGTGCCCATGGCCTTGATCAGCGCGACGGGACCGGCGCAATATCCGATGCGCCATCCGGTCATGGCATAGGATTTTGACACGCCGTTGCAGGTCAGCGTGCGGTCATAAAGGGCAGGCTCGACCTCGGCCGGGGTGCAGAATTTGAAATCCCCGAACACCAGATGTTCATACATATCGTCCGACATGATCCACACCTGCGGATGACGCAGCAGCACATCGGTAAGCGCCTTCAGCTCATCGCGGGTATAGCCCGCGCCGGTCGGGTTCGATGGGCTGTTGAAGATGAACCACTTGGTTTTCGGGGTGATCGCGGCCTCAAGCTGCGCGGGCGTCAGCTTGAAATTGGTCTCGATCCCCGCGACCACAGGCACGGGCGTGCCCCCGGCCAGAAGCACCATGTCGGGATAGCTGACCCAATAGGGCGCCGGAATGATCACCTCGTCGCCGGGGTTGCAGGTCGCCATCAGCGCATTGTACAAAATCTGCTTGCCCCCGGTGCCGACACTGACTTGTGCGGTGGTGTAGGTCAGCCCGTTTTCGCGCAGGAATTTGGCGCAGATCGCGGCTTTCAGTTCCGGGATGCCGTCAACGGCGGTATATTTCGTGCGCCCTGCGTCAATCGCGCGCTTGGCCGCGTCCTTGATGTTCTGAGGGGTGTCGAAATCCGGTTCGCCCGCGCCAAGCCCGATCACGTCCTTGCCTTCGGCTTTCAACTGCGCGGCCTTGGTGGTGACAGCGATGGTGGGCGAAGGTTTGACGCGCGCCAGCGTGTCGGACAGGAAGGGCATCATCGGCTCCTGATTTGTCATTTCCGGCCTTTGGTCTTATGGATGGCTCCTGACCCAATCAAGCGATATCGAACGACAGGAGAGGCAAGATGGCGGAAAATAGCACTGCGGACGCATGGTTTTCGGCGGACGTGGCTACCTTTGGCGACCGGCTGGCCGGCGCACGCGAAGCAGCAGGATTGAGCCAGCCCGATCTGGCAAGACGGCTGGGGGTGCGGCTGACCACGGTGCAGGCATGGGAGGACGATGCGTCCGAGCCACGCGCGAACCGCTTGCAGATGCTGGCGGGTATGCTGAACGTATCCATCCGCTGGCTGTTGACCGGGATAGGCGACGGGCTGGATGCGCCGTCAGCCCCGGGCACCCATGATGCGGCGACGGTCGAGGCTTTGGCGGATCTGTCGCGCATGCGCGCACAGATGCTGGCGCTTGCGCAGGAACTGGGGCAGATGGAAAGCCGGTTGCATCATCTGATGCGACGCGATGCGGCAGAGGCAGAATGACGATGACAGAGACGGCAGAAGCACGGCTGAAACGGATGAAGATGCGGTCGTGGCGGCGTGGGACCAAGGAAATGGACCTGATGCTCGGACCTTGGGCCGACACCCATCTGGCAAACCTGTCCGAGGCGGATTTGCAGACCTATGAGGTGTTGCTGGCCGAACAGGATCAGGATCTGATGGCGTGGAGCCTGGGTCTGACAACACCACCTGACCGGATTGCCCCGATGTTGCAGCAGATCATCGACTATGGACGAATCCGATTGCGAACAGTTTAAGCAAAAACCGGCGCTAGTTTACGGAATGTTTGTGGTTTGTGCTGATTCTGCCCCTGTTTCTTGGAAGGCGGAGATTAGGCATGACGCACCACGCGCCCGTTCTGGACGGATCGCACAAAGTTCTGACCGCAAGCTATCTGGAAAGTCTTGCTTTGGTCGAACGGCTTCACCGTTTGCTGTTGGATGTCATCAAGGATGAATTCGAACGGCTGGCCATACTGGAGATCAACTCGGTACAAGCGCTGTTGTTGTTCAACATTGGCGAGAATGAGGTTACCGCTGGCGAGTTGAAAAGCCGTGGCTACTATCAGGGCAGCAATGTCAGCTACAATCTGAAAAAGCTGGTGGATCTGGGGTATATGCACCACCAGCGATCAGAAATGGACCGCCGGTCCGTCCGCGTGAAGCTGACGGAAAAGGGGCGGCGGGTGCGGGCGGTGCTGTCGGATCTGTTTGCCCGCCATTCGGATGTGCTGCTGAAAAAGGCGGTGATCGATCTGGCGGGCATGGAAGACGTCAACCATTCGCTGAAACGGCTGGAACGCTTCTGGACCGATCAGATCCGCTATATTTACTGACGGCGCCACAGCCGTGCATGGGTGGCAAACCGCCCCTGCACCTTGGCCAGAACGCGGTTGATCAGCCCCGGATGTGGCATATCCCCTTGAGCCAGCCGTTCGAGTGCCACCTCGGGCGGGCAGGGGCGGCGCGAGACGGGATCATAATAGCGCGGATAGGCAATCAGAGCGGCGTGGACCAGATGATCAAGGCTGGGTCGCGGCAGCAACGCGCCATCATCAGCGCGCTGCCGACGCAGAGGCACCGGGCCAAGATCATGGGTCAGCCCCCAACCGGAATAGAACGGGGCACCAAGGCAGGTGACCGCTCGGTCGCGCAGCAGGGCTTCGAAGCCCAGAAGGCTGGTCATGGTCCAGACTTCGTCGCAGGCGATGATCAGATCGACGGCGTTGGCTTGGGTCGCAATGACATCGGCCAGACCGGCCAGATCGGCGTCCGGAATGGCGCCGGGGCGCAATCCGGCTTCGACATCAGGATGGGGCTTGTAGATCAGCACAGCGTCGGGGCGTGCTGCGCGAACCGCCTGCACAAGGGCAAGGTTGGTGCGGATATCACCGCTGCCTGTCACTAGCGATGCATCATCTTCGACCTGTCCCGGAACCAGGATGCGATGCCCGGTAGGAAGATCGGGGCGCGTGCCTGGAAGGTTGTATTTCGACAGGCCAAGCGCAACCAGTCGATCCCGCAGCCGCGCCGCCCGCGCTAGCCCGCCGGGGGGTGGGGGTGACAGGATCAGGCGCTCCAGCCGACTTTCGCGCGTGGGATCATAATAGATACCAAGATCGTCAGTCACGAGGCTGAGCGGTGGCACAAGGTCGGCCCCCAGCCCGCGCGAGCGTAGAAAGCCATCCTCGACCCTGCGCAGGGCAATGCCCGGACGTGTCAGGCTTGGGGTTTCCTTGCCTGCCCAGACCAACAGGCCGCGTCCCTTGGTGTCGCCGGGCGAATCGTTGAAGACAAGCGGCTTTTCGCGGCCGAACACAGCCTGCAGACGGCCGCGCTTCCACAGGCGCATACCAACGGCAACGTGCCCGTTGCGGTCTTCGCGAAAGGCGCGCACCTCGGCCTCTAACTGATCCACCACCTCTTCAAAACTGCACAGACGGTCGCGGCAAGGGTCATACCATGTCGGCGCAAGGATCATCGCTGCGGCAAACAGTTGTGCGCGCGTCAATTTGCGCCCCCGCCGGGGCAGGGGGGCAGCATCACGGGTCAAACCCCAGCCCGCGTAGAACGGCTGGGCAAAGACATGCGGACGGTGTCCGGCCAAAATTGCCTCAAACCCGAGCAGGGACGACACGGTATAGACCGCAATCGCACCCTCCAGCAGCGCTTTGGGAGACACGGGATCGGCAAGGAGCGTGACACGATCTGATGCCTGCGCCGCCGTAAAATGCCCCAAGCGCAGGCCAAGGGCGGTTTCCGGATGGACCTTGATCACGATGCGTGCGCGGGGATGGTCGTCCAACGCCTGGGCCAGCATCTGCGCAAAGGTCTGTGCGTCCGCGCCGCCAAACCGGATCGAGGCATCATCGCGGGTTTGATCGACCACCAGAACATAACCGGGGATGGGCGGTGCCAGTTCTGGCTGATGCATATTGTATTTTGACAAGTCGAGCCATTTCAGCCGCTCTATTCCAGCCTTGGCGCGCGCCAGAATATTCGAATCGTCCAAGTGTTCTGTTGCAAGGATCCGTTCGATCCGCGACGGATGCGCGCAGTCGAAATGCACGCCCAGCGGGTCGATTAGCAGGCCGATCGTGGGGCTTCCCGTGCGGCCTGGCCGGATCGACCGCAAGAAGGCATCTTCCAGCCGGATCAGCGGCACACCCCGGCGCGCGGCCACCTCTTCGCCGCGGCGGGCATAGGGGCTTTGCCCCCAGACCACAACGCCATCGTCCGGCCCCGGCAACCCCAAGGCCAGATCATGTCCGGCAAGGTTCAGGATCCGACGCAACCGGCGGTCGCGCAGAAACCCCGCATTATAATGGAAAAGCCGCCGGGGAATCGCCTCGGCGGCTTTTGGGATGTCATCCGGAAGCGGCGCCATGACGGCCTTAGCCGCCAGTGCCCACGGTGGACAGCGAGTCGGCGGCCCCGGCGGTTCCGGTTATGGCCGAGAGCGTCTTTTGCCACTGCACGAAGGGCGCCTCGGTGACATAGACTGTATCACCGTCGCGCACGATGAAATCGCGCGCTTCGAACATGCCGGTGGGCTGCGTCAGGTCAAGCACATAGACCATGCGCTGATCCCCCGTCAGATCCTTGCGGCCCAACACGACGTTGGCGATTGCGGCAGGTTCATTGCGGAACACAAACACACCGGTCGGATCGGCAAGGTTGGTGTTCAGCCCGCCGACAATCGCAATCGCCTCGATGGCGGTCATGGTCTGCGTCTCGAACGCCACGCGGTTTTGCGTGCCGGTTGCCCCAAGGGCGACGAAGGCGCGGGCGTCGCGTTCCACCACGATTTTGTCGCCGGGACGCAGGGCGATGTCCAGCGACGGGTTGGAATAGAGATCCTGAAGCCAGACTTTGCCGGTGTGCGACCCGCGGGTCACGCGAACCACGGCAACAGCGGGTTCAATGGACACGCCGCCCGCCCGCGCAATCATGCTCGACAGCTTGCGTGTCGGACGTTCGATGGCATAGACGCCGTTCGCCCCCACGGACCCCTGCACCGAGACGGTGGAGCCGTCACCCGCCACACGCGCCACCGTCACCTGAGGGTCGGGTGTCTGGGTATCCAGCTTGCGGGTGATCGCCTGACGCAAACCTTCCGGCGTCTGCCCGGCGGCCTTGATCCGCCCGGCATAAGGCACGAAGATATAACCCTGTCCGTCCACCTGCACCTCTTCCAAGGCGCTGACCCGCTGGCCGGTGTTGCCAAGAAGCGGGTCATCGCGCACGTTTTCAAAGATGGTGAGCGCCAGGGTATCCCCGGGATTGAGCGTGTCCGACCCAACGACCCCGGCATTCAGGAAGGCGGAGGAAAAGCCGAACGACGGCATCACAGCAGTGGCCCGCGTCACACGCTGATTGACGCTGACGATGAAGGCATCACCTTCTTTCAGCACGGATCCCTTGAAGATCTCGGCCTTGTTCGGGCCGGATCGCGGCAGACTGCATGCCGCCAACGACGCAACCAACGCAGCAAGGCAAAGGGCTTTCGCCCCCCTTGATGTCAAAACTTTCACTGCTCGGGCTCCTTTAACTGGATTTGCCTCAAGTTTTGCCTGCAAGGCTACTCAATTGATTGAGGAAATGCCAGCATCGCCTGCGTGGGTCAGGTGACAAGCCGCAACTGTTGCCGTGGCGCCGCGTTTCCCGAATCCAGCGCGGCATATGGATCTTCTGCGGCCAGCATCATGTCAACCACCTGTCGCAGAACCTCGCGCCGTCCACGCGCGCTGTAAAAGCCGCCGGTGATCTGGCTGGTTTCCAGCAAATAGTGCCGATATCCTCGATAGGCACGGGCGTCTGGTCGGGTGGGGTGGGCAAAAAACGCGTCCAGCGGTTGGGCCGAAACGAATTCCGGCTTTGCATAGACCGCCGCGCCAAAGGTTTTCAGTGGCATGCCGCGCCACAGGGCTTGCTGACCGGCGGTGGAATTCACCGTCACGGCGCTGCGGGCGTGGTTCAGAAGGTGCGCGAGCTTGCCGCCGCGCACGAAATGCACCCGGCCTCTCATCCCGTGCTGCGCCGACAAGCTGCGGATCTGGGCCTTCAGGGGGGCGCGGCCATCCTCCAGTGGGTGGGCCTTGAACACCAGATGATGATGCGGGGCAGCACCTTTGGCAAAACCGTCGATCACCACCTCTAGAAACTCGGCCATGGAACCAAAGGGCGAATGGGCCTGAAAGCTGGCGTCATGTTCCAGTTGCAGCAACACCAGATGATAGGGAAAGCCACCACGCTTGATGCGGAATTCGGCCAGCATCCGTTCCCAGCGATGCAAGGGCAGCAGCACCAGCCGCTTGCAGTACAGCCAGAATTCCTGTCGGACGTTCAGTTTGCGGTGCGGGCGGAAATGCCGAAAATCCCAAAAGCCCGCCAGCACGAACCAGTGATACAACGCGCCCCAGAAAATATGCTGGCGCATGTCGCCCCAGCGTGCCGGAGCCTCGGGTTGGTCGATCTCGGCCTTGGCGAGTGCGGCCAGCATCTGCGCCACGGTCATCTGCATCAGGCGCGAATGGCCGTTTGATCCGTCGCGTTCATAGGTCACCCAATGGGGGCGAAGATAGCCCTCTTCAAACACATGGACGGTGATGCCCGCCAACCGCGCCGCCGCAATGGCCTGCGCATGGATCGGGCGGGTATCGCCATAGAGCACAAGGTCGGTGATCGTGCGCGCGGCAAGCAGGGCTGCAATATGATCTGGCCACTGCTCCGGTCGGTCACGATAGGCAAGAAAGGTCTGATCCGACGGCCAAAAGGCCCGATCGCCACGGTTGAACCCCACGCGCCAGACCTGCGCGCCCGCCGATTGCAGCATCTTGCCCAGCCGAAAGAAAAACGGCCCATGCGGCCCTTGCAAGAACAGGAAACGGCGGTTTTCACCCGTGATGCGCATGGTATCCGTCAAAATGATCTGTCACGACTCATGACACTTCGTCCTTTCGGTCTGCTTAACCGATATTCCCCAAGCGCGGCGAATTTTTGGCGCTTCCCGCACCGACTTGCGTCCTTGGCGGGTGCAGGCTACCCATGGGGCAAAGGAGAGCGGCCATGTTTACAGGGATCGTCAGCGATATCGGTGAAGTGCTGGAAGTTGAACAGCAAGGCGACCTTCGGGCGCGGATCGGCACCCGGTATGATGTGGGATCGATCGACATCGGGGCCTCGATCGCGTCGGATGGCGTGTGCCTGACGGTCATTGCTACCGGAACATCGCCACGCAACTGGTATGACGTGCAGATCTCGGCCGAAACGGTCAGCAAAACCAACCTCGCGCGCTGGGTTCCGGGAGCGCGGGTCAATCTGGAACGCGCGCTGAAGGTGGGCGATGAATTGGGCGGGCATATCGTGTCTGGCCACGTCGATGGCCTGGCCGAGGTGGTGCGTGTCACCCCCGAAGGCGACAGTCTGCGCGTGACTTTTCGCGCGCCGCGGGATCTGGCAAAGTTCATCGCGCCGAAGGGGTCGGTCGCTCTGAACGGCACGTCTCTGACGGTGAACGAGGTCGATGGCTGTGACTTTGGCATCAACTTCATTCCCCATACCCAGAAAGCAACCACTTGGGGCGATGTGGCTGTGGGGGACCGGGTGAACCTTGAGGTGGATACCATGGCCCGCTACGTCGCGCGCTTGCGCGACTGGGACTGAGGTCTGGCACCGGGGCGTGACGTGTTGACGCGCGCTGGCGTAGCTTTTGCACATCAGGTCTGCACAGGCGGCCTCTGGCTTTTGTGACATTCTCAGGTTACAGCCAAGGAAATCCCGATCAGGAACCTGCGACATGACCGATTTTTCCGACGCGATCTCGTCCATCGAAGAGATCATCGATGATGCCCGCAATGGGCGGATGTTCATCCTTGTGGACCATGAGGACCGCGAGAATGAGGGCGATCTGGTCATCCCGGCGCAGATGTGCACGCCGCAGGCGGTCAATTTCATGGCCACCTTCGGGCGTGGATTGATCTGTCTGGCCTTGCCGCCGGCGCGAATCGACTCGCTTGGCCTGCCTTTGATGAGCCCGAAGAACTCGTCCCGCCATGAAACCGCCTTTACCCTGTCGATCGAAGCGCGCGAAGGGGTGTCAACCGGCATTTCTGCGGCAGATCGGGCGCGGACCATCAGCGTGGCAATTGATCCGACCAAGAGTGCCCAGGATATTGCGACGCCCGGCCATGTGTTTCCGCTGCGGGCGCGGGATGGCGGCGTGCTTGTGCGTGCCGGCCATACCGAAGCCGCTGTGGACGTGGCGCGATTGGCGGGGTTGAACCCGTCGGGCGTGATCTGCGAAATCATGAATGACGACGGTTCGATGGCACGCTTGCCCGACCTGATCACCTTTGCACAGCGCCACGGGCTTAAAATCGGAACGATCTCTGATCTGATCGCCTATCGCCGCCGCAACGACAATCTGGTGAAGCTGAGCGACGAGCGTATGGTGACCTCGGAATTCGGTGGTGACTGGACCATGCGCATCTACACCGATGTGACCGAAGGGGCCGAGCATGTGGTGCTGATCAAGGGCGATCTGTCCGCACCCGGCCCAGTTCTGACACGGATGCACACGCTTGACCCGCTGCTGGATGTGGTGGGGATGGGAGGAGCAGGGCGCACGGTGGAATTTGGCGAGGCCATGACCTTGATCGCCCGCGAAGGGCGCGGTGTTCTGGTGCTGCTGCGCGATGTGCACATGAAACTGGCTTCCGACGCCGAAGTGTCGCCGCAGACTCTGCGCCAGTACGGTCTTGGCGCGCAGATCCTTGTGTCGCTGGGGTTGCATGAACTGACATTGCTGACCAATTCGCCGCAGCCCAAGATTGTCGGGCTGGACGCTTATGGCCTGTCGATTGTCGGCACCCGCAGGATCACGGAGTAAATCATGGCCACCGCCGAGATCCATTACACATTGCCGCTTCCCGTCTTTGACAGACCTGTGAAGCTGTTGATCGTGGTTGCACCGTATTACAAGGATATCGCTGACAACCTGGTGGCAGGAGCCCGGACGCTGGCCGCGCAATGTGGCGCCGATTGCGACCTGATCGAAGTGCCGGGGGCGCTGGAGGTGCCGACTGCGATTGCGCTGGCCGAGCGTCAGGCAAGCTATGACGGTTACGTGGCGCTGGGCTGCGTGATCCGCGGCGAGACCACGCATTACGACACGGTGTGCAACGACAGCAGCCGTGCCATCAGCCTGCTCGGGCTGCAAGGAGCGTGCATTGGCAATGGCATCCTGACGGTGGAAAACCGTGGTCAGGCCGAAGTGCGGGCCGATCCGGCCGGGCAGAACAAGGGCGGCGGGGCGGCAGCTGCCGCCTTGCACCTGATCGCGCTTTCGCGCAAATGGGCGGGCCAGACCAAGGGGATCGGGTTCCGCGCATGACACAGACCAAACCCGGCAACGCCGAAAA
>JBKBWK010000056.1:0-16059 GCA_046313895.1 Paracoccaceae bacterium
GGCGAACCGGCGTTGAACCCGCGGTTTCTGGCGCTGCCCAATGTGCTGCTGCAACCCCACCACGCCAGCGGAACCTATGAAACGCGGGCTGCCATGGGCAAGCTGGTGCGCGACAACCTGACGGCGCATTTCGCAGGACAGCCCTTGCTGACACCGGTGCTGTGATGCGGGCCATCGTCATTCATGCCGCGCACGATCTGCGCATCGAGGATCAGGCGCCCGAGGTTGCAGCGACCGGACAGCTTCGCCTGCGGTTGGCCCCTTTTGGCTGACGGTGTCGGCACTTTCACCTCATGGCGGGTGGGCACGGGCCGCAAAGCATCCAGACGACGCATGTCCATCCGGATGGCGGCCTGTCTGATTTCCCAATCTTCGGGCTGTCGGATCTGACAACTCGGTCGGACCACACCAAAGCTGTCACAAAATGACGACTTCAAGACCTTTGCCTGCACATTCCAACGAACCTGCTTTGTCTTCACACTCAGCGCTTCTGACCACGCAAGGTCCGCCAATCTATGGGCTTGCGCCGGTTGCCCGGCAGGTTTGGGTCGGGTCCCCAGATTGCCTGATAGGTGTCATGGGCACCGAGATGCCGCTCTGCCAGGATCACGGACACGACCAGCACCCCCCACCAACCCGCCAACACCACCCACATCCAGCGCGGCGCGTTCAATTGCCACAAGCCGGACAGGATTGCCGCCACCGCCAGCAGAACCGCAAGGGTTCCACCCAGCTTGTGAACCCATTCAAAGATCAGCCGCCGGGGCGTCATGTCGAAATGGTCACCGCGAAGTGACCCATCAAGCGCGGGTGCCGTCGGCCCACCCTTGCTGCCGCGCAACCATGCCGACAGGTATTGCGAGGCGGCCAAACCCAGCAACACCCAGCCCAAGCTGCGGTGCAACCACGCCTGCGGCGTAAGGCTGGCCACCGGCCCCGGGTGTGCCAGAACCAAGGCCAGCCCAAGCAACATCAGCGCACCAGCGGCATATTGGGCGCCACGATGCAGGTTCCACCAGGTGCGGTCGTCGAGCTCGTTCGGCCAGTCCTGCCAGGGCGTCACCTTGAGATAGCGCGCCGAAAGCACCCCTACCGGCACCAATACCGCCCAAGCCCCCACCATGCTGCGCGCGTGCCAACTCATCAACCCGCCCACATCATGCGGTCGGGTGGAATCGATCGGCGCCATCAGCCAGTCGATCATCCCTTGACCGCCCCCGCCGTCATGCCGGTGATGATCTGACGGCTTGCGAACAGCGTGAACAGGATTGGTGGCACCGCCAACAGCATGCCGGTTGCCATGATCACGCCCCAGTCGATGTCATACTCGGTCAGCCGGTTGACAATTGTGACGGGTACGGTGCGGCTGTTGCGGTCAGACAGCGCGTTGCCCAAAAGGAATTCGTTCCAGGCAATGCGGAAGGTAAAGATCGCTGCTGCCGCCAGCCCCGGTTTGATCAGCGGCAACACCACGAGGAAAAACACCTGAAACGGCCCCGCCCCATCCATCCGCGCGGCCTCTTCCAGCTGGATCGGAACCTGCACGATGAAGCTTTGCAGGATCCATATCACGAAGGGCAGGTTCATAGCGACATACACCAGCACCAGCCCGGCCCGCGTGCCATCAAGGCCAAACTGATAGGTCCAGATGCCAAATACCGGCACCAGCAGCACGGCAGGCGGGATCATCCGCAGGATCAGCGTGGAAAACGACACCACATCCCGCCCCATGAAGCGAAACCGCACCAGCGCGTAGGCCGCCATGCAGCCGATGATCAGCGTGATTGCGGTGGCGCTGAAGGCGACAACCAGTGAATTGCCCAAGGCCCGGCTGAAGGTGCGGTCGCAGCGGCTTACATGCTCGGGCGCATACCACAGCACATCGCAAAGTACGGTCTCATAGTTGCGCAAGGTGGGCACAAAGATCAGGCTGGCGGTGTCCGACATGATATCGACGTTCAGCCGCAGCGAGGTCGCAAGCATAAGCATGATCGGCCCGGTGGCCATCAGCACCAGCACGACCAGCAGGGCGGTAAAGGCGGGCGTGGCGCGGGGGGTCATGTGGCTTTCCTTCGGGCGCGGGACTCGTTGATCTTGGTGACGGCAAACATCGCCAGCGTGAGGATCATCAGCATCATCAACAGCAGGTTCGACATCGCGGCGGCAGAACCCAGTTCGCGGAATTCGGATGCGGTGCGCGAAATGCGCAAGGACAGGATCTCGGTCGAAAGGCCGGGGCCACCGCCAGTCAGCACCAGGATCACCTCCAGCACCTTGAAGGCGTCGATCAGGCGCAGCAGGCCGGTGACGATCAAGACTGGCAGCATCAGGGGCAGCTTGACGTACAGCACGGTTTGCCACGCCGTCGCGCCGTCGATCCGCGCGGCCTCCATGGTGGAGCGGGGCAAGGATTGCAGCGCGGCCAGCGACAGGATGAAGATGAAGGGCGTCCATTGCCACACATCGGCAATGATCACCGACACCAACGCCCAGGTCGGATCCGACAGCCAGGGGATCGCGTCAAGCCCCAGCGATTTCAGTGTGCGGTTGAAGATGCCGACAGTCGGGTGGTACATATAGCGCCACATCAGGCCGACCACGATCGGCGCTATCATCATCGGCAGGATGAACAGTGTGCGCAGCACCGACATGCCGCGCAATTCACGATCCAGAAGCAACGCGAGGCCAACGCCGAGCACCATCTCGATGCTGACAACGACGCTGGCAAACACCAGCGTGACGCCAAAGCTTTCGCGGAACTGCCCGTCCGACAACAGACGGGTGTAGTTGGCGAGGCCCACAAAATCGGCCTCACCGATCCGCTGGCTTGGGTTCCAATTCAGGAACGATGCCCAAACCATATAGCCCACCGGATAGATCAGCGCGACGGTCAGGATGATCACCGCCGGGGCGAGAAACAGGTAGGGCGTCAGGCGGTTGATGTTGGCGGCTTGCATGGCGGACTCCGGGGGGCGGTGGGGCGGCGGCGGGCGCCGCCCCGGATCGGCTCACTTGGTCCAGGTGTAATACCCGGCCTCGGTCATCGTGGCGCGGGCACGTTCGGCCACACCGTCAAGGGCGGTCTGCACATCCAGCCCTTCGGTCAGCACTTTGGACAATTCGGTGCCCAAATCGCCATTGATCTTGCCCCAAGCCGGAATGATTGGGCGCCAGTCGGGATCGGCATCCTTCAACGCCTCGCCAAAGGTCGCCATATACGGGAAGGCGGCGTTGACATCCGGGTCGGCGTGGGTCGAGTAGCGGATCGGATTGCCGCCGGCGAGTGCGATCTTCTTGTCGGTTTCCGCCGATGTCAGCCATTGCATCAGCAGGAAAGCGGCCTCTTTGTTGGTGGCGTTTTTCGGGATGGCGATGCCAAAGCCTCCGGTCTGGCTGCCTTTGCGCACACCTGCAGGGTGCGGCGCCCATGCCACCTTGCCAACCACCTGGCTTTTGCTCGGGTCATCCACCTGCCCGGCAAAGGCGGTGCTGTCGAGGAACATCGCCGTCTTGCCTTGCAGGAAGGCCGCACCAGCTTCGGCAAAACCAAAGGTTTGTGCGCCCTCGGGTCCGCAGCCGACGATCTTTTTCAAGGCCTCGGCGGCGGCCACCCCTTCGGCGTTGTTCAGGATCGGGTTCCAGGCATCATCAAAGATCCGTCCGCCGAGGGGGGCAAGGTGCAACAGGAAGGCATGGCTTGCGTGCTGGCCTGATGCCGCCCGGCTGGCCAGCCCGCCCATGCCGGGTTCCAGCTGCGGGATCTTGCAGGCCAGATCCAGCAGTTCGTCATAGGTGGCTGGTGGCTTCAGCCCGTGTTTTTCGAAAATATCGGTGCGATAGCCAAGGATCGAGGTTTCCGACCCGAAGGGCAGCCCATAAAGCGAGCCGGTCTTGCCCGACAGATAGCCCTTTTCCCCGCCTGCCACGCCAATGTTCTGTACATAGCCGTCGATCAGGTCATCGGCGTTCCACGCAGGATCGGCCAATTTCGGATTCATGAGATACTTCGCCAGATTTTCCAACTGGTCGGCGTAAATGTAGTCGGCCTTTGAAAACACCACATAGGCGATCAGGTCATAGTCGCCCTTGTCCTTGGTCAGCTCGAGCGTCTGCTTTTCACGCATCTTGAGGTATTCAAGCTGATCAACCTCGACCTCGATGCCCGTCAGTTCGGTAAATTCCGGAAGCACCTTCATCACGGCATTGTAGTGGGGGTGCGCGGGGAAATTCACCACCAGAGTGGTGCCTTTGTAGGGCTCGTAGGCATCGGCGGCGGCCATGCCGGCCATCAGCGCGATCATGGACGTATAGGCAAAAATCCTGGTCATCTGTTCCTCCCGTTGGTGTTCTAAAGGGTCATGCCGGTGGCGCGGTCGAAGATCAGGATTTCGGATTGATCAATCGCCAGCGTCACGGTCTCTCCCGGTCGAAAGCTCCTCCCCGAAGCGGTTTCGACCAGAATTTCGGTGCCATCAGCCAGTTGGGTGGCGAGGATGGTTTGCGCGCCAAGGTATTCGGCGACAATCACACGCAGTTCCACCGGTGCTCCGCGTGCCGGGTCGGCATGAAACGATGAAGGGCGCACGCCCAATGTCACTGCGCGCGCGGTCGCGCCTGTGGCAATTCCGGCTGGCAAGGCAAGGTCGAACCCCGCCCCAACCACCCGCATCAGGCCGTCTCGGGACATCAGATCGCAAGGGACGAAATTCATCGTCGGACTGCCGATAAAACCCGCGACAAAGAGATTCGCGGGGCGACGGAACAATTCCTCGGGCGTGCCCTGCTGCTGGATACGTCCCTCGTTCATTACCACGATGCGGTCACCCAACGTCATCGCTTCGACCTGATCATGGGTGACATAGACCATGTTCTTGTCCAGCGTTTCGCGCATCTGGGCCAGTTCGGTTCGCATCTTGCCGCGCAGCTTGGCGTCGAGGTTCGACAATGGTTCATCAAACAGAAAGGTCGAGGCATCGCGCACCAGCGCCCGCCCCATCGCAACCCGCTGCCGCTGTCCGCCCGACAATTCGGCCGGCTTGCGGTCCAGCAAGTGACCGATGTTCAACATCTTGGCCACCTTCTGCACCTTTGCCTCTATCTCAGCCGCAGGTTGGCGCGACAGGCGCAGGGCGAAGGACATGTTCCGGGCGATGTTCATATGCGGGTAAAGTGCGTAGTCCTGAAACACCATGGCGATGTCTCGGGCTTTGGGTTCAAGCCGGCTTACCGGCTTGCCATCGAAATAGATTTCTCCGCCCGACAACGTCTCCAGCCCTGCCAGCATCCGCAGCGTGGTGGATTTTCCGCAACCCGAAGGGCCGATCAGCACTGTGAACTCGCCATCTTCCAGCGTCAGGTCCAAAGGTGGCAACACCTCGACCGCGCCGAAGGATTTGGTGACCTTGTCAAAGACGATTTTCGGCACGGGAAAACACCTGCTTGTTATCGTTCACAAGTTGACGGCATGAGGGTGATGAAAGCTAGGGACATGTTGCACAAACTACGTTAACGTTAACGTTGGTGCAGTATATTATTACGGAATATCAACATGAAACGCCCGGCAAAGACCCGCATCGTCGATCTGGCGGCCCGTGTCGGCGTGTCGGCGATGACGGTCAGTCGCGCGCTGCGCGGCGTTGAAGGCGTGTCAGAGGCAAAGCGGGCGGAAATCCTGTCACTGGCCAAGCGGCTGAACTACCTGCCCGACATGACGGCACGTTCGATGGCGGTGGCCAATTCCAATCTTGTGGGGATCGCTCTGCCGACGCTGTTCAACGACGTGTTCGCCGATGTGCTGTCGGGGATGCGCGGAACGTTCCGAAATGCGGGCTTTGCCACGGTGATCGAGACAACCGACTATGAGCGCGCGCGTGAGGCGGAATGGGTGGAACGGCTTTTGTCGTGGCGGCCGGCCGGAATTGTGTTGACCGGGTTCGACCATGACGCATCCGTGCAGCGGATGCTGGCCGGATCCGGGGTGCCGGTGGTGGAAATCTGGGATTGGCGGCCCGACCCGATTGATCTGTGCGTCGGGATAGACCATCGCGCTGCGGGGCAGGAATTGGGCGCACATGTGCGGGATTTGGGATACAGGCGACCCGCTTTCATCGGCGCGCCCGAAGGCCGCGACAGCCGGGCCGAGCAGCGGCTGGTTGGGTTGGAGCAGGCCTTTGGCAGCTCTGTGCCGGTGGTGCGACCGCCACAATCCAATGCCTTCGAGGCAGGGCTGGCGGGGGGCAACGACCTGCTGCGCGCAGAACTGCCGGATGTGATCTTGTGCCTGAATGACCACATCGCCTTTGGTGCATTGTTAGCCTGTTCGGCGGCTGGCCTGACGGTTCCGGGGGACATCGGTATCGTCGGCTTCAATGGCTTGCCGTTGGCGCATGTGCTGCCTGTGCCGCTGACCACAATGCGCACCCCGCGACGCGAGATGGGAGTGCTTGCGGCGCAGGCGTTGCTGGCGCGGCGGCACGGGGTGGTGCAGATGCCGGTGCGCTGCCTTCCTTGCAGCATCGTGCCGGGTGCCACGACGCGGCGGCAGGGTTAGGGGGTCTGCACCCCCGCGCGGTTCAGGATCACCGAATAGAGGCTGGTGGTCGCAGTGATGAACAGCCGATGTTTGGCTCGCCCGCCAAAACACAAGTTCGACACACCCTCTGGCACCAAAATCTTGCCCATCAAACGCCCATTGGGCGCGATGCAATGCACGCCATCAGCGGCCGAGGACCACAGGTTGCCATCGCTGTCCACCCGGATGCCATCGGCGCAACCCGGGCTGATGGTGTGAAACAGCCGGCCATTTTGCGGATAACCCTGAACCATGTCATAGACCCGGATATGCCGCGGATCGTCTGAAAACATCCGGCCCGTATCGGCGACATACAGCAACGACTCGTCCGGGCTGAAGGCCAGACCATTCGGGCAGACCATATCGGTGATCATCGCCCGCACCTCGCCGGAAGGGGCGATGCGATAAACTGCGCAAGGTTGTTCCTGCGGAGCTTTGAAGCCTTCATAGTCGGTCATGATCCCGTAATGTGGGTCGCTGAACCACACGCCGCCATCGTGCGCCACCACCACATCGTTGGGGCTGTTCAGCCGCTTTGAGTTGTGCGCGTCGGTCAGAACGGTGATCGTGCCATCCCATTCCGTCCGGGTAACGCGGCGGGTTCCGTGTTCGCAACTGATCAGCCGGCCTTGCCGGTCACGGGTATGCCCGTTGGCGTAGTTGGATGGCGCGCGGTAGGTTGTGATCCCATCTTCGGTCCAGCGCATGATGCGGTTGTTGGGGATGTCCGAGAACAACAGACAGCCTGCATCGCCGAACCAGACCGGTCCTTCGACCCAGTCAAACCCGCCCGCCAGCCGCTTGACCGGCGCATTTCCCAACACGAAACGGCTGAATGCCGGATCGTGAACTTCGAAGAAAGACATGACAGGTTCCTCCTGCTCGGCATAGATGGTATCGTTATCATGCCCAGCATCAAACCGAAAGCGCCCCAATATGTCCATGACCTATACCACCGAAAGGCTGACCGATGCCGCGCTTCTCGCCATGCTGACCGCAGCTTCGGTCAGGGCCACCGAGATGGGCCAGCCACAGTGCATTGTGATCGTCGATCCTTCGGCGGTCGATTTGGCGGTGCTTCGGATGGTGGGTGCCAAGGTGCTGTCGATGCGCTCGGCCCGCGCCAAGGCGCAGACGGCGGCAGCGACGGGCAACCCTTCGTCAGCGATCCCCGAAGCGGTGCATGCAGCAATTGCCGCCGCGACCGATGGCGCAATGACGGGCCTGCCGGGGGGATTGCCGATCTGGCGGGACGGGGTTCTTCTTGGCGGGATCGGCGTGGGGTCCGGGTCCGGCGCGCAGGATGTCGAGGTCGCGCAAGCCGCACTGGCCGCAATTGGTGCGCACATCGCAACGCATCGGTAAAACCTTCCCGACAGCTTGGTTGCGCCCCGCGCTTACCGATCAGTCATACTGGTATGACCGGGTAAGCGCAGGGCGTGCAAAGTCGAGATCGGCCTTGCCGGCCGAACGGCTCATGCGTCAATTGCTGCGAAAACCGGGCGTCACGATTCGACAGGTGTGTCGGGTTTGGGAGAGGCGTCTTCTGACGGTTCCGATGGAGCCGGCTTTCGACCCAGAGAAAACCGTTGCCATTTGCGCGCTTTGGGGCTGCCGGGTTTGCTTAGGAAATCGGCAAGATCAAAGGGTGTTTTCTGCGGGGAATATCCCATGGTCGGACTCCTTCAAGACACTGGATGCGGAAAGATCGACCGGGTCAGAGCCAGCCATGACGCCGCACGAACGATGTGCTGCTGTTTATGAGATGGGCAGCCGACGCCCCGTAAACCAGTGCCCACACTGAACAATCGCAGAACCCAAGGGGATCATGCGCAAGTTTGGCATGGTCAGCCCCGCTGTCGCATCGACGAAATGGCCTGTCGGACCGTCGTCGGCGGCCTCAGAAGTCAAGATTCTCGACGTTCAGCGCGTTTTGCTGAATGAACTCGCGCCGGGGTTCGACCACATCACCCATCAGTTTGGTAAAGATGTCATCTGCCTCGGCCAGATCGTCAATCTTGACCTGCAAAAGGGTGCGCGCCTCTGGGTCCAGGGTGGTTTCCCATAGCTGTTCGGGGTTCATTTCGCCCAGACCCTTGTAGCGCTGCAAGGTCAGACCCTTTTCACCCTCGGCCAAAATGGACTTCAACAGGTCAATCGGGCCAAATACCAGTTGTTCCCGATCTTTTCGCACCATCTTTGCAGGGTCACGATAGACGTCGCGGCTATCGCGCGAACTGGCCGACAGACGCCGCGCCTCACCGGACCGCAGCACCGCGCCATCAAGTGTTCGCAATTCCTCGACCCCGCGCAGCACGCGCGACAGCCGAATGCCGTGATCCTGGGTGATGCGGCCGGTCCAGCCCTTTTCGTACTCCGCCGCGATCAGGTTCAACCGGCGCGCCACTGTATCAGCAACTGCTTGCAGATCGGCATCGGCTTGGCCGGGATCAAACGCCCCGGCAAGGGCCGCTTGTTCCAGAATGCCGCGCGGATAATTGGTCGGAAAGGAATCGAGCACCCGCCGGAAGTGCCGTGCACCGTCGATCACCCGCCGCAGATCCGCCCCGGCCAGTTCTTCGCCATTGCCAAGTCGCAGAACCGCGCCTTCGATCCCCATATCCATCAGGTAGTCTTCCAGACCTTGCTGATCCTTGATGTACACCTCGGATTTTCCCCGAGCGACCTTATACAAAGGCGGCTGTGCGATGTAGAGATATCCCCCCTCGATCAGCTCTGGCATTTGCCGGAAGAAGAAGGTCAGGATCAGCGTCCGGATGTGCGCACCATCCACATCGGCGTCGGTCATGATCACGACCTTGTGGTAGCGCAGTTTCTTGATGTCGAACTCGTCGCGGCCGATTCCCGTGCCAAGCGCCGTAATCAGTGTCCCGATCTCTTGGCTGGCCAACATCCGGTCAAAACGCGCACGTTCCACGTTCAGGATCTTGCCCTTCAGCGGCAGAACGGCCTGATTGGCGCGGCTCCGCCCTTGTTTGGCAGAACCACCGGCAGAATCCCCTTCGACCAGGAAGATTTCAGATTTTGCCGGGTCGCGTTCCTGACAGTCGGCCAGCTTGCCGGGAAGGGACGCCACATCCAGCGCAGTCTTGCGCCGGGTCAGTTCCCGCGCCTTGCGGGCAGCTTCACGGGCGAGCGCCGCTTCGATGATCTTGCCGACGATCACCTTGGCCTGCGACGGGTTTTCTTCGAACCACTCTGACAACTTTTCGTTAACCAGGTTTTCGACTGCGGGACGCACCTCGGAAGACACAAGTTTGTCTTTGGTCTGACTGGAAAACTTCGGGTCCGGCACCTTGACCGACAACACACAGGTCAGACCTTCGCGCGCATCGTCACCGGTGAAATCCACCTTTTCCTTCTTCGCAATCCCGGTGGATTGCGCGTAGGCATTGATGGTGCGGGTCAGGGCACCACGAAAGCCCGCCAAATGCGTGCCGCCGTCGCGTTGCGGGATGTTGTTGGTAAAGGGCAGCACCATCTCGTTGTAGCTGTCATTCCACCACATCGCGACTTCGACTGTCATGCCGTTGCGCTCACCGATCATGTAAATCGGCTCTGCCATGATCGATGACTTGGACCGGTCAAGGTATTTTACATACTCCCGCACCCCGCCTTCATAGAACAGTTCAACATGCAGCGGTTCGGCTGGGCGCTCATCCTCAACAATGATCCGAACACCAGAATTCAGAAACGCCAACTCGCGCAGCCGGTTTTCCAGTGTCTTGAAACTGTAGTCGAGATTCGAGAACGTCCCCTCGGGGATATTGGTCTTGGCGCTCGCCAAAAACCGCACTTCGGTGCCGCGCATGCCCGGTGCCGGACCGATCGCCCGCACATGCTCCACACAGTCGCCATGTTCGAACCGGGCACGATACTCCGTCTCATCACGCCAGACCGTCAGTTCCAGCCATTCCGACAGGGCATTGACGACCGAAACGCCAACGCCATGCAACCCACCCGATACCTTGTAGGCATTTCCAGACTCGTCCGTATTGTTGAATTTTCCGCCAGCATGCAACTGGGTCATGATGACCTCGGCAGCCGAGACGCCTTCTTCCTGGTGGATGTCCACCGGAATCCCACGTCCGTTGTCTCGCACCGATACGCTGGAATCCGCGTGGATCTTGACTGTTACAGCCGTCGCATGCCCGGCCAGCGCCTCGTCGATCCCGTTGTCAACCACCTCATAAACCATGTGGTGCAGACCCGACCCGTCGTCGGTGTCGCCTATATACATGCCGGGACGCTTGCGAACCGCCTCTAACCCTTTGAGAACTTTAATGGAATCGGCGCCGTATTCGGCGGGTTTGCGGGCAGCTTCGGCCATACGTCTTGAACCCCAAAATGTGTCAACGACTTATAGCGTTTGGGGCCGACAATGTCACCCCTAACCCACAAGATTTAGCGTTCAGGTGAAGGGTACAATACACCCCACCGCAATCAGCAAGACCCCCGAAATCACATTCAGCCGACGCAAGGCCTCGGGATTTTGCAGCAATTTCCGCGCCCGATCCAGAAAGTAGGCCAGCCCCAAATTTCCAAGCATCGGCACCACTGCGGAAACTGCCAGAATTGCAATGATGTCCCATGCTTTCACCTGGCTTAGATCAAAGAACCCTGGCAGAAACCCCATGTAAAACAGGATGGCCTTCGGGTTGCCAATCACGGCCGCAACCCCCACGGAAAATCCGGCCCAGACTCCTGGCCGCGTCAGCCTATTATCCGCCCCCGGTAAAACTGCTGGCTTGTGCAGCAAAAGAACCCCCATCACGATGAAAACCGCCGCTGCGATCCAGCGCATCACCCCCAGTAAATCACCATATATCGACAAGACCCACGCGAGGCCCAGAATTGCGCAAAATGGCCAGATCAGATCGCCCAAAGCGACCCCCACCGCCAAAGGCCAGGCCGCCGGCATCCCGCCGGACAGAGCCCGCGCGGTCAGCGCAACCCAGACCGGCCCTGGAATGACCCACAAGCCGGCCATCGCAAGGGCATACAGCCCAAGCTGGTGCAACGTGACCGTCATGGCAACGTCAACGACCCGTCGTCATTCAGCGGCCAGAAAGGGTTCATTGCGATCTCCCAGACGTGGCCATCGGCATCAGCCCAATATCCCGAATACCCGCCCCAGAATACTTTCTCCGGGCGCTTCAGCGCCACGGCACCCGCCTCTATCGCTGCTGCGAAGGCAGTATCCACCTCGGCCTCGGTGGTAAAGTTCTGGCCCAGAGTTATCGCACCACCGCCCAAAGTCGCCCCCGGCCGTCCCTGATCAGCAGCCAATGCGTCATGCCCGTACAGGGCCAGCGCCGCACACTGCATCTGGAAGAACGCCACGCCATCCTGACTCTCACAGTGCTCCACCCAACCCAGCCGGGCATAGAATGCCCGCGCCGTTGCCAGATCGCGAACGCCAAGTGTGATCAACGTCACCCGCTGTTCCATCATCCCTGAACCTCTGACATGCCACCATCTTCCGTCACCGCCAAGGTCTGTGCCCGCCCACCCAGGCTGTCGAATAGCGCAGGCTCCGTTCCCGTCATCAGGGCTTGCGCCCCCAGCGCACAAATCTCATCATATAGAGCGGCCCGTCGCTCTGCATCCAGATGCGCCGCCACCTCGTCCAGCAGCACCACCGGTGCCCGTCCAAGATCTGCCGCCAGTGCCCGCGCGTTGGCAAGAATCAAGCTGATCAACAGCGCCTTCTGCTCGCCGGTCGAACATTGATCAGCCCGCACGCCTTTGGCCGCAAAAGTGGCCGACAGATCCACACGATGCGGTCCTTGCAAGGTGCGGCCCGCCGCCATGTCACGCCGCCTGCCCTCGGAAAGCGCCGCTGCCAGATCGGTAATCTCCCCCTCGGGATGCACCAGCGCCAGATCGGCACGGGGAAATGCAGTCTCCGCTCCGTCCTGCGCCTGCGCCAGACGTGCGAGCGCCGTAGTGCGGTTAGCAGAAATCGCCTCCCCCGCCTCCGCCATCCGGGCCTCCACCACCCCGTACCAGTGCGGGTCGTTGACCTGATCTCTCAACAAGCGATTGCGCTCGCGCATTGCCTTGTCATAGGCAAGAACGGCCTCGGCATGGTCAGGCAAAAAGCTCAGGGTCATGCGGTCCAGAAACCGGCGGCGCCCTTCTGCGGCCTCGATCCAAAGTCGATCCATTGCTGGCACCAACCACAGGATGCGCAGAATACGCCCCAGCATCACCTGCGTCGCGGCCTTCCCGTCAATCCGAACCACGCGGGCTTCAGTCCCTTCGGCGAAAGTCAGAACCTCGTGCGGCGCGTCCAAACCTTCAACCTCGGCCGCTAGTTTCCAACCGATTGCATCCGGTCGCAGCGCCAATTCATCCGCTCCGGCCCGCCGGATCCCGCGACCGGGTGACAGCAGCGATACGGCTTCAAGGATATTTGTCTTTCCTGCCCCATTTGGCCCATGAATAGCCACCGGCCGCCCATCAAAGGCAAGCCGCGTCAACCGATGGCTGCGGAAATGCGACAGCACCAAGGAAGTGATCGCAAGGCCTGCCACGCACAGCTCTTTCATCTGTTCGAAAATATCCCGGGGGCTCGGGGGCTGGCCCCCGATGAAACCGGCGTTACACGCGCATCGGCATGACGACGTAGATCGCGGAGGTGTCATTGCCCTCGCGCATCAATGTTGGATCGCCGGACGAGTTGAACAGGAACACCGCGTTCTCCCGATCAACCTGTGACGCAATTTCCAGAAGATACTTGGCGTTGAACCCGATCTCCAACCGCTCGTCACTGTAAGCTACGGCCAGTTCTTCTTCGGCCGCCCCCGAATCTGGCGCGTTCACCGAGAGGATCAACCGATCCTCGTCCAACGACAGCTTCACCGCGCGGCTCCGCTCGCTTGACACCGTGGCCACCCGGTCCACCGCCTTGGCAAACTCGGATGCGTCCACCTCCAGCCGCCGTGTGTTCCCGGTCGGGATCACGCGGGTGTAGTCCGGGAAGGTGCCGTCGATGACCTTTGATGTCAGCGTGATGGCGGGGGTCGCAAACCGGATTTTAGTCTCGCTGACCGACACAGCGATCGTCGCCTCGTCATCATCCAGCAGCTTGCGCAATTCGCCCACTGTCTTGCGTGGGACGATCACGCCGGGCATGCCTGTTGCACCGTCTGGCAATGCCGCATCTATCCGTGCCAGCCGATGCCCGTCGGTTGCCACGGCGCGCAGCACCGGGCCGTCTTCGCCGGTTGAGACGTGCAAATAAACGCCGTTCAGGTAATAGCGCGTCTCTTCGGTCGAGATCGCGAACTTTGCCTTGTCGAACAGCCTGCGGAGGGCAGGTGCGGGCGCAGAAAAATTCGACGAATACTCCGACGTCGCCATGACCGGAAAGTCTTCCTTAGGCAGCGTCGCCAAACTGAAGGATGATCGGCCAGCCATGATAGACAGTCGCCCGGACACCGGATCTTCCGTCAGGTTGACCAGCGCGCCATCCGGCAGCTTGCGCACGATTTCATGCAACATCACCGCCGACACCGTCGTCGCGCCGGCACGCTCCACCATCGCAGGCGCGCGGTCCACCACTTCTATGTCAAGGTCAGTGGCTCGGAACGATACCTGCGCACCTTCGGCTTCGATCAGCACATTGGCGAGAATCGGAATGGTATTGCGACGCTCCACGACAGATTGCGCCTGAGCCAAGGCCTTGAGGAGGGTGCCGCGTTCGATGCTGAGTTTCATTGTCTTCATCCCTAAGCCGACCCCATCGGGGACGACAAAACTAGCCGTTTTCCACGACTTCACAAGCGTTTTGGCGACATTGGGTTGGAATAACGAGGGCGTCAAGCCGCCCCCGACCTGGATCAGCTTTGCAACAGACGTTTCAGAAGCTGAACATCGTCGGCCAACTGCCCGTCGCCGGCCATCAACTCTTCGATCTTGCGGATGCCATGCATGATTGTGGTGTGGTCCCGCCCGCCAAAGCGCCGTCCGATTTCGGGCAGGCTACGGCTGGTCATTTGCTTGGACAGATACATGGCAACCTGACGAGGCCGCGCGATGGTGCGCAGGCGTTTCGGACCGATCATGTCGGACAGTCGCACGTTGTAATGCTCGGCTACCTTGCGCTGGATCTCTTCGATGGTCAGCCGCTTTTCCGACGAGCGCAGGATGTCGGACAAACATTCCTGCACCAGATCTAGATTGATCTCGCGCCCCACCAGAGACGCAAAGGCAAACAACCGCATCAACGCGCCTTCCAGAACCCGCACGTTGGTCGTGATTCGATGGGCGAGGAATTCAAGAACCCCGGGGGCAAGCGACAATCCACGATACTGATTGGAATAGTGTTCCAGCTTGGCCTGCAGGATACCAAGACGAAGTTCATAATCCGTGGGGTGAAGGTCCACCACCAGCCCGCATTGCAGGCGCGACCGGATCCGTTCTTCCAGATCCTTGATTTCGCCCGGCGCGCGGTCAGCCGAAATCACGATTTGCTTGTTTTGATCAACCAACGCATTGAAAGTATGGAAAAATTCTTCCTGTGTGCTGTCTTTTCCTGCGATGAACTGAACATCATCCACCATCAGAACATCGACGGATCGGAACAGTTCCTTGAAATCCATGATCTGCCGCTCGCGCAGCGCTTGGACAAAGCGATACATGAATTGCTCGGCCGACAGATACAGAACGTGCAGATCAGGGCGGCTTTGCTTCAACTCATGCGCAATTGCGTGCATCAGGTGGGTTTTTCCCAAGCCGACACCGCCATACAGAAACAGCGGATTGAACGTCACCGGCCCACCTTCGGCGACACGGCGGGCGGCGGCATGCGCCAATTCGTTTGGCTTGCCGACCACGAAACTGTCAAAGGTGAAGCGCGATTCGAGTTGCGCGCCGGTGACCTCGTCCGTCCCGTTCACGCGGGCCCGCGCAGGTTTGACGGCCGCCCGCGCCGAAGCTTTGGACGCAACAGGCCGCGACGTCGGCAGCCCAACTGTAAACTCAACCCGCTCAACCGGCGATCCGGCCACTGCGAGTTGTCCACGGATATGATCCGAAAAATTGCGCGACACCCAATCCCCGAAAAAGGTCGTCGGAACTTCGAAGCTGGCAACACCGTTCTTCAGGTGTGAAAGACGCAATGGTTCGATCCAGGTTGTATAATTGTTTTTGCCGACCCTCTTGATAAGTTCTTCGCGAACCTGTCCCCATGTGTCGTTCGTCATTCGCTTTGACCTGTTTTTCTTGCGTCCGTCACTTCCGGCGTTCCGGTCGGACTTGTTTCTTACACACCATCACCATGCGTGCCGTTTCGACCTGAGAGGCCCCAGCCACAAACCAAGCGGCAGGGTCCAGCCCATATTTGGACCGAACAAGGACAAACCACGGCAGTGCGGTGGCGGATGGAACACCGCCACAACAAGACCGACTGATTGCGGAAAAAACCGCAGACAGCATAACATAATGATCTTCCACAAAAA
>JBKBWK010000057.1:0-15379 GCA_046313895.1 Paracoccaceae bacterium
ATGGAAGAAAAACTGCGCTTCGCCATCCGCGAAGGCGGCCGCACCGTCGGCGCAGGCGTCGTGTCGAAAATCATCGCCTGATGATATAGAATCCCCTTGTCGTATTGGGGATGACAAGCTAGTGACACGCGGCGCGCCCAAGGCTTGGGCGCGCCGCAGACCATCCACAAATGTGAACCTATGGGCCGGGCATGTTGCCCCGTCTAAGTTCCGAAGGAACAAGAAATGCAAGGTCAGACCATTCGCATTCGCCTGAAGGCCTTCGATTACCGCGTGCTGGACGCCAGCACCCAGGAAATCGTGAACACGGCCAAACGTACGGGCGCTCAGGTACGCGGGCCGATCCCGTTGCCGAACAAGATTGAAAAATTCACGGTTCTTCGTGGTCCGCACATCGACAAGAAGTCGCGTGACCAGTGGGAAATCCGCACGCACAAGCGTCTTCTCGATATCGTCGATCCGACCCCGCAGACCGTGGACGCGCTGATGAAGCTCGACCTCGCTGCTGGCGTTGACGTCGAAATCAAAGTGTAAGGGGGCATAAGAGATGCGCTCTGGCGTTATTGCAAAGAAACTGGGCATGACCCGGTTGTTTCTGGACGATGGCAAGCAGGTTCCGGTAACGGTTCTTCATTTGGACAATCTTCAGGTTGTGGCTCAGCGCACCGCTGACAGGGACGGTTACACAGCCGTTCAGCTTGGTGCTGGTGCTGCCAAGGCAAAGCGGACCTCGGCCGCAATGCGCGGTCACTTCGCCAAGGCTTCGGTGGAACCCAAACGTAAAGTTGCGGAATTTCGGGTGACACCGGATTGCCTGATCGAGATCGGCGCTGAAATCACGGCGGACCACTATCTGGCTGGTCAATTCGTTGATATCGCCGGTACCTCGATCGGTAAAGGTTTTGCAGGCGCGATGAAGCGTCACAACTTTGGTGGCTTGCGCGCGTCGCACGGTGTGTCGGTGTCTCACCGGTCGCACGGCTCGACGGGCCAATGCCAGGATCCCGGCAAGGTGTTCAAGGGCAAGAAGATGGCTGGCCATCTTGGCGCCGTGCGTGTGACCACGCAAAACCTGCAGGTGATCCGCACGGATGCTGACCGTGGCCTGATCATGGTAAAGGGTGCAGTTCCCGGATCCAAAGGCGGTTGGGTGACCATCAAGGACGCGGTCAAGAAAGCGGCTCCGGCCGATCTCCCGCTGCCGGCGGCTATTCGTTCCGCTGCTGCTCCGGTTGCCGAAGTGGCAGTCGAAGGGGGTGAAGCATGAAACTTGATGTTCTGAAACTGGACGGCGGCAAAGCCGGCTCGATTGAAGTGAGCGATGACCTGTTTGGTCTGGACCCGCGCGCAGACATTCTGCACCGCGTGGTGCGCTGGCAGCGGGCGAAGGCCCAAGCCGGCACCCATTCGACGCTGACCCGCGCCGAAGTGTCCTATTCGACCAAGAAGATCTACCGCCAAAAAGGCACCGGTGGCGCACGCCACGGTTCGCGCAAGGCGCCGATCTTCCGCAAGGGTGGTGTTGTGAAGGGGCCGACGCCTCGGAGCCACGCCCATGACCTTCCGAAAAAGGTTCGCGCCTTGGGTCTGCGTCACGCGCTGTCGGCCAAGGCCAAAGCGGGTGAGCTGATCATCCTCGATACGCTGGCGATGGCAGAAGCCAAAACGGCGATTCTGGCGAAACAGGCGAAAGAGCTTGGCTGGAAGCGTGTGTTGATCATCGACGGTGCGGCTGTGGATCAGGGTTTTGCCCAGGCTGCACGCAACATCGAAGGGATCGACGTGCTTCCGACGATGGGCGCCAACGTCTATGACATCCTGAAGCGTGATCAGCTTGTGATCACCAAAGCAGGGCTCGAAGCATTGGAGGCTCGTCTGAAATGAGCGCGAAACCCCAGCACTACGACCTGATCAAAAAGCCGATCATCACCGAAAAGGCCACTTTGGCCTCTGAGAATGGTGCGGTTGTGTTTCAGGTTGCGATGGATGCAACCAAGCCGATGATCAAAGAGGCCGTCGAGGCTGTATTTGGCGTCAAGGTGAAGGCGGTCAATACCACCATCACCAAGGGCAAGGTCAAACGTTTCAAGGGTCGCCCTGGCGAGCGTTCTGACAAGAAAAAGGCCTATGTGACCCTTGAAGAGGGTAACACTATCGACGTGTCCACCGGGCTCTGATAGAACGCGCCGAATCTTCTGGCCCCGGTTCGTCCGGGGCCTTGGATTTTATTCGATGGGTCTGTTTGCGGGGTCAACCCGCAGCGCAGACCAAAACACCGGGGACCTTCGGGGCCCTATAACTCGGGTCTGAAATAGCAGACCCTCTAGCTGACGGAAGACAGAAAGCATGGCACTCAAGTCGTATAAACCGACGACGCCTGGCCAACGCGGGTTGGTTCTGATCGACCGTTCGGAGCTGTGGAAAGGACGCCCGGTCAAGGGCCTTGTAGAAGGCTTGACCAAGACGGGTGGACGGAACAACACCGGACGTATCACGATGTGGCACAAGGGCGGCGGCGCAAAGCGTCTGTATCGCATTGTGGATTTCAAGCGTCGTAAATTCGATATTGCAGCGGTCGTCGAGCGGATCGAATACGATCCGAACCGCACCGCATTCATCGCCCTCGTGAAATACGCGGACGGCGAACTCTCCTACATACTGGCGCCGCAGCGTCTGGCTGTTGGCGATTCTGTGATCGCTGGCGCCAAGACCGACGTGAAGCCGGGCAACGCCATGCCCTTCTCAGGCATGCCGATCGGTACCATCGTTCACAACGTCGAGATGAAGCCCGGCAAGGGTGGTCAGATTGCGCGTGCGGCTGGCACCTATGCCCAGTTCGTCGGTCGTGACGGCGGCTATGCCCAGATTCGCCTGTCTTCGGGCGAACTGCGTCTGGTGCGTCAGGAATGCATGGCGACCATTGGCGCCGTATCGAACGCTGACCATTCAAACCAGAACCTCGGCAAAGCCGGTCGTAAGCGCCACATGGGCGTGCGTCCGACCGTTCGCGGCGTTGCGATGAACCCGATCGACCACCCGCACGGTGGTGGTGAAGGCCGGACCTCTGGTGGTCGTCACCCGGTTACTCCGTGGGGCAAGGGCACCAAGGGCAACCGCACCCGGTCGAACAAAGAGACGGACAAATACATCCTCCGCTCGCGTCACGCCAAGAAAAAGGGCCGCTAATCCATGTCACGTTCCATTTGGAAAGGCCCGTTCGTCGATGGCTATGTCTTGAAAAAGGCAGAAAAGTCGCGCGAGTCGGGCAAAAGCGAAGTGATCAAGATCTGGTCGCGTCGTTCCACAATCCTACCGCAGTTTGTCGGTCTGACCTTTGGCGTTTATAACGGCCAAAAGCATATTCCGGTGGCTGTGACCGAAGAAATGATCGGCCAAAAGTTCGGTGAGTATTCGCCGACGCGGACCTATTACGGTCACGCTGCCGACAAAAAAGCCAAGAGGAAGTAAGCCATGGGTAAGGAAAAGAATCCGCGCCGCGTGGCGGATAACGAGGCGATGGCGATCAGCCGTATGCTGCGCACCTCGCCGCAAAAACTTAACCTTGTTGCCGGTCTGATCCGTGGCAAAAAGGTCGAAAAAGCTCTTGCCGATTTGACTTTCTCGAAGCGTCGCATCGCTGGCGACGTGAAGAAGTGTCTGCAGTCTGCAATCGCAAACGCTGAAAACAACCATGGCCTTGACGTTGACAGTCTTGTCGTGGCCGAAGCGTGGTGCGGCAAGAACCTTGTGATGAAGCGTGGCCGTCCGCGGGCACGTGGTCGTTTCGGCAAAATCATGAAGCCGTTCTCTGAAATCACCATCAAGGTTCGTCAGTCCGGGGAGTCGGCATAATGGGACAGAAGGTTAATCCGATCGGGATGCGCCTCCAGGTCAACCGCACCTGGGACAGCCGCTGGTTTGCCGAGTCGAAGGACTATGGCAATCTTTTGTTGGAAGATTTGCGGATGCGAGAGTTCATCCACAAAGAAGCCAAGCAAGCCGGCATCAGCAAGGTGATCATTGAGCGTCCGCACAAAAAGTGCCGCGTCACGATTCATGCGGCGCGCCCTGGTGTGATCATCGGCAAAAAAGGCGCCGATATCGAAACACTGCGCAAGAAACTGACCGCGTTCACGAAGTCGGAACTGCACCTGAACATCGTCGAAGTCCGCAAGCCGGAGCTTGACGCCCAGTTGGTGGCCGAGTCGATCGCGCAGCAAATGGAGCGTCGGGTGTCCTTCCGTCGCGCCATGAAGCGTGGCGTGCAGAACGCCATGCGGATCGGTGCGTTGGGTATTCGTGTGAACGTCGCTGGCCGTTTGGGTGGCGCTGAAATCGCACGCACCGAATGGTATCGTGAAGGTCGCGTGCCGTTGCACACACTGCGGGCCGACATTGACTATGCCCTGTCCGAAGCAACGACCCCTTACGGGATCATCGGTGTGAAGGTCTGGATCTTCAAAGGCGAAATCCTTGAGCATGATCCGCAAGCGCATGACCGCCGTCACGCAGAAGCACAGGAAGGCGCGGCACCGCGTCAACCTCGTCGCGACCGCGAACGCGCGTAAGGGAGTATTGAAAGATGCTGCAACCGAAACGGACTAAGTTCCGCAAACAGCACAAGGGCCGTATTCACGGCGAAGCCAAAGGCGGCTTCCTGCTGAACTTTGGCTCCTACGCGCTGAAGGCAACGGAACCAGAGCGTGTAACGGCGCGTCAGATCGAAGCGGCCCGCCGCGCGATTACCCGCCACATGAAACGTCAGGGTCGTGTCTGGATCCGGATTTTCCCGGATGTGCCAGTCTCGTCCAAGCCCACCGAAGTGCGGATGGGTAAAGGTAAAGGCTCGGTCGATTACTGGGCAGCCAAGGTGAAACCTGGCCGCATAATGTTCGAGATCGACGGCGTGTCGGACGTTATCGCGCGTGAGGCCCTGCGCCTTGGCGCGATGAAACTTCCGGTTCTGACCCGCGTGGTCGCCCGCGAAGATTGGTAAGGTCTCTCTCTTGGGTGGTCACTCGTTCGTTGAGTACACCCTGGATATCTTGACCCTGTGCCACGCTAGAAAACAAAGCCCCTGTCGCACGCGATGGGGGCTTTATTTTTTGACCTAGTTCTATGATGCGCCCGCAGCCGACGCCGAGTTGCAAATCTTGCCCCGGCCGGCGCCCCAAGTCTTATGAGGAAATCTGTCCTTCCGCCCATGTGAAGGGTCAGTTGGTCTCAACGACCAAAAGCTTGCACCGGTCGGACCGATTGGGAAAGCGGCTGCGGGTCATGAAGCTGAATTTCACGTCCAGATAGCTGCGGACCAGATCGGCGCGTTCTTCGGTGATGATATCGTCAAAAATCAGCGTCGAACCCGGTCCTGCCAATCGGGCGAGCTTTGGTAGGTGACGGTGGATTTCGGCGTCGTCGTGGGTGGCATCACAAAAGATCAAGCCATAGCTCCGCTCGATCGGACAGTCGAGAAAGTCCCCGCGAATGAGGTTGGTGACATATTTCAGAAGTTCGTTGTCTTTCAGGTTCTTGATCAAGACTGCAATCGTGCCACCAGGGTGATACACTGCTTCCGCCACGCGCCCCTGATCTTTTTCCATGCGGAACTTTTCGTTGAAACGCTCGGTCCATTCCGAGGCGCTGGTGATACCGAAATCGATCATGTCGTAGAAAACTGGCATCTGTCCGTCAGTTTCCGCCCGAATGCGCAGACCGCTTGCAATTGCGCTGGATGATCGCCCCAGCCATGGACCCACCTCCAACACAGGGCCAACCGTGCGCAGGGCCGCGTTGTGCAGAACCGTAAGATCCTTGGCCGACATCCAACCATTCGGAAAGCCGAACGGCAATCGGGGCAAGCCTTGCGTGAAGTAGGCGTTGCCAGCATCGGCGGAAGCCGAATCTGTTGTTTTTTGAAGCATTGAAATCCTTGCGACCAAATTTGCGGTGGATCTGAAGCGCGACGCCAAAGCCAAACGGTCCCGCCCCGACATCAACGTCAAGTGAGTGAAACAGTTTTCGTTTTTGAAAACAATCAGGCGTCAAGATCAGTGATTGTTTTCAGTCTTGCAGGGTGTCGTGAAACACACAGGCCGTAGCCCACGCATACCATTGTCTCGACGCAATGAAGTCCGTGGCTTTCGCTTGTCGCAATCCCGAGCGTACCGGTCACCAGAGAAGGAAACGCCAACTGCGCGCGCAAGCCTCCTCTGCGGATCGGCAAAGCAATCAACACTTGCTATCCCGCATCCACCCCTGTAATGGAACGCATCTTGTGGTTCTGGGGCGACTCGGAATTATCGGTTTTACATTGATCCACCGGGTTACGGGTTACCCTGCATTGGCAGGGGCCTTCTGGTGATTGAAAAAAGGAAAACGGCATGAAAGCCGACGAACTCCGGGGCAAGTCCCCCGATCAGCTGCGCGACCAGCTCGTTGCACTGAAAAAGGAAGCCTTCAACCTGCGCTTCCAAGCAGCTACCAACCAGCTTGAGAACACCGCGCGTATGCGCGTCGTCCGTCGTGACGCTGCCCGCGTGCTGACCATTCTCAACCAAAAAGCCGCCGAAGCGGCGAAGTAAGAGGTTCACATCATGCCCAAGCGTATCCTTTCAGGCGTCGTGACCTCGGACAAGAACGAACAGACCATCACGGTTCTGGTCGAGCGTCGCTTCAAGCACCCGCTGCTGCAAAAGACTGTGCGTAAGTCGAAAAAGTATCGCGCACACGATGCAGAAAACAAATTCAAGGTTGGCGACACCGTCCGTATCGAGGAATGTGCGCCAATTTCGAAAACCAAGCGTTGGACGGTTGTTGTTTCGGCCTGAGGCCGGAATTACCCGTTCTGCGATAATCGAAACCCTGGGGCGTCATCTGCATGACTGTCCCCAAAGGTCGGGAGAAACCAAATGATCCAGATGCAGACCAATCTGGATGTTGCTGACAACTCTGGCGCTCGCCGAGTTCAGTGCATCAAGGTTCTGGGCGGTTCACACCGCCGCTATGCGTCCGTGGGCGACATCATCGTGGTGTCGGTCAAGGAAGCTATTCCCAAAGGCCGTGTGAAAAAAGGCGACGTCCGCAAGGCCGTTGTCGTGCGCACCGCCAAAGAGGTTCGCCGTGAAGACGGCACCGCCATCCGTTTTGACCGCAACGCAGCCGTCATCCTGAACAACCAGGGTGAACCGGTGGGCACGCGTATCTTCGGGCCGGTTGTGCGTGAGCTGCGCGCCAAGAACTTCATGAAGATCATCTCGCTGGCTCCGGAGGTGCTCTGATGGCCGCTAAGCTGAAAAAAGGCGACACTGTCATCGTGTTGACCGGCAAGGACAAGGGCAAAAAGGGCGAAATCGCCTCTGTGAACCCGACCGCCAATAAAGCCGTTGTCGAAGGCGTGAACGTTGCCATCCGTCACACCAAGCAATCCGCCGCTTCACAGGGTGGTCGTGTGGCCAAGGCCATGCCGATTGATCTGTCGAATTTGGCGATCGTGGACAAAAACGGCAAACCCACCCGCGTTGGCTTCCGTATGGATGGCGACAAGAAGGTGCGTTTTGCCAAGACAACGGGGGATGCAATCTGATGTTGGACCAAGCCACATACACCCCGCGCCTCAAAGGCGAGTACGGCTCGAAGATTCGCGCTGCGATGAAGGAAGAGTTTTCGTACAAGAACGACATGCAGATTCCCCGTCTGGACAAGATCGTCCTGAACATGGGTGTCGGCGAAGCGGTCAAGGACACCAAGAAGGTGAAACAGGCTGCTGAAGAGCTGTCGCAGATCGCGGGTCAGAAAGCGGTGATCACCCATGCCAAGAAGTCCATCGCGGGCTTTCGTGTGCGGGAATTGATGCCGTTGGGATGCAAGGTCACCCTGCGTGGTGACAAGATGTATGAATTCCTTGATCGCCTGATCAACGTGGCGTTGCCCCGCGTCCGCGACTTTCGCGGCGTCAAAGGCTCATCGTTCGATGGCCGTGGCAACTATGCCATGGGCTTGAAAGAACACATCGTGTTCCCGGAAATCAACTTCGACAAAGTTGATGAAGTTCTGGGTATGGACATCATCATCTGCACGAACGCGAAAACCGATGCGGAAGCCAAGGCGCTGTTGAAGCATTTCAACATGCCCTTCACGTCGTAAGCGCGAGGAACCAGAGTTATGGCAAAAAAATCCATGGTGAACCGCGAAGTAAAGCGCGCAAAGCTGGTGAAGCAATATGCTTCCAAGCGTGCGACGCTCAAAGCGGTGATCGAAGACCAAACCAAGCCGATGGAAGAGCGTTTCAACGCGACCTTGAAGCTGGCACAACTGCCCCGCAACTCGTCGGCAACGCGGATCCACAACCGCTGCCAGCTGACGGGTCGTCCTCATGCTTACTATCGTAAGCTGAAACTGTCGCGGATCATGCTGCGTGAACTGGCCTCGTTTGGCCAGATCCCCGGCATGGTCAAGTCCAGCTGGTAAGGGAGAGCAGACATGCCTGTGAATGATCCTATCGGCGATATGCTGACCCGTATCCGCAACGCCCAGATGCGTGGCAAATCAACTGTCGCGACCCCAGCTTCGACGCTGCGCGGCCGTGTGCTGGATGTGCTGCTGTCGGAAGGCTATATCCGCGGCTATGACAAGAACCCGACCGACAACGGTCAGGGCGAATTCGTCATCTCGCTCAAATACTACGAAGGCACTCCGGTGATCCGCGAAATCAAGCGCGTGTCTAAGCCGGGCCGCCGCGTCTATATGGGCGTCAAGGAAATCCCATCGGTCCGCAATGGCCTTGGTGTTTCGATTGTGTCGACGCCGAAAGGCGTCATGTCCGATGCAGCTGCACGCTCCGCCAATGTTGGCGGCGAAGTGCTCTGCACCGTATTCTGAGGAGGGTGCAATGTCTCGTATCGGCAAGAAACCCGTCTCTATGGTCAAAGGCGTTTCGGCGTCCGTGTCCGGCCAGACCGTCGAAGTGAAGGGGCCGAAAGGCACCCGCAGCTTTACCGCAACCGACGATGTGACCATCACCATCGATGGCGACGAAATCAAGGTGACGCCGCGCGGCACCTCGAAGCGCGCGCGTCAGCAGTGGGGCATGGCACGGTCGATGGTCGAAAACCTGGTGACAGGTGTGACCAGTGGCTTCAAGAAAGAGCTTGAGATTCAGGGCGTCGGTTACCGCGCTGCGGTCGCGGGCAATGTTTTGAAGCTGTCGCTTGGCTATAGCCACGAAGTCAACTTCGCAGTTCCGGATGGCGTCACCGTGACGTCGCCGAAGCAAACCGAAATCGTTGTGGAAGGGATCGACCAACAGCTCGTTGGTCAGGTCGCAGCAAACATCCGCGAATGGCGCAAGCCCGAGCCGTACAAGGGCAAAGGCATCCGCTACAAGGATGAATACATCTTCCGCAAAGAAGGTAAGAAGAAGTAAGGGTGGCAAAATGGCTTTGAACAAAAGAGAGCTGTTCCTCAAGCGCCGCCTGCGCGTTCGGAACAAAATCAAGGCGATGGCAAATGGGCGCATGCGTCTGTCTGTGCATCGGTCGTCCAAGAACATCAGCGTCCAGTTGATCGACGACGTGAAAGGCGTGACCGTTGCGTCCGCCTCCACGCTGGAGAAAGATCTGGGTCTGATCGGCAAGAACAACGTCGAGGCTGCGGCCAAAATCGGCGCTGCGATTGCAGAGCGGGCGAAGAAGGCCGGGGTTGAAGATGTGTACTTCGATCGTGGTGGTTTCCTCTTTCACGGTAAGATCAAGGCTTTGGCCGACGCTGCCCGTGAAGGCGGCCTGAAGTTCTGAGGAGTTTGGATATGGCAGAACGTGAAAATCGGGGCCGCGGCGGCGATCGTCGTCAGGAAGCCCGTGAGGAAACGCCAGAATTCGCTGACCGTCTGGTCGCGATCAACCGCGTTTCGAAAACTGTAAAAGGCGGCAAGCGCTTTGGCTTTGCGGCACTTGTCGTGGTCGGCGACCAACGTGGTCGTGTCGGCTTTGGCAAGGGCAAGGCCAAGGAAGTGCCCGAGGCGATCCGGAAGGCAACGGAACAGGCCAAGCGCCAGATGATCCGCGTGCCCTTGAAGGACGCCCGGACCTTGCACCACGACATGGAAGGCCGTCATGGTGCCGGAAAAGTTGTGATGCGGACGGCCGTAGCCGGTACTGGCATCATTGCCGGTGGTCCGATGCGCGCTGTGTTCGAAATGTTGGGAATTCAGGACGTTGTTGCGAAGTCGATTGGCTCGCAGAACCCCTACAACATGATACGCGCAACCATTGATGGTCTGAAAGCAGAAACCTCGCCCCGCCAGGTTGCCGCACGTCGCGGTAAAAAGGTGGCCGAGATTCTGAAAAAGCCCGAAGCTGAAGTGCAGGAGGCCTGATCATGACCGAAACCAAAAAGACCATCGTCGTCCAGCAGGTGGCATCTGCCGCTCGTCGGCCTGCTATTCAGACCGCTACCCTGAAGGGTCTTGGCCTGAACAAGGTGCGTCGCACCCGTGAGCTGGAAGATACGCCGTCCGTTCGTGGAATGGTCAACAAGATCCCGCATCTTGTGAAGATCATCGAAGAACGCGGTTAAGGTTTCGCGGGGTAGGCCCGCGCAGCCCTCAGATTCTCGCCCCTGCGGAAACGTGGGGGCGTTTTCTTATACCGACGATGCTCAAGCTGCCTGATGTCCATTGCGCAAGGGTCGCACCATGATTGTACGCACACTCGACTCCGTTCTGAATACGCCTGCGCATGTGAAGGGTGATGCCTTCGAAAGCCGCCGGATCCTGCTGGCCGCCGATGGCTTAGGCTATTCGCTGCATGACACGATTTGCAAGCAGGGCTCCGCGCAGGTGCTGCACTACAAGAACCATATTGAGACGAACTACGTCATTGAAGGCGAAGGCGAGGTGCAGAACGTGGCGACTGGCGAGGTGTTCGCGCTGACCCCTGGCACGGTCTATGTGTTGGACAGGCACGAAGAACACATCCTGCGGGCGCAACGGGGGGATATGCGGATCATCTGCGTTTTTACGCCTGCGTTGACCGGGCAGGAAAAACACGATGCCTCTGGCAGCTACCCGCCGGTGGGCTTGGCAGAATGACCGGCCTGCCCAAGCCGCTTGCCTAACGCCTGCGTAGGCCCTATAGCGCTGTCGTGGCCTTCTGTGGCCACAGAATCAACAAGAAATGCCGTGTTGTCCCTTCCCGTCGCAGGCGGGGACGTTCCGGCGATGGAGAGTGCGACATGAAACTGAATGAACTTCGTGACAATGACGGCGCCACCAAAAAGCAAAAGCGTGTCGCCCGTGGCCCCGGTTCGGGCAAAGGCAAGACCGCTGGCCGTGGCATCAAGGGCCAGAAATCGCGGTCCGGTGTGGCTATTGGCGGATATGAGGGCGGCCAGATGCCGCTGTACCGCCGTCTGCCAAAGCGCGGCTTCAACAAGCCAAACCGCAAGGAATTTGCCGTCATCAACCTGGGCTTGATCGAGAAATTCATTGCCGCGGGCAAACTCGACATCAAAGCCGAGCTGACCGAAGACGTGCTGGTGGCTGCCGGCCTGACCAACCACAAGCGTGACGGCATCCGAATCCTGAACAAGGGCGAGATCAAGTCGCCCGTGAAACTGGTCGTCTCCGGCGCATCTGCGGCTGCTGTTGAAGCTGTGACCGCTGCTGGCGGCTCGATCACCCTTCCGGCGGCAGCGGCTGAGTAAGCCAAATAGGGATTGTGAGCAGGCGTAAGGTCGCTTACATCACCTTTAGTTTTCCCGCGCCGCCGACCGGAAAACGGTTCGGCGGCGCTGTCTTTGAAAGAGACCGGATATGGCATCTGCTGCAGAGCAAATGGCGGCGAACCTCAGCTGGGGCGCCCTAGGCAAGGCAACCGACTTGCGCCAACGCATCTTTTTTACTGTCGGCCTGCTGATCGTCTATCGGCTTGGCACCTATATTCCAGTGCCCGGTATTGATGGCGTGCAACTGCGCGCCTTCATGGACGATGCGGGGGCGGGGATCGGTGGTATCCTCAACATGTTCACGGGCGGCGCGATCAGCCGTATGGGTATCTTTGCCTTGGGGATCATGCCCTATATCTCGGCCTCGATCATCGTGCAGCTCATGACGGCCATGGTGCCGGCATTGGAGCAGTTGAAGAAAGAGGGCGAACAGGGCCGCAAGAAGATCAACCAGTACACCCGCTATGGCACGGTGTTTCTGGCGACCTTCCAGGCTTGGGGCATTGCCGCCAGTCTGGAGGCCGGGGGCCTTGCGCATGATCCGGGCCTGTTCTTCAAGGCGGCCTGCATGATCACTTTGGTCGGCGGAACGATGTTCCTGATGTGGCTGGGTGAGCAGATCACCGCGCGCGGCATTGGCAATGGTATTTCACTGATCATCTTCGTCGGCATTGTCGCCGAAATTCCCGCAGCTATCGCGCAGTTCCTTAGCCAGGGCCGGTCAGGTGCCATCTCGCCAGCGGTGATCATCGGTGTGATCGTCATGGTGGTGGTCGTGATCGCTTTTGTGGTGTTCATGGAACGGGCCCTGCGCAAAATCCATATCCAGTATCCCCGGCGTCAGGTAGGGATGAAAATCTATGATGGCGGGTCGTCGCACCTTCCCGTTAAGGTGAACCCCGCTGGCGTGATCCCAGCGATCTTTGCTTCTTCGCTCTTGCTGTTGCCCGTAACAATCTCGACATTTTCAGGCCAACAGACCGGACCGATCATGTCCACAATCCTTGCTTATTTTGGTCCCGGTCAACCGCTCTACTTGTTATTCTTCACGGGTATGATCGTATTCTTCAGCTACTTCTACACCTACAACGTCGCCTTCAAGGTGGACGATGTGGCGGACAATCTGAAGAACCAGAACGGTTTCATCCCCGGAATTCGTCCCGGCAAGAAGACAGAAGAGTATCTGGAATATGTTGTCACACGGGTTCTGGTGCTGGGGTCCGCCTATCTTGCGGCCGTCTGTCTGTTGCCTGAAATCCTGCGGAGCCAGTTTGCCATCCCGTTTTACTTCGGCGGCACATCGGTGCTGATCGTGGTGTCGGTGACGATGGACACAATCAATCAGGTCCAGTCGCATTTGTTGGCGCACCAATAT
Organism: Paracoccaceae bacterium; assembly: GCA_046313895.1. Taxonomy (GTDB): domain Bacteria; phylum Pseudomonadota; class Alphaproteobacteria; order Rhodobacterales; family Rhodobacteraceae; genus Pseudotabrizicola. The sequence goes on from JBKBWK010000057.1 coordinate 13,097, forward strand.
GAAGGCCTGATCGAAAAGTCGCAACTGCGCGGGCGCAAGAAGTCTGCGCCTAAGTCCCCGTCGCGGCGCTGATCCATGGCAAACATCATCCTGCTTGGCCCGCCGGGGGCTGGTAAAGGAACGCAGGCCAAGCGGCTTGAGGACGAGCGCGGTATGGTTCAGTTGTCCACCGGTGACATGCTGCGTGAGGCAAGGACCAGCGGCACTGAAATGGGCCGCCGCGTTGCGGACGTGATGGACCGTGGGCAGTTGGTGACAGATGACATCGTGATCGGTCTGATTGCCGAAAAGCTGGATCGAGGCGCCGAGGGAGGCTTCATTTTTGATGGGTTCCCGCGCACTTTGGCGCAGGCTGATGCCTTGGGCGAACTTTTGGCGCGTGTGGGTCTTGCGCTGGATGCGGTGATCGAAATGCAGGTGGATGATGCAAGCCTGGTGGCGCGCATCACCGGGCGCTTTACTTGTGGTGGCTGCGGCGAAGTATATCACGACCAGACCCGGCCAACCCTGGTCGGGGGCACCTGTGACGTTTGCGGCAGCCATGACATGAAGCGTCGCGCCGATGACAATGAAGACGCGCTCAAAACCCGTCTCATGGAATATTACAAGAAGACCTCGCCGCTGATCGGCTACTTTTATGCCAAGGGCAACCTCGCCACAGTCGATGGTCTGGCGGATATGGACACCGTCGCAGCGGCAATTGCGAAAATTCTTGACAAGTCGTAAAAAACTGCTGTGGGCCCTTGACGGGCGCGGCAATTGCCCATAAAGCACAGCGTCCTGATGCGGAATCGCTGTCGGGACTCCCTGTATTGGGATTCGGTCCACAAGGGCGGTGCCCTTCTGGAGTTGTGAAAAAAGGTTCTGGCACGACGGAACCGCAACAATGAAAAGGACACACGTTTGGCACGTATTGCTGGCGTCAACATTCCCACCCAGAAACGGGTTCCGATCGCCCTGACTTATATCACCGGTATTGGCCCAGCCAATGCTGAAGCTGTTTGCGCTTCGTTGAACATTGACCGCGCCCGTCGCGTCAATGATCTGTCGGATGCCGAAGTGCTGGCGATCCGCGAATACATCGATGCGAACTTCACCGTCGAAGGTGACCTGCGTCGCGAAACCTCGATGAACATCAAGCGTTTGATGGACCTTGGTTGCTACCGCGGTCTGCGTCACCGCAAGGGCCTTCCAGTCCGCGGTCAGCGCACCCATACCAACGCTCGCACCCGCAAGGGCCCCGCCAAAGCCATCGCTGGCAAGAAGAAATAAGGGGAGCGCACAGATATGGCACGCGATACCAAAGCATCCCGCACCAAGAAAAAAGAGCGCAAGAATATCGCCGCTGGCGTTGTTCATGTGAACTCTTCGTTCAACAACACCAAAATCCTGATCTCCGACGTTCAGGGCAACGCGATTTCGTGGTCGTCTTCGGGCACCATGGGCTTCAAGGGTTCGCGCAAGTCGACACCCTATGCGGCCCAGATGGCTGCAGAAGATGCGGCGCGCAAAGCTCAGGAACATGGCATGAAGACCGTTGAGGTCGAAGTGCAGGGTCCGGGCTCGGGCCGTGAATCGGCGCTCCGCGCATTGGCGGCTGTTGGCCTGAATATCACCTCGATCCGAGACGTGACCCCGCTGGCGCACAACGGTTGCCGCCCGCCCAAGCGTCGCCGCGTCTGATCGGTTGAAATATGGTCGGGCCGTGCGACATCGCACGGCCCGATTTCGGCATTTAAGGACCCTCGGGCGTCCCACCGCTTGCTGGACATGGGCAATGGGACAAGGATGGAGGCGACAGCATGATCCATAAGAACTGGCAAGAACTGATCAAACCGACCCAACTGGTTGTGAAACCGGGCGCGGATGCGGCACGCGTGGCGACGGTGATCGCCGAACCGCTGGAGCGCGGCTTTGGTCTGACGTTGGGCAATGCCCTGCGCCGTGTGCTGATGTCGAGCCTGCAAGGCGCCGCCATCACTTCGGTGCAAATCGACAACGTGCTGCACGAGTTTTCCTCGGTGGCCGGTGTGCGTGAAGATGTGACAGACATCGTTCTGAACCTGAAAGGCGTGTCCATCAAGATGGACGTCGAGGGGCCGAAACGCCTGTCGATCTCGGCTAAGGGTCCGGGTGTTGTCACCGCTGCTGACATCTCGGAAACGAATGGGATCGAGGTTCTGAACCGTGAGCATGTGATTTGCCACCTTGACGATGGTGCAGATGTGTTCATGGAACTCACGGTCAACACCGGAAAAGGCTATGTCTCGGCCGACAAGAACC
>JBKBWK010000058.1:0-15291 GCA_046313895.1 Paracoccaceae bacterium
CCAGCACGCGAAGAGCAGCACCCGCCTCCCTCTAGATAAGCGCGCAAGCGCCTGCCTGCAAGGCTTGTCAGGTGTTCATCTTTCGTTCATATTTCAATCCATGGACACAACCCCTGACCCATTGCCCCAGATGCCCGGCCAGCGCCTCGCCCGTGGCGTGGCGCGCGGCTTGCGCGACATGGGATTTGTCAGCGTCGAGGAACTGGTACCCTCTGCCGGATTGCGGGTCGATCTGATGGCTTTGGGTGGCAAGGGTGAGATCTGGATCGTCGAATGCAAATCCTGCCGGTCCGATTTTCAGGCAGATCGGAAATGGCAAAAGTATCTGCCATGGTGTGATCGCTTTTTCTGGGCAGTCGATGCCGACTTTCCGACCGACCTTTTGCCCGATGGAACCGGCCTGATCCTGGCCGACGCTTATGGCAGCGAGATCATCCGTATGGGGCCGGAAACACCGCTTGCCCCGGCACGGCGCAAGGCTGTGCTGCAAGGTTTCGCCCGGCACGCAGCGTTGCGGCTGCAATCGCTGCGGGATCCGTCTGGCGTTATTTCCGCTTGGGCTTAGGTTTGCCGTCGCTCATGGCACGCACGGCTTCTGCGGCCGCACGCAATTCTTCCGCGATTTCTTCGGCTTCTTCGGGCTCGAAGTCCAAAGGCAGATCCACGCCACCATCCGCTTCGATATAGATCCGCACCATCCCGGCCGAGGTCGGCCCGATCTGAAGGTTTGCGGCGATATCGCTTTCCTTATCGATGCCCATTCTGTCCCCCGGTTCATGCTGTGCTTGGCCTAGCGTCCTTTGTCTGGTCTTGCAAGCCGGACTGATTTTAACCACTGCAACCCGTGGCGCGTCAATTGCGCAGCGGGTGGTTTTCGCGGTAAAGTGCGCTTGCAATCCATGGGAAGGGGCGTTAAATCGCCCCAAAGTGCCGGCTTAGCTCAGTTGGTTAGAGCACCAGATTGTGGATCTGGGGGTCCCCCGTTCGAGCCGGGGAGTCGGTACCATTTTTCTTTTTAATCCGCGGTATTGCGCTGTTCCTGTCCCTGCCAATGGTGACGCGCGCTGTATCTGCGCGGGCGTGACCCTTTCCCTCGTCCGGCCACTTGTCTATGGTCACGGTCCGACCGAAAGGGATCATTGAACCATGACGCCAGACACCACACGCCGCATCGCCCAGACCATCGCCACCGAAATCAAGGCGCAGACGCCGCAAGTCACGGCGGCTGTGGCGCTTCTGGACGAAGGCTCTACCGTGCCCTTCATCGCACGCTATCGCAAAGAGGCGACAGGTGGCCTTGACGATTCGCAACTGCGTCTGTTGGCTGAGCGGCTGGTTTACTTGCGCGAAATGGAAGCACGGCGTGTCGCGATCTTCGGGTCGATCACAGAACAGGGCAAGATGACCGACCCGCTCGCGCTGTCGATTGCCAAGGCGGCGACCAAGGCCGAGCTGGAAGATATCTACCTGCCCTACAAGCCAAAGCGCCGGACCAAAGCGATGATCGCGCGCGAGAATGGCCTGCAACCTCTGGTCGATGCCATTCTGGCCGACCGCAGCGCCGATCCGGCGGCTTTGGCGGCAGGGTATGTGACCGAAACGGTCGCGGATGTGAAAGCCGCGCTTGAAGGCGCACGCGATATCATTGCCGAAGGCTTGTCGGAAAACGCTTCCCTTCTCGGCCGCCTGCGCGACCATATGAAAAAGGTTGCGCGGTTGTCTGCCAGGGTCGTTGCGGGCAAAGAGTCCGAGGGGGCCAAATTCTCGGACTACTTCGAACACAACGAACCTTGGGCCACTGCCCCCAGTCACCGGGTGCTGGCGATGTTGCGGGGCCGGAACGAAGGCTTTCTGACGATTGATCTGGACATCGACCCCGACACGCCGCGTGGCCAGAGCCCTGCGGAATTGGCCTGCGGTGCAGCGCTGTCCGCCGGGTCGAAAACAGCGGGGGATGTCTGGTTGCGCGATGCAGCAAGCTGGGCCTGGCGGATCAAGTTGAAAACCTCGTTGACGCTGGACCTGATGGGCGAATTGCGCGACCGGGCCGAGGCCGAGGCGATCAATGTCTTTGCACGCAACCTGAAAGATCTGCTGTTGGCCGCGCCCGCGGGTGGCAAAGCCACTATGGGATTGGACCCCGGCATCCGCACCGGGGTCAAGGTCGCGGTGATTGATGCCACCGGCAAGGTGGTGGCGACCGATACCGTCTATCCGTTCCAGCCCAAGAACGATCTGCGAGGATCGCAGCTGGCGTTGGCGCAACTGATCGGAAAGCACAAGGTGCAGCTGATTGCCATTGGCAACGGCACCGCCAGCCGCGAGACGGAAAAGATGGTGGCCGACTTGCTTGCGGTTCTTCCGGGACCAGAAAAGCCGGTCAAGGTGATCGTGTCCGAGGCGGGGGCGTCCGTTTATTCGGCTTCGGAACTCGCGGCCAAGGAATTTCCAGATCTGGACGTCAGCCTGCGGGGCGCCGTCAGCATCGCGCGGCGGTTGCAGGATCCGCTGGCGGAACTGGTCAAGATCGAACCCAAAAGCATCGGCGTTGGCCAGTATCAGCATGACGTCGATCAGCACCGTCTTGGCCGCAGTCTGGAGGCTGTTGTTGAAGATGCGGTGAACGCGGTCGGGGTGGACCTCAACACCGCGTCCGCCCCTTTGCTGGCGCGGGTGTCGGGTGTGGGGCCGGGGCTGGCCGAAGCGATCGTGGCACATCGCGATGCCAACGGACCCTTTGCCGCGCGGCGCGAGTTGCTGAAGGTGGCGCGGCTGGGGCCGAAAGCGTTTGAACAGGCAGCGGGCTTTCTGCGGATCGCGGGTGGGAAAGAGCCGCTTGATGCCTCATCGGTCCACCCCGAAGCCTATGACGTGGCGCGGCGTATCGTGGCGGCTTGCGGGCGCGATATCCGCAGCCTGATGGGCGATGCCGGTGTCTTGCAAAAACTCGATCCCCGCCAGTTCATTGACGATCGTTTCGGCCTGCCCACGGTGAAAGATATTCTGTCAGAACTGGAAAAGCCCGGTCGCGATCCACGCCCAAGCTTTCGAACAGCAACCTTTGCCGACGGCGTGACCGAGATCCGCGATCTTAAGCCGGGCATGATGCTGGAAGGCACCGTGACCAACGTGGCGGCTTTCGGGGCATTTGTGGACATCGGCGTGCATCAGGATGGTCTGGTGCATGTCAGCCAGTTGGCCGACCGCTTTGTCAAAGACCCGCATGAGGTGGTCAAAGCCGGCGATGTGGTACAGGTGCGGGTGGTCGAGGTGGATGCAGCGCGCAAGCGCATTGGCCTGACCATGCGCAAGGACAGCGCCGATGCCCGCGAAACCGCCCAGGAACGTGCCGCGGACCGAGCCGCCAAACCGATGGTCAAGGGAAAGCAGCAGCCCATGCAAGCCGCCCCGCACGGCAGCAGCAGTACCGCTTTTGCCGATGCCTTGAAGGGCAAGTTCGGAAAGTAGAGACCGGGATCGTAGGCAGTTCAAGCCCGTGACGCCGACGCCGCAGGTCCGGCGTCAGTTCGACTTGCGGCGGGGCATGAAAGGCAGGGGGGACACTGGCACGCCGTCCTCTATCAGCTTTTTGGCCTCGTCGGGCCTGGCCTCGCCGTATATCGACCGTTCCGGGACAGTGCCTTCGTGCATCTTGCGGGCTTCTGTCACGAAATTCATGCCGACATAGTCAGAATTCGCCTCGACCTGTGCCCGCAGCGCGGCCATGGCCTTTTCGATTTCGGTGTCCGGCTGCGACAGGTTCGGGGAACCAGATGCGCCATCAATCGTGCGCGCCGGGCGCACGGCAGGTGCCATCAGCAGCTTTTCCACCTGAACCGACCCGCACATCGGGCAGGCTACATGACCCGCTCCCAGAAGCGCGTCATACGCGTCGGCGGATTGAAACCAACTGTCAAATTCATGCGCCTTGGCGCATTTCAAGCTGTAGCGGATCATGCCCTGACCTTGTGGGGAAATGCCCCCGTATAGCACAGCTAACTATCCGTGACGCAAATTCAAGCGTTCTGAAAGGCACGGTTGTCGGCGATCAGAATTCCGTCAGCGTGGTTCAGATTTTCCAACAGGCCGCGCAATTCGGGTTCAGCCACTTTGCGGGCCGCTTTGGAGGCATCGAACCATTTGCGGCGGCGCTGACCGCGTTCGGGGAATTTATCGAAAAGTTTTGCGGCACGCAGGGCAAAAACCGTCACGATGCAGGGCAGGGCATCGTTCGGATCGCGAATTTTGTCATAAGCATAAACACCCAGCAATTCCGGCGACACCGTGCCCGTCACGCCCGCCTCTTCCCAGGCTTCGCGGGCAGCCGCTTCGGAGGGGGTCTTGCCGTTCATCAGCCAACCCTTTGGAATGATCCAGCGTCCTGTATCCCGGCTGGTGATCAGCAGCACCTGAACCCGATTTCGGTTCATGCGCCAGCACAATGCGCCGCATTGGTTGGCGGGTGCATTTGCCACAGAAGCCGTAAAATCCTCGGTCCGATTGCGTTTCATGCCGTTGAAATATGCCCTTGCCTGTCGTCCGCACGGCTTGATCGCCGGCGCCGATATTTCTTTTTGTTCATATGACACCTTTTGGGGCGTGTTTACACCCCCGGACCTGCCAAAACCTGTTTCTGACTTTGACCTTTTTCGTGCAAACTCTATCTTTGGAAGGGTTATGTATCGGGAGCGCGCATGCAACGTCGTATTTTCATTGCTGGAATGGCCTTGATCGCCTCGGGTAAACTGACGGTGGCTGCGACGGGGTTCTCGTTTGACTCGATCGATGGGGGGCAGATCAATCTGGATGATTGGCAGGGCAAGCCGGTTCTGGTGGTCAACACGGCGTCTCTGTGCGGCTTCACCCGGCAGTTCGACGATTTGCAGGCACTGCATGACCAATACGGATCCCGCGGCCTTCTGGTGCTTGCCGTGCCCTCGGACGATTTCAATCAGGAATTGGGCGATGCGGCAGCGGTCAAGGAATTCTGCGCCGTCAATTTCGATCTGACCTTGCCGATGACCGGCATCACCCATGTCAAAGGGGCTGCGGCGCATCCGTTTTACAAATGGCTGGCGGCTGAACATGGATTTACCCCCGGCTGGAACTTCAACAAGGTTCTGATCGGGCCCGAGGGGGACGTTCTGGGCACCTGGGGGTCGGCGACCAAGCCAACCGCTGGCGCCATCACTCGGCAGATCGAGCCATTGCTGCGCTGACCTTGCCGCTGTTCATCGGGTCGGAAATCTATCGCGGGTCGTCTTATGGCCCGGCACATCCCTTGCGGGTGCCGCGTGTTTCGACCGTCATGGATCTGTGCCGTGCTCTGGACTGGCTGCCGGCAGCCCGGTATCAAACCAGCCCTCGGGCCAAGGCGGCCGCGCTGACGCAATGGCACACGCCGGACTATGTGGCGGCCTTGCAAGCCGCCGAGAGCACGGGCGATGTCAGCGATGCTGCGCGGTCGCGGCACCAGTTGGGCACCCTGTCAAACCCGATCTTTGCCCAGATGTTCTCGCGCCCTGCGACCGGGGCCGGGGGGGTGATGCTTGCGGCCGAGGTGCTGGCGGCGGCGCCCGGTGCCGTGCATGTGCCCGGTGGCGGCACCCATCACGGCCTGCCCGACCGGGCCAACGGCTTTTGCTATCTGAACGACCCGGTGCTGGCGATGTTGGCCCTGCGCCGCGCGGGCTTGCCGCGCATTGCCTATGTCGACATCGACGCGCACCATTGCGATGGGGTGCAGCATGGGTTTGCGGGTGACCCGGACACGTTGCTGATCTCGACGCACGAAGCGGGGCGCTGGCCTTTTACCGGCGCGCTGGACGATGACGGTGGCGGCAATTGCGTCAACCTGCCGGTGCCGCGCGGGTTCAACGATACCGAAATGCGCGCGGTGCTGGAAGGTGTGATCATGCCCTTCGTGCAGGCGTTCCGGCCTGATGTCATCATCCTGCAGGCCGGTGCGGATTCGCTCGAAGAAGACCCGTTGTCGCGGCTGTCGCTGTCGAACCGGGCCTATGTCGGGGTGCTGTATGCGCTGCGCCCCATGGCATCGCGGTTCATGCTGCTGGGCGGTGGGGGCTATAATCCTTGGTCTGTGGGGCGGTGCTGGTCGGCGCTGTGGGCCACATTGGCCGGGTTTGACATCCCCGATCACCTGCCACCGCCTGCACAAGCGGTCTTGCGCGCCTTGACCTGGGGGGGCGGGGGGCGGCCACCGCCTGCGCCGCAGCTTCTGACCACGATGCTCGATCCCGCGCGTGAAGGCCCTGTGCGCCCAGAGGTAAAGGCGGGAATTGCCCACCTTGCGCACCGCTTGCGGGCATAGGGCTTCCCTTGGCACGTCGCGGGCGGTAAATCGGGGAAAACATCTGCAAGGACCGCACCCCATGAAGATCGGCACCCGTGAGATCGGCCCCAACCATCCCCCCTTGGTGATCGCCGAGATTGGCATCAACCATGGTGGCAGTCTGGCCGTCGCAAAAGACATGGTGCGTCTGGCCGCAGGGGCGGGCTGCGAGATGATCAAGCACCAGACCCACATCCTTGAAGATGAGATGACGGATGAGGCGAAGTCGATCTTCCCGCCCAATGCCGATGTGTCGATCTGGCATGTGATGGAACGCTGCGCCCTGTCGCTGTCGGATGAGGCAGAGCTGAAGCGTTACACCGAAAGCCTCGGGCTGATCTGGATCTCGACGCCGTTTTCGCGCGCCGCGGCGGATTTTCTGGAAACCCTTGACGTGCCTGCCTACAAGATCGGATCGGGCGAGGCTGACAACCTGCCGCTGATCCGCCACATCGCCCGCAAGGGCAAGCCGGTGATCCTGTCCACCGGGATGCAGACGATTGAAACCCTGCGCGCCAGCGTGGCCATTCTGGATGCGGCGGGCGTGGAGTATGCGCTGCTGGAATGTACCAACCTTTACCCCAGCCCGCCCGAAATCGTCAGCTTGCGCGGTGTGACGGACCTGAAAAATGCCTTTCCGAACGCGGTTGTCGGATTCTCGGACCATTCCATCGGGCCGGAAATGGCCCTTGCCTCGGTGGCGCTTGGCGCGTGCATCCTTGAACGCCACTACACCGACACCCGCTATCGCAAGGGCCCCGATATCATCAACTCGATGGACCCGTCCGAATTGCGCCACCTGATCGACCGCTCGCGCGAGATCTGGATCGCCGCCAACAACCCCAAGCAACGGTCAGCCCCCGAAGAGGACGTTTACCGCTTTGCCCGTGGCTCTGTTGTGGCCGACGCAAACCTGCCCGAGGGCCATGTGATCACCGAGGCCGATATCTGGGCCCGCCGCCCCGGATCGGGCGAGATTCCGGCTTATGATTTCGACAAGGTGGTCGGCAAACGCCTGACCCGCGCCGTCACCCGAAATACGCAACTGAAGTGGGGTGATCTCACATGACCAAACGGTTGGAAGGAGCCTATCGTCACGACGTTCTGCAGCTTCTGGACAAGGCAGATAATCTGGTTGGCATCGAACTGGGCGTGGCGGGTGGTGAATTCTCGCGTCGGATGGTTGCGTCGTGCCGGTTCCGCCTGTTCTTTGGCGTCGACATGTATGCTGACACCCACGATGTCGCTCAATACAAGCAGGCCTTGCGTCATGTGGGTCTGGAGGCGCCCTACAAGTTGCTGCGCATGACATTTGCCGAGGCTTTGGATCTTTTCGAGGATGAGAGCCTCGATTTTGTCTATGTCGATGGCTATGCGCATTCCGGCGAAGAAGGCGGTGAGACGATCTGGGATTGGGCGCGAAAGGTGCGCATTGGCGGCGTACTTGCAGGAGACGATTATCACAAGGATTGGCCTCTGGTGATGGAGGCTGTGGACCGCTTTGCCGCTGATACAGGCTTTGAACTCTGCGTTACGACCGAAACAGAAACCGGCGGCGGCTATTCGCTTTATCCAAGCTGGGCGATGGTCAAGACAGGTCCGGTTACGGGCCAGCCGCCGCAGGATCTGCTTGAACGGGGCAAGAGCGCAGCCGCGCGGGTGGCTGCCAAGCGGATGACCGGCCATCGTTTGACCGTTGCACTCAAGAACCTTCTGCCCGAAACGACGTTCGAACGGCTGCGCGACTGGAACCGTGCCCGCAAAAAGAGCCGAAAAGGCCGTTGAACTGCAACGACCCGGCTTGTGTTCGAATGGCCTTTGTCTGAACGGCAATCATAACGTCTGCAGTCAGTGTCCTGTCCGTGCAATCTGCGCAGCTGTCCAAGGTTCTGCGTCGTAGATTTCGAGGTTCTGACGCAATGACAGCGGGACCATGGCCTGCTTGATCGCTCGGTCCAAATCAGCACTGGCAAAGGCATTTCTTATCCGCATCCGTTTCAACCGCAAGCCTTTCGTTGGCCGCTTGAAGTTCGCATCTGCGGTCGGCAGGTTGTTTGGCGTTGGCGCCAAAATATGCGAAACAGGGTGTAATGCCTCCTTCGCCGCCTTGCCCCGCACGATCCCGGCCAACACGGTCGCAAAGGCATCGTAGATCGCATCCAATCTGCAAACCGCACGATGGATATCTTCGCGCAACGTTGCGTTCCGGTCGTGAACGTTGTGTGCATCAGCGATAAGGGCTTCCCTGTCCCCATAGTTGCGAACGGGCATTTCGATCCCCAAGAGCGCGCCGATCCCTTCATTCTTTTGCGAGTTCGCTGACGTAAGAATGATCGGCGTTCTTTGTGTAAGTGCAGAAATCGCTGTATGATAGCGTCCACCTAACAGAAACCGCGCGTTTCGCAGCACGGGGAGCATCTGTTCGAAGCGCGGATGCGAGTTTCGCGTCACAAAAAGGATATCGTCCCTTGGAAAGGTTTTGCCCAAGGCCGAGGCGAGCGAATAATCCCTCATACGCGAATACATGAACACAGCGCGCAGCCCGAGATTGACAGAAACTTGCCGGCAGGTTCCGGCAAACGCCTCCAGATCGTAGTTCTGGAGGCCGGCTGAACCTGAAATGCAGAAGTAACTTTCTGACGTTACGGGAAGGCTTGCGCCAAGGTCTATCGATGATAATCGGGCACCGGTGGTTGACCGGAAGGCCATATCGGGCACGAGCAGGGCATCGGCCAATCCAAGATCAAGACAAACGGCATGCGAGCGCGCTTCTCTCAGGACAACAAGATCGAAATCCGACAATAGCCCGCAAGACAACTCCAGATCCGAACGGCTTGCCGCATCAACGCTAAGATTCAACGCGATGACGATCTTTCGCCATTTATGCTTCGCGAGATAGGGCAAGGCGAACAGGCGCACATTCTCCAGGAAACTGCCGGCACCCATGCTTCCTTCGCCCTGGAACAAGACGATATCGGCGTCCTTTACCCGCGCTAGCAGCTTGCCAAAGCGCACTGCGCAAAGCTGCTCGAGAAAGTCCAGATCATCGGGCGAGGGCTGGCGGTTGGACAAGATCTGGCGAATTCTGTGCCCGTGTTTCCATTGAACCCACGTATCGAGAAGATGGCCGGGGGGAAACGGAACGACAGAGAGTTCGGTCAGGCCAAGCGGCTGCAAGATCCTGCGCAGGTAGGCGTGCAGCTCCCAGCTTGTGGCCTGCGACCCCCAATTTTCGCGCTGCCCGGTAAAATTTACGATGACGACCTTCATGCTCGATGCCTTTTTTCCGAAAAGTCCTGCATCGCGCTGAACTTTGGCCCATTCGGTACCGCAGTGCCCTCGAAGTCATAGCCGAAGGTGTCGATCTCCCAGCGGCATTCCTCCGCCACGAGGCGCCGCGTATCGTTGTCGTAATACCCCGTCCAGTTCCGGCTCCCGACTGGACGCAAGCCCGCCTTGGCGGCATAAGCGCCGATCTGCGGCGTCCCCTCCAGCCCAAGCCAAGAGCCAAGCTCCGCAACATCTTCGGCCAGAGCTTCGAAGCGCACGAAATAGGACGCGCGGCATTGGCCATCGACGAAATAAAGCGGGGTTGCGTCCAGCGCGCGTTGGCGTTTGCGGCCGTAGAAGCGGTCAAGCCAGGTACGCGGTCCCCATTTGCGCGTGTAGTCAGCAAAGGCCTTTCGCTGCTCGTCGATGGAACGCTGGCGCATGTCTGTACGGCGTAGGCTCCAGAAGAATTGCGAAACGGCTCTGTCCCATGGGTTGCGGCACATGGAGACGATGCGGTAGTCCGCGATGACGGGAAGCCGCCGCAGCGCGTGCGACAGGGGGGAATGGTCCCGCAGCGCCCCCGCGCGCCCGAACCCCGGCCGAGTGCCGATCAGGCCGATGCGCACCCCAGGGAGCACCTGACGCAACGGCTCTTCTTCCACTTCGATTGGCGTGGCGAGATCGCCTGCCTGCAAAAAGGGCGACAGGGCAAGTTCCACAGTCGTCCCCGCGGTCTTGCGCGGCTTGACGAAGACGAACCGATGGTGGTGGCTGATCAGCATGGCTGCTCTCGCTTGGCAACGGCCGTGGGCAACGGCCGTTCCGAATAGTATCTGTTCGAAGCCCGCCGCCTGTGTCGGATCAGGCCGGTGACTCGGCGCTTCTTCTCGCTACTTCAATCCACGCCTTCTGCCAACTGGTCTGTAGTGCGCGTGGCATTGCGCCAGCCGGGGTTCCAGACTGCATGTTGGCCAAAGTCTCGTGACGGTCATCGGGTTGCTGACTTTCCCGCCCCGACCTTGTCAGCTGCGCGTCCGGACAGTAAGGAACAGTTCATTCGGATCGGAAAGAACACGATGCATTACCCGGACGGGCAGAGCCAGTATCGCCCCGAGATTGACGGATTGCGTGCGATTGCCGTGCTGGGCGTGGTACTCTATCACTACAATCTGGGTGCGCTTGCCGCTGGCTTTGCCGGTGTTGATGTCTTCTTCGTGATTTCCGGCTTCCTGATCGGAGGCATCATTCTGGATCAGCGCGCGGCAGGCACGTTCCGTTTCAAGACGTTCTATCTGCGCCGTCTGCGTCGCATCATTCCGGCTTTGTTGGTCATGATGCTGCTGACAATTCCGGTGGCCGCACTGCTGATGTCCCCGCATGACCTTCGATATTTCGGCGGCGGGGCTTTGGCAGCCCTGCTGTTTGTTTCCAATCTGTGGTTCTTCAACCGGATCGACTATTTCGATCCGGCGGCCTCCCGTGATCCGCTGCTGCATACCTGGAGTCTGGGTGTCGAGGAGCAGTTCTATTTCTTCATCCCGTTGATCCTTGTCGTGATCGGGGTTCGACGTCCGCGCGTGACGTGGGCTGCGGTCGGGCTGATCTTCGTGGCGAGTCTGATCTGGATGCTGAAGGATCACCGGACCTATCACGCGGCTGTTTTCTACATGATCCATTATCGGGCATGGGAACTGGCCGCGGGTGTCCTGACGGCCATGGCGCTGCGTGCAAATCCTGCGGCAGCAAGGGGAACAGTCAGCACTGTTCTGTCGACCGCGGGGCTGGCGCTTGTGGTGGGCAGCCTTTTCTTCACGCCGCGTGATGCATTCTGGCCCGGACCGTGGACCTTGCTTCCGATCGTCGGAACCGTTCTGTTGCTTGGTTTCCCGACCCCGGACTCGCCGGCCTTTCGCATTTTGACCTGGAAACCGATCGTCTGGATCGGGCTGCTCAGTTACTCGCTCTACCTTTACCATCAACCGCTGCACAGTCTTGCCGAAATCGGGCTAGGGAATGAAAGTCTTTCCGTCGTTATTCGGGCCGGCCTGTTCGTTCTCGCCCTCGTTCTGGCCGGACTGAGTTGGCATTTTGTCGAGCAACCCTTCCGACATGGCGCGCTCTCCAAACGGTCTGGCGCGCTGGTTCTTGGCGGCATGACAGTTGTCCTGCTGTCGTTTGCCATTGGCGGCCATGTCACCGAAGGTTATCCGAAGCGGCTGCCGGTTGATGCTCGGGCAGCCATTCGTTTCGAGCAATCAGAGCCGCCAACATATCGGCAATGTGCGAGGGGCATGATTGACGGCGTCCGGTTTGGAACGCCAGAGGCCTGCATCCATGGCGCCGAGGCAAGGCCCGCGACAGTGGCCATCTGGGGTGACAGCCATGCCGCATCGATCGCACAACCCCTTGGCGAGGCGCTGGTCCGGCATGGTCTGGCGATACATGAGTACACCCTTGGTGGCTGCCCGCCGATTTCCGGTGTCATCAGCATTTACCAGTTGACCAACACAGCTGATCGCAACGACAAGAAATGTGCGGAGTATGTCGCCAATCTTTTGGATTTCATGCGTGCTGACCGGGACATTCGGGTTGTAGTCCTGTACGCATACTGGAACAATTACACCGAACGGCGGGACTTCGATGCTGGTAATGGCAGGATAAAAACTGACAATCTGTATGCACTTCCGGTCGGCGCATCCATCGGCATGACCGAACAGGACAGGCTGGCCGCGTTGGCCGAGGGTCTGGAGACGGTGATCCAAACGCTTCTGGAGGCGGGCAAGGTTGTGCTGATCATAGATCCTTTGCCAGAACCCGCCTTCGATGTGCCCCAGACTTACGCCTGGGCTCTGTGGAAAGGGCAGGTTTCCGAGGCCGATGTCTCGGTGCCACGAGCCGCGTTTGACAATTACAGTATTCTGATGCGCCGGATCCTCGACAACCTTCCGGCCCATCCGGCTTTGTTCCGTCAGAATCTGAGTGAAAGTTTTTGCGACGCCGCTGGAAGATGCGAACTGGTTGCAGAGAATGGCGATGTGTTGTTCCGCGATCTGAACCATTTGTCGTTGGCCGGAAGCGCGCGGGTTGTGGACAAGATCGCCGACAAGATCGCTGCGATCATGGAGGTTGGTGCCGATGCCACAAGATAAGACGCCAGCCCGCCACCTTCTGTTCCTTACCGGCACGCGTGCCGATTTCGGCAAGCTCGAACCGCTGGCCGCCGCCGCACGCGATGTGGGGCACAAGGTGACGTTTTTTGTCACCGGCATGCACATGATGGACCGCTACGGCCTGACAAAGCTTGAGGTGCAGCGCATGCCGGGCGTGCGGGTGCATGAATTCCTCAACCAACGCCCCGGCGACGGGCAGGATATCGTGCTGGCGAAAACCGTGGTCGGCTTTTCCGACTACATCACCGAACACAAGCCCGATCTGATCGTGATTCACGGCGACCGGATAGAAGCCCTGGCCGGTGCGCTGGTGTCGGCCACCAACTACATTCCGTCTGCCCATATCGAGGGCGGCGAGGTGTCGGGCACGATTGACGAGATGTTCCGGCACTGCAACACCAAGCTCGCCACGCATCATTTCGTGTCGTCCGACATCGCCAAACGTCGGGTGATGGCCTTGGGCGAACCAGAAGAGGCCATCCATGTGATCGGCTCGCCGGAACTTGATTTTCACGCCGGTCCCTCGGGCGTGACGCTCGCCGAGGTCAAGGCGCGTTATGACATCGGCTTCGACGACTACGGCATCGCGGTGTTTCATCCGGTGACCAGCGAACAGGCTACGATGGGCGCACAGGCACAGGCGCTGTTTGGTGCGCTGGCGGCGTCAGGGCGAAATTTCGTGGTGATTGCGCCGAACAATGATCCGGGGTCTGACGCGATTTTTGCGGTGCTGGATGCCCTGCCGAAAGACCGCTTCCGCCTGATCCCGTCGATGCGCTTTGCGCATTTTTCCGAGTTGATGAAACACGCGGCCTGCATGGTTGGCAATTCCAGTGCGGGCGTGCGCGAGGCACCGTTTCTGGGCATCCCGTCGCTGGACGTGGGCACGCGTCAGACCAACCGCGCCGTGTCAGGATCGGTTTCTTTTGCCGAGGCGGGGGATGCGGCGGCGGTGGCGCGGTTCCTGAACGGTCAATGGGGGCAACGGCACGCGCCCGATACCGGCTTTGGCGAAGGCTGTGCCGCCGACCGTTTCGTGCAAACCCTGTCGCAGCCGTCGTTCTGGGCGCATGGCTTGCAAAAGGCGTTTCGCGACCGTGACTGACCCGGCTCCAAAGGGGTTTGCCTTGCGGGCCTATCTGGCGGTCAGCCGACTGATCACATTGGCCGGTCCGGTGGTGCTGCGCCGTCGTCTGGCGCGCGGCAAGGAAGACCCCGCGCGCGTAGCGGAAAAGCGCGGACATGCCTCGGCGCCGCGCCCGGACGGGCGGCTGGTCTGGCTGAACGCCGTGGGTCTGGGCGAGGTGCTGGCCCTGCGCGGTCTGATCAGTGCCATGGCGCGGATTGATCCGACGATCAGCTTTCTGATCACCTCATCGGCCCGGTCGTCGGCGCAGGTGATTGGCACCAACCTGCCGCCGCGCACACAACATCAGTATCTGCCGTTGGACGCGCCCTCTTATCTGTCGCGGTTTCTGGACCATTGGCGACCGGATCTGTCCGTCTGGGCCGAACAGGACCTGTGGCCCGGTGCCGTGATGGCGGCCCATACGCGCGGCGTGCCGCTTGCGCTGGTGAATGCGCGGCTGACCGACGCTGGCTTTGTGCGGCGCGCGCGGGCGGGCGGGATCTATGGCGATCTTCTGGCCCGGTTTGCACTGATTGCAGCGCAGGATGACCGGAGCGCGGCTCATCTGCGGGCTTTGGGGGCAGTCGGGGTTCGGGTGACAGGGTCGCTCAAATCCGCAGCCCCGCCGCTGGCCGTTGATCCGGCACTTTTGGCGCAGGCGCAAACCGCAGTTCAGGGTCGGCGGGTCTGGGTCGCGGCATCGACCCACCCGGCCGACGAGGCGCAGGCCATGGCGGCGCAAACCGACCTGTGGCGCGACGATCCGCGCAGGCTTTTGATTCTGGCGCCGCGCAACGTGACCCGCGCCGGGGAAGTGGCCGCAGCATTGACCGAGGCTGGCCTGCCCTTTGCCCGGCGCAGTCTGGGACGACTGCCGTCGGCAGCCGATGCGGTCTGGCTTGCCGACACCTATGGCGAAATGGGGCTGTGGTATCGTCTGGCCGATGTAGCACTGATCGGTGGTGGGTTCGATGCAACTGGCGGTCATAACCCATGGGAGGCCGCACAGTTCGGCACAGCCATCCTGCATGGCCCGAATGTTGCAAGTTTCTTGCGTGACTACACCGCACTTCACAGTGAAAAGGCCGCCTGCGCCGTCGCGTCCGGCGGTCTTTTCGCCGCGCTGCAAGACGATGACCTGCCTGCGATGTCCGGTCGCGCCCAACGGATGGTGCAGCGTGCGGCAGGAGGGCTGGATCCGTTGGCGGCCGATCTGATGGCGCTGGTGCGGCGATGAGGGTGTTCTTGCTGTTCTGGTCAGCGCTCTGGACCTTGGGCCTGCCGCTGGTGCTGGGGTATCTGTGGAAGCGCTCGCGCAAAGACCCTGCCTATGGTGACCATCTTGCCGAACGCTTTGGCCGGTATCC
>JBKBWK010000059.1:0-14736 GCA_046313895.1 Paracoccaceae bacterium
GACCTTGCCCGGCCGGTGACACCGGTGCCCCGTCCTGTTCGCGAATGTCTTTGGGCGCCGGTGGTTTTGTTTCCTTCCAAAAGCGGGCAACCAAAACGGTTGCCTGATGGGTTTTGACTGCAAGAGGTGGCTCAACCCGCTCTCATCGGCCAAGAATAGACGCGCCGCGCCGTTCTGCCACATCCAAACCTACATCCTCGATACGCATTTTGATTCAGGTCAATGTCCCGCGGATCGCTGCGGTGCAGTAAAAGCCTAGTCACCTCCTCAGATCGGAGCCTTTCCGTGAGCACCCCTGATACAACCGAGCCGCCAAGCCTTTACGCTGCACGAGAGCCGATCTTTCCCAGACGGGTGTACGGGAAGTTCCGCAACCTGAAATGGTGGCTGCTGGCGTTCATGCTGGGCATCTACTACGTCACGCCATGGATCAGGTGGGACCGGGGGCCAAACCTTCCCGATCAGGCCGTTTTGCTGGATCTGGCACATCGGCGGTTTTTCTTTTTCATGATCGAAATCTGGCCGCATGAATTCTATTTTGTGGCTGGCCTCTTGGTAATGGCTGGGCTTGGCTTGTTTTTGTTCACTTCCGCCGCAGGGCGGGTGTGGTGCGGATATGCTTGCCCGCAGACCGTGTGGACCGACCTGTTCATCTTGGTGGAACGCTGGATTGAAGGCGACCGGAACGCCCGTATTCGTCTGCATCGGCAGAAATGGGATGGTGAGAAGATCCGCAAACGCGCGATCAAATGGACCGTCTGGTTCTTGATCGGCATGGCGACCGGGGGCGCCTGGGTCTTCTATTTCACCGACGCTCCGACGCTTCTGTCTAATCTGTTTACAGGGCAAGCGCATCCCGCAGCATATCTGACGATTCTTGTTCTGACCCTGACGACCTTTGCCTTTGGCGGTTTTGCACGGGAACAGATCTGCATCTATGCGTGTCCGTGGCCTAGGATTCAGGCTGCGATGATGGACGAAGACACCCTGACCATCGGGTATCGCGACTGGCGCGGCGAGCCGCGGGGCAAGTTGCAGAAGGGTTCCATCGCTGAGGGACAAGGTGACTGCATTGATTGCATGGCCTGTGTGAACGTCTGCCCGATGGGCATTGATATCCGCAACGGACAGCAACTTGCTTGCATCACCTGCGGCCTGTGTATTGACGCCTGCAATGACACGATGGACAAGATCGGCCGCCCACGGGATCTGATCGGATATCTGGCGTTGACCGACGAAACCGCTGAACGGGCGGGGGCCAAGGCGAAATCCGTCTGGAAGCATGTCTTCCGCCCGCGCACCATTCTTTACACTGTGCTCTGGGGAAGTGTGGGGGTGGGACTCGTGGTTGCACTGTTCTTGCGTTCACCCATTGACGTGAATGTGACCCCCGTCCGCAATCCGACCTATGTTACCCTGTCGGACGGCACGATCCGCAACGCGTATGATGTGCGCTTGCGCAACAAGCAGGGGAATGACGCGCTGTTCACCGTCTCGGTCCCGTACGAGTCTGGGCTGACGGCCGCGTTGGAAGGATTGGAAGGCTTGACCGTCAGCGTGCGCGCAAACGAAACTCTGTCACAGCGGGTTTACCTGAACGCACCTCCGGGATCCGAACCGGCAAAAGAAGATCGCACCGACATCCGGTTGTGGTTCGAAGAACTGGGAACCACGAACCGGGTGCACCATGACACCGTGTTTAACGGCAAGGAAGATTAGAATGGCTGAAATAACCGGGCGACACGTCGCCGTGGCTACTGTCGGGGCTTTCAGCGTCATCATCGCCGTCAATCTCTTGATGGCCTACAAGGCGATCAGCACCTTTCCGGGGCTGGAGGTAAAGAATTCTTACGTCGCCAGTCAGCAGTTTGATGCCACTCGCACGGCACAGCAGGCGCTGGGGTGGACGATGACGCCCGACTATGACGAACTGGACAAACGGTTGTATCTGTCCTTTGCCGACGCCGGCGGTCAGGCCGCCCGGTTGTCGGAACTGACGGTTCTGGTGGGGCGGACGACGGAAGCCAAAGACGATCAGACACCAGAATTCACCCAGGCTTCAGGTCTGTGGACAGCACCGCTTGACCTTGCGCCGGGCAAGTGGCTGTTGCGGGTGGATGCAAGATCGCTCGACGGCACGCTGTTTTCGCAGCGGGTTGGAATTTTCGTGAAAGGCTGACAGGATGACGCTGGCCGCTAGACCGATCGACGCCGCCGACACCGGCCGGGCAAGTCTGTCTGTGTGCCCGGCCTGTGTCGCCGCACCATCTGCGGAACGTTTGGCACAGATGTCCCAACCGACATCGGCACGGCTTATGTTGTCGTTGCCGCAGGCGCATTGCGCCGTTTGCATTTCCACAGTTGAACAGGCCATGCAGGCGGTGCCCGGCGTCATCTCGGCCCGTGTCAACCTGACGCTGAAGCGCGTCAGTGTCGAGGCCGAGCCAGAGGTCACAGCCGACACGCTGATCGCAGCTGCCGCCGGGGTCGGCTACGAAGCGTATGAGCTTGACCCCGGTCTGCTGTCGTCCACTGAAACCGACCGGCAGGGCCGCGATCTGCTGATGCGGTTGGGGGTGGCGTTCTTTTCGATGATGAATGTCATGCTGCTGTCGGTCGCGGTCTGGTCTGGGGCGGATGCGGCAACGCGCGACATGTTCCACTGGATTTCAGCCGCAATCGCGTTGCCGACGGTGGTCTTTTCCGGTCAACCCTTTTTCAAATCCGCATGGGCCAGTTTGCGGGTCGGGCGTTTGGGCATGGATGTGCCGATCAGTCTGGCGCTGATCCTTGCGTCTTCGATTTCACTGTTTGAAACATGGTTGTCGGGTCGTCACGCCTATTTCGATGCTGCCGTGATGCTGACATTCTTTCTTCTGCTGGGTCGCTATCTGGATCACCGCACGCGGGCGGTGGCGCGATCGGCTGCCGAAGAACTTGCCGCGCTTGAAGTGCCACGCGCCACGGTCCTGCGTGACGGTGGTGAAGTCGTGGTCGGAATTACCGAAGTGCAGGTCGGTGATCTGGTGCGGGTCCGTCCCGGTGGACGGATGCCCGTTGACGGCACGATCCTTGAGGGCACATCCGAGTTGGACCGGTCGCTGCTGACGGGGGAATCACTGCCGGTTTACGCCGGCGTGGGCATGGCGGTGTCGGCAGGCGAGGTCAACCTGACGGGCCCGCTGACGCTGCGAGTGAC
This sequence comes from Paracoccaceae bacterium, assembly GCA_046313895.1. Classification (GTDB taxonomy): domain Bacteria; phylum Pseudomonadota; class Alphaproteobacteria; order Rhodobacterales; family Rhodobacteraceae; genus Pseudotabrizicola. Next base: position 3,200 of record JBKBWK010000059.1, read on the forward strand.
AGCCGCCGGAAAGGACAGCAGTCTGCACCGTATGGCGGATCTGGTGGCCGTGGCCGAAAGTGCGCGGACGAAATACACCAGTTTGGCAGAGCGCGCAGCGTCATGGTATTCGCCCCTTGTTCATATTCTGTCATTCGGGGCTTTCGGGTTCTGGATGTGGCAGACCGGCGGCGATCTGCGCTATGCAGTCAACATCTCGGCCGCCGTGCTGATCATAACCTGCCCATGTGCCTTGGGTCTGGCCGTTCCGGCCGTCGTGACCTCTGCCAGCGGGCGGCTGTTCCGCAAAGGTCTGCTGATCAAGCAAGGCACGGCGCTGGAGCGCCTGTCCGAGGTGGATACGGTGGTGTTTGACAAGACCGGAACACTGACGATGGGCGCCCCGGAACCAACCAACCTTGGCACCCATCCGCGTGCGGCGCTTGAGGTGGCGATGGCCCTGGCCTGCGCGTCGTCGCATCCGCTTGCCATGGCTTTGGCCGAAGGTGCCCGATCCGCTGGCGTCCGGCCCGAACGGGTCGAGGATATCCGCGAAGTGCCGGGATATGGTATCGAAGGTATCTGGAAGGGGTCTCGGGTCCGCCTTGGTCGCGCAGAATGGTGTGGTGGTCAGGGGCTGGATGTCACCGCCACCTACCTGTGCACCGGCAATGGCGCCCCGCGTGCGTTTACCTTTGCGGATCGCTTGCGTCCGGGGGCCGAGTCCGCCGTTGCCGCACTGAAGGCGCAAGGCAAGGATATCAAGCTGATCTCTGGCGACGCCGAGGGTGCCGTGCGGGACCTGGCACTGCGACTGGGGATCAAAGACTGGACGGCAGGGGCGTTGCCTGCCGAAAAGGCGCAGACGGTGGCGGCTTTGACAGCGCAAGGGCGCAGGGTCTTGATGGTGGGTGACGGCCTGAACGACACCGCCGCACTCGCGTCGGCACATGTGTCAATCTCGCCTGCGTCCGCGCTTGATGCCGCACGGGTGGCGTCTGATATTGTCTTGTTGGGGCAGAATATGGCACCCATCGCAGATGCGGTCCGGATTTCCGGGCAATCGACCAAGCGGATCCGCGAAAACTTTGGCATTTCAGCGATCTACAACGTGATTGCAGTTCCTTTGGCCTTGGTCGGTCTTGCGACCCCATTGGCGGCGGCGCTCGCGATGTCGCTTTCGTCAATCACAGTGTCCCTCAACGCATTGCGGTTGAAGTAATGGAAATCCTTGGTCTGCTGATCCCTGTCTCGTTGATCCTTGGAGGACTCGGCTTGGCAGCGTTCTTCTGGGCCATGCGCACGAAACAGTTCGACGATCCCGAAGGCGATGCGCACCGCATTTTGACCAAGGACTGGGACGACAAACCAAAACCTTAGGCAAGGCTAGCGATTGCAGGCTTCAAGCCGACTTTTGTGATGCCGAATGCCTGACCATGGGGCAGTGGGCGGGTCGGCTCACGATGCTCTGACATTATCGTTCTGCCAGGAACCACAGGACTGCTCATGTGGGCCTGCTTTTGGAAGGGGGGTGGCATGTATTGTCTTGGTCAGGGGCCCATCGTGAAGCATTGGACTGCGCGGGCCTGCAACCTGCGGCAGGCAAGGTCGGCCTGATCCTGCGTCAGCCCCATGAAATTGGCCTCGAACCCACCGCCGCGCTGCACAACCTTGCGCAATCCATCATTCAGCGTGGCACTTTCAGCCAATTGGGTTTTCAGCAACAACCGTTCAGCCTCGGACCGGGAGGAGAATTTGCCCAGATGCACGCCCCAGTGTCGCGCATTTGACGTTGAAAGCCGGATGATCACCGGTTCCCCGGCAGCGGCCGCAGACCCGGCGCTGGCGACACGGTCGAAAATGGGTGCGTTGCGCTTGGGCGCGGGTGGTGCTTGGGGCGTCGGCGCAGCAATGGCTGCTGCAACCTGAACCGTTTCCGAAACCACCAATGTGTCTTCGGATTCGGCTGCGGCAAGCTGTTTCGCTTGCGCCGTCAGGTCATTGTCCATTGAAAGTGCGACGGCCTGCGCTTGCAATGTGCCGGGTTCGGCGATCTGGGGCACCGCAGCAAGCTCCGCAGGAATTGCCTCTGGCAGCGGCACCGTCGGGTCGGGCGCAACCTCTGCCGTCAAGGTCTCCGGGCGTGGCGGCGGTGGGCTGACGACGCTTTGCTGCATCGGCAAATCGCTGGCAAGGGCGACAGCCTGAGCGTCCAGGGTGCCGGGTGGCGGTGGTTCTGCCACAGCCTCGGCCAAGGCGGCCGCAATGCTGTCTTCGATCGCGGCCACGGCTTCTTCGGTTGCGGCTACTTTTTCCTCACTCGGTCGCGCGGCGGGGCGCGGAGACTTTGCAACAGCCATTTGCAACCGGATGGTCTTTGCAGCCCCACCCCGAACTTCGGGCAGCGGATCGGCCTCTGCCATCAGAACAGATTCGACATCTGCCTGATAAGATGGCGGCTGTGGGGCAGTGGTCGGCGCGTTCGCGGGCGCCCTGCGGAAGCCAAGGTCCATCAAACCGGCCATCTTCGCGTTTCGTGCCGCTGTGGATGCGCCGCCGAAAACAGTTGCAATGATGCGCACATTCCCACGCTCGGCCGAGGCGGTCAGGTTGAAACCGGCCGCGTTGGTAAAGCCCGTCTTGATCCCGTCGGCCCCTTTGTAGGCATCCAGAAAGCGGCTGTTGGTGTTGCGGACCTCGGCCAACCCAGCATCGGTCGAACGACGCGAGAAGATGTTGTAATATTGCGGAAAATCAAAAAACAGCCGACGGCCAAGGGTGTTCATGTCGCGCGCCGTGGACAAGTGCCCGGCCGCAGTCAGACCATTTGCGTTTTTGAAGGTGGAATTGCGCATTCCCAACGCTTTGGCCGTAGCGTTCATCCGGGCCGCAAACTTTGCTTCGGTGCCGCCGATGTGGTCGCCCAGGGCTGATGCGGCGTCATTGGCCGATTTGATGGCGGCCGCACGGATCAGGTAGCGTACAGCCACCCTTTGTCCGGCTTTCAGCCCCAGACGCGACGGCGGCTGTGACGCAGCATTTTGCGAAACGGTGACGATAGTATCAAGGCTAAGGCGGCCGCGCTGAATCTCGTCGAACGTGATGTAGAGTGTCATCATCTTGGTCAGAGACGCAGGATGAAGACGTGTATCAGCGTTTTCCGCCAACAACACCTCGCCCGTTCGTGCATCCTGCACGATGGCGGCATAGGGGGCCGCACCTGACGGCTGGGGGACCGAACAGGCCGCCACCACAATCAATGCCACCAGACAAACGAAATTGCGGGCGTAGCGCCCCAGATGCGTTGTCACGATGAAGTTCCTTGCTCTGCCTTGGTCCGTTCCGGATTTTTGTGGAACGTGATTTGGCAGCACGCTAGCACAGCAGACGATTTCGCAAAACCCCGGAAATTCAATGGCTTTGCGGTTTTTCCTAAAGTTGTTGCAATTGCGGCCGTCAATGGTCCGGCACCCCTAATTCTTGTGTGCTGCGCCAAGTGTGGCTACCAGATCGGGCAGGGCGCCAAGATTTGTCAATTGGTGAAACCGCTTGTGCCCTTGAGGAGGTTCGGCGTGCTCCAGTGCCCACGTGAGCCCATGCGGCACGTGCACTCCCCAGCCCCCCACATCCAGCACGGGCAAGACATCAGACTTCAGGGAATTGCCCACCATCATGGATTGCTCTGGCCGGCTGCCATGCCGGGCGAAGATTGCGTCATACACGGCGGCCGTTTTATCCGAGACGATCTCGACGCCGTGGAACAGGTCGCCCAAGCCAGACTGTGCCAGTTTGCGTTCCTGATCCAGAAGGTCGCCCTTGGTGATCAGGATCACTTTGTGCTGGTCAGCCAGCTCGGCCACCGCTTCGCGCGCGTGCGGCAACAACTCGATCGGGTGGCGCAGCATGTCGCGCCCCGCTGCCATCAGATCACTGATCACCGTTGCCGGAACGCGCCCGTCGGTCACCTCGATCGCGGTTTCGATCATCGACAGGACAAAGCCTTTTACCCCAAAGCCATAGTGGCCAAGGTTGCGCCGTTCTGCGGCGATCAGTCGGTCGTGCAGGTGGTCAGCGTCCGCAAAGTCGGCCAGCAATTCGGCAAAGCGATCCTGGGTCAGACGAAAGAACGCTTCGTTCTGCCACAGCGTGTCGTCCGCATCAAAGCCGATTGTTGTCAGTGTCATGCAAGCCCCCGTCCTGTCGCGTTCATGCCCGGTTTACCCTTTCGTCGCAATGCTGCTGGTGATGCCCTTTCCCCGTGGCCAAAATCCGCTATATTGCGCACATAGCTTGTTGAAGCGAATCCCAATGAACGAGGCCCCGTCCGTGACCCATTTCCCCACCTCCATGTCGGACAAGACCGATGGACCGGGCGATGACGCAGGGCTGTTGACCAAGACCAAGACCCGCACACAACGTCCGCCTTTGTACAAGGTGATGCTGCTGAACGACGACTACACGCCCATGGAATTCGTGGTCCATGTGCTAGAGCGGTTCTTTGGCATGAACCACGCGCAGGCGTTTGACATCATGTTGACCGTCCATAAAAAGGGTCTGGCGGTTGTCGGGGTCTTTTCGCATGAAGTCGCGGAAACGAAAGTTGCGCAGGTTATGGATTTTGCTCGGCGTCACCAACACCCTTTGCAGTGCACAATGGAGAAGGAATAGGCCGTTGCCTGTTCCGTACCTGTGATGCACGCTTCACGCCTTGACCTCGCGCTGGAAAGCGGCACATTTGTTCTTCCGGCCGAGGGGCCGATCGTGATCTATCGCCCGCGTGAAGGCGATGATCTGTCCAGCATTTCCATCGCCCGCACACGTATTGTCACGGGCTTTCGCCCGGATGCCGAATGGTTTGCCGCGCGCGGCTATCAGGCCGCCGAAGGCCCACCCTATGCCGGAGCGATCATCTGCCTGCCCAGATCACGCGACGCGGCCCGCGCGCTGATATCGCGTGCGATGGTCGAGGTCACGGCCGGCGGCCCGGTGGCGGTTGATGGTCAGAAGACTGATGGCATCGACAGTATCATCAAAGACTGTCGTGCCATGGGCCTGCCCATGGCGGGACCATTGTCAAAGGCCCACGGCAAGATCTTTGTTCTGCAAGCCGGGGCAGACCTGCCGGGTTGGGAGGCACGGCCAAGCCTGATCGAAGGTGGATTTCAGACACTGCCCGGTGTTTTTTCGGCCGATGGACCCGACCGCGGATCTGTTCTGCTTGCGCAGGCGCTGCCCGAAAAGCTGGGTGCCCGGGTGGTCGACCTGGGGGCGGGATGGGGGTATCTGGCACGCGCCATCCTGACCCGTTCTTCTGTGGCTGAACTTGATCTCGTCGAGGCGGAACAAGACGCATTGGATTGCGCGCAGAGCAATATCGAAGATGCCCGTGTCCGGTTTCACTGGGCCGATGCGCGCAGTTTCAAACCATTGCGCCCGGCGCATAGCGTGGTCATGAACCCGCCGTTCCATACGGGGCGTGATGCCGACCCTGCATTGGGGCTATCGTTTCTGCGGGCTGCTGTCGGGATGCTTGTGCCGGATGGAACACTCTGGCTGGTGGCAAATCGCCACTTGCCCTATCATCAGACGCTGACCGCGCTGTTCCGTCAGGTGGAAGACATTGGCGGCGACGGAACTTTCCGACTGACCCGAGCCAGCCACCCGATCCGGGCGCGCTAGGTCAAAACCCAAACCGAGGATCGCATGTCCCTTTCCATTGCAGGCAAAACCGCCATCGTCACCGGAGCAGCCAAGGGCATCGGCCTTGCCGTTGCGCGCCATTTTCAGGCCAAGGGCGCGAACGTCATGTTCGTCGATATCGACGAAGCCAGTCTGGAGGCAGAACTGGGTGAAGACGCGCGCAGCGAAGGGTCAGTGCGCATGTTTGTTGGGGATCTTCGGGAAAAGCTGACCATTGCCAACCTTTTGTCGGCAACGATCGATGCGTTTGACCGCGTGGATATTCTGGTCAACGCTAGCCGACGGATGGCGGTGTCCGATCCGCTGAACGCAGAAGATGATGCCGTTGATATGCTTTGGCAGGAAAATGTGATGACAAGCCTGCGCTTGTCGCAAATGGCCGCGAAACGAATGATCACGCAGGCCGAAAAGACCCAATCCGACGGGTTGATCGGGGCTATCATCAACATCTCGTCGATTGCCGGGTGTCAGACCCAGCCGCAGCTTTTGGGCTATTCGATGGCGGCGGCAGCAGTCGATCAGATGACCCGGTCGCTGGCGGTCGCCTTGGCGCCCAAAGGCATCAGGGTCAATGCCGTTGCGTTCGGATCGGTGATGAGCGCGAGTTTGAAGTCGTCCCTGAAGGAGTCGCCCGACTGGCGCGAGGCGATCGTCGCGGGAACACCCATGGGCCGGATCGCCGCGCCCGACGAATTGACCGAGGTGATGCAATTTCTGGCCTCGGACGCGTCAGGTTTCATGACCGGCCAGGTCTTGCGGGTCGACGGCGGGCGAGGCTTGCTGGACCGGGTGGTTATTCCGGCGTTCTGATAGTCTATTGCGGAAACTCTGCCTTGCATTGGGCAATGGCAGGCTGTGCCGCGCGCAGAACGGTAGCCCGTTTCGCGCGCATTGACGAAAGCTTGCTGGCCTCGGCCTTCAGATCGATCGACTTTGGCCGGGTTTCGGTTTCCCGGACTTCATCAAGGCAAAGTTGCGGTGGTGGCGGCGGAGTGCCCTCGACCGGGGCAGGCGACGCAGTGACAGGGCATCGCACCCAACGGTCACGATAAACCACCACCTCTTCCAGCGCATATCCACGTTTCAGATTGCCCTCGCTTTCGGCGATCAGCCGGTCGAGGACGCGCACGTCGCGTGTTTCGCGCGCAATGCAGCGTTCCTGAGGCGTGCCGCATCCGGCCAACAGAAGGATAAAGACAAGACTGCGGCGCATGGTGACCCCCGATCTACCCTTTGCCCGACACTATATCCGGTGTTGCAGGCAAATGCCATGTTGGCGGGCGCGCGTGGTTTTGTTAGGCAGAGGCAAGACGCTTTTTGGGGGCAGGAATGACGGATGACTTCGATGCGCGAAAAGCCCGCGCCGCCGCTTGGTTTCGCACGTTGCGTGATCGGATTGTTGCCTCTTTCGAAGGGCTTGAAGATGCCTATGGCACAGGAACGCCGGGTCGCTTTGAGGTGACGCCCACCACCCGCGCCGATGGCGGCGGCGGTTTGATGAGCGTGATGCGTGGTGGGCGTGTTTTCGAGAAAATCGGGGTCAATGTGTCCGAGGTGCACGGAACCTTGGGCGAGCGGGCGCAAAAGGCGATGGCCGCTCGGGGTGTGCCGGGCATGGATACCGACCCGCGGTTTTGGGCCAGCGGCATTTCCCTTGTGGCGCATATGGTCAACCCGCATTGTCCGGCGGTTCACATGAATACGCGCATGTTCTGGACGCCGCATGCGGCGTGGTTCGGGGGTGGGGCAGACCTCAACCCGGCGTTGGAATATGCCGAAGACACCGCTCATTTTCATGCCGAAATGCAACGGGCCTGCGATGCGCACGATCAAGGCTATTATCCGAAGTTCAAGGCTTGGGCGGATGAATACTTCTTTGTCCCCCACCGGGGACGGGCGCGTGGCGTGGGTGGGATATTCTATGACGATCTGAACACGGGCGACTGGGAGGCGGATTTCGCCTTTACCCAAGCCGTCGGTTCGGCTTTTCTGCCAGCCTTCGTTCCCCTGACCGAACGCCGGGTCGGCACAGCATGGACCGAAGCCGACCGCGAGGCGCAATTGGTGCACCGCGGTCTTTATGCAGAATACAACCTTGTGTACGACCGGGGCACCAAGTTCGGGCTGGAAACCGGGCATGATGCCAACGCGGTGCTGATGAGCCTGCCCCCGATCGCAAAGTGGACCTGATCCATGGCCGATATCACGATCCGCGCCGCCTATGCCTCGGTTGTCGAAGATGACGAAGACGGCCTGCTGTTCATCGGTTTTGCCGAGGGCGAAGAAGAGGATGAACCCTATTGCCTGTTCCGTCAGCCCATTGGTGGGGGCCCAGTCTGGTTCGAAGTCAGCGACGAGGATTTCGGTGCAGAAGATGCGATTGAACACATCGCCCTGCACGAAACCGGACTGGAAATCTCCATCCGTGTTGCCGATGCGGCAAAGTTCGGATGGGCGACAAGCATTTCTGTTCTGATTGGCCCAGATACGGAAGATGCAGACCAAGCCCTTACCGCCTTGGCCGAGATGATGGGTGCAACCTTCGCGGCCGCCTGATCTGCCCGGCAAGGGGCAGATCTTTGAGTCTCAAGGCAGACCGTTACGCGCTGCGCACCGTGTCGATCATCAGTTGCACGTTTTCGGGTTTGCCATCCGGCGTGATGCCATGCCCAAGGTTGAAGATATGTGGCCCCTTGCGGAACGCATTTACCACGCGACGGGTTTCGCGGACCAAAGCCTCGCCCCCTGTTACCATATGCTCGGGGGCCAGATTGCCCTGCACACAGCCGCCGGGTTGCACATGCTCGGCCGCCCATTCCGGGGTCACCGAATTGTCGATGGCCACACAGTCCGCTCCGGTTGCCTTGGCAAACCCGATATAGCCATTCCCGGCTTCGCGCGGAAAGGCGATGATGGGAAGGTCTGGATGACGGGCCTTCAAGGCCGCAATGATCTTTGCGGTTGGCTTGACGGCAAAATCGGTGAAATCATCGCCTTTCAGGCTGCCAGCCCATGAATCGAACAGCTTAACCACCTCTGCCCCGGCCTTCACCTGTTCGGACAGGTAATCGACGGTCGCATCGGCGATGATGTCGATCAATGCCGAAAAAGTCGCGCGATCTGCGGCCTTCAAGGCATGGGCCGCCCCCTGATCTTTTGATCCGCGTCCGGCGATCATGTAGGTGGCCACGGTCCATGGCGCGCCGGCAAAGCCGATCAGTGTGGTTTCGCGGGGCAATTCGCGGGACAGGATGCGTGTGGTTTCATAAATCGGCGCAAGGGTTTCGTGGATGGCATCCTTTGGCTTCAGGGCCCGAACCTGTTCCATCGTGGTGGTGGTTTCCATCCGGGGGCCTTCGCCGGTTTCAAACCAAAGTTTCGGACCAAGCGCCTGCGGCAGCAACAGGATGTCGGCAAAGGTGATGGCTGCATCAAACCCAAAGCGCCGAATCGGCTGCAAAGTCACCTCGGCTGCAAGTTCGGAATTATAGCACAGCGACAGGAAATCCCCGGCCTCGGCACGGGTTGCGCGGTATTCTGGCAGGAAACGACCGGCCTGACGCATCATCCAGATCGGCGGAGTGGGAAGGATTTCGCCGGCAAGCGCGCGGAGGATGGTCTTTTCGGTCATTGTGGGCTCCTTTGCCCCATGGGTCGGATTCTTGCACCGGCTTGTCAATAGTTGTCAGGCGAAGATGACAGCTGTATGCCTGTGCGCATGATGCAAAACCTGCCCTCCCCCGCCCAGCCCCTCAAGATCGGAACCCGTGGATCCCCGCTTGCCTTGTGGCAGGCGCATGAGGTGCGGCGCAGCCTGATGGCGGCTTTTGGCGTGACCGAAGATGCGTTCCAGATCTGCGTCATCAAGGTGATGGGCGACCAGATTCAGGACAAGGCGCTGAAGGATATCGGCGGCAAGGGTCTGTTCACCCGCGAGATCGAAGACGCGCTGTTGGAGGGCGGGATCGATATCGCGGTCCATTCGATGAAGGATATGCCGACGGTGCAGCCCGACGGTCTGATCCTTGATTGCTACCTGCCTCGGGAAGATGTGCGCGATGCCTTTGTCAGCCCGCAGGTCGCCCGGTTGTCAGACCTGCCGCAGGGGGCGACGGTTGGATCGTCCAGCTTGCGGCGGCGGGCACAACTGCGGTTGAAACGGCCGGATCTGCACCTGGTCGAATTCCGCGGCAATGTGCAGACCCGGATGAAAAAGCTTGAAGACGGTGTTGCGGTGGCCACCTTCCTTGCCATGGCGGGGTTGAACCGTCTGGGCATGGCACATATGGCGCGGTCCGCCATCGAAACCGACGAGATGCTGCCGGCAGTGGCGCAAGGTGCCATCGGGATCGAGCGTCGCCGGGACGATGCAGCCACAGCAACCTTGTTGGCCGCGATCCACGACCGGGATACCGGGATTCGTTTGACGGCGGAACGCGCAATGCTGGCCCGGTTGGATGGATCGTGCGAAACCCCGATTGCAGGGCTTGCAACACTTGACGGCGATATCCTGCACCTGCGCGGCGAAATCCTGCGGCCTGACGGCACCGAGGCGATTGCCGGTGACCGGCGGGGCAGGGCTGTCGATGCGGTGGCACTTGGCCATGACCTTGCAGAAGAGCTGTTGTCCCGGGCGCCTGCGGATTTCTTCAGCTGGCGCTGATGGCGGATCAGGCAGGATAGGGATTGGCCCGCGCGCGGTCCGCCAGCCACAATCCAACGGCGCCCACAACGGCGATCATGCCACCCAAAATGGCGGTCAGGGCATAGCCGCCGATTGCCACACCGGCGCTGAAGGCAAGGGCTGCCATCACATCGGCCACAAGTTTTTGCAGCGCCATCATCGATGCAGCGGTTCCGGGTCGTCCGACCATCAGATCCTGATAGTACGAAATCGGCAGAATCAGCATTGCCGTGCCCCCAAGGCCCGCCGGCAGGGTCATGACCCAGATCCAGGGGCTGTCGGCCAGAAACGGCAGCATGATCAGGTGAGTGACATACATCACCGTGCCCCAGAAAATCAGTGAGGTGCGTTGGATATGCGCCAGATACCGGGGCAGCAGCAGCATGAACGGCACCTCCCACCCGGCGACCAGCCCGATGTACAGGGCTGTATCCGATGCATCGCGCCCCGGTGTTTCGGAAAAGATCAGCGATGCGAGGATCATGTACAGCACGCCCGACGACGTGACCGCCCCAAGGCACAACAGCCGCAGGGCAACAGGAGGATGCGCCAGTTGCGCCAGAGCCGCGCCCAGTCGCAGACCAGACGGCTGATCGTCCCAGCCCGCCGTTCCGTCGCGAGGCCAGTGTCGCCAGACCAGCACAACCAGCGCCAGACTTGCCACCCCGCCCGTCAGATAGGTCAGCATCACACTGGCCCCCATGCCAAAGGCAAAGGTCCAGAACACCAGCATCACCAGAAAGGTGACCGACATCGAGGCGCGCACCGTGGCCTGTATGCCTTCACGCTGTTCGGGGAAAGACTGCGTGGCCAGACGGTTCAGCGCAAAGGCCTGACCAAAGATCGACGAGGCGATGGGCATCAGGATGCCGTTGGTCAGAACAAAACTGACCGAACCGGGGGCGATCAGCATCAGACCAGCACCAGCCGCGCCAATGCAGGCCGTGATCAGCGCAATGATCCTGCGGTTCGCCCTTTGGTCCGAAAGGATACCAAGAAGCACGGATGTTGTCACAGCCACTCCCGACGCCAGAACCAGCACCAGAGCGAAAACCGGTTCCGACAGACCCATCACCTCGATCCCGATCAGGGATTGATACGGATAGAGCGATGCGTTGATCAGCCCCATAAGCCCGATGACGCCTGCCAGCATCCTGAAAACAGGCGTCGCAAG
>JBKBWK010000060.1:0-14694 GCA_046313895.1 Paracoccaceae bacterium
AGGCGCCCTCGCCGTGCAGAGTGTGGCAGTTTATGCAGCTATGGCGTTCCCAGACATGCTTGCCGAGGATGACCTCGGGCGTCAGTGGCATACCTGCGGTGGAGACATTCACCACATAGCGGTGGGAATTGATGGTCATGAGCACGAACACAACGACGAAAAAAAGTGATCCCCCGTAGAAGATGTTTCTTGCCCGTGATTTCGTAAGGATCTCTGACATTGGGTCGGTCCTGGCGATGGTTTCGGATGAAACGGTTGTACGCAGGCAAGCACGGACCGACGTTGTTCCAGCACAACGACGCAGACGGATGGTCCGGGCACATTTCACGGGCGGCACGCCAGCCGGAGCGGAGGCACCATGTTCGGCCCAAGGATGGACGACCCTGATCTGCCGCTCGCCATGCTGTTCTACCGCTGGCCCGCTGCATCGAGCGTTTTTCACGCTCGTCGCATGGTCTGCTTTGGATGCCCGATCGCTCCATTTCACACTGTAATCGACGCCTGTGCGGAATACGGGCTGGACGAAGCGCTGTTCCGCGCTGAATTGCGCGCGGCGGTTAAAGGGTGAATCCCACCCTTGCACACTGGCCTGTGCCGGCTTGTGGCGCAAAAAAGGCCCGAATGATGTTGAAGCCACTTTTGCCGCCCTATAGCGGCCCCGCCTTGTTCAGTTATGGCTTTCGCCCGCTCTTCCTTATGGCCGGCCTTTACGCGGCTTTGGCGGTGCCGCTGTGGATGCTGATCTGGTCGGGTGACCTTGTCCTGAAGGGCCCGTTTTCTGTGCTGGACTGGCACATCCACGAGATGCTGTTTGGCTATACCTCTGCGGTGATCGCGGGATTTCTATTCACAGCCATTCCGAACTGGACAGGACGTATGCCAACACGCGGCTGGCCTTTGATGGTGCTGACGGCACTGTGGCTGACCGGGCGTTTGACCTTGGCGGGCGCGATTGTGCTTGGCCCAATTTCCGTGATGGTGATCGATTGCGCCTTCATGGTGGCGATTGGGGCGATGGTCACGATCGAGATTGTGGCTGGGCGCAATTGGGGTAATCTGAAGGTGGTGGCACCCGTGCTGCTGTATCTTGTGGCCAATGTTACCTTTCATCTTGAGGCGATGACGGCGGGGGCTGCCGATTACGGCCGTCGCCTCGGCTTTGCGATGGTGGTGATGCTGATCTTGCTGATCGGCGGGCGGATCATCCCCAGCTTCACCCGCAATTGGCTGGTCAAGCAGTCGCCCGAGCCGGGTGCGTTGCCGGTGCCGTTCGGGCGTCTCGACGCGGTCAGTCTTGGCGCGACGCTCCTGGCCCTGTTGGTCTGGGTGATCTGGCCGATGTGGCTGCTGACAGGGGTCTTGCTGTTGCTCGCCGGTGTGGGGCAGGGCGCGCGCATGTTGCGCTGGCGGGGGTGGCGGGTCTGGTCCTCACCGCTGGTCTTGATGCTGCATGTGGCCTTTGGGTTCATTCCAGCCGGACTGGTGGCGTTGGGTCTGGCGTCCCTTGCTGGTTTCCCACCCGCGACCGGGTTTCATCTGTTGGGAATCGGTGGGTTTGGCGGCATGACGCTTGCGGTGATGATGCGCGCCTCGCTTGGTCACACGGGCCGTGCTTTGCAGTCGGGGCCTGCCTTGACGCTGGCCTTTGCCTGCGTGGCCTTCGCGGCGGTTGCGCGGGTGGCTGCCCCGCTGCCCCTGGGCCTGTGGATCGCGGCGGCGCTGTGGACGGCGGGTTTCGGGATCTTTGTCTCGCACTTTGCCCCGGTCTTGACCCTGCCCAACCCGGCACGACGTCAGCCGAATGGCCGTTGATGTCAGGCGGTCGCGCCGCTGAGGATCACCAGCTGATGCGGCGCTGTCACCGTGATCTTGCGCCGTTCCGACATCACGATGCCGTCCCGTTCCCACCCGCTAAGCAACCTGCTGACGGTGTGCAAGGTGGTGCCGGTCATGTCTGAAATGTTCTGCCGGGTGATCGGCAGGCCGATCTCGATCCCGCCCTCCACCTTGCGCCCGGTCTGGGTGATCAGTCGCAGGATGGCGCAGGCAACGCGCTGTTCCACCGCTTGCGTCGCCAGTTCGACGATGCGATTGTTCATTTCGCCCACACGTTCACCCACAACCTTGTAGGTCTCGGTGGCAAAGCCGTCATACCGTTCGGTGAATGGGGCCCAGAGCCGGTTGGGCCAGGCCATCGCCAGACAGTCATCCGCCGTCATCGCTGTGGCCGGATAGGTTGTTCGTCCAAGTGCTGCGCCAATGCCAAACAGCTGGCCGGGCGCGATATGCAGGGCGATGATCTGATCGCCACCGGGCGTGGTGCGGATCACCCGGATATGGCCATCCATCAACAGAAAGAACCGCTCGACTGGCATGCCTTCGCTGAACACGGCGACTCCGGCATCGAAACGTAGCGGCGTTGCAGCGTCCAGAATCTCGCGGATTTGTGTGCGGGACAGTTTGCGGAACGGCGGCAGGTCGGTGAGCAGGCTTTCGTCAAGTTTCTTCAACACAAAGCCTCCGATGTTGTGGCAGCACAACGAGCCGCGCGCGACCCTAGCCTAGAACTGCCGCAAGACCAATCACTTCCGTTCCCAGAAAGGACACCTGATGTTCGCGAAACTGATCGCCGCCAGCCTTGCCGCCCTGCTGCTGGCCCCCGCCGCCTATGCCGAGAATTTCGAGGTGCATATGCTGAACAAAGGCACCGAAGGCGCCATGGTATTCGAGCCGGCCTTCGTGAAGGCCGCCGTAGGTGACACAGTCACCTTCATTTCGACCGACAAGGGCCACAACGCCGAGGATATCAAAGGCATGTTGCCCGAAGGGTTCGAGCCGTTCAAAAGCAAGATGGGCGATGACTATGTCCTGACCCTGACCGCCGAGGGGCTGTATGGTGTGAAATGCACTCCGCATTACACCATGGGCATGGTGGCGCTGATCCAGGCCGGTGCGCCTGTCAACAAGGACGCGGTGACGGCTGTGGTGCTGAAGGGCAAGGCCCAGACCCGGTTCGAGCCGCTTCTTGCCCAGATTGCCGAGTAACCGATTGCACCATGACAGGAAGGGCGGCCCGGATGATCGGGCCGCCCTTTTTGTTCGTGGCAGCTGCGGCCCCTCAGACAGTGTGATTTGTCAGCCTGTGCTGTCCCGTATCAACCGGAACCCGAGATAATCCGGCGGCACTCCCGCAGCACACCCCCCTGACCGGGCATCGCGGATGAAGTCGATGACGAAAGCACGGTGTTTGCCCTGCACGGCCCGCACGCCGCAATAGTCCGCCTGCGTGGCAATGCTTGCTCCGTCAGGGGACAGCGTTCCGTTCTGAAAGCAGGACTCGGTCCATTCCCAGATGTTGCCGGCAAGATCAGCCAGCCCGACCGAGTTCTCCCCGAAATGCCCGAGCGGATGGGCGACCAGGTCAGCCTCGCCGCGCAGGTCCACCTCACGCAGGTAGCTTGCGATCCAGCGGCGGGAGGGGTCGGCGCCGTTGGCATCGGCAGAAAACCCATCTGCGCTGCCGCGTTCTGCCGCCGCGCGCAGCCATTCGGCATCGGTCGGCAGACGCCAGTGCTTGCCGGTGCGCGCCGAGAACCAGGCGGCATATGCGGAGGCATCGGCGTGGTTGATGCCGGTCTGGGCAAAATCCGTTCGTCCAGCTGACCGCACGGGTGGGCAGGCACCCTCGGTCATGCAGAGCACATATTCTGCCTCGCTGACGTGGTGTTTCATGATGTCGAGTGCAGCGACATCCTGTTGTTGCTTGGGCGCATCGACGACGCGCGTGCCTTGCCGGAACTCGCCCGCGGGCCGGTAGTCCTGGCGACCTGCGGGAAGATGAACGGTTTCAGGCATTTTCAATGGGACGGCGCGGTCGGGAAAGAAGAGTGCAGCAGTCCCCACGGCAACCAGGACAATTGAAGCAATTTTCATCTGACGTTGCATGATTGCCCTCCGAATCAAAAGGGGCAGCCCCGAAGCCGGGACCGCCCACACATCTTGGAACCCGACTTACGGCAGGGCGGTGCGGCCTTCGTGGACCGCGTCATATTCGACCGGGGCCACCACCTGTTCCATGAGGTCGTTGTTCCAGTCGCCCCCCACGACCACATGCGCGGTGGCCCCCTTGTTGACCGCTTCGATCAGGTTGTGGTTGACATAAGCATAGACACCCGGTTGCAGGAAGGTATACAGCGCTGCTCCCGCCGATCCGCCACGGATGAACCAGGTTTCAAGGTCACGCTCGGGCGGGTTGTTGAACTTGCCGGTTTCCCAGACCAGATCGCCATGCCCGCCAATCAGATGCGGGCGGGTGTCGCGGTTGGCCTGGCTGTGCACAAACAGCACCGTCTCGCCCTGATCTGCCGTCAGCGCCTTGTCCCCGGTCAGCGCGCCGACCCGACCGTTGAACACCACATGCGATGGGATCAGACCGTTCATCACCTCAAGCGTGTCGGAGTAGCTTTCCCCCGGATCGGGGAAACGCTTATAGGCGCCATCCTCTCCTCGCGGAATGTAGAAGTCATTTTCTCCGATGTAATAAATCCGGTCATACGACACCGGTTGGCCCAGATGGTCCTTCAGCCCGTCACGCGGCAGGACCATGATTGCACCAGACATCCCCGACACCACATGCCATGGGATCATCGGACCACCCGGCGCACAGTGATAGACAAACACGCCCGGCCGTGTCGCCTTGAACCGCAGCACGGTCTTTTCGCCGGGGTTGACCAGCGTCAGAGATCCGCCGCCCAAGCCACCCGTCGCGGCATGAAAGTCGATGTTGTGCTGCATCATGTTTTCGGGCGGGTTGAACAGCGTCAGTTCGACATAGTCGCCCTCATGCACCACCATCATCGGACCGGGGATCGAGCCATTGAAGGTCATCGCCTGCATCCAGGCGTCCTCATCGACCTGAACTTCCTTTTCAATGATCTTCATCTCGAATTCGACGATCTGCGGGCCTACTGTCGCCACCTGTTCATGCGCGTGGACGAACGGCGGGGCGACCAGCTTTACCTTGCGGCGTGTCATCGCTGACAGATCGACCGGTGCAGCGCTCGAGGTGTCCATCACCTCTTCCGCCGCGACAGAGGTCTTGAGAACATAGGGCGAGGCAGCAACCAAGGCGGCCCCCATAAGTGCAGCGCGTCTGGTCAGCATTTTCTTTCCTTTCGAGAGTAGGTCGTTTCCCGAAATCTAGCCTGCTGTCAGGGGGCCATCGTTGTGCCGCAACAACGTTTTGAGCGGATGCCGTCGAGCAAGCTTACAGAACAAGCGCTGATCGTGCCGAACGCAGTATCGGAAAGGCGGCGAGCGTGTGATCATCGGCCTTTACGAGAAACGTCGTCGTTTGCAGGCGGGGCAGCCTGTAACACTGGCAAACATGATTGTGGCGCATCCGCGGTCGGGCGCGCAGTTTGTAGTAGCGGGATTGATCCTTTTCCCACTGGTGATGTTCTGGCTGCGCGCGGCGGACCTTTAGTAGTGGTGGCCAGCGTCGCGCTGTCGGCAGCGACGGGCCTTCTGGGTCTGATCGTCATCTTTCCGCTGCCGGGGCACGGCATGTGGCACGCTCGGGTTGCCGTTCGCCCCGGGTCCGGAGGGTCTGAGCCATGAGCTGTTTGTTGCTGATCCTAGTGGCGATTGCCGTTGGCCTTACTGGCTTAGGCGCTTTTTTCTGGTCCATGCGCCACAATCAGTATGTTGATCTTGACGGGGCGGTGGCCCGTATTCTGACACCACCCGACCAGCCCCTGTCGACCCACACACCGTTGAGGAAGAGCCATGAGCAACCAGATGCTGGCTAAAACATGACCGCCGTCACCGTCACGACCTATGGCTTTGAGGTGGAGGCATCAGTGATCGCAACTGCCTTCGGCCTTGATCCTGCGACCCTTCAGGCGCGGATGCGCGCGGGCGAGGTCACCAGTATTTGCGAAGCTGGAGTGGACGCGGACCTCGGCCGCTTTCGGCTGACCTTCCGCCATGCCGGACGGGCGTTGCGGTTGACCGTAAACGCTGATGGCGAGGTGCTTGCGCGGGCAATGTTTCCCGTCGGTGTTGCCAAGGCCAATCGCACCCCACCCGCCGATTGAAGACAAAGCCTTCGGTTCGGCGGCCGCACGAAGAACGATGCCTTTTATACATCAGGTGCGCGGTGATCCGGGCATGCTCCCGCGCCACAGATAGATCGCGATGCCGATCCAGACCGCCGCGCGCAGGGCCATGGCGCCAACTGTGCGCGCTTCATAGCTTCCGCCACGCAAGACATGCAGTCCGAGCAACGCAAACACCGCCAGGATGCTCAGCGCCAATGCTACGGCAAGCGGGCCAGCCCAGGGTTTGCGCACCGCGATCCCGATCCCGGCAAGCACACAGGCGAAGCCAGACAGGAAGTTGAACCACAACACGAAGGGCACCGCGTTGCCAACCGCTACCTGCGCTGCCGCATCGCCGAAAAGCGCCCGGCCGCCTGACACGATGGTCAGCGCGCCGAACACCACGGCCACCCCCGCTGCGACCCAGAGGCCTGTTCCCCGTGAAGATGTCGTCGTCATGTCTTGTCTCCGTTGTCATTTTCCAGACGCCCGTCCCGCAGGTGGAACAGGCGGTCAAAACGGTCGAGGATCTTCTCGTCGTGCGTTACGGCAATGATGCAGGCGTCCTGTTCGGCAGCCAGTTTGCGCAACAGATCCATCACGATGCCGGCGCGCTTGCTGTCCAATGCCGCCGTTGGCTCGTCGGCGAGGATGATGCGCGGGCTGTTGGCCAGCGCGCGGGCGATCGCCACCCGCTGCGCCTCGCCGCCCGACAAAAGGGCGGGCATGGCGCGGGCACGGTGGCCGACCTCAAGGTAATCCAGCAGCCCTTGCGCGCGGGCCTGTGCCTGCGCGGGGGTCTTGCCCGCCAGTTGCAGCACCAGTGCCACATTGTCGGTGGCATTCAGGAAAGGCAGCAGGTTGTGGGCCTGAAAAATGAAGCCGATCTTGTCAAGCCGCAGGCGGCGCAGATCGCCGCGCAACCATTTGTTGTCATAGACCATTTCTCCATCAAGACTGACCTGACCATCGGATGGGTCGATAATGCAGCCGATGATGTTCAGAAGCGTGGTCTTGCCTGACCCGGACGGGCCAAGAAGTGCCACCACCTCTCCCGCGTGGACCCGCAGGTCAACGTTGCGCAGTGCATCGACGCGCGCGTCTCCGTCGCCATAGTGTTTGGCGACGGCCTTGATGTCCACGATCACCCGTCGGCTGCCATCCAGCATGTCAGCCCCCCAAGGCGGTGGCTGGGTCCACCTTCAGCGCGGCGCGTACGCCAAGACCGGAGGCCAGCACACAGACCACCAGAATGATACCCGTCAGTGCCAGCGCGTTGACCGGCTCCAGCAGCACGCGGCGCGGAAAGTAGTCCTTGACTGTCAGGATCAGACCCAGCCCCAGCATCAGCCCTACCGCCCCCAGAGCCAGTGACTGCTGCACGATCAGCCCGATAATCACGCGGTCCGGTGCGCCGATCAGTTTCAGTGTGGCGATCTGCTTCAACTTTTCCATTGTCATGGTGTAGATGATAAGGGCGATCACGACCGCAGACACAGTCAGCAGGATGCCAAGGAACAGGCCGATCTGCTTGCGCGCCTTGTCCACCACCGACTTGATCAGGATATCTTCCTGCTCGGCTTGGGTCAGTGCCGACAGGTGTTTCCACTGCCGCACAGTGTGGGCAACGCTTTGCGCATCGACATTCGGGTCCAGCCGCGCAATCACCGCCGCAACCGTCGCCCCACTGGTCGAACTGGCGCCGCGCGCGGCTTGCACGCGGGCGGCTGGGGGCGCAAGCTGGGTTTGCAGCACCTGCGCGTCGGCCAGTGTCAGGAACACCGCCGGGTCACCGCCCGAGTTCATCGTGTCGCGCACCAGCCCCACCACGGTGAACCGGTTGCGCCCCAGAACAAGGGTGTCGCCCGGTGTCAGACCGGTCTTGGCATCGGCCACCAACTCGAAATGACTGGCCTGCAACCCGCGTCCCGCGATGATGGTCTGTGGCCCGCCCAGGCGCCCGCGCTCGTAGCCGATCACGTAAAGCCGCAATGTGGCGCCTTCGAACGGGGCCTCGACGGTCTGGTAGGTGATGCTGCCCGCCTGCGCCACGCCATGCAGCCGCGCGACGGCATCGCGGGTGTCGCCCGGGATCTTGGAGGCTTCGGCGAACGGGCCTTGCGTCTCGGCCTCGACCACCCAGAGATCGGCCTGTGGGGCCTTCACGATGTTCAGCGCATCGGCAACCAACCCGTTGTAAATGCCCATCATCGCCAGAACGACCGTCATCAGCAGCCCCAGCCCGAGGCAGGTCAGCAGAAAGCGGAACAGGTTGTGGCGCACATCCCGGAAAGCCAGGTTCATGGCGCACCTCCCGCGACGCGGGCCATCCGCCCCTCGGCCAGACCCTTGAGGGGGCTGGCCACGATCTGTGCGCCGTCCGGCAAGCCTGAGACAACTTCTACCCGCGCATCCTCGGTGCGGCGGCCAAAGATCAGCGGCATCTGGGCAAGTCGCCCGTCTTGCAGAATCCAGACGCGACCCTGATGGCCGTCGAACCCCTGAATGGCGACTTCTGGCACCAGCAGGCTGTCTGCGAGGACGGCGGTGATGATGCGCACCTCGGCCTGTTCGCCGAGAAACACATTGGCCGGGCAATCGGTGCAGCCGACCCAGACCCGGCGTTCTTCGTTTACCCGGTCGCTTTCGATACCGATGCGGACGACGGCACCGGAATAAACAGCATGCGGCAACGACCGAAGCCGGATCTCGGCGGGTTGGCCAAGCGCCAGATCCCCGGCCCGCCCTTCGTCGATATAGGTTTGAACCCACACCGTTTTCGGATCCATCAAGGTAAAGATCACGTCCCCCGCGCGCACCACCGTGCCGGCTTCGGCGTGGCGTTGCACAATGATCGCATCGAAGGGGGCGATCAGATCGTGATGGGCCAGCAAGGTCTGTTCATAAAGCAACGCGGCCCGAGCATCTGCCTCCTGCGCGCGGATCACCGCGACATCGCTTTGCGCTACGGTCAGCTCGGCGGCGGCTACATCGACATCGCGCTGCGCTTCCTCGGCCGATTTTTCGGCGATGGCACTGCGCGAGGCCAATTCCTGCTGCCGGGCATTGGCTGCCTTGCGCTGGGCAAGCACTGCCTGCGCCCGCGTGACATTGGCCTCGGCTTTCAGGATCGCTGCATCCGAGGCGGCGACACCTGCCTCGGCCCGTGCCACGCGGGCCCGTTGCTCGGCGGGGTGGAGGCGGGCCAGCACCTGGCCTTTGGTCACTGCATCGTTGCTGTCCACCAGCAGGTCGGACAGCGCCGCGCCAACCTCGAACCCGATCTTCGATACGATCCGCGCCTCCACCGTGCCGATGCCGTAGACCCGCACCTCCGTGCTCTGGGCCACTGTGACGACCGGCACAAGCACCGGGCGTTCGGTCAGAAAGAACCAGCCCCCGGTTGCAACCGCCCCCACAGCAGCAATTGCGAAAACGGTGCGTCTTGAAAGGAGCTTCATGTGGTTTTCTCCAACACGGGCTGCGGTCTGAACAGGTCAAGCTGGCAGGCAAGCAGACGGCTGCCCTCCTCCTCCAGAGAAAAGACCCGCCGACCAAGGGACCAGCGGATCGCAAGGCCCTGGACAAGGGAAATCAGCAGAATGGCCGCGTCCTTGGGGGCTAGATCGACTCGAAACACGCCCGTTGCGCGGCCCTCGGTCAGGGCCTCGACCAACAGAGCCTGAAACTGCGTCATCAACGCGACGAATTGGTCGCGCAGCGCGGCATTCTCGGTGTGAAGTTCGCGGGAGTGCAGAATGGCGGGTATTGCTGGATGGGCTGCTATTTGGCGAAGTTGCACCTGAAGCAACCCGGCAACCCGATCTTGCGGTTGGGTGGTGGTGGCAAGACACGCATCCCAAGCGATGGTCATGTCCTGCGCGATTTGGGCTGCAACCGCCAGCCAAAGGGCCTGCTTGGTTGGAAAGTGACGAAAGATCCCCGCCTGCGTCAAACCGACGGCGTTTGCCAATGCGAGCGTTGTCAGTCTGTCAGGACCCAGCTCATCGGCCAGCCGGAGCATGGTCAAGATAATTTCGGCCTTGCGACTGTCGGCTGACTTTCGTGTTTTCATGGAACCCGGCTCAGTTTAGTTAGCTTATACTCACTTACTTAAGCTTTTTTGTTGTCGCGTCAATCCCTGGACGCCGAGCGCGGCGGAAACTAGGGCGCGCATCCTGGCCATGCGCTTCTCGCGGGGCGTCGGGCATCGGCCAGCTGCACATCCGGGTAGGACCCGAAGGACAGCATTTTCTCCTTGGCACCGAACCTGTAGCGCATTCTCCACAGCCTGCCGCCCGATGGCGAGACGAACAGCAAGAGGCCGCCCCCATCCGGCAATTTCCGTGGTTTGCCAGAAGGATCAGGCTTCGCGCCGCGATAGGCGGCATGGGTCAAGGGCGTCGGAATCGGGTGGGTATCGGCAGTTCCGAGAATACCCGCGTTGACACCCACACAAGTTGAATGGCCAAAGGCCATTTTCCTGCAGAAGATGGCCTGCAGATTATTTTCTTTATGAAATTATTGGCTGCTTCCGGCGAAGGTTGCAGGAAATCCAGCGAAAAATGAGGAATGGAGGCGGGTATCGGAATCGAACCGATCTTCACGGATTTGCAATCCGGTGCATAGCCTGCCTGCCCACCCGCCTATAGGGGGTGACGTATAACAGCTTGCCGGGCCTTTCAAGTCCTCAGTTAAAGCTATTGGAGCGGTCTGCGTTGCCTTCGTGATTGATGTCTTCGCGCGGCAGATCCCGGGCTGACATGCTTCGATGGCAAGAAAGCCCCGGGTTGTCGTCAACCCACTGGGGCAAGCCATCCGGCAATGGAAACCACATCGTGACAGGAACTTGGCTCACCTTTCTGACCTAGGCTCGCAGTATCTTGCGATCGGATACATGGAGCGTACGGCCAAGGCCGGTATTGATCTTTGGGTCCGCGCCGACGGCGATGCCTACGACAATTTGCTGACCAAGTGCATTTTCTCTTTCTTGGCTTAGGCGGCCCCACCGGGGTCTTGGTCCCCGTCGCAGGTTCAAAGCCGAGGTGATCTGTGCGCGAAGTCGCGTAGGAAACGTTGGAATGCGTAGATTGGCAGACCAACCCCTCGCCAGTTCACTCGAACCTGCGGCGTTCACCGGTCCGGCTCTTGTCGGCCCCATCGCATCCCACCCGCAAGAACAGCAGAGGCGTCGTACGCAAACCTGAATACCCTCGACAGGATTACCTGGTCGTCGGAAAAAGCATCCTCCGGGCTATCCGCGGCGGTTCAGCCACAGGTTAAATATCGTGTCGAACCTGCTGGATTTTGGTCCTGGCGCGGGTCGTGGAAGACCCGCCGCCGGGCCAAGACGGCCGTCTTCCAATACATCAACTACATCAACGGCTTTGAGGACCTGCGTCGCCATTCAGCATAGCGACGGAAAAGCCCCTCGGCCTTCGAACGCCAAGTGCCCCGACAGAGCGCGCGCAGCGGTGCAGATACGCGGCAGGTTCGTATGGCATCCTGCTCAATAGGTATGCTACGCGTTTTGTATATCTGGGGGCAGGCATGATCAGTGGCTATACAGAGCAATCCGGGCGGTTGGTGCTCATCGGCGAAGACAGTCAGATGTCTGCCGTTTGGCTGGATATGACATCGCCGACCAGTGACGACGAAGCCATGCTGGAGGCGGCGCTTGGCCTTGACCTGCCGACGCGCGAGGAAATGGAAGAGATTGAACAATCGTCCCGGCTCTACGCCGAGGATGGTGCCTTGTTCATGACCGTGACAATCCCGGCTCAAACCGAAGGCGATGCGCCTGTCATCGCCCCTGTGACGTTTGTGCTGACCTCAAAACAGCTTGTGACGATCCGCTATCACGCTCCGAAGGCGTTCGAGATATTTGTGCTACGGGCGTCGAAAGGTGCGTTTGATTGCGGGGGCAGTGAGCAGGTCATGCTTTCGCTGCTCGAGGTGGTTGTTGACCGGCTGGCTGACGTGCTTGAACGGCTCAGCCGGGACATCGAGAACATTTCGCGCAGCATTTTCGCCAAGGATGGTGCCAATGCGCGCAGGGGTAGTGGTTGGCGGTCGGTGTTGGAAGAGATCGGACGCAAGGGCGATATGGTGTCGACCATCCGTGACAGTCTCAGCAGTCTTGACCGGTTGTCCGTGTTCTGGGGGCAGCGGCTGCGCGATGCGAGCGATGGCCGTGCTGTGCGCAGCCGGCTGAAAGATCTTGAGGCAGACGTGCGCGGGCTTTCGGACCATACTGGCTTCATGTCGCAAAAAATCACCTTTCTGATGGATGCCACACTCGGCCTGATCGGAATCGAGCAGAACGGTATCATCAAGATCTTTTCGGTGGCCTCGGTGGTGTTTCTGCCACCAACCCTGATCGCGTCGATCTATGGCATGAACTTTGCCCACATGCCGGAATTGACATGGCCATTTGGGTATCCGGCGGCTTTGGTACTGATGGTGCTGTCCGCCATATTGCCTTATCTTTACTTCAAGCGGCGCGGCTGGCTGTAGAAACGTTATTTTGTACTGGACTATATATTCAAAAAAGTGAATACATTGACCGCCCCGGGATGAGTCGCAAAGGAGTCACGTCATGTCCAAAGCATTGCTTGCAGCGATTGTCATGATCCTGCCATGGCAGGTTCAGGCCGAACCGCTGGCTTCGGTTGCCATCACGGAATGGAAATCAGTGTACGGCCGGATCGAGGCGCGCGACCGCGTGCCCGCCCGTGCCCGTCTTGGGGGCACTTTGGTTGCCTTGGCTGTGGCCGAGGGTGACGAAGTGACTGCCGGACAAGTGCTGGGGCAGATCGTCGATGAAAAGCTGGCGTTGCAGCTTCGGGCGGTCGAGGCACAGGTAGCAGCCCTTCTGGCCCAACTCGACAATGCCAAAAGCGAACTCGTCCGTGGGGAAGACCTGCTGAAACGGGGTGTTACAACGGTGCAACGTCTTGATGCGCTGCGGACCCAGGTGGATGTGCTGGACGGTCAGATTTCTGCCATGCGGGCGGAAAAGCAGGTCGTTGAACAGCAGGCCGCCGAGGGCGCGGTGTTGGCTCCGACAGGCGGTCGGGTGCTGGATGTGCCGGTGTCCGAAGGGGCTGTGGTGATGCCGGGTGAAGCCGTGGCCACCATTGGGGGTGGCGGTATTTTCTTGCGCATTGCTGTGCCGGAACGGCACGCCATGGCTTTGGACGCTGGGGATGAGATCCGGATCGAAGGCATGGGCGTTGCGACGAAGGGGGTGCTGGCCCGGGTCTATCCCTTGATCGAAAATGGCCGTGTGGTGGCCGACGTGGACGTGCCGGATCTGTCGGATCGTTTTATTGACGCGCGGATGCTGGTTCGGCTGCCGGTGGGGGAACGTCAGGCGCTTTTGGTGCCGCAGACCGCGCTTGTCACCCGTCAGGGGTTGGATTTCGTTGAAACCACTGCCGGTCTTCGGGCCGTTGTTCCGGGGCAGCGTCACGATATCGATGGCGTGGCGATGGTTGAAATCCTGTCCGGTCTTCAAGTCGGCGATGTGCTGACAGGGGATGCAGAATGAGCAAGTCTGTGCAAAAGAGCCTTGGCCTTGCCGGAGGGCTGACGCGCGCCTTCATTGCCAGCGCGCTGACGCCGCTGTTCATACTGGCCGCCGTCGCCGTGGGTCTGGTCGCCCTGATCAGCCTGCCCCGCGAAGAAGAACCGCAGATCTCGGTGCCTCTGGTCGATATTCATGTGCAAACGCCGGGCTTGCGCGCCGAAGATGGCGTCAAGCTGGTGACGGAACCGCTGGAGGTTCTGGTCAAGGGCATCAACGGCGTCGAACACGTCTATTCGCAGACCCGCGACGATTCCATGATGGTCACGGCGCGCTTTCTGGTCGGAACCAAGGCAGAAGATGCGATCCTTCGGGTGCATGACAAACTGCGCGCCAATATGGATCGAATTCCGTTGGGCATCCCCGAACCCTTGGTGATCGGGCGCGGCATCGACGATGTGGCGATTCTGACGCTGACCCTTTCGGGCGCGCCGGGGACGGACGTTTCCGCGAACGACCTGACCCGCATCGCCCGCGAATTGCAGGCCGAGGCAGCCAAGTCCGAAGGCGTCGGGCTGACCTACCTTGTGGGCGACGCGCAAGAGGTGATCCGCATCGCCCCGGACCCGGAACGGCTGGCGCTTTATGGTATCACCTTGCAGCAGTTGGCGGGCAAGGTTGCGCAGGCCAACGCATCGCTGAACACCGGCGTGTTGCGTGACGGTGGCGAACAGGTGGCCCTGGTGGTGGGCGAGACGCTGACAGCACCAGCCGAAGTGGCCGGTCTGGTCATGACCTCGCGCGATGGGCGGCCGGTTTATGTGTCGGATGTGGCCGATGTGTCTTTCGTGCCGGACAGTTCCGACAGGATGGTGGCGCAGATCACCCGTGATGGCGACAGCCTGCACCGCTCGCCTGCCGTGACACTGGCGGTGGCCAAGCGGGCAGGGGCCAATGCGGTCGTGGTGGCCGAAGCCGTGCTGAAGCGGCTGGAAGCAACCGAGGGCCGCTTGATCCCCGAGGGTGTTTCGCTGACGGTGACCCGCGACTACGGCGAGACGGCAA
>JBKBWK010000061.1:0-14456 GCA_046313895.1 Paracoccaceae bacterium
ATAAGGTCCAACTTGCAGGATATGAGGTTTTGTCATGGTCTGGCGATTCCGGTGCTTGACAGTGTTTGTTAACGATAACATAAACGCCCAAATCCGCGCTGTCGAGCGCCAACTCAACAGGAGATACTCATGGCTCAGCAGCTTTTCGATCTGACGGGGCGGCGTGCGCTGATCACCGGGTCATCGCAAGGCATTGGCTTTGCGCTGGCCCAAGGGCTGGCGGGTGCGGGCGCGCAGGTTGTACTGAACGGGCGCGATACGGACAAACTGGCGGCAGCAGCAGCGTTGATTCCGGGGGCAGTGACGCTGGCCTTTGACGCGACCGACCATGACGCAGTGCGCGCGTCTGTAGATGGCTTCGAGGCAGCGGGCACGCCGATCGACATTTTGGTGAACAACGCCGGTATGCAGCATCGTGGCGCGCTGGAAGAGTTTCCAGCCGATGCTTTCGAGCGCCTGTTGCAAACCAACATTGCATCGGTGTTCCATGTCGGTCAGGCGGTCGCACGCCACATGATTGCGCGCGGTGCCGGGCGGATCATCAATATCGCAAGCGTGCAGACCGCGCTCGCCCGCCCCGGAATCGCGCCCTATACCGCGACGAAGGGCGCCGTCGGCAACCTGACCAAGGGCATGGCGACCGATTGGGCCAGATACGGGCTGAACTGCAACGCAATCGCTCCCGGCTATTTCGACACGCCGTTGAACGCCGCGCTGGTAGCCGACCCTGTGTTCAGCGCTTGGCTGGAAAAGCGCACCCCCGCCGGGCGCTGGGGCCGCGTCGAAGAGTTGCAGGGCGCCTGCATATTTTTGGCCTCGGATGCGGCAACCTTTGTCAACGGGCATATCCTGTATGTCGATGGCGGAATCACGGCGTCGCTG
Organism: Paracoccaceae bacterium; assembly: GCA_046313895.1. Taxonomy (GTDB): domain Bacteria; phylum Pseudomonadota; class Alphaproteobacteria; order Rhodobacterales; family Rhodobacteraceae; genus Pseudotabrizicola. Next base: position 883 of record JBKBWK010000061.1, read on the forward strand.
TGATGCAGCGGGTCGTCATCATGGGCGTGTCGGGCTGCGGCAAATCCAGCGTGGGCGCGGCGCTTTCGGCGCGGCTTGGCATAGCCTACCGCGATGGCGATGACCTGCACCCTGCAGCCAATGTGGAAAAGATGCGCACGGGCGTGCCATTGACTGACGATGACCGCTGGCCCTGGCTTGACCGGGTGGCTCAGGTCTTGCGCGAAGAGGCCCCGGTGATCGTGGGCTGTTCGGCTCTGCGGCGGGTCTACCGCGATCGCATCCGGCAAGGTGCTGGCGGGGCCGTGCGTTTCGTGCATCTGACCGGCGATCATGCGCTGATCAGCGCACGGATGGTGGCGCGAAGCGGGCACTACATGCCGCCCGCATTGCTCGACAGCCAGTTCGCCACACTGGAACCGCCAGGGCCGGACGAGGCGATCACCGTCGATATCGCCGCCCCCTTGCCCGAGATTATCGACACCATTCTGGACCACATGCAGGAGGCCAAGCCATGACCGACACAGTTGCCCTGATCGGCGCGGGGGCGATGGGCGGGGCCATCGGCGCGCGGCTGGCGACGACGGGTACGCCGCTGGTGGTGTATGATCTGGACGCCGAAAAGGTGGCGGAGCTGGTGGCCTTGGGCGCGACCGCAGCGACCTCGGCCGCCGCAGCGGCAGCGGCGTCCAGCGCGGTGATCCTGTCCCTCAACTCGGCGCGTATCGTGCGGGCGGCGGTGTTTGGCGACACAGGGGTAGCCGAGGGCGCAGCGGCGGGCACGCTGATCATTGACATGTCCTCGATCGACCCCGAGGCGACCAAGGCGCTGGCCGCCGATGTCACCGCACGGGGCTTGAACTGGGTCGACAGCCCCTTGTCCGGCGGTATCCCCAAAGCGGCCTTGGGGCAGTTGACCCTGATGCAAGGCGGCGAGGCGGCTCAGGTGGCCCGGGCGCAGGCGATTCTGGCAAATGTCGCCAGTAACCAGACCCACATGGGCCCCGCCGGTGCAGGCCAGACCACCAAGCTGATCAATCAGGTGCTCTGTGGGCTGGGCTTTCTTGCCGTGGCCGAAGCGACGGCTCTGGCCGAAGCGGCGGGCGTTGATGTTGCAAAAATACCGCAAGCCTTGGCAGGAGGCCGTGCCGACAGCGCGATCTTGCAAGAATACATGCCGCGCTTTGCCGCCCGCGACTACCGCCGCACCGGCCGGATCGACAATATGGTGAAAGACCTGAACGGCGCGGCCGATCTTGCCCGTTTGACCCATACCGCCATGCCCCTGACAGCTCTGTGCGCCGAGGTGCACCGAATGCTGACCGCCGCCGGTCTGGGCGGCGAGGATCAGGCAACGTTGATGGAATTCTTCACGGGACCGAGAAAGGACCTTTTCAAATGATCACCCGCTATGCCCTGTTCGAAGGCCGCATCCACGAAGGCCAGACCGAGGCCTTCCGCGAGGCCGTTATGACGGAGATATTGCCCAAATGGAAAGCCTTCCCAGGCGCCCTGTCAGTGCGTGTCGGCTTTGCCGAAAGCCGCGATGACGGCGCACCGGAATACCCGCTGATCCTGGCCATCAGTTATCCCGACCTTGCCGCCGTTGAAGCAGCTTTGGCCAGCCCTGCACGCAACGAAGGCCGCGCTGCGACCGAGGGAGTACTGGCGCGATTCTTCACCGGGCGGATCCACCACCACGTCACCACAGCGCATGATTCTGAATTGGTCTAGTCTTGGGGCGCGGGCAACACGGCGAGGGGGCTGGATTTCCGGCGCGGGTAACGATACCAAGTCAGTATGAACCCGTCGCGCAAAGCCCTGACAATGGCCGATGTCGCCCGCCTCGCGGGAGTTTCGCCAATGACAGTCAGCCGAGCCTTCAAGACCAACAGTTCGGTGAGTGAAGCAACACGGCTGGCCATTCTGAAAGCCGCCGATGATCTGGGCTATGTATTTGACAGTACCGCATCCAGCCTGCGTTCGCAGCGCACCGATTTTATAGCGGTTACCATTCCGTCGATCAATAACGCCAACTTTGCCGACACGGTACGGGGACTTTCTGAAGGTCTGAAAGCACGGGGTTTGCAGATCCTCTTGGGCTACACCGATTACGACATGGCCGAAGAAGAGCGCCTGATCGAGCAATTCCTTCGCCGCCGTCCCGAAGCCATCATGGTCACCGGCGGCCGTCACACCCCACGCGCCAGGCGCATGCTGGAAAATGCACAGATTCCGGTGATCGAAACCTGGGATCTGCCGGAGGATCCGATTGGTCATGTCATCGGGTTTTCCAATGCGAAGGCCGTGCGCGACATGGTCGATCATTTTGTGGCCAAGGATCTGACGCGCATTGCCTTTATCGGTGGTGACACGTCACGCGACACCCGTGGTGCCGACCGTCGCGCCGGGTTCATCGCCGCCATGCAGGCGCATGGGCTGGACGCCACCCGGCTGATCGCAGCAGGTGCCCCTCCGATTTCGATGCGCGAAGGTGCCGAAGCAATGGCGCGCCTTCTTGAGGCGTTTCCCGACACACAAGCGGTGATCTGTGTGTCGGACTTGTCAGCGTTTGGTGCGCTGACCGAATGTCAGCGACGCGCGGTCAAGGTGCCGGAGCGGTTGTGGATCGCAGGTTTCGGAGATTACGAGATCGCCGGAATCTCTGTTCCCGCGCTGACCACAATCAACCCCTTCCCCCGCGACATCGGCACCCGCACCGCCGCCCTGATCCTCGACGCGCTGGATGGCAAGCAGACCAGCGCCGCCAAAATAGAAATCTTCCCGGAACTTCTGATCCGGCAGTCTTCGGGCTAATGTCATAAGGGGCGGATGACCGCCCCTTATGACATGCACGTTCTTCGGGCAGGGACTTTTACTGCTGCGCTGCCAGGATGGCATTCACCACCGTGTCGCCATTTTCGGCGATAAAGCCATCCCATACCGACTTTACCGAAGCTTGAAACGCAGCAGCGTCAACGTCGTCGTTCACTTCCATGCCGGCGGCTTTCAGTTCGTCAATCATGCCGGCTTCTTTTTCCTGCACGGCCTTGCGCTGCATGGCGACAGCTTCGGCGGCGACCTCGACAATGACCTTTTGCTCGTCAGCTGTCAGGCTGTTGAACTTGGCATCATTCATCACCAGCGCCAGCGCGGAATAGGCGTGCTGGGTCAGGCTGAGGTATTTCTGCACCTCGTTGAACTTGAACGACACGACGATCCCGATCGGGTGGTCCTGCGCATCTACAACGCCAGTCTCGAGCGCAGTGTAAAGCTCGGCCACCGGCAGTTGCAGCGGGTTGGCGCCAAGCGCGGCAAACATGTCGTTCAGCGCCTTGGAATTGTTGACGCGCATGTTCAGACCCGCCAGATCAGCCGGCACCTTGATCGGCCCGCGATTGTTGGACATGTTGCGATAGCCGTTTTCCGGAAATCCCAGAACCTTGAGCCCGTGCTTGGGGAACTCTGCGGCAATGCCCTGTCCGACCTCGCCATCCAGAACGGTGTAGGCCACCTCGCGGGTCGGGAAGATAAAGGGCAGCTCGAACGCGCCCGCCGCTGGCACCAGACCGGTAAAGTTGTTCAGTCCCGACATGGCGATGTCGATAATGCCCGACCGTGCTCCATCAATCATGGCGGCGTCATTACCAAGCTGGCCTTGCGGAAAAATCGTGACTGTGACCGAACCACCGGTGCGTGACTCGACCTGTTCCTTGAAGAACAGCGACAGCGTCTGTTGCAGGTCGGTGTCAGGTGCCGCATGGGCCAGCTTCAGGTCGGTCTGCGCCTGTGCCGACAGTGCAGCGAGTGCAAATGCCGACGCAAAGCCCAGAGCTTTGAGAATTTTCATGTCGTAGTCCTCCCTTTGGTTATCTCAGCCGCCAAAAAGCTTGGCGGGAACGGTGATCAGTTCTGGAAAAATGATGAACAGGCCGAGCAGCGCGGCATAGGCCGCCAGAAACGGCGAGATGCCCCGCACCGCCACGCTCAGCGGCACCTTGCCCACGCCGCAGATGACGTTCAGCACGGTGCCTACGGGTGGGGTCAGCAGCCCGATGGAACAGTTCATCACGAACATCAGCCCAAAATATACCGGGTCGATCCCGGCCATCTTGACCACTGGCATCAGCAGCGGAACAAGGATCAGGATGGTCGGCGACAGGTCCATCACCATGCCGACCGCCAGCACAATCAGCATGATGACCAACATCAACAGACGCGGGCGGTCGATCAGCGGTTGCAGCATGGACGCAAGCTGCTGCGGCAGTTGCGCCACCGTGATCAGCCACGCCGCTACCATGGCTGCGCCAACAAGGAACATCACCATCGCCGTCGCCCGACCCGCGGCGACCAAGACCTCGAACAGCAGCGGTACGGTCAGCGTACGGTACACCACGGCAGACACAAAGATGGCATAAACCGCCGCCACCACCGCCGCTTCGGTCGGCGTGAAGACGCCCGAACGGATGCCGCCGATGATGATGACAGGCAGCAGCAGCGCCCATACGCCATCGCGCAAGGCGGCCAGTCGTTGGGGGCCGGTGGCTTTGGGCAAAGTGGCGATATCTTCCTTACGCATCAGCACCGTCCATACCACCATCAGCGTAAGACCCATCATCAGCCCTGGGGCGATGCCGGCCATGAACAGCTTGGCGATCGAGATGTTTCCCGCAACCCCAATCAAGATCAGCGGCAGCGAGGGGGGTATGATTGGCGCAATGATCCCGCCCGAGGCCAGCAAGCCAAGGCTGCGCCCTTCGGGATAGCCCGCATTTCGCATCATCGGATAAAGAATTGACACCAGCGCCGCGGCATCTGCCACGGCAGAACCTGACAGCCCTGCAAGGACAATGGCCGTCAAAACGGCGACATAGCCCAATCCTCCCCGCCGGTGGCCCACCAACGTCATGGCAAGCCGAACGATCCGCTCTGAAAGCCCCCCCTTGGACATGATTTCGCCCGCGACCAGAAAGAACGGGATCGCCAAAAGCGGAAAGCTGTCTACACCGTTGATCAAGCCCTGCGCCAGAATATCCGGGCTGAAAGTCCCAAGATGCAACATCAGCGCCATGGACGACAACAGCAGCGCAAAAGCGACAGGCAGACCCGCAAAAATCGCAACGAACAAGACGCCCAGAAACAGAGCCAGCGTCATTCGTCATGCTCCACGCGGCCGATGCCCGTTTGTATCGGATCGATCAGCCGGACAATTGCGATCAGCCCCATCATCAGCGCTGAAACCACCCCTGCCAAATAGAACAGTGCCGATGGCAGCCCGGTCAATTGCGAGATGTTGTTCCAGTTCGCCATGGTCTGATTCAGTGCGCCGATGAACAGCATCCCCACGGCGACAATCACCACGACCCAGCACAAGCGGCGTAACGTCGGGACGGCCCGCGGGAAGAGTGCTTCAGAGAACTCGGCCGCCGCCAGATGCTCTCCCCGGCGCAGCACCACAGCGGCGCCAAGCATGACAACCCAGACAAACCACAGCCGGGCAAGCTCGACCGATTGGCGGATCCCCGAGGAAAACCCGTAACGCAGCACGACATTGGTGAAGACCAACGCAATCATCGCCGCCAGCAAAACGGCGATGATCAGATCAACGATAGACCACAAATGCCCGATCAAGTGCTTCATCGGCCGACTCCCTACCCGTCCCTTGCACAGCACGAGACTTTGGGTTAACGTTAAACTAGTTTGGTATCGATAACAAATCCATGAGTCAATCCCCTTCTGGCCGGCGTCCTGCAACGATTTCAGATGTGGCCCAGGCCGCAGGCGTCAGTCGTATGACCGTTTCAAAAGTCTTGCGTGGAACAGGGCGGATCAGCGAAGCCACACGCCAGCGCGTCACTGAAATCGCCGACACAATGGGCTATGTGCCCAACCTTCTCGCTGGTGCTTTGTCTGCTCAAACCAGCCCTCTGGTCGGCGTGCTGATCCCTTCGGTCAGCGACGAGGTTTATGCCGGCGTTCTTGCGGGCATCAACTCCGTGCTGACACCCTGCGGATATTTCAGCCTGATCGGCGAGACCTTTTTCGATCCCGCAAACGAAGCGCGGCTTGTCCGCATGATGCTGTCGATGAAACCTGCCGGGCTGATCGTGTCCGGCGGCCTAATGCAGACCAAAGCCACAGCACATCTGTTGCACAAATGCGGCCTGCGTCCGGTGCAGCTTTGGGATGGTGACACCTTGGGTCCGGATGTGACGGTAGGGCTGTCGCATGATGCCGCCGGTCGCGCCGCCGCCGAAATTTGCCTGAAAACCGGTTTCCGCCAAGCCTGTTACATCGGCGCGCAGCTTCAGCTTGACCTGTGCGCCGCCCGCCGTAAAAACGGCTTTGTTGACGAATTGCACCGCGCCGGCGTGGCTTGCCGTGTGCTGACCGATCCAGACCTGTCGCGCACCACGCAAAGTGGCCAGATTCTGACAGAACGTCTGCTGCGCGATGGGGACTTGCCCAACGTCATCCACTATCTGAACGACGCAATGGCCATCGGCGGGTTGCGCGCCCTGTTCGCTGCGGGAATAGCAGTACCAAAGGAAATTTCAGTTATCGGGTTCAACGGTACGTCGCTGAAACACGCATTGCGGACACGTCTGACCACGTTTGAAGTTCCCGTCCGTCAGATGGGTGAACATGCGGCCCGTGCGGTCATCGATGGCGCGACCGAAACCGGGGCGGCACAATCATTGAACTTTGTCCCACAAATCATCCACGGAAATACCTTTCGTTGGACGGCGGATTCATAGGTGCTGCACCATGCTGCATACTCTGGTCAGGAATGTTGCAGGGCGAACGACTGGCAGTCAGGTGGAGAGGCGCACATCCCGATCGGGATAGATCTGGGTGCAGGACAACGCCCCGCGGACAACGCCTTCGAGTGCCAGATCAAAGTGTGGCGGCGGGGGCGTTGGATAGCTGGCCAAGGCCGCTGACTTCGGCAATGCGGGCGACATTGCAGGCTTTGTCTTTTCCGGGATTTGGCTCGACCGAAAGAGTTAATGAACTCGGCCCAACTCAGGATGGCCTCGAACCAGTGCGGGAGAAAGCTGTCCCTGCGTTCGCGTTGACCGCCCTTGCGGCAACGCGCAGGGTGGATCTTGCTGTTTTCTGCCTCTTCGGGCGTGTTTTCAGTGGGGCGGCTTTCCAAGGCGGTGGCTTCCGACCAGTCAGAAAAACGCAAAACCGGCTACAGCGGCACAAGGCACAACGGAGGTTCGCCGCCGAGACCCTTTCAGACCAGCATGAAGGCAAATCAGGGCCAAGAAGGGGGTGATCCCAATGACAAGACCAGCGAGCCGATCCATTTCCAATAGCCGGGCATGCCGATCCAGACATAGAGCTGCCAGGTGCCCAAGATCCGAAAAACAACGCTGCTGTGGCGACGATGCGGGCCTTGACCCAAGGTGGTTGTTCCAGAACTTTGCGTCCACGCTTGCCAGACTGATAGCTCTGTCGGGCAACCGAGGTGGCCCGGCATTCCTCTGGTTTGTGCACCGGAGCCCAGCAGACCGCAACGGGCGTTCAAGTCCAAAACGGCAACCGCGTGCAAGACACGAAAAAAGTACGAGAGCAAAGCTCTCGTACTTTCCGCAGACGCCTATCGTTTACTTGCCCCAGATCGCAGCATAGGCTTCACGATATCCATTGTCGGGGTCAAAGGTATTGCCAGTGGTGTTGGACAGTCCCTCCTCGGTCACCAACGCAGGCGCGGTCACATAGCCCGAGCAAGCCTCTCCCGAGACGGCGCGGTTCAACTCGTCCACCAATTGCCAGCCTTGAAGGTTCAGCGGCTCGGCCACAGTCACCACCTGGTACTGCCCCGTGCGGATGCGCTGAAACGCCGCCTCTGATCCGTCGCCCGCCGATCCGGCCTTTGGTGCACCACGACCGTCGATTCCAGCCGCCGCCAGAGACGGCCCCATGAAATCAAAGTAGAGATCGTTGATGGCAAGCGAATGGGTCCATGCCGCGCCATGCTGCTGCAAAAGCGTGGTCGTCAGCGGCCCCATCCGGGCCGAGGTTTCTGCAATCGGCGTATCAACCCATTGCAGCACCGTGCCGCCTCCTGCCTCGATGATCTCTTTCAGCTTGGCTGCCTTCAGGATCGCGATTGTGTAGGTGCTGTCGGTAAAGATTACGACACCTGGCTTTCCGCCCGCGTCCTGCAACGCCCATTCTGCGGCCTTGGTCGAAACATCCATCGCATCGGTGGATACGTTGGCAAAAATTCCGCCGGGCGCATCACAACCGATCTTGGGGCCCGAGTGCCATGACACCATCGGAATTCCCGCAGCCGTGACCCCTTTCAGCGCGGCCTGCTGCTCAGCGGCGTCAAAGCCATTGATCACGATGCCATCAGGGCCAAGTGCCAACGCCTGCCCCACCGCCGCCGCCCGGCTTTGCACCGAGCCCGCGCCATCCAGCACCTTGACCTCCCAGCCGATCTTGGCGGCGGCTTCTTCGATACCTGTGGTGACCCCAAGGATCCCACCGTTTTTCATGTCGCCGGCCAGCACGACAATGGTCTTGCCTGCGGCAGCTTTGGGGCCGGTGGTTGGGCCGTCAAAGGCGTCTTGAGCAAAGGCCGTCAACCCCGTCGCAGCAAGAATGGTGCCTGCAAAGAGCCCGTTCCGTAGTGTTCGCTTCAGCATGTTGATCCTCCCGATTTTTTGCTGATCATGTCGATTTCGCACCCTTCTTCCGTTGCGCGTAGCCGGCGATGCCGATCGCGATCAGAAGTGTGGTGCCGTTGAAAAGTGGTTCGACCCAGAAACTGCCGCCGAACTGCTGGATGCCGGAAATTCCGACCGCAAGGATCAATACACCGACAATCGTGCCCCAGACGTTGACCCTGCCCGGCTTGATGGTGGTTGACCCGAGGAACGCCCCGACAAGCGCGGGCAACAGGAATTCAAGCCCGACCGAAGCTTGCCCGATGCGCAGTTTCGACGCCAAGAGCACGCCCGCCAGCGCCGTGAGAAGTCCTGAAGCCACAAATGCACCGATCACGAATTTCCGCGTGGGGATGCCGTTAAGCTCGGCAGCCCTCTGGTTGGCGCCGATGGCGTAAAGATACCTGCCTGTGGGCGTGTAATCGAGGATCACCCAAAGCGAGAGCGTGATGGCAAGCACATAATAGGCGGTGATCGGCAGGCCGAAAACAAATGTGCCGTTGATCGCGTAGAACGCATCCGGCAAAGCCCCGACCATCTGTCGCCCGCCAGTGTGCCACAGGGCCAGTGCGTATAGCACTGTGCCGGTTCCGAGAGTCGCAATGAAGCTGTCAATCCGCGCTACTTCGACCAGCAGCCCGTTCAGCGCGCCAGTGATCACACCAAGCGCCAGCACAATTACCACAGCCACCGGCCACGGCAGGCCGTAAAGCGTTTGCAAGCTGATCGCCAGAATATGCCAGAGAACGATCCCGTAACCCACCGTCAGGTCGATGCGACCCGCAACCATCGGAATCATCGCCGCCAGCGCAAGCAGCGCGATGATCGCCTTGTCGCTCAGGATCGAGCGCACGTTCAGCACGGTTGGAAAGGTGTTGGGCAACAGCAGCGAGAACAGAACGACAAGCCCCAGCATCAGGACCACAAGACCATAGGTCGGTGCCAGCCGCAGCGCCTTGCGCAAGGGCGACAGACCCCGCAGTTCGTCTTTGGTCGGCTCGACCGCGTTTGAGTCTATTCCGGGCATGATGCGTCCTCAGGCGGCTTCACCGGCCGATGCGGCCTGGATCAGTGATTCAGTGGAAAGTTCGACGCCGGTCAGTTCTGCCACCGGCAGACCTCGGCTGAACACGATGGCACGATGACAGATTGCAGCGATTTCCTCGAAGTCGGTCGAAACGACCAACACCCCCATCCCGCTGGCCAGTGCCTCATAAAGCAAGTGATAGATCTCTGCCTTCGCCCCCACATCAACGCCCGCCGTGGGGTCTTCGGTGATCAGAAGCCGGCGGCCCGAATCCAGCCAGCGCCCGACCACGACCTTTTGTTGATTGCCGCCCGACAGTGCCTCGATGGCCAACGTCGGGTCGTTCGGCGACAGACCGACCCTACGCCCGATCACCTGCGCCATGGCTTCTTCGCTGCGTGGCGACAGCACCGAAAGCAAGCCGCGCCCGGTGGCTGATGGATTCAGAAACGCATTCTCGCGGATCGCAAGGCCGGGGGCCACGCTTTCGCCAATCCGGTCCCGGGCAACAAGCCCGATGCCGGATCGCATGGCCGTCTGAGCAGACCGCAGGTCCGGTGTCTGACCGTCCAGCGTCACCCTTCCGGCATGGGGAACAGCGCCAAAAAGGGCCCGGCCGATATCCTCGTGTCCAGCCCCACGCAGCCCCGCCAAACCCAGCAACTCACCCCGCCGGATCTGAAGACTCACGGGTCCGACCGCCGGGGTTGCAAGTCCTTCGACCCTGAGGATGGCGGGTCCGTCCTGAACGGCCGGCCGCGCGATTTCGCGCGCCTTTCGGCCAACGATCAGGCTGACCAACTCATCGGGTGTGGTATGGCTGATCGGGCGCATCCCGACCATCTGGCCGTCGCGGAGCACCGCCACCCGATCCGCAATCCGAAAAATTTCGTCCAACCGGTGGCTGACATAGATCATCCCGACCCCGCGGGCCTTGAGCGGACGGAGCGCTGCAAAAAGCCGCTCTACCTCATCGGCGGGCAGGCTGGCGGTCGGTTCATCTAGCACCAGAAAATCACTGCTGGCGGCCAAGGCGCGGGCAATTGCGACAAGCGATTTCTGCGTCCGGGTCAGACTGGACACACGCGCCGTGGCCGGAAACTCTGCCTCGACCAGACGCAATGCCGTATCGGCCGCAGCCTCGGTCGCTGCCCAGTCGATCTTGCGGCCCCGTTGCACATATCCAAGGGCCAGCGCGATGTTCTCCGCGACACTCATCCATTCGATCAGACCCAGATCCTGATGGATGAACGCCACCTGCTGTCCACCAGCCTTGCCAGCCTCATGGGCATAGGGAGTACCGTTGATCCGCACTTCGCCCTCGTCGGGTCGATGGATGCCGCCCAGAACCTTGATCAGGGTGGATTTGCCTGCACCGTTTTCACCCAGAAGCGCTACGATCTCGCCCCGGCCAACCGTCAGCGACACACCTTTCAGCGCCTGCGTGCCGCCAAATGATTTGACGACACGGTCGAAGAACAGACCGTCGGACGACGGGTGCATGACAGATCCTCCCCAAGACATTGCCGAGGTTCATCTAATCTTGCGCTAGATTTACCGGTAACGTACCAAAAGATGATCCCGCCAACATCGGCTGTCAAGATAAAAGATATCGATAACATCCAGTGCCTCCATGTTCGTATGCAAAGGTCCGACTGCGCCATGAAAGCCAACCTTGACGACATTGCCCGCGCCGCCGGAGTTTCAAAGATGACGGTCAGCAGAGTGCTGCGGGGCGGGTCTGGATTCTCGAATGAGACGCGCTCGAAGGTCATGGGATTCGCGGAGACCATGGGATATATCCCGAACAGGCTTGCGCTTGCCTTTGGGTCGGATCTGGCAAGCACATTGGTCGGGATCTGCGTCCCACGGCTGACATCAGGCCTTTTCGGGCATGTGCTGGATGGGGTGGATCGCGCGCTCGGTCGGCTGGGCTATCAGCTGATGATCGGGGCAAACAACCATAGCGCAGCCGAGGAAGAGGCCTGGATCCGACAAGTGATCGCGTGGCGACCGGCCGGGCTGATTCTTTCAGGACGCACCCATACGTCGGGCACGGTCGATCTGTTGCGCCAGGCGGCGTCGCCCGTGGTTGAGATCTGGGATTTGACCACCACCCCGATCGACATGTCTGTCGGCTTTTCACATTTTGATTGCGGTGCCGAAATGGGCCAGTACCTGATCGGACGTGGCCGGCGGCGCGCGGGCTATATCGGCGCACTGGCGCAGGCCGATGTGATGGGCGCCGCGCGGTTACAGGGGTTCGAGGCCGCCCTGGCCCGCGCGGGTCATCCTCTGGTGGCCAGCGAAGTCTTGCAGGACATGCCAGGGTTCTATGCCGGATACTACGGCCTCGAAACCTTGCTGCGCCGCGCGCCGCGGCTGGATGTCGTGTACTTCCACAATGATGAAATGGCGATTGGCGGGTTGGCGTATGCCCAGACCCTTGGCCTTCGAATACCTGAGGACATCGGCATTGCGGGCTGGGGCGGAATGGAGGCGGCATCGATCCTGCCGCGGCGTCTGACGACAACGGTGGTGCCCACAACTGCGATCGGAAGAGCTGCGGCCGAAACGTTGGTCGCCCGACTAAAGGGTGAAGCCACGCGCAAGGTAACGGTTATCCCAACTCGCCTTGAACCAGGCGAAACGGGCTGAGGTTCCTGCCTGGCCTGATGCGGCTGATGGCCACCCAATGTTCATCATGTTCGGTATGCCCGGCCAACGCGTGTTGGCTCGGTGATCATTGGCCTGTTCTTTGCCCTGCCACTTACGCAGATGGTAGATATCTGTCGGAAGCAATCGGGGTGGCCTGGTCATGTGCATGACCAGGCCTGCGCTTAATCCGAGAATACGATCTGGGTTTTCATTGCCTGACTGCGGTCTGAGGCGGTTCGGAAGGCGTCCTCGGCGTGTTGCAGCGGCATCGTGTGGGTGATGAGGGGGCGGACGTCGACCAGTCCTTTCTGCATCAGCGAGACGCCGACGGCAAATTCGGTGTGGAAGCGGAAGGATCCGCGCAGGTCCAGCTCTTTGGCGGTGATCGCCATCATCGGTACGGTCATATCGCCGCCCAAGCCCAGCTGCAGAACCACACCGCGCGGGCGTAGGGCGGCGATACCACCCACCAACGCGGCAGCAACGCCGGTACATTCGTAAAGCACGTCAAAGTACCCCTTGTCGGAACCATAGCTGGCCAGCGCCTCAGGGTCGCGTCCGGTGTTGATCACCCGGTCGGCCCCCACCTGCGCCGCAATCGACAGCGTGAAATCCGACAGGTCGGTGGCCACGATCTCGGCCGCCCCTGCCCGCCGCGCGGCCAGGATGGACAAAACGCCGATCGGTCCGCAGCCGGTTACCAGCACCCGCTTGCCCAGCATGCCGCCCGCACGGGTCGTCGCGTGCAGCGTGACGGCGAGGGGTTCGGCCATCGCGGCCTGTCCGGGGGTCAGGCCGGTGGCATCGATGCACTGGTGGGCATCAGCCACCAGCGTTTCACGGAACGCGCCCTGAATGTGCGGGAAGGGCATGGCGCTGCCGTAAAACCGCATGTTAAGGCACTGGTTTGGCAGGCCTTCAAGACAGAATTTGCACCCTCCACAGGGCCGACTTGGCGACACCGCGACCAACTGCCCCGGCACAAAGCCTGTCACGCCTGGCCCGATCTCCTCGACGAAGGCGGAAACCTCGTGGCCCAGGATCATCGGCTCGCGCAGCCTCACGGCGCCGAAACCGCCGTGGTTGTAGTAATGCAGGTCCGACCCGCAGACCCCGCCAGTTGCCAACCGCAGGCGAAGCTGTCCGGTTGCTGCAACCTCGGGCGCCTGATCCTCGATGCGCAGATCGTGCGCGGCATGAATGACGATGGCCCGCATCACAGCACC
>JBKBWK010000062.1:0-14358 GCA_046313895.1 Paracoccaceae bacterium
ATAGCCTCTACCGCTCGGTCAGCCTCAGTCACCAGATCGAGCGGACCCTTGGACATGACAGCGTCTTGCGCGAGCTTGCCGAAATAGGTCATGGCCAAAGCACCCGCGTCATGGGCCAGTGGCGTCAGGAAATCAAACATGGCGCGGGTCCGGGACTAGAGGTCGGGAAAGTGGCGATGGATCACATGGGCGCCGTCGGCCCCCAGTACATGCACAGCATAATGATAGGGCTCGCGCGCCACGGGCGGCTCTTGCGGAGCGCCCAGCTTCAGAGCGAACTGAAACGCGGTGCTGGTCGCGGCAGACACCAGCGAGCGGCCGAACAAGGCCTGAAATGGCCGGTGCATGTGGCCACACAACAGCGTCACCGGCGCAGGCTGGCGGTCGAGCATGGCGCGCAGCCGGTCATTGCCTTCAATCAAGATATTGCCGTCCAGACGCCCCATCGCTGGCGCGCAAGGGGGGTGATGCAACGCGACCAGAGTGTGGCCGACAAAGGGGCGATCAAGTTCGGCCGCCAGCCAATCCAGTTGCGCGGGCAGCAGGCGACCTGCGATTTCCCCCTCCGAGAGCGTATCAAGAGCGATCACGCGCAGGCCATCGCTTTGCCAGACGTGATGGAGCAATTCAGCATCGGCATAAGGGCGATCCGGCACCATCGCGCGCAAAAGGCGTCGGTCGTCGTGATTGCCCGGAATGATGACGAAGGGCACTGACAGCCCCGCCAGCACCTCGGCCAGACCATCGTATTCCTCGGCGCGGGCGTCATTCACCGTGTCGCCAGTGATCACCACCAGATCCAACCCCGGAAAAGCCGACAGATCGGCCATCAGCGCGCGGGCGCGGGCAACGGTATCAGGGCGCAGAATACCGGGGGCTTCCGGCGTTGCGATGATGTGAAGATCAGAGATGTGGGCAACACGCATGGAGGGGTCCTACCGGATGCCGGCGCGCATGAAGCTTTGCACGAACTGGCGTTGAAAGATAAGAAAGGCGATCAGGATCGGGGCCACCGACAAAAGCGTGGCAGCCGTGATGGTCGGCCAGTCGATCCCCTGTTCCACCGTGGAAAACACCTGCAGACCCACAGTGATGGGCCGCGTGGTGACGGAATTGGTGATGACCAGCGGCCACAGGAAGTTGTTCCAGTGATAGGCCACCATCACCAGGCCATAAGCAAGGTAGGTGGGCCGGGCCAGCGGCACATAGACCCGCCACAGCAATTGCATCGGCCCCGCACCTTCCATCCGCGCGGCCTCGTCCAACTCTTTCGGCACGGACTTGAACGCCTGCCGAAACAGGAAGATGCCGAACGCCGAGGCAAGGTAGGGAAGGGCAATCGCTGGGATCGTATCAACCAGCCCCATCTGCGAAATGGTGGCATAGTTGCGCACAAGCAGCACTTCGGGCATCACCATCATCTGCACCAACACCACCATGAACAGCCAGTCAGACCCCCGGAACGGAAAGACGACAAAGGCATAGGCGGCAAGCGTGCAGACCACGAACTGGCTGACAACGACAAAGGCAACCAGCATCAGCGTATTCAGGAAATAGCGGTCAAACGGCACCGCATTCCAGACGCGGATGAAATTCTCCAGCGTCAACGGTGCGAACAGATCAAAGCGCGCGGCATAGACCGGCGGATGGATCGCCGTCCACAGCGCATAAATCAACGGGAGCACCCACAGCAGGGCAAGACTCCATGCCGCAAGGTTCAGGGCTGCGCGTTTCATCGGTAGTGGATCCTCTTGTCCAGAACCCCGAATTGCACCAGCGCGATCAGGGCAAGAACCGCAAGCAAGGCAACACTCAGCGCCGCGGCATAGTTGGTGTCCCAATAGCTGAACGCCACCTGATAGATGTAGTGCAACAAAAGCTGGGTGGAGTTGTTCGGCCCCCCGCGCGTCAGGGCAATGACGTGATCAACCAGACGGAACGCCTCGATCACCGCGTTGATCAGAATGAATAGCGTGGTCGGCATCAGAAGCGGCAGGATGACGCGGCGCAGGCGCTGCGTGGGACTGGCGCCCTCAAGCGTTGCGGCCTCGATCAGGCTTGGTGGGATCTGTTGCAGCGCGGCAAGGTAGAAAATCATGAAGAACCCGGCCAGTTTCCAGACGGTGATCACGATCAGCGCCCAAAGCGCCGACCCGGGCTGGCCCAGAAAGTTGTTTCCTCCTTTGCCGAACAGGCCAAGAAACTGGTCGATCAGACCGTAATCAGGGGCGTAGAAAAACATCCAGATATTCGCGACGGCGATCATCGGCAGGATGGTGGGCGTGAAATAGGCCAGTCGCACCAGCCCCCGCCCGCCGATGCGGGCGTTGACCAAAAGCGCCATGACCAGCGCCAGCCCCATCGAAGCCGGGATGATGACGGCGGCATAGATCAGATTGTTGATGAAAGCCTGGTGAAAGATCGGGTCGGCGATCATGGTCCGAAAGTTGTCCGCGCCGATGAACTGTGACGGGCGGCGACCACGCGGGGTCGAAAACACACTGTCGATCAGGGTAGCGACCGTGGGGTAGAAGGTGAAGGCCACCAGCAGAACGATGGCGGGGGCCAGCAACAAAAGGCCGATCCGTGCGTTGCGGGTCATCATGCCTTCTCTCCCACGGTCATGTCAGGTCACTTGCGATAGGGCGCGAGGATCCGCTCGGCCTCGGCCTGTGCGGATTTCATGGCCGCTTCGGGAGTGGCCGCGCCGGTCAGCGCCGACTGGATCGCGGCGTTCAGCACCTCGTTGACACGTTGACCTTCGTAGGTCGAGATTTCGGGCACCGACACCGCGATCTGACGACGGGCAACCTCGGCCTGCGGCACCTTGGCGACGTAGTCTTTCATGGCTTGGGTATCCCACGACCCGTCACGCGGTGCCACATAGCCGGTCTGGATGCCCCAGTCGGCCAACAACTCGTCCGATGTCAGGTACTTGATGAACTGGAACGCCGCCGCTTTTTCATCATCCGACGCGCCCTCGAAGATATAGAGGTTGCCGCCGCCCAGAACCGAAGCCGGCTCGGGGTTGCCCGGATAGGGGGCAACGCCGAAATCGAATGTCGCATTGGTGCGGATGTTGGTCAGGTTTCCGGTCGTGGTCCACGCCATGGCAAGGCGACCTTCCATGAAGTCGGACGGCGTGGTGCCCCATTCCTGCACGCCTGGCGGGTGGATGCCATGCTTGGTGCTGAGATCGACAAAGAATTGCAGCGCCCCGATCACCTCGGGCGTGTCAAAGAAGGTATGCAGCCCGTCATCGCTGGACAGTTTGCCCTTGTTCTGCGCGACCAGCGCGCCGAACAACCAGTGCACCGCATTGGAACTGCCCGGGATACCAAGGCCCCATTGCGTGACGGCGCCCGACGCGTCCTTCACGGTCAGTGCCTTGCCGTGCTCCACCATTTCATCCCAGGTCTTTGGTGGGGAGTCCGGATCGAGCCCGGCAGCTTTGTAGGCGTCCTTGTTGTAATACATCACGGCGGTGGACCGCTGGAACGGCACCGCCCAAAGATGCCCCTCGACATTGGCCGATGCCAGATAGGCGGGCATGAAGCCATCAACCCAAGCCTTGTCCTCGTCTGTCTTGATCCATGTGTCGATCGGCTCGACCACGCCGGAATCGATCAGGGTGTAGATGTCAGTTGCCAGCAAAACGGCAACCGTCGGTGGCGTGCCGCTTCGGGCCGCGGTCAGGGCGCGGGTGGTGGTGTCGGTGTAGCTGCCCGAATAGATCGCCTCGATGTCGATACCGGGATTTTTCGCTTCGAAATCGGCGACATAGCCATCGACGACCGCCGTCAACGGCCCGCCCACCTGCACGGGGTAAAAGAAGGTGACTTTGGTCTGCGCCAGAGCAGGAGACAGGGCAAGAAGGCTCAGGCCGACGCTGCCAAGCAGTGTCCGTGTCATGGAAATACTGTTCATGGTGTCCTCAAGCTGTTTGAAGTGTGCTGTGCGGAAGATGGGGCGCGGCGGGTTCCCGCCGCATCCCGGTGGTCGGGTCAAAGAGATGCAGCGCCTCTGGCTGCCATCCCAGATGCACGGTGTCGCCCGGTCTGACTGCCGGCCGTCCCTGCAAGCGCACCGCAAGATGCGGCCCGCCAATATCGATGGAGAGGATTGAATCCGCTCCGAAGTACTCCACTTGCCCGATGCGACCGGCAAGTCCGCTTGCGGAAAGCGTGATGTCTTCGGGACGCAGGCCCACCAGCATACCCGGCGGCAGATGCGCGCCCTGCTGGCCCAGATCGGCCACGGTCACAACGTTCATCGGCGGCGCGCCGATGAACCGGGCAACAAAGGTGCTGGCCGGGCGGGAATACAGCGCCTCAGGCGTGTCGAACTGTTCCAGCCGCCCGTCCCGAAGCAGGGCTACCCGGTCGGCCATGCTCATCGCCTCGGTCTGGTCATGGGTGACGAAGATCATGGTGATGCCAAGGCGCCTTTGCAGGGCGCGGATCTCGGTGCGCATTTCCGCGCGGAGCGAGGCGTCCAGGTTCGACAGCGGTTCATCCAGCAGGCAGATTGGCGCCTCGGCGATCAGCGCCCGACCCAATGCCACCCGCTGCTGTTGCCCGCCCGACAGCTGGGATGGCTTGCGGTCCAAAAGCGCTTCCAACCCCAGTTGCGGCGCAACGCGAGCCAGCTTTTCCGCTTGGGATTTCCGGCTTTCTCCGCGTACCGACAGCCCGAAGGTGATATTCTGCCCGACCGTCAGATGTGGAAACAGCGCGTAGGATTGAAACACCATCGCAATTCCGCGTTGCGCCGAAGGCAAGGTGGTCACGTCGCGGCCATCAAGCAAAATGCGGCCCGATGTCGGCTCCTCAAGCCCCGCAATCAGCCGCAGCGTCGTGGACTTGCCACAGCCTGACGGGCCGAGAAGGGCGATAAACTCGCCTTCGCGTGTTTCAAGCGACAGGTCGCGGACCACCTGGGTCTCGCCCCAGGATTTGTTCAACGCAGCGATGGACAGGATCGGCATGGGCGGTCCTCAGACAAAGATGAACTTGCGTTGCACCGCGTCGGGGACGTCGCCCAGACAATCGCGGCAGGCGGTATCGGTCACGATGCAGTCCACGGCCTCAATCGGCGCGATCACGGTCAGCGCGTTGCGTGTGAACTTTGTATGGTCGGCGACGACGATCACTTGCTGCGCGATTTCAATCATCGCGCGCTGCGCCTCGGCCAGCGCAGGGTGGGAAATCGCAATCTGGCCGCGCTGCAGATCCACCGCGGAAACAGACAGGAACAGTTTGTCCACGTTGAACCGCCGAATGGCATCAGCCGCAAGCGCACCTGTCAGGCTGCGGTTGATATCGTTGTATTCGCCCCCGGTGACAAACACGCGATCAACACCTGCGCCGACAAGACATGCGAAAATGTCCGTCCCATTCGTCACGAATGTCAGCCCGGCGCGGTGGACAAGTTGGCTGGCCACCTGAAGGGTCGTCGTGCCTGCATCCAGGAAAACAGCGTCTCCATCCGCAACAAGCGATGCGGCAGCCTTACCGATGCGTGCCTTTTCCGCGATGTTGCGCCCCAAACGTTCGTTGTTGGGAAAATCCTTGGTGATCTGGGCGATTGGCATCGCACCGCCATGGGTGCGCCGTATCAGGCCGCGGGCTTCAAGATCAATAAGATCGCGACGCACAGTCGCTTCTGACACGCCAAGGAAGGCTGACAGATCCTGCGTCTCCACATACGCGCGTGACTGAAGGCGTTCCATCAGGCGGGCCTGCCGACCGGACGCAAGCAGTGCTGTCACTTGATTGACCACAGGCGAATCCCCACAGCGGTTGAGAATACCGATCATGCTAGGACCACATGACACCCATATGAAGGAAATTGTGCGGTTGCGCGAAAATGCGCAAATCCGGGCACACCTTCTTGCTGCTGGCCACAGCCTCGGTGCGAGGCTCGTTGTCCAGGATCGTGCGTCAGGTTTCAGGCTGACTTCGGATCACCTTTTCGTGTTGATGTCGCAATCTGACCGGTCGCCACGAAGTGAGGATTGGCTTTGGAGAGATCACCTTATGAAATCAGGCATGCTCAACGAAACGGCGCTTGTCGAGCGGCTGGTGTCTGGTGACCGGGTTGCCTTCGAAGGCATCTATCACAAACATAACGCCGCGATGGTCCGAATGTGCACGGGCATCGTGCGCAACCGGGCCACAGCAGAAGAGATTGTCCAGGACACCTGGGTTGCTGTTCTGAAGGGCATTTCCGGCTTTGAAGGGCGGTCGTCCCTGGCGGGCTGGATCTTTGCCATTCTTGTGAACAAGGCCAGGTCGCGCGCCGTCCGTGATGGCCGCACGGTCTCCTTTGATGGCGCAGGGGAAGACGACGGTCTTGCCGCCGCCTTTGACGGTCGCGGTCACTGGAAGGACATGCCCGAACTCTGGGAAGAGATCACGCCCGAGCGGATCGTGGCAGGTCGCAGCATCCTGTCGCATGTGACAGTCGCAATCGACACCCTGCCGCCGGCGCAAAGGTCCGTCCTGATCCTGCGTGCCGAGCAGGATCTTGAACCATCCGAGGTCTGCGCAATCCTAAAAATCAGCGAAGGCAACATGCGCGTGCTTCTGCATCGTGCGCGCTTGTCCGTACGCCAGTCGCTGGATGCGGTCATAGCGGCTGGGGTCTTGTGACCTTGTCACAAAGCCATATATCTCAAGGAATGTAACAAATTCGGGGCCGGACAGTCTTTCCAGTTCAGGAATTGACGAAGGACCCAGTGGATGCCAAGTTGCAACGAGGTAGCCGAACGCGCAAGTGCCCTGATTGACGGGGAACTTGGCAAGTTCGACAGGCTTCAAATCCGACTGCATCTGGCCATGTGCAAAGGATGCGCGGCGTTCATCGGACAGATGCGCACAACCCGTGATCTTACTCAGCTGGCGTTGCCGCCGGACGATCTGCCGGATGCCGATGACGCGCGGATATCGGCCATCCTTTCACAGCTTCACGATGCAAAGAAATCGGGCGGGTAACGCCCCCTAGCAAGATGCTTCACCCAGTTCATTTCCGCAAATGGCCGTCCAACCAGCGCCGGCTCGGCAAGCCTTCACCCACGCCTCCATCTGTGAAAGCGTTCCACCACGGACAGCAGGCGCGGGTTGACATGCGCGCGGCGCCATTCGCCGGCGGCGAATTTGTTCGCCTCGGCCAGCGTCGGATAGATGTGGATCGTGCCAAGCATCTTGTTCAGGCCCAAACCGTGTTTCATCGCCAACACGAATTCGGCGATCAAGTCGCCGGCATGGGCGCCGACGATGGTGACACCAAGGATGCGGTCGCGGCCCGGCACCGTCAGCACCTTGACGAACCCATGCGCTGACCCATCTGCGATGGCGCGGTCCAGATCGTCGATGCCATAGCGCGTGACCTCGACTGCGATGCCTTTCTCCTTGGCTTCAGCTTCGGACAGACCCACACGGGCAACCTCGGGGTCGGTGAACGTGGCCCAGGGGATCACACGATAGTCGGCTTTGAATCGTTTGAAATCACCGAACAATGCGTTGACAGAGGCAAACCACGCCTGATGGGCGGCCGTATGGGTGAACTGGAACGGGCCGGCGACGTCACCGGCCGCAAGGATGTTGGGATACAGCGTTTCGAGGTAGTCGTTGGTGTCCACCACGCGGCCCACCGTGATGCCCAACTCTTCCAGCCCGAATCCCTTCAGACGCGGCGCGCGCCCCACGGCAGCGATCATGTCGTCAAAGACGATGCGGCGGCTTGCCCCCTGATGATCGACCTCGATCCATTTTTCGCCCTCGCTTACCCCACAGGACAGCGCCTTGTGCCCGGTGAGAACCTTCACGCCATCCGCCTCAAGCGCGGCTTGCACCAGTGCCGACACATCCTCGTCTTCGCGGATCATGAGGCGCGGGGCCATTTCGATCTGCGTCACCTCTGACCCCAGCCGGGCAAAGCTTTGCGCCAGTTCGGTGCCGATCGGGCCACCGCCCAGCACCACCAGCCGCCGAGGTGCCGCCTCGCGGTCTTTCAGCGCGTCCCACAACGTGTCGGATGTCAGATAGCCGACCTCCTCGATCCCCGGCAGCGGCGGCACAAAGGGCTGTGCACCGGTGGCTACGATGATGGCGCGTGTGGTCAGGCGGCGGATGGTGCCATCGTTCATGGCAATCTCAACCGTCCAGGGATCGATCAGCTTGGCGTAGCCTTCCAGCACCTCGACGCCAAGGCCAGTGTAACGCTCGATGCTGTCATGCGGGGCGATGTCGGCAATCACGCGGTGCACCCGGGCCATGACGCGGGCAAAGGGCACCTCTGGCGTTACGGCCCCCAGCCCGTAATGATCGGCGTGGCGCATCTGATGCGCCAGCTTGGCGCTTTTGATCAGGGCTTTGGACGGCACGCAGCCATAGTTCAGGCAATCGCCCCCCATCTTGTGCCCCTCGATCAAGGTCACCTTGGCCTTGGTTGCAGCCGCGATGTAGGCCGAGACAAGGCCAGCCGCCCCAGCACCGATAACAATCAGGTTGCGGTCGAATTTTTTGGGCTTGGACCAGCGCGCATAGACCTTGCGGCGGTTCAGGGCGTTCAGAAACATGCGTGCCATCCATGGAAAGAGGCCCAGCAGGGCGAAAGACATCAAAAGCGCGGGCGAGACGATGCCGGACAGGCTGTCCAGCTTCGCAAGCTGGGTGCCTGCATTCACATAGACAGCAGTGCCGACCAGCATCCCTGTCTGACTGACAAGATAGAACGTCAGTGTGCGGATGGGAGTCAAACCCATCAGCAAATTGACGGCAAAGAATGGGATCACCGGGATCAGCCGCAACGAGAACAGGAAGAACGGTCCATCCCGGCGCAACCCCTCATCAATCGCTGTGGCCCGCGCGCCCAACCGCGCACGCACCCAGTCACGCAAAAGATAGCGTGAGGCCAGAAAGGCCAACGTGGCCCCGATCGTTGACGCAAAGGACACGATCACCAGAGCTTGCCAGAACCCGAACAGAGCTCCGGCGGCCAGCGTCATCCAGACGGCCAGTGGCAGGGACAGCGCCGCAACCGCCACATAGGTGGCAAAAAAGGCAAGGATCAGCGTGACAACATTTCTGTTCTGCCAGTCCTGAAGGTCAACAAGCCAGCGACGCAGGGTTTCAAGGTCAAGGCTCTGACCGCGAAGCGACAGGAGAAGGGTTGCCATCACCACAAGGACGATCAGAAGGAAAAGTGGTTTTTTCAAGCTTTGGTTCCATGTGTTGTCACGCAATCAGCCCGTTAATAAAAGGCTGACAGGTCATAAGTGTCGACTGCACCGATTTTGTTACGCTGACTGCGCCAAAGGCAGATAGCGACCTGCGTCGGGCGGTATCTGTGGGCCCGCCGTTGATCCCCGTCGCACACTGCTTTTGTTACACTGCGGCTGCAACTGATCTTGATGACCGGTGAACGTCGTCTGCGGCTATCGGAAAAAACACATTCGGCACTTCCATGGCTAAAGGTGAAGCAGGTCCCGATGACTCTTCGGCCGGCCTGTCCGAACACCAGCACCAACGCCACTGCCCATCCCGGCGGGGCGAAAGTTGAGATGCCGTTTGAACGCTGATGCGATGCGCCTGTCGTTGATTCCGGCAGGAGGTCACCCCAGCCAGACGTCAAGGAACAGCATGATGACAAGCCCCAGTGCAAGTCCGAACGTGGCCTTGTTTTGATGCCCGCTTCGATGGGTTTCGGGGATGATCTCGTGGCTGATGACGTAGAGCATCGCCCCAGCGGCAAAGGCAAGTCCCCAAGGCAGAATCGGTTCTGACAGCGTGATCAGCCCTGCACCAAGAAGCCCACCGACAGGTTCAACCGCACCTGTCAGCGCGGCAATGCCCCAGGCGCGGAATTTCGGATAGCCCTCTCCCAGCAGCGCCACCGCCACCGCCAACCCCTCTGGCGCGTTCTGCAACCCGATGCCGATGGCAAGCGGCAGGCCGCCCTCAAGCCCATGGGCCCCAAATCCGACACCCACGGCAAGGCCCTCGGGGATGTTGTGGATGGTGATCGCGATCACGAATAGCCAGACCCGTCGCAGCGAGGCGGCCTCCGGCCCTTCGCGTCCCCGACCAAAATGCTCGTGCGGCAGCTTTTCGTTCATCAGCGCCACGGCGCCCATTCCCAGCAGGATCGCAAGGCAGACGACCGCGGCAGGCATTGCACTGCTGTCAAACTGGATCGCTGCAGCGTCCAGCGCGGGGATGATCAGTGAAAAGAACGAAGCCGACAACATTACCCCTGCCGCAAAGCCAAGCAGGAGGTCGCGCGTCGCCTGTGCGGGGACGCGCCCGAACAGCACCGGCAGCGCTCCGACGGCAGTCAGCGACCCGGCAATGAGACTGCCCAGGAACCCAAGGGCGATGGGGGAAAGGTCCGTCATGATCCGCCTAATGAACTCTGCTTCGCGATAGAGCCGCATAGGCTGTGGTTTGCAATACCAATGATGCACTCAGCCATCGGTTTCTGGCGCAGGTCCGGATGCTTCCTGTTCGGCTCGCTGAACGCCGATGTGATGCCGCTGACCGACTATCTGGGCGAGGCCCACGTGATGATCGACATGGTGGTCGATCAGTCCGACGAGGGCCTTGAGGTGATGCGCGGGTCGTCCACCTACACCTATGCCGGCAACTGGAAGCTTCAGGCCGAAAATGGCGCTGATGGTTATCACGTCTCGGCGGTGCACTGGAACTATGTCGCCACCACCAGCCACCGCGCCGATGAAGGCAAGGACGAGGTCAAATCCGTCGATGCCAGCAAATGGAACAAGCAAAAAGGCGGGTTCTACAGCTTCGACAACGGCCATCTGGTGCTGTGGACGAAATGGGCCGACCCGTCGCGCCGCGATGGGCTGGTGACCCGGTATGGCGAGGCCAAGGCCGATTGGATGATCGGCTATCTGCGCAACCTGTGTCTGTATCCGAACCTGTTCCTGATGGACCAGTTCTCCAGCCAGTTGCGCGTGTTCCGACCCGTAATGGTCGATCAGACCGAAGTCACCATCTACTGCATCGCGCCGAACGGGGAAAGCCAATAGGCCCGCACACGCCGCATCCTGCGCTTTAGACGGTGTCGTTTCCAGACGATACCACATGTGGCTGCGGCCAGGCACAGTTCGCAGCCCGATTGCGATTTGGAACGAATGAAGCCGCGCTCTGGTTCAGTAGTCAGTGGCCGGTGTTGAACTCTACCATCACCTGCACCAGACCACGCTGCCCATGGGCGGAGCGCGGTCTTGTTTCCCTCAGAAAGGCAATCAGATGAACGACACAGACCGACCCGATGGGTCACAGTCGCAAATGGGCAATCAGGCATCCTTGGGCAGTGTGGCTTCCGACATCAAGGAGGCGGCTGTCAGCAAGTTTGATGATGCAATGACAGAAGTCCGGTCCCGCGCAGGCAACGCAAAGGACGGCGTGGCGGACGAGGTGAAGGACGTGGCAGCCGCACTGCGCCGCGCGTCCGAAGACTTGCGCGGCGGGTCCGCACAAGAGCGCACACTGGGCACGATTGCCAGCAGTCTTGCCGATGTGTCCGACCAGATCCGCGACAAGGATCTTGGTCAGATCGCGCAGATGGTCAGCAAGGTTGCCCGTGAGAACCCGATTCTGTTTCTTGGCGGAGCAGCCCTGTTGGGCTTTGCCGCCAGCCGCTATGCCAAGGCGTCAGGTCAGTCCGGCACCTCCAACATCGCGCAGGCCGACATCAAAGCGGGGGTTGATACCTTCGTGGATGAAGGCAATCCGAACACCCAACCCATGTACGCCACACTATGACCGGCCCGAAATCTACCGGCGAAATGATGGCCGACATTTTGGGCAATGTCAGCAATCTGGTCCGCAATGAAACCGACCTTGCACGGGCTGAAATCGGTGAAAGCCTTGGCAAGGCTGGCGCGTCCCTCGGGGCGATGGCCATTGCTCTGGTTGTGGCCATCACCGGGCTTAACCTGATTGCGGCTGCACTGGTCGCGGTCGTGGTCCGGGCGGGACTATCCCCGGCCTGGGCCAGTGCTGTGGTTGGGGCGGTCCTTCTACTTATCGCTGTTGCCATATTTTCTACCGCAAAATCCGCCCTCAATCAGATCGGCTTCGTGCCGACCCGCACCGCGCAGAATGTCTCGCGCGATGTTGCGGCTATCAAGGACTCGTTCAATGACAAATGAAACCCGAACTTCCGACGAGATCGAGCGCGATATCCGCGACGAGCGCGCACAGATGAGCTCTTCGATCGACAGCCTGCAACAGAAGTTTTCTGTGGATGCCATCGTGACCGACATCAGCTCGATGTTTCGTGGTCAGGGTGGTGACATCGGGCGCGCCATCACCCAGACCGTGGGTCGCAACCCGGCGGCGGTGGCCGTGGTCGGCGTGGGTCTGGCCTGGCTGTTTCTGGGCCAGAACCGGGACAGTCGGGACGATGAGGACCGCCCCGCGCGTGCGAACCACCCACGTTTCGGCCGCGACCGCCACTCGGGCGGTTCCTGGTCGCGCGAAACCGGTACCACAGTCGGTTCGGCCAATCAGTCGCTGCGGGATCGCGACCAGAAATGGTTCGACACGCAGCCGAATACCGGGGGGCAGAGCTATCGGGGGGCCAACTTTGGGAATGACGGCCAGACCGGGCTGACAGACCGGATGCAGGAGGCCGCAACTGCGGTTGGCGCCGCGGTTGCGGATGCTGCGACCAGCATGAGCCATGCAGCGGCGGACCTGACAGATCGTTTGTCGGACGGCCTGGATGACCTGTCCGAAGAGGCACGCGCACGCATCGTGGCGGCCCGCCGTGCTGCCCATGAGGCCCGGCTTGCATCTGGTGCCGCAATGGGAAAAGGCATGAACTCTGCCACCGGATTTTTTGACAATCAGCCGTTGGTCGCTGGTGCCCTTGCCGTTGCATTCGGGGCAGCGATGGGGGGGATCTTGCCCCATTCCAAGCTGGAGGATGACACTCTGGGCGACAGCAGCGACAGGCTGTTTGCTGAGGCGCAAGCCATGCTTGTGACAGAACGGGACAAGGCGATGGCCATGGCCCGAACCGCAGCGGCGGATATGAAGGAAGAGATCAGCAGTGCAAGATCAGACCTCGGCGATCTGGTTCCTGACGGCAAGTCGGTCGGCGAAGTGATTGTGGACCGGGCTGCGGGTGCTGTTGGCCGGGTGTATGACCATGCATCGGGGGACGTGCAACACGCACCGACCGACAAAACCGATCGCTGACCCAGAAATTCGGGCGGGCCGATGGCCCGCCCGAGCTCAGATCTGACCGGACAGCCGCGACTGCCGTTGTTCGACAGGGCCCTTGGTCAGGGCAGCACCAGACCACATCGGTCTGTCTGCCACATGCTGAAGTCGGCTCAGCTGCGAGCAACTGGCCAGAGTGGTCCGGTCTTTACTGGCTTCGACTTCGTCGTGTGCCAGCATACGGTTGAGCGTGGCGCGACCGCGGCTGACCCTGCTTTTGACCGTGCCAAGGGTGCACCCACAGGCGTCCGCAGTCTCGAGCTGAGAGAACCCGTAGTAGCCCATCATCAACAGCGGTTCGCGCTGCGCGTCCGGCAGGCTGGCCACCGCCACAAGCAACTCTTTCAGCGCCAGCGCATGATCTTGCCTGGCTTCCTCCGCCACCGTCAACGCCAGTGTGTCTTCACTGTCTTCGACCTCCAACCGATGTTTGCGCAGTTCGGACAAGAAGGTGTTGCGCATGATGGTGAACAGCCAGGCGCGAAGGTTGGTTTCAAGTTCGAACCTGTCACGGTGGATCCAGGCTTTTAGAAGGGTTGCCTGCACCAGATCTTCGGCCCGATGAGGATTGACCGTAAGCCGCATGGCGCGGCGATAAAGAACCGGACGTTGTTCGGGAAGCAATTTTGTAAACGGATGGCAGTCAGTCATGGGGATCGCCTCTCTGTGTCATTTCATCAAGCAATGCGACAGCAGCGCCGCAGGATGTGCCCGAGGTTTGAAAGAGGAAGGAAAGAAGGTGGACCGACCGGGGAGCGGGCAAATTCGGCGCGCCCCCCGGCCGGTGAATCAGGCGGCTGCGGCGGCGTTCAGCCGTTGTTCGGCCAGCTTGGACAGGGCTTTGTCAGCACCGTATTCTTCATCCAGCGTGGTTTTCAGAAGGGCTGCCACCTCCGGATGGCCAAGTTGCTTGGCCCAGGCGACCAGCGTGCCATAGCGGGCGATCTCGTAGTGCTCCACCGCCTGCGCCAGCGAGATGATGGCCGCATCCATGGTTTCGGGATCTTCGATGTCGGCCATCAGGCCCTCGGCTTCTTCGATCAGCCCGACCATGGCATCGCATTTTGCCCCGCGGGCGGGCTTGCCAAGGGTCTCGAAC
>JBKBWK010000063.1:0-7622 GCA_046313895.1 Paracoccaceae bacterium
GCGTTGAAGCGTGCCGGGTGGCAGTAGCCTTTCAGCCAGCCAAGCTGACCTTCGTCGGAATAAAGGTATTCCATCCACAGCTTGGCCGCATTGGGCTGCGGCGCATAGGCCGAGATCGCCTGCACATAGACGCCGGCCAGAACGCCGGATGCTGGAACCACAACCTCGACCGGCGGGTTGCCAGCAAGGGTGTCGCGCGCGGAAAGTGCGTTATAGTCCCACATGATGACGATCGGCGTGGTGCCTTGTGCCAGCGTTCCGGTCTTGCCGATGACCGGAACGAAGTTGCCCGCATCGTTCAGCGCCTTGAAGAAATCCAGACCGGCCTTGCCTGCCGCTTCGCCCGGCGCAGCCCCAGTGGACAGACCTGCCGCCAGAACACCCAGAATCGCTTGGTTCGAAGCGCGCGGATCACCTGCCAGTGCGACCTGACCTGCGTATTCCGGCTTCAGAAGGTCGGCCCAATCCTGCGGCACGTTCTCGACCAGATCCTTGTTCACAAGGAACGACATAACGCCGTAGTAATCCCCATACCAATGACCGTCAGCATCCTTGATACCGTCCGGGATTTCGTCCCATGTCGCAACTTTGTGCGCTTGGGTCAGACCTTCGGCCTTGGCTTGCGGGCCAAAGGCCAGACCAACGTCGATCACGTCGGGCGCCTGCGGTCCCTTGTTGTCCTTGTTGGCCTTGATCGCTTCGATTTCGTCAGCCGACCCCGCATCGGGGTTCAGTTCGTTGACGGTGATCTCAGGATACTTTGCCTTGAAGCCCGCGATCACGCCACCATAGCCGCACCAGTCATGCGGCAGGGCAATCGTGGACAACGTGCCTTCTGCCTTGGCTGCGGCTTCCAGATCGGCCAGCGATTGTGCCGACGCCAACGTGGCCGACATCATCACCGCAAGGCTGGTCGTCAGCCCAAGAATTTTCTTCGTCATCATTGGAGTTTCTCCCGGTTGATCGTTTCTGTCCCGCTTGCCATCCCGTTCCCCCCGCTCGACCGACCGGAACGGATTCGCGGATTGTGGGCAAAGGTTAAAGGCCGGGTAGCGAGTCAGACAAGCCATCTATCGTCGTCTTGTGACAAATTTTTCACAAGACGACCTGCTGAAACGATTATACCGGTTTTTTTATCCGGCATCGCCCGTGTCTTGTGCAGATTGCCCTGGATCAAAGCGCAGGACAGGTCAGACCGGGCAGGTCAGACCGACTCGGGCAAATACAGGTCGGGTGTCAGGAAATGCTGACCCGAGACGCCGGCGATTCCGTTTTGCACCGTATCCGCCGCCATCACCATCAAATCGGCGCACAGCCTGGGCAGAGGTGTCGAAATCACCATCGTCACATGGCGTGATATCAGTGCGGCCCGGCTTTCCGGTGTCAGTTCATTGACGATCAAAGCGACCTCTCCGGTCGCCCTGGCCTCTCGCAGGGCTGCAATCGCGCCCTCCATGCCACCGCCCGCGCAGTAGATGCCGCGCAGATCCGGATGGCGGCCCAGCAGGTCCAGCGTGGCCTCATAGGTCAGTTGCCGTGTCTCAAGGTTCACCAAAGTGTCCAGCACATGGAACTGTGGCGCATATTCGCGTAAATAGCTGCGAAAGCCTGTCTCGCGCAATTCATGCCCATGCCATCGCGTGCCACCGATGAATACGGCGATCTTGCCCGGTTGATGTGTGGCAAGGCTGATCATCTGTGCAGCGATCCGGCCGACTTTCATGTTGTTCATACCAATGTAGTTTTGCCGCACCCCTTGGGCGAAATCATTCAACAGGGCAAAACAAGGCACCCCCGCGGCATTGATCCGCATCACCGCTTCTGTGACTTCCGGATGCGCCACTGCCGTGGCGGCAATCACATCAACCTTGCCGGCCATGCTTTCCATCAACGCGGCAAAATCCGACGGGCCTTGCGACGCCGCAAACGCGATCTGAACCGAGGCCCGCACCCCTGATGCCAGGGCCGCCGCCCGTTCTATCTCGACCCTGAACTGCTGATAGAACGCTTGTCGTTCCTTGTGCAGGACGACGCCCAACCGCAATCTGGGCCGCGCATCCTGCACCCTTTGGCCGATCAGCGGCGCCGCGTGATAGCCGATCCGCTGTGCCGCGTCGTAAACCCGGTTGGCGGTATCCTCGCGCACCCGTTCACGGGCATTCAGAACCCGGTCCACAGTGGCCGGGGACAGCCCTGCCTCGCGGGCGACGTCATGAATGGTGGGGCGACGGGACATGGTGCTCCGCGGGTTAAGGTGCCAGTTTATGCAATCCGGCAATCCTATACCAGATGATGGCCCCGCATCGACGACAGCAAAGTTTCCTTCGATGTGGAAAGATGGGATCGCGCGGCACCTTCGGCGGCAGGGGCATCGCGTGCCTGCAACGCAGCGATGATGGTCAGATGTTCGCGGATTGCGGCTTCGTTGCGAAACCGCTCCATCGTCTTGTCCCATTGATAGTGGTAGTGGAAAATCAAGGATATCACCTTCTGGAATTCTGCCACGAAACGGTTGGTGACCACCGAATTTATCAAGGCATGAAACTGCCCGTCCAGACGCGAGAAATCGTGAAAATCACGTTCAATGCGGGCCAGAAGGTCCAGATGGTCAATACGTATTCTGTCCAGCAAGGCCCATGCCGAATGATCGGCGGGCAAAGCTGCAAAGCTTCGGACCGCGTTCAGTTCCAACACCTGCCGGAAATCGGACAGCTCTACCGCATATTCGGCGGTGAAGCCCAACAGACGCCATCCGCCGCGTGCCCGACGTTCGATCAGACCCGATTGTCCGAGACTGGCAAGAAATTCCTGCAAAAGATGCGTCGGCACATGGAACTGGCGCGACAGTTGAGTGATGTTCAGCGCCGTACCTGCCGGCACGTCAAAGCGCAGCACCCAGTCCAGAAACCGCGCCTCCAACTCATCGCGACTGATGTATTCATCGCGCAGCGGCAAGCGATCCTTGGCGCGCGGCGCCCGCACCACACGTCTTTCGCGCCCGCTTCCAGCCAAAATCCCGTCTTCGGCGAGTTTTTGCAGGACAGACCGTACAACAGTACGCGAAACACCCAGATCTGCCGCAAGCTGCACCTCTGACGGCAATCGGGCGTCGGCGGGCAGGCGGGTGAACATGCCCAGAACCGCGTTGTGGGCCTGCCGGAACCGGGCGTCGGTGCGTGCCATGGGATCGCTGCCTCCTTGCCGACTGTTTCTATGAATTAAAAAATTAAAAACAGTTGGCAAGCTGGAATCGACTCTGCATTGTGTCTTTAATGATAAAAACCATCACATGAGTCGGTGGACGTGAAAGGAATTGCGCGGATGGATGGCTCGGTCGCTCAGACCATGCTCTGTGGCACTTGCCTGGCACCCGGTCAGTTCGCGCTGACTGCAAAGCCCATGCCGCATAGCGCTCCGGACGGCTGGGTTCTGGTTGACATTGACGCGGTTGGTCTGTGTGGCACAGATTATCACATCTTTGAAGGCAAGCACCCGTTTCTGGACTACCCCCGCGTCATCGGACACGAGCTTTCCGGTCATGTCGCAACAGATGCGGCGGGCTGGTCGCGGGGTCAAAGTGTGGTGATCAATCCCTATCTGTCTTGCGGTACATGCAGCGCCTGTCAGAAGGGCAAGCCCAATTGCTGCATGCGGATCGAGGTTCTGGGCGTTCATCGTGATGGGGGCATGTGCGCGCGGATCGTCGTGCCGTCTGGCAATCTTTACGACGCCTCTGCCTTGCCAGCGGGCGCGGCGGTTCTGACAGAATTTCTGGCAATCGGTGCGCACGCCGTGCGCCGTGCCGCGCCGAAGCCTGACGACCGTGTGCTGGTTACCGGCGCAGGCCCCATCGGTCTTGGCGTGGCTTTGTTCGCCCGTTTGCGCGGGGCATCCGTGCATCTGCGCGACGCAAGCCCGGCACGTCTGTCAGCGGCATCGGCTTTTGGTTTCACCGATCTGCACGGTGTTGATGATCCTTTGCCGCCAGACGGCTTCGACCTTGTGTTCGACGCCACCGGCAACACGCGCGCGATCGAGGCGGGATTTGCCCATGTCGCCCACGCAGGCACCTATGTGCTGGTGTCTGTGGTGAAGGACGAGATCACGTTTTCCGATCCGGAATTCCACAAGCGCGAAATGACCCTGATGGGCAGCCGCAACGCCACGGCCGAAGACTTTGCTACCGTGATGCGCGCGTTGGCGGATGGCAGTATTGATGTCGCGCAGATCATTTCGGAAACCCTGCCGCTTTCCGATCTGCCCGCCCGCTTTCCCGCGCTGGTCGCCAACCGCGAGGCTCTGATCAAGGTGGTTGTCCGCATCGGGGCGCAGGCATGACCCATCTTGTGCGCATGATGGGAATCGAGAAACGTTTTCCGGGCGTGCATGCCTTGCGGTCGGCGCAATTCGATCTGGTGCCGGGTGAGGTGCATGCCCTGATGGGAGAAAACGGTGCCGGTAAATCGACACTGATGAAGGTGTTGTCCGGCATCTATCAGCCGGATGGCGGCAGTGTGGAAGTGTCGGGCCAGCCAGCCACCATCCACGGTCCCCGTGCCGCGCAGGCACTTGGTATCGGCATCATCCATCAGGAACTGGCGCTGATGAATGACCTGACCGTGGCGCAGAACATCTTCATCGGCCGCGAACCGAGGCGAAGCTTTGGCCGCCTTGACGATGCCAGACTGAACGCCGACGCCGAAGCGATCTTTTCCCAGATGAAGGTGCAGATCGACCCCAAGGCTGAAGTGCGCACGCTGTCGGTCGCGCGTCAGCAGATGGTGGAAATCGCCAAGGCGCTGTCCTTCCGGTCGCGCATCCTGATCATGGATGAACCGACCGCAGCACTGAATGATGCCGAAACCAAGGAATTGTTCGCCATCATCAGGCGTCTGAAATCCGAAGGTGTCGGCGTGGTTTACATCAGTCACAAGATGGACGAGATCCGCCAGATCTCGGACCGTGTGACCATCATGCGTGACGGGGCCTATGTCGGCACCGTTGACGCAGCGGACACCCCGATCGAGACGATCATTGGCATGATGGTGGGGCGCGATCTGGAAACCGTTCATGTCGAAATTCCAGACCTGTCGGCCGCCCCGGTCGCGCTGGAGGTGCGGGGCATCAGCCGCGGCCGGGCCATCCGTGACGTGTGCTTCAGTCTGAAAAAGGGTGAAATCCTTGGCTTTGCCGGGCTGATGGGGGCCGGACGGACCGAAGTGGCGCGCGCCATTTTCGGGGCCGATCCGCGCGATGCGGGCGAGATCATCGTGCATGGAAAACCTGTTGTCGTGCGCAGCCCACAGGATGCTGTCGCTGCCGGCATCGGCTATCTGTCCGAAGACCGCAAACACTTTGGCCTTGCCCTTGGTCTGGACGTGCGCGCCAACGTGGGAATGACCAGTCTGGCCCGCTATTCGAACGCGTTGGGTGTTCTGGACGAGGGCGGCCTCGAGAGCACCGCCAACGATTATATCGCAAAGCTGGCCATCCGCACCCCGTCGGACCGTCAGGAAGTGCGGCTTCTGTCCGGGGGAAACCAGCAAAAGATCGTCATTGCCAAATGGTTGTTGCGCGATTGCGACATCCTGATCTTCGACGAGCCGACGCGGGGCATCGACGTCGGCGCAAAGGCAGAGATCTACCGTCTGATGCAGGCCCTTGCCGCAGACGGCAAGGCAATCATCGTCATCAGTTCCGAATTGCCCGAGGTGCTTCGCCTGTCGCACCGGATCGCCGTGATGTGCGAAGGTCGGTTGACCGGCATCCTGCCGGGCGGTCCCGGCACCAGTCAGGAAGAAATCATGCGCCTTGCCACCGTGCGGCAAAGCGCGGTCGAGGAGGCCACCGGATGACCACCCTGCCCGCCGTCACTGCGTCCAAGAAACCTGCTTCGGGCGCGCAGCAAAAGCTATTGGCCTTTGCCAGCCTGATCGCCCTTCTGGTGTTCTTTTCGGTGGCATCGCCGAATTTCCTGCAAACTTCGAACATTCTTGCCATTCTTCAGGCCACGTCGGTCAACGGTGTGCTGGCCATCGCGGCGACGCTTGTCATCATCACGGGTGGAATAGATCTGTCGGTTGGCACGTTGATGACCTTTTGTGCCGTCATGGCCGGGGTGATCCTGACCAATGCCGGCATGCCGTTGCCGCTTGGCGTGGTCGGGGCAATTGCTGTCGGGGCAATCTGCGGCACGATTTCCGGCATGTTGGTGGCCAAGATGAAGATCCCGCCGTTCATCGCCACCCTTGGCATGATGCTGATCCTCAAGGGCTTGTCGCTGGTCATTTCCGGGACCAAACCGATCTATTTCAACGACACGCCGGGATTTTCCGAAATTTCGACCGGGTCGCTGATCGGCAAGATCATTCCTTCCGTGCCCGTGCCCAACGGGGTGCTGATCCTGTTCATCCTTGCCCTTGTGATCGGTTTTGTTCTGAATCGCACGGTGCTGGGCCGGTACTGCTTTGCGCTTGGGTCGAATGAAGAAGCCGTCCGCCTGTCAGGGGTCAATACCGATGCCTGGAAGATTGCCATCTACGCGCTTGCCGGGGGGATATGCGGTATCGCAGGCCTGATCATTGCCTCGCGCTTGAACTCGGCTCAGCCTGCGTTGGGGCTTGGCTATGAACTTGACGCGATCGCGGCTGTGGTCATCGGTGGCACGTCACTGGCGGGCGGTCGTGGATCTATCGTCGGCACCATGATCGGCGCGCTTATCATGGCGGTCCTGCTGAACGGATTGCGCATCATGTCGGTCGCGCAGGAATGGCAGACGGTCGTAACCGGGCTTATTATCATCGCCGCCGTTTATGCCGACATGCTGCGCCGTCGCCGCGCGGCCGGATAAGTCACCAACCAGAGGGCGACGAACGCCCCGTCACCATCAACATCGACACCATGGGAGGATACCCGATGTTCACCAGACGCACCCTACTTGCCGCCGCATCTGCCACCGCGCTGATGCTGACCGCAAACCTCGCCTCGGCGCAGGACAAGCTTTACATTCCGCTGATTTCGAAGGGGTTCCAGCACCAGTTCTGGCAAGCCGTCAAGGCAGGCGCCGACAAAGCGGCTGCGGAATTCAACGTTGAAGTCACCTTCGAAGGCCCGGACACCGAAGCACAGGTGGACAAGCAGATGGATATGCTGTCTGCCGCATTGGCCAAGAAACCTGCTGCCATCGGATTTGCCGCGCTGGACAGCCAGGCGGCCATTCCGCTGCTGAAACAGGCGCAGGATGCGGGAATTCCCGTCATCGCCTTTGACTCGGGCGTGGACAGCGACATTCCCGCCGCGACTGCCAGCACCAACAACCTTGCCGCCGCAGCATTGGCTGCCGACAAGATGGCCGAACTGATCGGCGGATCCGGCAAAGTGGCGCTGGTCGTGCACGACCAGACCTCGCGCACCGGGATCGACCGTCGCGACGGCTTTGTGAACCGGGCAAAAGAAGCCTATCCGGGGATCGAGATCGTCGATATCCAGTATGGTGCCGGCGACCAGTTGCAATCGACCGAGATCACCAAGGCCATCCTGACCGCGCATCCCGACCTGAAGGGCATCTTCGGTGCCAACGAAGGCTCGGCGCTTGGGGTCGTGAACGCGATCAAGGAAACCGG
>JBKBWK010000063.1:7722-14310 GCA_046313895.1 Paracoccaceae bacterium
CGGAGCGAAGTTGTGATCATCGGCTACGATTCCGGTGCCGCACAGAAAGCCGCCATTGCGGACGGAATCATGGCGGGTGCCATCACCCAGAACCCGGTTGGGATCGGCTATGAAACCGTGAAAGCCGCTGTGGCTGCGTCGAAAGGCGAAACGGTCGCGCCGAACATCGACACCGGCTTTTTCTGGTACGACAAGTCCAATATGGCTGCGCCGGAAATCGCAGCGGTGCTGTACGACTGATCCCGCAAAGCGGAAGACACGGGGTGGTCTTGCGCAAATCGCAGGGCCACCCGACCAATCAAGGACAATAGGATGGATCTGGGGCTGAAGGATAAGATCGTGGTCGTCACCGGGGGTGGCTCTGGCATCGGGGCTGCCATTTCCACGGCGTTGGCAGACGAAGGTGCCGTGCCTGTCATCTATGCCCGCCGCGCGCCTGCCGATGACTTTCTGGCTGATCTTGCCGCAAAATCCCCCCGCACCGGGTGGATCAAGGCCGATCTTTCGCTGGACGATGACTGCCGCCGCGCGGTTGACGAAACGCATGCCCGATGGGGCAAGGTTTACGGGTTGGTCAACAATGCGGGTGCCAATGACGGGATCGGTCTGGATGCGGGGCCCGAAGCGTTCCGTGCCTCGCTGGATCAGAACCTGATCCACTACTACACGCTTGCACATCTGCTGATGGGTGACCTGAAGGGATCCAAAGGCGCGATTGTGAACATAAGTTCCAAAACTGCCGTCACCGGTCAGGGCGGCACCTCGGCCTATGTCGCGGCCAAGGCGGCACAATTGGGTCTGACCCGCGAATGGGCCGCAGCGTTGGCAGGGGATGGGGTGCGTGTCAACGCCGTGATCCCGGCCGAGGTGATGACGCCGCTCTATCGCCGCTGGCTGGATACGCTGGACGACCCCGACGCCAAACTGGCCGAAATCACCGCGCGCATCCCCTTGGGGCAGCGTATGACGCTTGATACCGAAATGGCCGCCACCGTGGTCTTTGCCCTGTCGGAAAAGGCAGGTCATACCACGGGGCAGTGGCTGTTCGTCGATGGCGGCTACACCCACCTTGACCGGGCGCTTTCGACCCTTGCCCCAAAGAACTGAGGCCACCATGCCCACCACAATCAGACTGCACCCCGACGACAATGTGGATATCGCCTTGGCCGATCTGCTTCCGGGGGTCATAGCTCTTGGCGTGACCGTCTCAGAACGGATCGCGCGGGGCCATAAACTGGCCAATCGGACCATAAAGCCGGGTGACAATATCCGGCGTTACGGCCAGATCATCGGGGCCGCAACTCAGGATATTCCGGCGGGATCACATGTGCATGTCCACAACATTGCCATGTCTGACCATGCACAGGACTATGCCTTTGCATCCGAGGTCAAACCTTTGCCGCCTGCGACCGAGGAACGCACCTTCATGGGGTTTCGACGTCCCGACGGCAAATCCGGCACCCGGAATTATCTGGGCGTTCTGACCAGTGTGAACTGTTCCGGCTCTGTCGCCCGCTTCATCGCGGAAGAAGCCGAGAAAACCGAATGGTTCAAGGCGCTTGGCAATGTGGATGGCATCGTGCCGATCGCGCATGCCTCGGGCTGCGGCATGTCCGGATCGGACGAAGGCTACGCCACCCTGATGCGCACACTGCAAGGCTATGCGCAGAACCCGAACTTCGGTGGTATCCTTCTGGTTGGTCTGGGGTGCGAGGTGTTGCAGATCCCCGATCTGGTGGGCAAGGGCCGGCTGCGCGCCGACAACAACTTCCGCCACATGACGATTCAGCAATCTGGCGGCACGCGCAAAACCGTGGAGCGTGGGGTCGAAGCCCT
Source organism: Paracoccaceae bacterium (assembly GCA_046313895.1). GTDB lineage: Bacteria > Pseudomonadota > Alphaproteobacteria > Rhodobacterales > Rhodobacteraceae > Pseudotabrizicola. The sequence goes on from JBKBWK010000063.1 coordinate 9,559, forward strand.
GCGCGAGATGGCGGATATCGCCAATGCCTATACCCGCGAGCCGATCCCCGTATCGGAACTGGTGATCGGCATGCAATGCGGCGGGTCTGATGGATATTCCGGCATCACCGCCAACCCCGCCCTTGGGGTCGCGTCCGACATTCTGGTGCAGCACGGTGGCACCACCATTCTGTCTGAGACCTCGGAAATCTACGGGGCCGAGCATTTGCTGACGCGCCGCGCCGTCAGTGTCGAGGTCGGCGAAAAGCTGATCGACCGCATCCGCTGGTGGGAGGATTACACCGCCCGCAACAAGGGCGAAATGAACAACAACCCCAGCCCCGGCAACAAACGCGGCGGTCTGACCACCATTCTGGAAAAATCCCTTGGGGCGGTGGCCAAGGGTGGTTCGGCCCCGATGGAGGATGTCTATCTCTTTGCCGAGCCGATCACCAAAAAGGGCTTCGTCTTCATGGACAGCCCCGGCTATGACCCCTGCTCCGTTACCGGTCAGATCGCTTCGGGTGCCAATCTGATCGTGTTCACCACCGGGCGCGGGTCGGTTTCGGGCTACAAACCCGTGCCTTGCATCAAGGTCGCTACCAACTCCGAAATGTTCCGGCATATGGAGGAGGACATGGATCTGAACGCGGGCGATATCATCGACGGCGGTGTGTCGCTGCAAGACAAGGGACGAGAATTGTTCGAAATGTTGATCAAGGTCGCAAGTGGTGAGGTCACAAAGTCAGAAGCCCTTGGCTTTGGTGGCGCGGAATTCGTGCCGTGGCAGATCGGCGCGGTGATGTAAGCCTGTTTGCTGCATCTATGAACTCGGGCAATCAACAGACAGGGAAATTCGATGGGACGGCTGACCGGAAAGACGGCTTTGGTCACAGCGGCGGGACAAGGCATCGGACGGGCCTCGGCCTTGGCCATGGCCCGCGAAGGCGCACGCGTGATCGCGACCGATATCAACGAGGCAGCTTTGGCTGATCTGGCAGGGCAGGCGATGGAAACCCGCATCCTGAACGTGCGCGATGCAGGCGCCATCAGCACGCTTGCGACCGAAATCGGGCGCGTGGATGTGCTGTTCAATTGCGCGGGCTTTGTCGCGAACGGTACCATCCTTGACTGTGACGATGATCAGTGGACGTTTTCCTTCGATCTGAATGTCACCGCCATGTATCGGATGTGCAAGGCGTTTTTGCCCGCCATGATTGATGGCGGCGGTGGGTCGATCATCAACATGTCGTCGGTTGCGTCGTCCGTGATCGCCGCCCCGAACCGTTTTGCCTATGCCAGCACCAAGGCGGCCGTCATTGGCATGACAAAGGCGATCGCCGCTGATTTCATCACCCAGGGCATCCGCTGCAACGCGGTGTGTCCCGGCACCGTGGACACGCCCTCATTGAATGACCGCATGGCGGCATCGGGGGATTACGACGCAGCGCGCAAGGCGTTTCTTGCCCGCCAGCCCACGGGAAAACTTGCGCAGGCCGATGATATTGCGGGGCTTGTGGTTTTTCTAGCCTCGGACGAATCCGCATTCGTGACCGGCACAGCCAATGTCATCGACGGCGGCTGGTCTAATACCTGAAAGGAACGGACATGAAACTTCTTCGCCACGGCCCAGACGGTGCCGAACGCCCCGGAATATTGCACAGCGATGGCACCATTCGTGACTTGACGGGTATCGTCCCTGACATTTCCGGCACGGTCCTGTCAGAATCTGGCTTGGCGGACCTGCGTGGTGTGGACGCAGCAAAATTGCCGGTCGTGCCAACCGATACCCGCCTTGGACCTTGCGTGGCCGGCACAGGAAAATTCATCTGCATCGGCCTGAACTACGCCGACCATGCTGCGGAATCCGGCATGGCCGTGCCGCCGGAACCGGTGATCTTCATGAAGGCCACCAGCGCCATTGTCGGCCCGAACGACCCGATCATCATTCCCCGCACGTCCGAGAAAACCGACTGGGAGGTAGAGCTTGGCGTGATCATCGGCACAAAGGCCAAATATGTCTCGGAAGCGGACGCGCTGAATTACGTTGCCGGCTATGCCGTGACCAATGATGTCAGCGAACGCGCGTTCCAGACCGAACGGGCAGGCCAGTGGACCAAGGGCAAAAGCTGTGACAACTTTGGCCAGATCGGGCCATGGTTGGTCACGCGTGACGAGGTGGCAGACCCCCAAAACCTGACGATGTGGCTGAAGGTGAATGGCCAGACCATGCAGAACGGATCGACCCGAACCATGGTCTATGGCGTGGCCCATGTGGTCAGTTACCTGTCGCAGTTCATGACCCTGCACCCCGGTGATGTGATCTCGACCGGCACCCCGCCCGGTGTGGGCATGGGCCAGAAGCCGCCGCGCTATCTTCGGGCGGGCGATGTGGTGGAATTGGGGATCGAAGGTCTGGGCCAGCAGCGTCAGGACGTGATCGCCGACGCCTGAGTCATGGACCTGATCGACACCCATCAGCATCTGATCTTGCGCCACCGGCTGGGGTATCGCTGGACCAGTGCCATTGCGGCGCTGGCGTCGGGCGATTTCTCACCCGGCGACTATGCGGTGTCGATCCTTGGCAAGGGCATCATCGGCAGCCTGTTCATGGAAACAGGCGTTGATGATGCCGACTATCAGGCCGAGGCCCGATTGATCGCGGGCCTTGTGGGAACCAATCGCTTGCTGGGTCAAATCGCGTCATGCCGCCCCGAGGTGATGGAAGGTTTCGATGACTGGCTGGACGAATGTGGCGGTCTGCACGTCAAGGGCTTTCGTCGCATCCTGCATGTCGTGGGCGATGGCGTTTCGCAATCGACGACGTTTCGCACCAACCTGCGTAAGATCGGGCAAAGGGGCTTGCCGTTCGATCTTTGTGTTCTGGCGCGCCAGCATGGTTTGGTGGAAGATCTGATCCGCAACCACGACGATCAGATCTTTGTTCTCGATCACTGCGGCAATCCCGATATCGCTGGCGAAGCCTTTGCCCCATGGGCGGCCAGTCTGCGCCGTCTGTCGGCCCGGCCCAATCTTTTTGCCAAACTCTCTGGCATTACCGCGAACTGCGCCCCCGGAACGGTCACGGCTGATCTGTTGCGTCCTTATGTCATGCATCTTCTTGACTGTTTTGGCCCCGAGCGCATCGTCTGGGGCAGCGACTGGCCGGTCGTCACCATCAACAGCACCTTGCCGGATTGGGTTGACTTTACCCGAACGCTGCTGGCGCCCCTGACCGCTGACGAGCGCCGCGCCATCGGCTCTGAAACCGCACGCAAGATATATCAGTTGTAGCCCTCGGAGCCGCGACCCAAATCAGTCGGGCACGTTGCCGAGAATCTGGTCGATCAATCGGGACAAGGCGGGGGTACGGGCCTGTCCCTGTCGGGTGATCAGGCCATACAAGCCCACGTCGATCTGCACCGGCGACGTCAAGGCGACATAGCCGGTGTCCTCTGAGGCCGCAAAGACGTCTGTCACCGCTTGCGCCAATGGGGCAATCGCATTGGTCTGGCGGACCACAGTCAGGGTCAGCAGGAACGAAGCCGTTGTCAGGTTTTGGCGGGGCAGCGGCATCCCATGGTCCTTGAATACCCGGATCACCGCGCTGCCCAGTGGCGAAAAGCCGTCAGGCATCACCCAATCAAACTGCAGTAAGTCGGATAGCGATATATCGGTTATTTCGGCCAACGGATGGTTCTGCCGCACAATCAGAGCCACTGGCTCTGTCGCCAACGGCTGGATCACGAAATCATCATGGTCCCGCGGTTCGGTCGGACGCCCCAGAACCAGATCCAGCCGTCCCGCCCGCAACTCTTGGCAAAGCAAGGCCGACGGCGCAATTGATACGTCGGCGGTGATGTTGGGATGCGTCAGGCGCAACGTGCGCAAGGCAGGCAACAGCAAGCCCAGAGCCGGTGCCGTGACAGACCCAAGACGCAGATGCCCCGTTTCGCCAGAGGCCAGCCCCGAAACCTCGACCGTCGCCTCATGCAGTTCTGAAAGGATGCGCCGTGCGCGCTTTGCCAAGGCTTCACCGACCTGGGTCATCTTTATCCCACGCCCGCTGCGTTCGTGGATGGGCTGGCTTATGATGCCCTCGATTTCAAGGATCAGGCGCGACGCTGTGGGTTGCGAGACGCCAATGATTTCCGCAGCCGTTGTGATCCGCCCGGTTTCCAGCAGATGCGCCAGAAGGCGCAAATGGGTCATCTTCAAATGATGCAGCGGCAGGTTCATGCGGGTTCATTCATATCAAAAATGCAGTATATAGTTCATATAACATCATTTGACTGCAATGTGTTGCCGCGTCAATGTCCCGCCTGACCGCGGCCCCTGCACTTTGCGGGCGAGGGAGTAACCGACAACGCGACGCTTACGACGTGTTCCGCGGCTTTTGGGAGGAGACCTGAATGAACATCACAAAACGCGCTTTGTTGAAGCTGGCCGTTGCTGCCACGCTTCTGGGCAACCCGGCCTTTGCGCAAGACAAGGGCACGATCGGTATCGCGATGCCGACAAAATCTTCCGCTCGCTGGATTTCAGACGGCGAGTCGATGGTAAAGCAGTTCACCGAAGCCGGCTACGGCACCGATCTGCAATACGCCGAAGACGACATTCCGAACCAGCTGGCCCAGATCGAGAACATGATCACCAAGGGCGTGAAGGTTCTGGTGGTTGCGGCCATTGATGGCACCACGCTGTCAAACGCGCTGGAAAACGCCGCTGCATCCGGCATCAAGGTCATCGCCTATGACCGTCTGATCCGCGACA
>JBKBWK010000064.1:0-14142 GCA_046313895.1 Paracoccaceae bacterium
TCCGCAAGCAATACAAATCCCTGGTCAAGGATCTTCACCCCGACATGAACGGCGGCGACCGGTCGGATGAGGAACGGCTGCAAGAGGTGGTCTGGGCTTGGGATCAGATCAAGGACAGCCGCTATTTTCGCGAATGATGCTTGGAAAGGTGCTGCGTCCGGCCCTGTCAGATCGGCACCTTCCCTTCGATGGCGTCACCCGCGACCAACACAAAGCTTGACATCGAAGACGTGCAGGCATTGCATGGAGTGATATGTTGACCAAATGACCTGATGTATTTCTTTCGGGGCTTCGATCATGAAAGTTGTGGTGCTGCGACACGTGATGTGTGGGCTTTTTGTTGGGCTGCTGCTGACTGGCACCACATTCGCGGCGCAAACCAACGGGCAAGCAACCAAACAGACCAGCCGTCAGGCATTGGATCCCTCAATCGGCAAGTTGCCGATGGCGGCAACCACCAAAGCATTGACTGCGGCAGATTGCAGAGCGCTGGGTGGTTTCGTTTTAAGTGACAGCCTGAACGTGTGTCCAAGTAAAATGGTCTGCAAGACGTGGAGCGACGACCGCCGGATGCGGCAGGTCTGCTTGGAGGCCGCAAAATGAACCGTCTCGCCAGTCTGACCGTTACCTTCGTTGTTGGCCTTGCCACCGTATCACCCGGCGTTGGCCAGACAACCGACCGGGCCAAGGCTCAGGCCGTGCGTAAAAACACGGTCAGGGCGCCAATCGCCCCAACCGCTGAACTGACGCTTGGCGAATGCATGGGTTTGGGCGGAAAGGTAAGATCCGTTTCGACCTCTGAGTGCAGCAAGACCGGCCAGATTTGCGTCCGTGTCGATCCAGAAGGTGTGATCTTCACCTCCTGCATCGACAGAGTGCACGGCGAACCCTAGGCCGCCTTGAACGTCAGTGCGGAACCATTCAAGCAGTAACGCTTGCCGGTCGGCTTCGGTCCATCGTCGAACACATGGCCAAAGTGGCCGCCGCAGCGGCGGCAATGCACTTCGGTGCGTTTTCCGAACAGGCTGCGGTCATCCTTGGTTCCGACGGCGTTTTGCAACGGTTGCCAGAAGCTGGGCCAGCCGGTGCCGCTGTCATATTTCGTCTCGGACGAAAACACCGCCAGATCACACCCGGCACAATGATAGGTGCCCTTGTCGTACACCTTGTCCAGCGGACTGCTGCCCGCGCGTTCCGTGTATTCCTCACGCAACACGCGATAGGGCAAATCACCAAGTTTCGCCCGCCATTCGGCATCTGTCAGGCTGTATTCAAAGCGTTCGGCGCGCAGGGGTCCGGCAGCAAACAGCGCCACGCCACCCAGCATCAGCAGTCTTCGGTTCATCACAGGCTCCTTGGTTGTATAACCATCTATGCCTGTCATACGGGTTTGCAGCCGGCTTTGTTTCAAGCTCACGCAAAAGCGATCTGGTGTCAGCCAAACGGATTGATGCCCTTCCCCTTGAACCCCCCCGAGATATGTTCCACAACTCGCAAGAACTCGACCCCTCTGGGGCAGATATGGGCTGTGCAGGATGCTGGATCACGTGATGAAACCAACTGAAGAAATCAATGTGCGTGATGTGTTCGGCATCGACACCGACATGAAGGTGAAGGGCTTTGCCGAAGCCACCGACCGCGTGCCGGCAATAGACACGACATACAAGTTCGATCCCGACACCACCTTGGCCATCCTTGCGGGCTTTGCCTACAATCGCCGCGTGATGATTCAGGGCTATCACGGTACCGGAAAATCGACCCACATCGAACAGACTGCGGCGCGGCTGAACTGGCCGTGCGTGCGGGTCAATCTTGACAGCCACATCAGCCGGATCGACCTGATCGGCAAGGATGCGATCAAGCTGCGTGACGGCAAGCAGGTGACGGAATTCCATGAAGGCATCCTGCCTTGGGCCCTGCGCAACCCCGTTGCCATCGTGTTCGACGAATACGACGCAGGCCGCGCCGATGTGATGTTCGTGATCCAGCGCGTGCTGGAAACCGATGGCAAGCTGACACTGCTTGACCAGAACGAGATCATCACGCCGAACCCGTATTTCCGCCTGTTTGCTACCGCCAACACGGTTGGCCTTGGCGACACGACGGGCCTGTATCATGGAACCCAGCAGATCAACCAGGCGCAGATGGACCGCTGGTCCTTGGTTGCCACGCTGAACTACCTGTCCCACGACGCCGAGTCCGCCATCGTTCTGGCCAAAAGCCCGCACTACAATACCGAGAAGGGTCGCAAGACCATCAGCCAGATGGTGACCGTGGCCGATCTGACCCGCACGGCATTCATGAATGGCGATCTGTCCACATTGATGTCGCCGCGCACCGTCCTGAACTGGGCGCAAAACGCCGAGATCTTCCGCAACGTGGGGTATGCCTTCCGTCTGACCTTCCTCAACAAATGCGACGAGCTGGAACGGCAGACCGTGGCCGAATTCTACCAGCGCTGCTTTGCCGAGGAACTGCCGGAATCGGCGGCCAGCATGGCGATGAAATAAGTTTGGCAGGGCGGCACCGGCCGCCTTTGCCACCATGGCGGGGGAATGCCCGCCCTTTCGGGGCACGACATGACCAAACCCAATGACAACCCGGCCGATCCGTTCAAGAAGGCTCTGGCCGAGGCCACGAAGGTCATGGCCAACGATCCCGACATGACGGTTACCTATTCGGTGGACCCTCCGGGCATGAACCGTGATGGGGTGCGCCTTCCGCAGGTCAGCCGCCGCATGACGCGCGACGAGGTGCTGCTGGCGCGCGGCACGGCCGACGCATTCGCCCTGCGCCGCAAGTTCCATGACGAGGCTGTATCGGCGCGCTATGCGCCATCAGGGCAGTTGGCGCGCGACATCTACGACGCGATGGAAACCGCGCGCTGTGAGGCGGTTGGCGCGCGGGATATGCCCGGAACAGCCGGAAACATCGACGCCAAGATCGCGCATGAGGCCGACCGCAGGGGCTATGGTCAGGTGACAAGCACGCAAGATGCCCCACTGCCGGTGGCCGCAGGCTATCTGGTGCGGCATCTGGCCACCGGACGCGATCTGCCCGCAAGTGCTGCCAATGTGATGAACCTGTGGCGGGGCTTCATCGAGGAACAGGCCAGCGAGACGCTGGACAACATCGACCATGTGCTGGCCGATCAGGCGGCCTTTGCCCGCCTTGCCCGCAAGGTGATTTCCGATCTTGGCTACGGCGACCAGCTGGGCGACGATCCCGATGCACCGGATGAGGATCAGGCCGACGACGAGGCGCAGGAAGACGAGGACAGCCCGGAAAGCCAGGGCGAGGACCAGTCTGAGCAGGACGACTCCGAAGCGTCACCCGAGCGCAGCCAGGAAGATCAGCAGGACCAGTCACAAGCGCAAGTCTCCATGGAAGACAGCGCCGATATGGAGCAGGGAGACGAGGCCGAATTGCCCGAAGGCGAGGCTCCGCTGGAGCCGCCGCCGCCTGCGCCCCATTCGGCGGCCGATCCGAACTACACGGTTTACACCACCGATTTTGACGAAGAAATCCGCGCCGAAGATTTGGCGGAACCTGCCGAACTGGAACGCCTGCGCGCCTATCTGGACCAACAGCTTGACCCGCTGAAGGGCGCGGTCAGCCGACTTGCGAACAAACTTCAAAGACGCTTGCAGGCGCAACAGAATCGCAGCTGGGACTTTGACCTTGAAGAAGGCACGCTCGATGCCGGGCGCTTGGCGCGCGTGGTGGCGAACCCGACCACGCCGCTGTCGTTCAAACAAGAGAAAGACACCGAATTCCGCGATACCTGTGTGACGCTTCTGTTGGACAATTCCGGCTCGATGCGGGGGCGGCCGATCAGCATTGCTGCAATCTGCGCCGATGTGCTGGCCCGCACATTGGAACGGTGTTCGGTCAAGGTCGAGATCCTGGGCTTCACCACCCGCGCATGGAAGGGCGGGCAAAGCCGCGAACGCTGGCTGGCGCAGGGTCGCCCGCAGCAACCTGGGCGGCTGAACGACCTGCGCCACATCATCTACAAAGGGGCCGATGCGCCCTGGCGTCGGGCGCGGCCCAATCTTGGCCTGATGATGAAAGAAGGGCTGCTGAAGGAAAATATCGACGGCGAGGCGCTGGAATGGGCACATCGCCGCGCCATGGCCCGGCCCGAGGCGCGCAAGATCCTTATGGTGATTTCCGACGGGGCGCCGGTGGACGATTCGTCGCTGTCGGTCAATCCGGCGAATTTTCTGGAAAAACACCTGCGCGACGTGATCGCGATGGTGGAGCGCAAGAAAGCCGTAGAACTGATCGCCATCGGAATCGGCCATGACGTGACACGCTACTACCAGCGCGCGGTGACGATCACGGATGTCGAGCAACTGGCCGGGGCCATGACCGAACAACTGGCCGGGCTGTTCGACACCAATCCGCGCAAACGGGCGCGGGTGCTTGGGATGCGAAAGGTGGGCTGAGGGGGTGCCATGCTGTGAACCCAAAGGGACAAATCACCCCGGCATCCCGCAAAGAGAAAGGCAGGCTGATGTTTCAAAGCTTTGACAGCCATGCCGCGCCTGAACAGGGGCCACCCCGTCTTGCTGCGCTGCGCGAAGTTCTGCTGCGCGAAGGGCTTGCAGGTTTCATCGTGCCGCGCGCCGATGCGCATCAAGGGGAATATGTCGCGGCACGCGATGAACGGTTGCAATGGCTGACCGGGTTTACCGGTTCTGCTGGTTTTGCCATCGTGCTCCCGCAGATTGCCGGGGTCTTCATTGACGGCCGCTATCGGGTGCAGGTCAAGGCACAGGTGGACCTTGGGCATTTCACGCCCGTTCCATGGCCCGAAACCAAGCCGGGGCCGTGGATCTGCGACCACCTGAGCGCAGGTGAGATTGGTTATGACCCTTGGCTGCACAGTGCGGACGAGATTGCCACGCTGCGGGCCGCGCTGGAGGCTGCAGGTCTGGGTCTGCGACCGACACGCAATCTGGTGGATGCCATCTGGCCGGACCAACCGCCCGCGCCTTGTGGCCGTGCGTTTGCGCATCCTGACGATCTGGCAGGCGAAAGCCATGCGGACAAAAGGGCGCGTCTGGCCGAAGGCCTGCGCACGGCCAAGCAGCGCGCGGCTGTGATCACCCTGCCGGACTCGCTCTGTTGGCTGTTGAACATCCGCGGGGCGGACGTGCCGAAAAACCCGGTTGTGCAAGGATTTGCCATTTTGCACGATGATGCCAGGGTCACAGTGTTCGCCGACCCAAGCAAATTCGACGATGCCACGCGCCTTCATCTTGGCGCGCAGGTCAGCCTGCGTCCGCCTGCCGCCTTTGTGCCGGCGCTGCGGACGCTGCAAGGCCCGGTCCGGGTGGACCGCACCACAGCACCGCTGGCGGTCAGCGACGAACTGACCGAGGCCGGGATCGACGTCGCGTGGGGTGATGACCCCTGTCGCCTGCCCAAGGCGCGAAAGTCGGACGCGGAAATCCAGGGTATGCGGGAGGCCCATCTGCGCGACGGCGCGGCACTGGTGGAGTTTCTGGCCTGGCTCGACCAGCAGCCCCCCGACACCCTGACCGAAATCGACGTGGTGACAGCGCTGGAAGGCTTTCGCCGCGCGACCAATGCTTTGCATGACATCAGCTTTGACACCATCTGCGGTGCGGGTCCAAACGGTGCCATCATGCATTACCGCGTGACGCGCGACACCAACCGCACAGTGCGGAACAACGAGTTGCTGCTGGTCGATTCGGGCGCACAGTACCGCGATGGCACAACCGACATCACCCGCACCATCGCCGTCGGTGATCCGGGTGATGAAGCAAGGGTCTGCTATACCCGTGTGTTGCAGGGCATGATCGCCATATCGCGGGTGCGCTTTCCCAAGGGGCTGGCAGGCCGCGATCTGGACCCGCTGGCGCGGTTTGCGCTGTGGGTCGCGGGGCAGGACTTCGACCATGGCACCGGGCATGGCGTGGGCGCGTTCCTGTCCGTGCATGAAGGGCCACAGCGACTGAGCCGCATATCCGAAGTGCCGCTGGAGCCAGGCATGATCCTGTCGAATGAGCCGGGTTACTATCGCGAGGGCGCTTTTGGTATCCGTTTGGAAAACCTGATCGTCGTGCAGGGCGCAGCTGAATTGGGCGACAAGCGCGCGCAATGTGCTTTTGAAACCCTGACCTTCGTGCCACTGGACCGACGCCTGATTATGACGTCGATGCTGTCGCCAGACGAACGGGCATGGCTGAACACCTATCATTCAGATGTTCTGGAAAGGATCGGACCCCGTGTTTCAACCGCAGCCATGGAATGGCTGCAAGCAGCCTGTGCGCCGCTGTAACGGCGGCGCAGCGCCGATGGACGGTCTATTCAGGACTGCGTTTCGGCCGCGACGCTGCGGATGCGGTCCACCATCGCGCGCACACCGTTGGACCGTTGCGCAGACAGGTGTTCGTTCAACCCCAGCCGCCCGAGTTCGGCCCCTGCATCCACCCGCGTGACTTCGGACAGCGGCAATCCGGAATACATGGCGTGCAGGATGGCGATCAATCCGCGCACAATCATCGCGTCGCTGTCGCCCTGAAAGTCGAAACGCCCGTCCTCGACCACCGGGCGCAGCCATACCTGACTGGCACAACCATTCACCTTGAGCGCCGGCACCTTGAATTCCTCCGACAGTGCCGGCATCGCCTTGCCCAATTCGATCACATGACGATAGCGGTCCTCCCAGTCGTCCAGAAAATCGAACGTCTCGACAATGTCTTCAAAGGCGGCAGTGGCCATGATCAGCACTCCTTCGGTCCCTGAGGTAATGCGACCGACCATCAAGGTCCAGCCCTGTTGCCGCGAATTGAAGCCTGCCCTTTTCAAAAGCAGGCTGATCGGCTACCCAAGACCAAAGCGAAGATGGATAGACCGATGAAACGTTCCTTGATTGCCGCTTCTGCCGCTGTTCTGGTTCTGACCTCTTGTGGGGCCGTGCGCGAGTCGCGCTTGAACCCGTTCAATTGGTTCGGACGCTCGGAACGCGTGGAAACCTTTGCGACCACCGCGAAAAAGGCGGAAACGCGGTTGTTGGTGGCGGATGTGGTCTCGCTGAGCATCGAGCCCTATTCGGGCGGTGCCATTGTGCGCGCGACCGGTGTGATGGACACTCAGGGTTGGTGGAACGCGGAACTGGTCGAAACAGAAGGCGAGGATCCGTCTCATCTGCTGCTGGATTTCCGCATCCTGCCCCCGGTGACACGCACGGATGTCAACTCTGTCCGGTCACGTGAGGTGACTGTGGCCACGACCCTGACACCCCGGCGGCTGGAAAACATCAGCCGGATCACCGTGCAGGGCGCGCGGTCGGCGCGGACGACCCGCCGGTAAGGCGGCAGCCTACAGCCGCACCACGCGCACCTCATTGCCCTTTGCCGACAAGGCAATCTCGCCCCGGCACAGGCTGAGAGCATCATCGCCGAACGCCTCTTTTCGCCACCCGATCAGCGCCTCGACCGCGCGTCCGCCTGCAGCAATGGAGTCGAGATCAGAGGACGAGGCGATCAGGCGCGGGGCCACACCCAGACTTTCGGATTTGGCCTTCAGCAACACGCGCAGCAGATCGGCCAAAGCCGGATTGACCTGAATCTGTTCCCGATCATCCGCGAGGCGGGGCATGTCGTCAGGCTTCATCGCCAGACCGGCTTTCACAGCCGCCAGAATTCCATCGGCGATTTCAGGCTTGCGCCCTTCGCGCATCAACAGGCGGGACCGCCCCAGTTCTTCTACCGTGGTCGGGCGGGTTGAGGCCAGTTCCAGCAGTGCATCGTCCTTCATCACGCGACTGCGCGGCACGTTGTTCTTTTGCGCATAGTCTTCACGAAAGCGGGCCAGTTCCTTGACCACAGCCAGAAAACGGCCGGATGTGGTGCGGGTCTTGATCCGCAACCATGCGTCGTCCGGATGGGTGGTATAGGTGGCCGGATCGGTCAGAACTGACAGTTCCTCACCCACCCAATGCGACCGGCCATTCTTGGCCAATTGTGTGGCCAGCCATTCGTAGATCACCCGCAGATGCGTGACATCTGCCAGCGCATATTCCTTTTGCGCATCGGTCAGCGGGCGGCGCGACCAATCGGTAAAGCGGCTGGTTTTATCCAGATTTTCCTTGGCGATCTTGCGCACAAGCGTTTCATAGCCGACCTGTTCGCCAAATCCACATACCATGGCCGCGATCTGCGTGTCGAAAAGAGGGTCCGGAAACACATTCCCCTCGACAAAGAAAATCTCAAGATCCTGCCGGGCCGCATGGAACACCTTGACCGTCGCCTTGTGGCGGAACAGATCGTAAAGCGGCTCCATGCTCATGCTGCTGCCCTCGATCGGGTCGATCAGCACCGCATCGCCCGTCTTGCCGGGCAGCGCCATCTGGATCAGGCAGAGCTTTGACCAATAGGTCCGCTCGCGCAAAAATTCGGTGTCGATGGTAACATAGGGTTGGGACTTGGCAGCCTCACAAAACGCGGCAAGGTCTTCAGTCGTCGTGATCGTGCGCATTCATCGCGTCTTTCAAAGGGCCGCGGGGTCATCCCGCAACATAAGATGCATCCGCTATAGGCGGCGATTTTCGCCTTGAAAAGCCCTTGAACGCCGGATTTTCGGGATTTCAGGGCGACAGATACTGCGAAGAATGGTAAACATGTCTTAACAAAGGCGAAATCGAGCACAAAAAAGGGCGAAAATGCCCACTATCGAGATGTACATTTCGGGCGATCAGATCGCCACGTTCACGGAACTGTCGTCTTCGGGCAATTCGAACGGCGTGAAATTGGTCCTGACCGGGGTTCAGACGCTTGGCCCGGCTTCGACCTATTTTCGGGTTGTGATCCGTCAGGTGAATGAAGGGCAGACCGCATTTTCAAACGGACAATTCGTTGACATCTACGCTTGGCCCGATGATGACCAAACAACGCCACCGATCTTTTCAAGCCTGAATCCACAGCATGACCAGTATCAGGGGCGCGCCTCGTCTGCCGGTCATCAGATCATCACGTCGCCCGCAAATATCCTTATTCAGACGACACCCATCATTCCCGGAACGGTGCAAATCGGTCCGGGCATTGATCCGCCTCGTGAAGAACAGCTTTCCTTCAACGCATTTTTGCCCAACCCGCCGACCGTGCCCTGCTTTGTCAAAGGCACTCTGATCCGCACCGCGCGCGGCAACGTGCCGGTTGAGGACATCCGGCCGGACGACAGGGTGCAGACCGCCGACAATGGCCTGCGCCCGGTGGTCTGGACCGGGCGCCGCAAGGTCTGTGGTCTGGGGAGTATGGCACCGATCCGCTTTGAAGCCGGCAGTCTCGGCAATCGCCGCACGCTGCTGGTGTCCCCACAACACCGGATGTTGATCTCGGGCTGGCAGCCGCAACTGCTGACCGGGGAAACCGAATTGCTGGCGGCGGCGGCGCATCTGGTGAACGGGCGCACAATTCGTGCGGTGCGCAGGCCCATGGTCACCTATGTGCACCTGATGTGCGACGACCACGAGGTGCTGTTCGCGGAAGGCGCGCCCAGTGAAAGCCTGTTTGCCGGGGGCCGCGCCCTAAGCGCCTTTGACCGCGCGGCACGCCACGAGATCCGGCGCTTGTTTCCGCATATATGCCCGCAAAAGGGCACCGGCACAGGCATGGCCCGCCCGGTCCTGCCCCGGGCCACCGCGCGGATTGCCTTTGCCTGACGGTCAGTCAAGCAAGAGGGGTGATCGCTGTCCGGCAACAAATCTGCGCAGAACGGCCGGATATAACCTGTGCTCTTGCACCAGAACCCGTGCCGCCAAGGACTCGGCTGTATCATCGGCAAGCACAGGCACCCGCGCCTGACCAAGGATCGGCCCGGCATCCAGTTCTGCGGTCACTTCATGCACGGTGCAGCCCGCCAGTGCGTCCTTGGCATCCAGCGCACGCTGATGCGTGTGCAGGCCGGGATATTTCGGCAACAGCGATGGGTGGATGTTCAGCATCCGGCCTTCGAAGCGACGCACAAAATCGGGGGTCAGGACGCGCATGAACCCTGCAAGGCACAGCACGTCCGGTTTCGCGGCCAGAAGCGGCTGCAAAAGCTGCGCCTCAAAGGCAGCGCGGTCGCGTCCAAAGGTCCGGTGATCAACGGCTGCCGTCGCCACACCCAACGCTTCGGCCTTTGCCAACCCCGGGGCGGTGGGGTCGTTTGATGCCACCAGCACAGGCACCGCAAAGTTTTCTGCCTGCATCGCCTCGACCAGCCGCAGCATGTTGGAGCCACCCCCGGAAATCAGGATGGCAACGCGCGTCACAAAAGCTGACCTTTGTAGATCACGCCTTCCCCCGGAACGACACGCCCCATGCGCACCACTGTTTCGCCCGTTGCGCGCAACAGGTTCTCCAGAACATCCGCACGATCCTTTGCCACGACAAGCATCATGCCAATTCCGCAGTTGAAGGTCTTGAGCAGTTCGCGTTCCGACATGCTTGCCGTGGTGGCCAGCCAGTGGAAAACCCCCGGCAGTTTCCACGAAGAAAGGTCGATCTCGCACGCCAGACCTTCGGGGATCACACGCGGCGGGTTTTCGGTCAGACCACCGCCCGTGATATGGGCAAGGGCATGCACCCCCCCTGCCCGCACTGCTGTCAAAGCCTGTTTCACATAAAGCCGTGTCGGTGCCAGAAGGGCAGCGCCCAACGACCCATCACTGAAAGGCGATGCTGCGTCCCACCCAAGGCCCGAAATCTCGACGACCTTGCGCACAAAGCTGTAGCCATTGGAATGGACGCCGTTGGACGCAAGGCCAAGGATCACATCGCCTTCCGCCACCCCGGCAGGCAGGTCGGCCCCGCGCTCCATCGCCCCCACGGCAAAGCCCGCAAGATCAAAATCACCGCCATGATACATCCCCGGCATTTCCGCCGTCTCGCCACCGATCAGCGCGCAGCCACTGGCTTCACAGCCCGCGGCAATCCCGGTGATGATGCGGGTAGCCTGATCCAGCTCCAGTTTGCCTGTTGCAAAATAGTCCAGGAAAAACAAAGGTTCGGCACCTTGGCACACCAGATCGTTGACGCACATCGCCACCAGATCGATGCCGATTGTATCCACGTTTCCGGTATCAATTGCGATACGCAATTTGGTTCCAACGCCATCAGTGGCCGCCACAAGGATAGGGTCGTGATATCCGGCGGCCTTGAGATCGAACAGCGCCCCAAACCCACCCAAA
Organism: Paracoccaceae bacterium; assembly: GCA_046313895.1. GTDB lineage: Bacteria > Pseudomonadota > Alphaproteobacteria > Rhodobacterales > Rhodobacteraceae > Pseudotabrizicola. The sequence goes on from JBKBWK010000064.1 coordinate 11,210, forward strand.
CCGCCCATGGTGCCCGTGCGCATCGTCCGTTTGGCGGCTGGTTTAATGCGTTCGACCAGAGCATTCCCCGCGTCAATGTCCACTCCCGCATCGGCATAGGTCAACCCGTTGTGGCCTTTGGTCATTGCCCGTCTCCGTTCAGGGAATCCGTTGTTGGCGTCCCCATACGCTTTTCCCATTGCGTCCGCAACAAACCAACCCAATCTTGACCCGCCCGTATGATCTGCTAGGCAAGACATCGGTACGGGGCTGTAGCTCAATGGTTAGAGCCGGGCGCTCATAACGCCTTGGTTGGGGGTTCGAGTCCCTCCGGCCCTACCACATTCCGTCGTTGTTGTGGATAAGGCATGAGCGTGCGCACTTTCGAGATTGTCGTGCGCACCCGAGTAAAGGTGAATCCGAAGAACGCGTCACCAAACCTGTGGATTGCTTGTTAAAGCATTGAATCCCATGCAACTTGCCCGAGGCAACTTGTGGCTTGCCGCCAACGGATCGGCCGTTCAGCACTGCATCTCCACAGGACGCGGTAATTTTCGCAGGAGTTCTGTTCGAGCCACCTCTCGCAGATACAAGAAGCCGAAATCCGCGCCATCAGGCGCAAAGACGGGGACCGTTGCGCGAAGCAGCCGATTCCGCAGCGTGTTGCGATGCAGGCCGGTATTTTTGACCAACGTCGTGATGGTCACAAGACGGTTGTGAAAATTGCTGATGTCGTGGTGGCTTTGCTGATGTGACCGCGCCCCGACAGCATCGTTGTGCCAAGGTGGGCGTGCGAGGATCCACACAGGAGGACGGCCATGTCGCAGATTGCCACGGTCGGGCTCGACTTGGCGAAGAATGTGTTTCAGGTTCACGGGGCTGAAGCAACTGGTTGTGCGGTACTGCGCAAGAAGTTGCGACGTGATCAGGTGCTGGCCCTTTTCAGCCAGCTGCCGCGCTGCATCGTCGCGATGGAAGCCTGCGGCGGCGCGCATTTCTGGGGCCGCGAGATCGGCAAGCTGGGCCATGAGGTGCGGCTGATCCCACCTGCCTCCGTGAAGCCCTTTGTCAATCGGCAGAAGAATGATGCAGCCGATGCAGAGGCCATCTGCAAAGCAGCGCAGCGCCCGACGATGCGTTTTGTGCCCGTGAAGAGCGTTGAGACCCAAGGGGCGGCAATGGTCTTTCGGGTGCGCGAGCTGCTGATCCGGCAGAGGACGCAGGCCATCAATGCTCTGCGTGGTCACTTGGCGGTGTATTCAGCGACCGTGTAGCTGCCTCTACTCTGTGTTTCGACCTCTTGTTGAGCAAGGTTGGGCGGAGTGATTTGGTAGTCCAGCCACGCAGCTCGACCTCGTCGAGCACCCGGTTTAGCGTAGCGTTGTGATTGTTGATCGTGCTTTGTGGAGGCAAGCGTCCAAGCTATTTTGTGCGCCAATAATCGAATGCTGTAAGGCCAGCCAGATCGACTTTCGCTATGTCAGTCGCCCCAAAGTATGGAATCAGCCATCGCGCAGCGCTTGCTGGTAGTCTCTGGAAGCCTGTTTGCCGAAGCCAGCCGCTTCGTCTCCCTGCATGCGCTGTATCGTGTGTTCGGCGACGGCTTTGAATTTGCGTGCGATGCTGCCAGCTTGTTCGCTATGCGGGCCTGTGTTTCGTAGTAAAGCCGCATGGCGTGCTCTTTTGCGTCTTCGAAACTGTCTGTGCCAGTGCTTTTGATGACGCGCTTGCCGTTGTCCAGCGTCAGCCGCGCATACCAACTCGTGCTGCCGTTGCGCTTTTCGAGTCGCAAATTCTTGTGTATTTTTATCGTTTATGCGCCGTAGCTCATCGCTCAGCTGCCCTGTTTTGCCCTGCGTTGCAGCCTAGCAAGATGGCCCAAAAGTGCCTACCGAAACTGTGCACAGATTGTGCACAGACTGCGGGTGACTACATGTTGTATTGTAGAGGCGATATTTGGGGAGAAAGCGCTGTATAATGGTGCCCAGAGCCGGAATCGAACCAGCGACACGCGGATTTTCAATCCGCTGCTCTACCAACTGAGCTATCTGGGCACCCTTGTCGAAGTGGCTCTGCCCTTCGGGTGGGCGGGTGATACGTCAGGCACGCGGGGCTGTCCAGAGGGTTTTTCGCCTTTTTCGCGCCCGGCCTACTGGCGGGGCGGAATGTCCGGATCTTCGCCTGTCGCCGTCGGCTCTTCTTCGCTTTCTGCAACCGGAATTGCATAGCTGCCGGTCAGCCAGCGACCCAGATCCACATCGGCGCAGCGTCGCGAACAAAACGGGCGATATTTTGGATCGGTGTCCTTGGCACATACCGGGCAAGTCATGTGAACAATCCTCCGACCACCTCGGCCAAAGGCAGGCGATCCCGCTTGCGGGTCAACTCATACAAACCAAGCGTCGTCCAACCCGCCAGATTTGCCTCGCCGTCCCCCTTGAAGGCCGCCTTGACGACCTGATCCAGAATGGCGCGGTCCTTCTTTGAGATCGGCGCAAAATCCACAACGATCTGTCCGCCCAACCCGCGCAGCCGCAATTGGCGCGGCAGATCACGCGCGGCCGCAATATTGACCTTCAGGCTGGCGGCAGGGCTTGTATCCGGGCCGGTATTCACATCCACCGCGACCAGCGCACGGGTCGGCTCTATCATCATGTGCCCGCCCCCGGTCAGGTCCACGCGGGGATGCAGCAAAGCCTCGATCAGTGCATCGACGCCGTGTTCGGCAAAACTGCCCGGCTCCATCACCGCCTCATCCGGAGCAGGGTCGAGCCAGTCTCGGAAGGCAAGATCATGCGCGCCTGCGCCATCAACAAGCAGTTCGGCGTCCCCGTTGATATCTACCAGCACCGCCTCGGCCAAGCTGCGCATTGCGGCGATGTCTTCGGCGATGGCGTCCGGCTCGGCATCTTCGCAAGCTGAGCGCAGGATCAGGCCCAGCGTCTCGGGCGCCC
>JBKBWK010000065.1:0-13792 GCA_046313895.1 Paracoccaceae bacterium
AAACGCCCGGACTTGGCTTCAAGATCCCGCTGATCCAAGAGGTCGTGAAATACGACGGCCGTATTCTGGGCCTGCCGACCCAACCGATGGAAGTCACGCCTCTGGATGACCGTCGCCTTGTGGTCGATGCGTTCGCCCGCTGGCGGATCATCAATCTGGTTGATTTCCGCGAAGCGGTTGGTGCGGGGGGTGTCGATGCGGCGCAGACCCGGCTCGACCGGATTCTGAACGCCGCCATCCGCGAGGTTCTGGGTTCGGTGCCATCAAATCGCGTGCTGTCCGAAGACCGGACCACGTTGATGAACCAGATCCGCGATCGTGCGCGGACCGAATCCGGTGCTTTGGGGATCGAGGTCATCGACGTGCGTCTGACGCGCACCGACTTGCCTGAACAGAACCTTGCCGCAACCTTTGCCCGGATGCGGGCCGAGCGCGAACGTGAAGCGGCCGATGAAATCGCCCGTGGTGGCGAGGCTGCGCAACGCGTGCGGGCAACCGCAGACCGGACGGTGGTGGAATTGACCTCCGAAGCGCGGCGGATGGCGGAAGTCGCCCGCGGTGAGGCGGATGCGGAACGCAACGGCATTTATGCCGAAGCCTTTGGCCGTGACCCCGAATTCTTCGCGTTCACACGGTCGCTTACATCCTATGAGCGGGCGTTGAAATCGGGCAATTCGTCTATTGTGATGCAGCCGGATAGTGAATTCTTCAACTATCTGCGCAGCGATCTGGCACCGCTGGACCGGGTTCCAGCCGCAGCCCCTGCGCCATGATCTGGGTTCTTCTGGCCTTAGGGCTGGTGGCCGTTGCCGAGGGGCTGGTGCTTGCACTGGCCCCTTCGCATTTGGAGCGTGTGCTGGCAACTCTGGCAAGCCTAAGCCTCGACAAGCGCCGCTTTCTTGGGTTGACGGCGATGGCCTTTGGCGTGGGTCTGATTGCCGTGGCGCGCTGGATCGGGTTTTAGGGGCAATGCTTCAGATCGGGTCCGCGTCCACGCCACGGGCCGATATCGGTTGCGGTTACGCCTTGTGACCCAAGGGTGACCGCCAAAGCGCGCGCCCAGTCGGCCGATGCCACGATCAGGCTGTCCGAGCCGGGGCAGGACCGTGTGCCGCCGGAAATGTCGCTGTCACCGATGCGATGATTGGTGAAGCCGGGGGCGCGGACGATCTCGATCAAATCTGTGCCATCAAAGCGGACAAACACCAATGACTTCTTAAGATGCGGGCGGTCGATATAGGCGATCTCTGTGCGTCCGTCGCCATCGAAATCCCCCCATCCAGCCGGAGAGAGCCATCGGTGCGGTTGCCCGATGTAAGGCGTTGCGGCGCGTTTGCCGGTGGCATCGTAGATGGCAAGAGACGCGCCTTGGCGCAGCGATGTTTCCACCACCATCACCTCTGTCCGGCCATCGCCATCGAAATCCGCCACGCGGGCCGTCACGTCTTCGAACACATGGCTGTCCGGCAGGGTAACACGCAGACGGCGCCCGTCGGACAGGGTCATCTCAAGCCCCGCCCATTCAAGCGCGTCCCCCAAAACTGCGTGATCATAGCGGTCGGTGGGGTCAACCAGTCGGGCCGAGGCAATCTCTTGCGCCATGGCCGGGCCTGACAGCCCGACTGCAAGCGCAAGAGCAAGCCGCATCAGATCTGCTTTTCAGGCATATGGACGACAAGACCATCCAGCGCATCGGTCACCTTGATCTGGCAGGTCAGGCGGGACCGGGATGGATCGGGTTTATAGGCGAAGTCCAGCATGTCTTCTTCCATGCTGTCTTTCTTTGGCAGACGGTCAACCCATTCCTGGGCAACATAGACATGGCAGGTTGAACAGGCGCAGGCACCACCGCAATCCGCCTCGATCCCCGGGATGCCGTTGTCGCGGGCGCCTTCCATCACAGTCAGGCCCGTGGCCACGTCCACGATATGTTCCTTGCCGCCGTATTCCACATATTTGATCTTGGCCATCGTCTGTCTTCGTCCCTTTTTGGCAATTTGGCGCTTTCCTTTGGACATAGGCCAAAACAACCGCCTTTGCCAGAGGGGCAGGGGTTGGAATTCATTCCTGAATGTTCTATTATTGTTCTTATGTCACCTTCGTTTGCGCCTCTTGATTGGTTGGCTGTCACGCCACCCCCCAACAGTTGGCCCCAGCCTCCGGCGGCTTTGCCGGCGGCACGTCTGGTTGAGCCATCGGCGGGGGCCATGGTGTGCGTCGCAGGGCTCGTGCTGGTACGGCAGCGACCGGGAACGGCGAAGGGGGTGATTTTCCTGACGCTGGAAGACGAAACCGGCACCTGCAATGTGGTGGTCTGGGCCAAGGTCTATGAACGCTTTCGCCGGGCGGTGATCGCCGGGCGCCTGTTGCGGGTGACCGGCCGGTTGCAGCGGGACGCAGGCGTGGTGCATGTGGTGGCCGCACAGATCGAAGACATCAGCCCGATGCTTGATCGCCTGTTGGATCCGGCATTCCGCTTTGACGGCACACGGGCCGGGGATCAACCCTGATCCGTCATGGTTGCTACGGTGCAACGCCCCATCATGCGCTGCCGACGGGTGCTAGGCTGCCGGAGCAGGGCATGGTATACCCGCATCACAAACCGGATCAACCGGTGCAGGCAGGATCGATCGGTGACATGACGCGCAATACGACATGGATCATCGTCGCATCTGCCCTTTTTGTGGTGGCTTGCCAGCCAGTGGGCGTGCCCGAAACCCCCGGCCGTGCAGATCTTTCGGCAGACCTTGTGCGTCTGACCAAGCCCGGCCCGCCAAAAGGGCCTGCCGGCGCGTGCTGGGCATCCGACGTGACGCCCATGGTGATTGAAACGGTCAGCGAGCAGGTTCTGGTGTCGCCAGAACGGCGTGCGGATGATGGTCGTGTGCTTGCCCCGGCGGTGTTCCAGTCCGAAACCCGCCAGAAGATCGTGCAAGAGCGTGAGGAAATCTGGTTCCGCAGCCCGTGCCCGTCGGAAATGACGATAGAGTTCGTCGCCAGTCTGCAACGCGCCCTGAAGGCACGGGGCCTGTATGCGCTGCCGCTGACCGGTCAGATGGACATGCCCACCAGGGCGGCCTTGCGCCGGTTTCAGGCCGAGCGCGGCTTGGAAAGCGACCGCCTGTCGCTGACGGCCGCGCGGGAACTGGGGCTTGTCACCACCGATCTGGCCAAACGGTGACGGACCTTATCCCCTTGGCGCGGGCGGAACTTGTCCGTCGTTGGGCGGGTGCGCAAGACGGGGCGCATGACCTTGGCCATATTGACCGGGTCCGGGGCAATTGTCAGCAGATCATGGCCGATGAACCGAGGCTGGACGTGGACGCCTTGCATCTGGCAGTGATTTTCCACGATGTCGTAAACCTGCCCAAGGACGCGCCCAACCGGGCCGACGCGGCAGCGCTGTCGGCGCAGGTGGCGGCAGATTGGTTGGCGTCACATGCCTGGCCTGCTGCGCGCATTTTGCTTGTCACCCATGCCATCGAAGCCCACAGCTTTTCCGCTGGCGTCTCCCCGCGCACCGCCGAGGCGCGTGTTTTGCAAGACGCAGACCGACTTGATGCTTTGGGTGCCATAGGGCTTGCGCGGATGTTTGCGGTGTCGGGTGCTTTGGGGCGTGCACTGTTCGATCCCGATGATCCCCTCGGTCTGCACCGCCCCTTGGACGACCGCGCTTTTGCGCTGGACCATCTTGAGGTCAAACTGTTCGGCCTTGCACAAAGCATGCACACCCCGACAGGTCGCACCATGGCGGAAGAGCGGGTGGACTGGATGTGCAGTTTCCGGTCCCGGCTGTTGCGCGAAATCAGCGGCGCAGCGACGTACTTCTGACGACAAAGAAAAACGCGCGGCAGGGGATGCCGCGCGTTTGGGGTCTTATCCGACCGGCTTACTCGATCGCCAGTGCGACAAACCGGGGATCACCCGCGCGACGCACCAGAAGCAAGATCGACTTGCGCCCTGCGTCTTTGGCTTCGGTGATCCGGTCCTCCAGGTCTTTCAGGCGCAGCACCTTTTGCTGACCGGCTTCCGTGATGATGTCGCCATCGCGCAGGCCCTTGGCGTAGGCTTCCGAGGCCGGGTCCACCTTGCCAACAGCCAAACCTTCGGCATCCGCAGGCAGGTTCAGCGCCTGTTTCATCTCGTCCGTAACCGGGGCAAGCGTCATGCCAAGCAATTCGGCTTCCTTGGGTTCTTCCGGCTTGGCTGCGGCGGCAGGCACGGCTTCGGCCGCTTCGGCTTCTTCGCGACGGCCAAGGGTGACTTGCAGCGTTTCAGTCTTGCCGTCCCGTTGCACGATCACTGGTACGGCCTGTCCCACTGGGCTGTCGGCCACACGCCGCGTCAGGTCGCGGGTGTCGCGCACCGACTTGCCGTCAAACTGGGTGATCACGTCACCGGCAATGATGCCCGAGTCCTTGGCCGGACCATCAGGCACGTCTGTTACCAAAGCCCCCGAGGCTTCGGTCAGGCCCATGGCTTCCGCAACGTCCGGCGTGACATCCTGAATCCGCACGCCCAGCCAGCCACGACGGGTTTCGCCAAACTCCTTCAATTGATCGACAACCTTCGTGACCACGTTCGAGGCCATCGAAAAGCCGATCCCGATCGATCCGCCATTGGGCGACAAGATCGCGGTGTTCACACCGATCACCTGACCGTCCATGTTGAACAAGGGGCCTCCCGAGTTGCCCCGGTTGATGGCGGCATCGGTCTGGATGTAGTCGTCATAGGTGCCTGACAGCGCCCGGTTGCGTGCCGAGATGATGCCGGCACTGACAGAAAACCCCTGACCAAGCGGGTTTCCCATGGCCACGACCCAATCGCCGACCCGGCTCAGATCAGAGTTGCCAAAGGCAACATAGGGCAGGGGATCTGTGCTTTCGACTTTCAACAAGGCTATGTCGGTTTTCGGGTCGGTGCCGACCAGCTTAGCCTTCAGCCGCTTGCCGGAAAAGAACTCGATCTCGATTTCGTCTGCGTTTTCGATGACGTGGTTGTTGGTCACGATGAAGCCGTCTTCCGAAATCACAAAACCCGATCCCAGGGCTTCGGACCGTCGCGGAGCATTCTCACCCCCACGACCGTTACGATCCATGAAATCGCGGAAGAAGTCTTCAAACGGGCTTCCCTCGGGCACCATCGGCCCACCCGATGCCGGTCCGGAGACAACGGCAGAGGTGGTGATGTTCACCACCGACGGGCTGATCTGCTGCGCGAGTTCTGCAAAACTGTCGGGCGCCCGGGCAAAGGCCCCTTGCGCGTGACCCAGCGCAAGCGCGATGCCAAGGCCGAGCGCGATGAACGTCGAACGTCCCCGCGCGGCAAGGCTGGGATTGTTGGAATAGGTGATGGCTTTGGACTGCACTCCCGAACTCCTCTTCGTTTGGACGGCAGGCCCATGGAACGCATATACGCACCGGGTCGCCAGCAGGCTGTTGCACATCATCAATTAAGCGCGGCAAATTGCAATGCAAACCCTGTTACGAAGTCTCAACGCCTTGTGATGCACCCGTGTTTGCGCAGTGACGTCCGGGCTTAGCGATTGCCGCGTTGCGCAAACAGGCCCGCATCTTCGGCGGCGCGACGCAACGCGCGGGATTTGTTGACGGTTTCCTGAAATTCGGCTTCGGGGTCGCTGTCATAGACCACGCCACCGCCTGCCTGAACATACAAGGTGTTGTCTTTCAGAACGGCGGTGCGCAACGCAATGCAAAAATCCATCTCGCCGTTGGCGGCAAAATATCCCACGCCACCGCCGTACACGCCGCGCTTTTCCGGTTCCAGTTCGTCGATGATTTCCATCGCCCGCACCTTGGGCGCCCCAGACACGGTGCCGGCGGGCAGACCGGCCAGCAGCGCTGACAGAGCGTCTTCGCCATCCTTGATCTGGCCCACCACGTTCGAGACGATGTGCATCACATGGCTGTAGCGTTCGATGGTGAATTTCTCGGTCGGATGCACGGTGCCCACCTTTGCAACCCGGCCGACATCGTTGCGGCCAAGGTCCAGCAGCATCAGGTGTTCGGCCAGTTCCTTCTGATCAGCCAGAAGATCAAGTTCCAGCGCCTTGTCTTCTTCGGGCGTCTCGCCGCGTTTGCGGGTTCCGGCGATGGGGCGGATCGTCACTTCGCCATCACGCAGCCGCACAAGGATTTCCGGGCTGGCACCAATGATCTGAAAGCCGCCGAAGTTGAAAAAGAACAGGAACGGCGACGGATTGGTCCGACGCAACGAGCGGTACAGCGCAAAGGGCGGCAATTCGAACCGCTGTGCCCAGCGTTGGCTTGGCACCACCTGAAAGATATCGCCCGCACGGATGTAGTCCTTGGCTTTTTCAACGGCGTGCTTGTAGCCGTCGGGGGTAAAATTCGATACCGGCTCGCCCACCGGCGTGACTTCGCCCAGATCGCGCTGCGCGGGCGGCGCACGGTCCAGATCACGCAAGGCATCCATCACACGCTCTGCTGCCTGGGCGTAAGCCGCGCGGGCCGACAGGCCAGAGCCGACCCATGCCGGCGCGACCAGTGTCACCTCGCCCTTCACCCCGTCCAGCACCGCAATCACCGTGGGCCGCATCAGAACCGCATCGGGCAGGCCAACTGGATCAGGATTCACATTGGGCAGATGTTCGACAAGCCGGATCATGTCGTAGCCCAGATAGCCGAACAGGCCGGCCGATACGGCAGGCAGATCGGCAGGCATGTCGATGGCACATTCGGCAATCAGGGTGCGCAGGGTTTGTAGCGGGTGGCCGTCAAGCGGACGGAACGCAGCGGCATCGAAACGCGCCTCGCGGTTTATCTCGGACGCCGTGCCATTGCAGCGCCAGATCAGATCGGGTTTCATTCCAACGATGGAATAGCGCCCGCGCACCTCGCCGCCCGTCACCGACTCGAGCATGAATGTATCAGGTCGCGCCTCGCCCAGTTTCAGCATGAGACTGACGGGCGTATCCAGATCAGCGGCCAGACGGGCCCAGACCAGTTGGTTCTTTCCCGCGTTCCAGTTGGCCTCGAACACATCAAATGCAGGGGAAAGGATCATCTGTCAGGACTTTCGGCAGGTCAGTTGAATTGGGCGTGGATGGCGTTGATGGCGTTCTGATCAAGGTAGATGCCAGCCTCGTCGGTCAGCGCGTTCGAGAACAGTTGAAGGGCATCTTGGGCAAGGGCCTGTTCGACCTGTGCTGCGATGGCCCCTTTCAACGCGCTCGCCTCTGCTCCGTCATGCGCGGCGGGGGTTATCTCATCCAGTCGGACCACCGCGATGTATCCGGGTGCTTCGATCACACGCAATTCGCCCGGGGCCATGGCAAAAACGGCGGTCAGCAGGTCGCCCGGTGCTCCTTCGACAAAGCCTTCACGAGCGATGTTTGCGGTGCGTTGCACGATCCCGAAGGCGCCAAGCGGCTGGCCCCCTTCGACGGCGGCTTTCACTTCTATGGCACGGTCCGACAATGCCTTTGCGGTCGCCTCGGCCGTCAGGGCTGCGGCCACATCGTTCCGCGCGATGTCGAGCGGGATCGGAGAGGCGGGCACGATCTCGACGAACTGCATGGCCACAACGCCCCCATCGGCCAGCAGAACTGCCTGCATGAAATCGCCCTCGGCCAGCTTGTCGGCCGCCGACCGGAAGGCCGGATAGGCGGCAATGCCTTCGGGGGCAACGGCCGTGGCGACATAATCCACCGTGTCCACAGTCATGCCCTGCTCTTGCGCCAGTTCGTCCAAGGTGGAGCCACCGGCAAGCGCGTCATCAATCGCCTCGACCCGGTCGGCAATCGCACGCCGTGCAGCATCGGACTGAATTTCCACCGCAAGATCGGCGCGGGCGTCCTCAAAGGTGATTTCCTGTGCCGCCAGAATGGCATTCATCCGAAACAGGGCTGGGCCAAGGTCGCTGTCAAACGGGCCAACAACGCCGGGTCCGCCCAGTGAAAACACCGCATCTGCGGCTGCGCCAAGATCGTCGCGGCCGACATCGCCAAGATCGATGTCTTCCAGATCCAACCCGCGTTCTGCAACAAGGGTTTCAAACGCCGTACCGGTGTCCAGACGGGTTTTCGCGGCACTTGCGGCTTCGTTCGACGGGTAGATCAACCGTTCCACCAAACGCTTTTCGGGCTGCACGAACTCGGTGATCCGGTCGTCATACATCTTGCGCAGGATTGCGTCATCAACTGGCTGGTCGGCGGCAATCATCTCGGGCAGCAGAGCCGCATAGCGGATTCGTTTGGCTTCTGGTGCAGTGAAGCGGGCGATGTTTGCGTCATAATATGCCTTCAACGCATCATCGGTCGGTTCGGCCAGCGGCGTTGTCAGGTCCGCACCCGACAAGCGCAACAGCGAAAAGCCGCGCCGTTCGGCGATCCAGTCATACAGCGTGTCGGTCAGCGGTGCCGGCGAGATAAAGCCACCCGCAATCGCTCCGGTCAACAGTTGCCGCGCCACGTCAGCGCGCAAGGACGTCTCGAAGGCGGTTTCGGTCAGGTTGTTGCGGTTCAGGGTAAAGCGATAGGTTTCGCGGTCAAACTGTCCCGCCGTGCCTTGAAACGCGGGGGTTTGCGTGATTTTCTGTGCAACCGTTTCATCGCCAACAGACAGCTTGATCCGGGCCGCCTCGTTGTCGAGGGCGGTCTGGGCCACAAGACTTTGCAGCACCTGACGGTCGATCCCCATGCTTTGTGCCTGCGACAGGGTGATGTTCTGGCCAAACTGCGCCGTCATCGCCGCCAGTTCCTGCTGCAAGGCCCTGGCATAGAGGTTGGTGTCGATTTCTCGGTCGCCGACCCGGCCAATGCTGGTCAGGCCGCCGCCGAAGTTCGTCACGCCAAACCCGCCAAGGCCGACGACCAACATCCCCATCAGTACCCAGACAACGATCTGATTGCCTTTGCCCTTTTTGCGCGGGGTGTCGTCGCTGTCTTTTGCCATCATCTGCCCCTTTGAATCCTGCTTTGAGCCTGTCTATGCGCTATGGCAAAAGGGGGCAAGTCGTCAGGCATGAAAGGCTTTCAGCCGACGGAAGACTTCGGCAATTCCGGCCGCATCGATATTGGCAAAGGCAATGCGGATCTGACGCTTTCCGGCTTCGGAGCCTTCTGGTTGAAACATCGTGCCAGGCAACATCAACAGCGAGGCATCCTGCACCAGTCGTTTGCAAAGCTGATCCGACGGCATCGCGAAAGGGTGCTCGACATAGGCGAAATAAGCCCCGCAGCCCAGAAGGCGCCAGCCATCAAGCTGTTGAAAGCCGTCTATCATCGCACGGCGGCGCGACAGGATTTCATCGCGCTCGCCTGCAACCCACTGGCGCAGGTTTCGCATTCCCCAAAGGGCTGCAATCTGGCCCAATTGGCTGGGGCAGATTGCGACGGTATCGAGAAACTTTTCAACCTCGGCAAGTCGGGCGGTGCCGGCCACGATGGCTCCGACCCGGTGACCGGTCAGGCGATAGGCCTTTGAAAAGCTGTAGAGATGGATCAGCGTGTCAGACCACTCGGGATCGGTGAACAGATCATGCGGGCGGCCCGCCGTTTGCATCGAATGGCGGCTGTCGAAATCGCGGTAGGTTTCATCCACGATCAGTGCAAGGTCATGGGCGCGGCACAGGTCGCGAAAGCCGGCCAGCACCTCGGCCGGGTATTCGACGCCCCCCGGATTGTTGGGCGACACCAGAACGATGGCGCGGGTTTTCGCGGTGATCAGGGCGCTGGCCGCCTGTGGGTCGGGGATCAAGGTGGGCCCACTGTCAAGCGGCACGGTTTTGACCCCTTGCATGTCAAGCCACATCTTGTGATTGAAATACCAAGGGGTTGGCAGGATCACTTCATCGCCTGATCCGGCAAGGGTGGACATCACCGCAGTAAAGGCCTGATTGCAGCCTTGGGTGATCGCCACCTGTTCGGGGTCAATGATGCCCCCATAGGCGGCGGACCACTGTGCTGCGATTTCGGCCCGCAACTCGGGCAAACCCAGCACCGGGCCGTAAAGATGCGCCGCGTCGTTGGTCAGCGCGGCATCGGCAATCGCCTGACGCAGCGCCTGCGGCGGCGGGTCCACGGGGGCGGCCTGAGACACGTTGATCAACGGGCGGTCGGCGGGGAAGACTACCCCTTGCAACCAACGCCGCGCCTCCATCACCGGGGGGGCTTCGGTCGCGGCCATGGCAGGGTTAAGCGGAATTAGTGTCATCAGATGTGCCTTGTGACAGCGGCAGGACGGGGGGTTTCACCCCCCCGCACCCCCGTGGGATATTTTTGAACAGATGAAACGGCTGGCGGATGTGTCGCGTGAGGCGCCGGTGTTGATTGCCGGACCGACCGCCAGTGGAAAATCGACGCTGGCGATGTCGCTGGCCGCACGGGACGGGCGGGTGATCGTGAATGCCGACGCCTTGCAGGTCTACGGCTGCTGGCGGCTTCTGACGGCGCGACCTTCGGTGGCCGACGAGGCGGCCCTTCCACACGCGCTCTATGGCCATGTGGACCGCAATGCACCCTATTCGGTCGGGCACTGGCTGCGCGAGGTGCAGGCGTGGTTGGCGCAGCCCGTGGTGATCGTCGGAGGCACGGGGCTGTATTTCAGGGCGCTGACCGAAGGGTTGGCAGAAGTGCCCGATATACCGGCGCACGTCCGGGCAGAGGCGGATGCGCTGCGTATCGCCGATCTGGGCGCGATGCGTGCAGCCCTTGACCCGCAGACGGCGGCGCGCATCGATCTGGCCAATCCCGCCAGGGTTCAGCGCGCGTGGGAAGTCTTGCGCGCGACGGGGCGTGGCCTTGTGGCTTGGCAACAGGCGACACCTGCGCCCTTGGTTCCGATGCACAGGGCCGAGGCGCTGGTCTTGCGCCCGGATGTGGATTGGCTCAACCTTCGGATCGGCAACCGCTTTGACCAGATGATGGCCGACGGGGCATTGGGCGAAGTCCGCACCGAGTTTCCCTTTTGGCAGGCTGATCGCCCGTCGGCGCGGGCCATCGGCGCCCCGGAACTGATGGCGCATCTGCGCGGCGAGATCGGACTGGACGCGGCAGTGGCCCTTGCAAAGGTGGCCAGCCGGCAATATGCCAAGCGGCAACGGACTTGGCTTCGCAGTCACATGCGGGATTGGTCCGACATCGCCGTGCCTTAGGCGAAATGCCGCCCATCGGCGCGAAGTTATCCACAGGCAGGCGTTTGATCTGTGGAGAAGGTCATAATTCTGCTTGGGTTGTGTGCGATCCACTGGTTATCTGCTGACATGTTCCAAAAATACAGGCTGCAATGACCGAGACGAGCGCCCTTTCGCAACTTCGCATCACCGCCATTCCCCGGCTTGCTGCAGGCGGTCGCTGGCGGGTCGAGGCCATGCGCGCAATTTCAGGGCCGATGTTTTTGTGGTTCACCAAGGGTCAGGGCCGGATCACGATTGCCGGGGTGACGCGCGGCTATACTGCACACAATGCGGTTTTCATTCCGCCGGGGGTGATGCACGGCTTCGAAGTCGGGCCGCAGGTGTTTGGAACCGCTGTATTCTTTGGCCGTGACACCACCGTCACCCTGCCCGAGACACCGCAGCATCTGCGCATTCGCGAAGTGCATGCCCAGCAAGAGGTCAATGTGATCCTTGACTGCATGCAGCGCGAAATGGAAAGCGATATCCCCGCACATGACCGGGCCACGCTGCATTATCTGGGGCTTTTGGGCGTATGGCTGGAACGCCAGACGGTAAAAGGCGCGCCCGAAGCGACCAAACCTGATGCCGCCCGTCGGCTCGTGGCGCGGTATACCGCGCTTCTGGAACGCGATTTTCGCAGTGGAACCGGCGTTGGTGCGTTTGCTGCCGCTCTTGGCGTGACGCCGACCCACTTGACCCGCTGCTGCCGGATCGCCTGCGGTCGGTCCGCGATCGAGGTGTTGCAGGATCGCCGGATCTTCGAAGCGCGCAAAATGCTGTCGGAAACCAGAATGCCGGTTGCCAAGATCGGTGAAGCCCTTGGCTTTACCTCGGCCGCCTATTTCACCCGGTCGTTCCAACATCTGACCGGACGCTCACCCACCGCATTTCGCCGGGAAGCGTGATTTCGTCCCACGTCAGACGCCCGGATGGTGCGGTTGCGCACCGAAAATGTCGAAAAACCCACCCGGAGCGACGACTTCTGGCGTTGACGTCAGGGGCAAAGTGTTGCGCAATGCACCGGATGACCCAGTACCGATTGGATCGCACTGGGCAATAAGAGACTGGACGTGCCTTCGACAGGCGCAGTTTGGCAAAAACAAAACAACAACAAGGTGGCATGGCCATCAGGGAGACAAGAATGACCCATTCGACCAAGACACTGCATCCGGCTGCACAGATGTTGGCCAATGAAGTGCGCGCGGGCAAGCTGAACCGCCGAGAATTCCTGACCCGCGCGACGGCGCTTGGCCTGACCGCGCCCGCCGCCTATGGACTGTTGGGCCTGACAGCGCCGGTGCAGGCACAAGAGGCCAAGGTTGGCGGCATCCTGCGTGTCGGCATGGAAGTGAAGGCGCAAAAAGACCCGCGCACCGCCGACTGGCCGCATATTTCCAACGTCTATCGCGGCTGGCTGGAATATTTGGTGCAGTACAACCCTGATGGCAGCTTCGAAGGCCGCCTGCTGGAAAGCTGGGAGGCCAATGCCGATGCCACCGAATACACGCTGAAGGTTCGTCCGGGCGTGACATGGAACAACGGTGATGCCTTTACTGCCGACGATGTGGTGCGCATGTTCGAGCGTTGGACCGATGGCTCGGTCGAAGGCAATGCCATGGCCTCGCGCTTCTTGGGCCTGGTGGACGAGGGTACAAAATCGCTGCGGGATGGCGCAGTGGTCAAGGTTGATGACCTGACCGTGCACTTGAAGATGTCGTTGTCGGATGTCGCCGTCGTGGCCAACCTTGCCGACTATCCCGCCGCCGTGGTCCATGCCTCTTATGTCGATGGGTCGGACCCTGCGGCAAATCCCATCGGCACCGGCCCCTATCTGCCGAAGGAAGTGGCCGTCGGACAACGGGCAATCCTTGTACGCAACGCCGATCACGCATGGTGGGGCGGCACCGTTCCTCTGGACGAAATCCATTACATCGACTTTGGAACGGATCCCGCCGCCATGGTTGCGCTGGCCGGTTCGGACGAGATCGACTGCAACTACGAGTCCACCGGCGAATTCATCGACGTGCTGGATGGCCTTGGCTGGGCCAAGCTGGAAGCGGTGACTGCCTCGACCATCGTCATGCGGATGAATTCGGCGAACAGTGATCTTTACAAGGATAAAGCGATCCGTCAGGCGATCCAGAAGGCGGTCGATCCCAATATCATTCTGGAACTGGGCTACAACGGCCTTGGCACCACGGCAGAAAATCACCACGCCTGCCCAGTGCATCCGGAATATGCCAAAATCCCTGACCAGACCGTTGATCCGGCCGGATTGAAGGCCGCATTGGAAGCGGCGGGCATGCTGGACACAGAATTCGAACTCATCTCGCTCGATGACGGCTGGGAAGCTGCCTCGACCAACGCTGTGGCCGCCCAGTTGCGTGACGCGGGTGCCAACGTCAAACGGACAGTGATGCCGGGATCGACCTTCTGGAACGACTGGCAGAAATACCCGTTTTCCTCGACCACATGGAACCACCGCCCGCTGGCGGTGCAGAACATGAGCCTTGCCTACACTTCGACCGGATCGTGGAACGAAACCGGCATGGCAAACCCCGACTTTGACGCCGCCATGACCAAGGCGCTGTCGCTGGCCGATGCCGATGCACGGCGCGAGGTCATGGTGACG
>JBKBWK010000066.1:0-13525 GCA_046313895.1 Paracoccaceae bacterium
GGCACGCCTGCGCCTGGATGGGTGCCTGCGCCCGCCAGATACAGCCCCGGCAGTTCTTCGGACACGTTGTGCGGCCGGAACCACGCAGATTGCAGGATGCGAGGTTCGATCGAAAATCCCGCTCCATACGGTGACAGATAGCGGTCGCGAAAGGTTTCGGGCGTGAAAATCAGGCTTTCCGTCACCCGGTCCGTCAGGCCCGGCAACAGCCGCTCTTCGAGCACGTTCAGCATCTTCTGCCGGTAGGGTTCTTCTTCGGTCTTCCAGTCCACCCCATTGTCGTGCCCCAGATGCGGCACCGGCGACAGCACATAGAAGGTATCGTCGCCGTCCGGCGCGCAAGACGGATCGGTGACCGATGGGCGGTGGACATAAAGGCTCATGTCATCGGCCAGTTTGCCGCGGATGAAGATGTCCTTGATATGGTCGCGGTAGCGCGGCCCGACGACGATGGAATGATGCCCCACATCCTTCCACATCCCGCGCGTGCCTTTGGTGCCGAAATACCAGACATACAGGCCCATGGACCAGCGCGCCCGCTTCAGCTTGGCCGGCGTCCAGCGCTTTTTGGGTGCGTTGCGCATCAGACGGTCATAGGTATGGCCCGCATCGGCGTTGGACACCACCACCGCCGCAGGCAGTGATTCCCCCGACACCAGCCTGACACCAGAGGCCCGACCGCCCGCGAGTGTGATTTCATCGACTTCGGTGTTGTGGATAACCTCGCCGCCCTGCGCTTCGATCACCCGAACCATGGCATCGGCAATCGCCTGCACCCCGCCCATGGCGTAATGCACCCCGAACGCCTTTTCCAGATGGCTGACAAGGATATACATCGAGGTCACGTTGAACGGATCGCCCCCGATGAACAGCGGGTGGAAAGACAGGGCAAAGCGCAGGTGTTCATCCTTTACCCGGGCGGCGGCATGGGCATAGACCGACCGGTCGGCGCGCAACATGGCAAACTTCGGGATCACCTTCAGCGTGTCCCAGAACCGGTGCATCGACCGGCGGCCAAGGTCTTCGTAGCCGAACCAGTAGCGGGCCTCAGAGTCTTTCAAGAACCTCGCGTAGCCTTTTGAATCCGATGGTGAAATCCGCGCCACCTCGGCCTTGATCGCGACATCGTCCTGACGGGCGGTGAACGTCTCACCATCGGCAAACCGGATCTCGTAGAACGGGTCCATCGGCTTGAGGATGACATCGGCATCGAAGTTGCGCCCGCAGGCCGCCCACAGATCCCGCAGCCCCTGTGGCACGGTGACGATGGTCGGGCCAAGATCAAAGCGGTGCCCGCCTTGGGTGATGGAAGACCCACGCCCGCCGGGGCGGTCAAGCCGGTCGATCACCGTTACACGATAGCCTTTCGCCCCCAACCGCATGGCAGAGGCAAGGCCGCCGATACCAGCGCCGATGACGATGGCCTGATCGGCGTGCCGGGGTGGTTCGGGGGGGCGGGATGTGCGTTGCATGCGATGATGATAACCTGTCCAGTTCAATTTACAATAATAGGCTTCGCCTGCGAAAATCCAGAGTTACAGCTTCCCCTTGCCCACAAAAAATGTCAGACTAAGTTTACACTGTCGCCAGTCGGAGGGCAGATCCATTCCCGTTGCCACACTCAGCCTGTTCCGGTTTGTCGGACTTGGCCCTCGCCTTTGGGTGCTGGGCCAGATGGGGGTTGCACGGTTGCGCCTGCGTGAGGAACGCCGCGCCCTGTTCTGGAAGCTGTGCGGCTCTGGCACCGGGCAGGGCTTTACGCCCAAGCCGAATTGGGGGGTATGGGCCATCATGGCGACTTGGCCGGATGAGGCGACGGCCCGGAACGCGGTGGCACACAGCCCGGTTCATGCGCGATGGCGGGAAAAGGCGGCGGAAAGCTGGACCCTGTTCCTGAACCCTGTTTCGGCGCGCGGGTCATGGTCAGGCGTCAACCCCTTTCTGCCCGACGGGCCGGTTTCATCCAGTGGACCTGTTGTCGCGCTGACCCGCGCCACCGTGCGCCCGTTGCGGGCACTTGCATTCTGGAACCGTGTGCCCGACATTTCCGCCGTGATCGGGGCAGATCCGAACGTGGCCTTCAAGATCGGTATCGGAGAGGTGCCGCTGCTGCATCAGGTCACGTTTTCGGTCTGGCCGGATGCGGCCAGCATGGCCTGTTTTGCGCGTGGCGATGGCCCGCATGCGCAGGCCATTCGTGCGGTGCGCGACGGCAATTGGTTTGCCGAAGAACTTTATGCCCGCTTTGCCCTGATAGGCTCGGTGGGTCGCTGGGATGGCGGCGATCCGCTGGCCCGGTTGAGCCCAGAAAAGGACGCTGCCTGATGCCTGCTGACACCGCCCCGAAGATCCGCGCCCTGCCCTTGCGCGCGTCCCCGCGCCAGCCGTTTCCGTTCTCGGCCATTGTCGGGCAGGAGGCGATGAAGCAGGCCATGGTGCTGACCGCCATCGACCCGGCGATTGGCGGGGTTCTGGTGTTCGGCGACCGCGGAACCGGCAAATCCACTGCCGTTCGGGCCCTTGCGGCCCTTTTGCCCGAGATCGAGGCGGTCGAAGGTTGCCCGGTCAATTCGGCCCGCCCAGACCAGTGCCCGGATTGGGCGCATGTGACCGCCACCCAGATCATCCGCAAGCCAACGCCTGTGGTCGATCTGCCGCTGGGTGTGACTGAGGACCGGGTGGTGGGCGCGCTGGATATCGAACGCGCGCTGACACGCGGCGAAAAGGCGTTCGAGCCGGGGCTTTTGGCGCGCGCCAACCGGGGATACCTGTATATCGATGAGGTCAACCTGCTGGAGGACCATATCGTTGACCTGCTGCTGGATGTGGCCCAGTCGGGCGAGAATGTGGTCGAACGCGAAGGTCTGTCGATCCGCCACCCGGCGCGCTTTGTGCTGGTCGGGTCGGGCAACCCGGAAGAGGGCGAACTGCGCCCGCAGCTTCTGGACCGGTTTGGTCTGTCGGTCGATGTCACCAGCCCACGCGACGTTGAAACCCGGGTCGAGGTGATCTTGCGCCGCGATGCCTATGAAACCGGATATGAGGCCTTCATGGGCCCATGGCAGGCCGAGGACGCCGCCCTGCGCGACCGGATCCTGGCCGCGCGCGCGGTGCTGCCCAATCTGAATACACCCAATACGGTGTTGCACGATTGCGCCGCTTTGTGCATCGCGCTTGGGTCGGATGGCCTGCGCGGCGAGCTGACGCTGCTGCGCGCCGCACGGGCGCAAGCGGCGTTCGATGGCGCAGAGACCGTCGGACGGGCACATCTGAAAGCGGTCGCCGTCATGGCGCTGTCGCATCGTTTGCGCCGCGACCCGCTGGACGAGGCAGGATCGGGCGTGCGCGTGACCCGGATGGTGGATGAGGTTCTGCCCTGAGGGCTGCAGCATGGAATGGGACCGCATCACCCTTGCGCTGCAGCTTCTGGCGATTGACCCCGAAGGCCTGAAGGGCCTGTGGCTGCGGTCGCGGGCTGGTGCTGTGCGTGACCGGGTGACGGCGGCCCTGTCGTCCCTGCCCTTGCCCCGGATGCGCCTGCACCCGACGATTGCCGACGATGCACTTTACGGCGGGCTGGATCTGTCGGCCACGCTGGCCACGGGCCGCCCGGTGATGGCGCGCGGGCTGCTGGACCGGCCTGCCGCGCTGATCCTGACCATGGCGGAACGCGTGCCGCCCGGATTGTCCGCGCGTCTTGCCCATGCGCTGGACAGCCGTCGCCATTGCCTGATTGCGCTGGACGAGGCGGCCGAGGATGGCGAGGGCCTGCCCTCGGCGCTGACCGACAGGCTGGCGCTGTTTGTCGATCTGGATGGGCTGGCATGGTCGGACAGCGCCGAGATCGTGATGGATACGGACGCCCTTGACCGCGCCCGCGCGCTGTTGCCATCGGTTGTCTTGCCCGCCGATGCTGCCTCCGCCTTGACCCGGGCGGCTGCAGAGCTGGGCATCGGCTCATTGCGCGCCC
This sequence comes from Paracoccaceae bacterium, assembly GCA_046313895.1. GTDB lineage: Bacteria > Pseudomonadota > Alphaproteobacteria > Rhodobacterales > Rhodobacteraceae > Pseudotabrizicola. The sequence goes on from JBKBWK010000066.1 coordinate 3,971, forward strand.
CCCTGCTGGCGATGTCTGCCGCGCGGGCCTTGGCTGCATGGGCTGGCCGCACGGTGGTGGAAGACGCAGACCTGCGGCAGGCGGCAGGACTGGTCTATGGCCACCGTGCCCTGCCTGTGCCAGACGCGGCCCCACCCGACCGGGACGACCCATCGCCGCCGCCCGATCCGGGCGATGACCCGGATCAAGACCGCGACAATGACAGCACCGCCATTCCCGAAGAGATGCTGGTGGATGCCGCCCGCGCTGCTCTGCCCGCAGACCTGTTGGCCCAACTGACGGCAGGGCGTGCCGCACGCACGGCAAAGGGTGCCACCGGCACCGGGGCCGAGCGGGGCGGCAACCGGCGCGGTCGGCCGCTTCCGTCGCGTCCCGGCAAGCTTGGATCCGGCGCGCGGATCGATCTGGTCGCAACCCTGCGCGCCGCCGCCCCATGGCAGCCACTGCGCAGGCGGGCCGCGCAATCGGACGCCGTGTTGTTGGTGCGCGCGTCCGATATCCGCATCAAACGCTTCCGCGAAACATCGGACCGGGTGCTCATTTTTGCGGTCGATGCCTCGGGTTCGTCGGCCTTTGCCCGTCTGGCCGAGATCAAGGGCGCGGTCGAGTTGTTGCTGGCGCAAGCCTATGCCCGACGCGATCATGTCGCCTTGGTGGCGTTTCGCGGCATCGGGGCAGAGCTGATCCTGCCCCCTACCCGCAGCCTTGTGCAGACCAAACGGCGCCTGCAAGGTCTGCCGGGCGGCGGCGGAACCCCGCTGGCCGCGGGCATGCAGGTGGCTTTGGTCGCTGCCTCACAGGCCCGCGCGCATGGGCTGACCCCGACAATCGCGCTTCTGACCGACGGGCGCGGCAATATCGCGCTGGATGGCGGGGCCGACCGCGTCCGAGCGGAAGAGGACGCCCTGCGCCTTGCCCGTGCGATCCGGGGGGCTGGACTGCCGGCGGTGGTGATCGACACCGCCAACCGCCCGCAACCCAGTCTGGCCGCGATGGCGCGGATGATGGACGCGCCCTATCTGCCCTTGCCTCGCGCCGACGCACGACGGCTGTCGGGTGTGCTTGGCGCGGCCTTGGGGGACTGACGGATGGATCCTGCCCGTCTGCCCGCCGATTGGCCTTACCGCGCCGAAGGGCGCCGGATTCGGGTCACCCCGCATGACTGGTGGGTGATCGATACCGGGCCAAAGGATGCCGCCGTGCTGCTGCTTTTGCACGGCGCGGGTGGATCGGGGCATAGTTTTCGGGCCATGATACCCTTTCTGGCAGACCGGTTCCGTGTGATCGTGCCCGACCTTCCGGGTCAGGGCTGCACCCGTGCGGGCGGGATGCGCAGGCTGGGTCTGGATGCCATGGCCGAAGATCTGACGCGGATGTGCCTGTCTGCGGGCGTGGCTCCGCAAGGGGTGATCGGCCATTCGGCAGGAGCAGCGATTGCGTTGCGGATGGCTGATCTGACGCCGATCAAGGCCATTGTCGGCATCAACGCGGCACTTGGCACCTTTGATGGCGCCGCTGGCGTGATGTTCCCGTTGATGGCGCGGGCTCTTGCGGCGACGCCCTTTGTCGCAAGCGTTGTGGCAAAGCTGTGGGGAAATGCCGCCACGGTGGACAAGTTGCTGGCCGGAACCGGATCGCCGCTGGATGCGGCCGGACGGGCGCAATACCTTGCACTTGTACGGTCCGCGTCCCATGTCGATGGCACGCTTGGCATGATGGCGCAATGGCGGCTGGACGGGCTGATGGCACGTCTGCCATCGCTGCAAGAGCCGGTCCTGTTGATTGCATCAGACCGGGACAATGCCGTGCCGCCAAAGGTGTCGCGCGACGCCGTGCAGCACATGCCGAATGCGACCTATGCCGAAATTCCCGGTTACGGCCATCTGGTGCATGAAGAAGCCGCAGACAAGGTGGCCGACATCTTGCTGCCGTGGCTGAACACGCGCCTTTAGCGGCCGACGCCGACCGTGGCGCCGAAGATGCGGTTCATGTGTTCGGTCATGTAAATCTTCAGCCATGGCGTAAACTTGGCCGGGCTGCGCAACACCTCGGCCGACAGGTCGTAAAGATCAATCCAGCGGGTTTCGGCCACCTCGTCCGGGTCGGGTGCGACGACCAGCCCCGGGCCCGACTCGGCCACGAAGATATCGACCAGCTCGTGCTCGATCAGGCCATTGCCCACATCGGCGCGGTATTCCACCCGGTCGGCAAAGGCCGGAAACAGACCGGTGATCCCCAATTCCTCGCGCAGGCGACGCACGGCACAGGTGGCGGGGTCTTCCTCCCACCGCGGGTGCGTGCAGCAGGTGTTCGCCCACAGGCCCGGCGTGTGATACTTGGTCAATGCACGGCGCTGGATCAGCACCTTTGACCTCTCGATCACAAAAACAGACACCGCCTTGTGCCGCAATCCGCGCTGATGCACCTCAAGCTTGCCCACCGGGGTCAGGCGCCCGTCAACCCAGGCCGGGATCATTTCTTCGGTGATGGTGGGATATGCGTTCATGACCACTTTGGCGAAACCAGCCCCAGAAGATGTGCCATGTTCTTGATACCGATCTTGATATGCGCCATGGGACGCGCCTTGACGAGAGACTTGTTCATATAGGCTTCGAACGTCAGCTTTTGAACATCAATGTCATGACACAGGCTGACAAAACGCTCGCGGCGTTCATCGCTGCGATAATAGGCATCCTGCATCGAGCGCAAGACCCGAAACACGGTGCCATGTTCGCGCATGAACATCTTGCGCGCGATGCGCAGATCTTTGGCCTTGCCAGACCGAAGCGCCGCCTGAGCCGCCGTTGCAGCCACACGCCCCCCCGCCATGGCATAGAAAATCCCTTCGCCCGAAGACGGCGCGACCACCCCTGCCGCATCACCCGCGAGCACGACATCGCGGCCATTGTCCCAACGATCCAGCGGTTTGAGCGGGATCGGCGCGCCTTCCTTGCGGATCGTCTCGCACCCGGTCAGGCCCGCCATCGCGCGCAGGGCGGCGGTGGCTTCTTTCAGGTCAACCCCGTCCACCTCGGTGCCCATACCCACGGATGCATGTTTGCCATGCGGAAACACCCAGCCATAGAAATCCGGGCTTATCTTGCCGTCATAGATCACATCGCAGCGCTTTGGGTCGTAATCCGCGTTGGCGGCAAAGCCGCCTTCGGGGGCCTTGATGATTTCGTGATAGGCGATGACGTAAGGGATCTTGTCGCCGCCCGGCACTTCGGCCCGCGCCACCGCTGACCGCGCGCCATCTGCGCCGATCACCAGACGGGTCTGACTGCGGCGTTCTTCGCCAGATGCCTTTTCGCGCCAGACCACATGCGTGCCGTCGCGATCGCGCTCGACCCGCAGAAAGGTGCCGGTCAGACGGTCGGCGCCGTTCATCGAAGCGCGGTCGCGCAGGAATTCGTCGAACGCCTCGCGGTCCACCATGCCGACGTAGCCGCCCTCGATATGGATATCGACAGCGCGGCCCGTGGGACTGATCATACGGGCGGTGTTGATCTTGGCCACGATCATATGATCGGGAATGTCGAAATCGCGGATCGCGCGCGGCGGGATCGCCCCGCCGCAGGGCTTGATCCGACCGGCCCGGTCCAGCATCGCCACCCGGTAGCCTGCGCGTGCAAGATCTTCGGCAGCCGTGGCCCCCGACGGTCCGCCACCGACAACAAATACATCATAGCTCATGGTCATTCTCCCGGAATGGCGATGGCAGAGGTGCGCGGCGCGCGGCCCCCACGGGTGGCGTCGATCACCCGCAACGCGATCAGCGCAGAGATGAGGAACAGGGCGGCCTCGGCCAGAAACACCAGTCCAAAGGCAGAATTTGCGGGCATCCAGATGCGGAACACATCAACCGTGGCGGCCCCCAGCAGGCCACCGAACCCGGCAGCAAGCGCCTGCGCCGCACCCCACAACCCCATGCGTGTGCCTTCGCGCGAGCCACGCCCCTGCCCTGCCAAGGCCATCATCGACCCGATTGCCGCAACCGCAAACATGCCGTTGAAGAACCCAAGCGCGATGGTGGCCGGCACCAGCAGGCCAAGGCCAAGCTGTCCAAGGGCCGCGATCACTGTCAAGGCAGCGGCAGAACCGACGCATCCGGCCATGACCCAATGGCGCAGATTGCCGATCCGCAGCCCCGTGGCGGCCAGACCCACCAGCAACATGCCAACAAACACCCCGCCATTCTGCATGCCCGACAGTTGCGTGCTTTGGCCGACATCAAAGGCGAACACCAAGCCGGCATAGGGTTCAAGGATCAACTCTTGCATGAAATAGGCGGTCATCGACATAAAGATGAACAACGTGAAATCGCGCGATTTCGGCTCGGCCCAGATTTGAGCCAGCCCTTGCCGGAACGGGGCGGATTCTGTCTCACGCTCGGCGATCACACGCGCCTCGATCCCCCAGACGGCGATGGTCGTCACGATGACCGCCCCAAGGGTGACGATGCCCACGATTTCAAGCAGCAAGGCCGGGGAATAGGGCTTCAGGAAATGGCCAACGGTTCCGGCGGTGACCGCAATGCCGAAGATCATCATCAGCCAGGTGATCGTGGCGGCCGCAGCCCGACGCCGGTCTGCGGTAGCGGTGGCCAGAAGCGCCAGAAGCGAGGTGCCAGATGCCCCGACCCCGACGCCGATCAGCGCATAGGCAACCACCGACAGCGCAAGCCCAGCCGTCGGTTGCGCCGGAATCGTCACCACACCAAGCGCCGCAAGAAAAGCACCCGCAGCCAAGGCCACCATGCCACCGATGATGAAAACCGTACGATTGCCTTTGGTATCGGACCGGAAGCCCCAGTTCGGCCGGGTGATCTGGATGCCATAATGCAGTGCCACCAACAGCCCCGGCACCAGCGCAGGCAAGGCCAGTTCCACCACCATCAGCCGGTTCAGGGTGCTGGTCGTCAGCACCACCACCGAGCCGAGGCACATCTGAACCAACCCCAGCCGCACGATCTGAAACCAGTTGAGCTTCATCCGACAACCCCAAGATCCCGAAGGGCAAAAGCTGAAATCATCATCCCCGAGACATAGAACACGATCCCGGTGCCGTTGTACCACGGCGCGTATTTCTTGGGGTCGCGGAACAAGCGCCGCATGGCCACAATCTGCGCAAGCAGCAGCGCGATAACCGCCACGGCATGATACGGTGCCCCCCAGACAAACAACAGTGCGATCACGACCGCCTGTGCCATCGCCATCGTGGTGCAGGCGATCCGCGCCGCCACCTCGGGGCCCAGCACCACCGGCAGCGAGCGCACGCCATGCTGGCGGTCGCCTTCCAGTGCCTTGAAATCATTCAGCGTCATGATGCCATGCGCGCCCAGAGCATAAAGCAGCGCAATCATCACCACCTCGAACCGCGGCGCGGCGGACAGCAGAACCGCAGCGCCGGTGAACCACGGCAGCCCTTCATACGACAAGCCCACCAACCCCGGCCCCCACCAGCCCGAGCGCTTCAGGCGGACGGGTTCGGCCGAATAGGCCCAGGCGGCCAAAACGCCCACTACCGTGGCCCCAAAGCCCCAAGGGCCCAAAAGCCAGCCGATGGCCAACGACAGAACCGACATGATCAGGGCGATATACAGGCCCCACTTTCCGGGAATCCGCCCCGACGGGATCGGCCGGTGCGGTTCGTTCACCGCATCCACATGCCGGTCGCACCAGTCATTCGCCGCCTGCGACATCCCGCACACGATTGGCCCGGCCAGCACCATACCCAAGATCACAATCGGCCAATTGCCCGACAAGGGCACTCCGGACGACACCGCGCCACAGAGATAGGCCCAGATCGGCGGAAACCATGTGATGGGTTTGATCAGCTCCAGCATGGCGCGGGGCTGCGGGGTGGTGCGGGTGGTGGCGGTGACGCTGACTGTCATCTGTCAACTACATAGGACAATTGAGAGTCGGGCAAGGGTTTCAATGTCGCAGAGTGTAATTTTTATCTGACAGATTCTGCGGCGCACGGGCGAATCTGAAACACACAGGCCGATCCGCCTGCTGCTTCGCACGCCACTTCCGACACCACAACGTTGCGCCAGACCAGCCGTTGGAACAACCGCTCGAACACCGCCGCATGCCAATGGCACAGGGGACGATCCGCCCTCTCGCCCGCGATCAAGGGGTTGTGCCGGACTTCGAACGTCAGGGGATGCCAGCCCAGAACCCGGAACGCCCCGCTGCCGGCAAAGGTCCAGGCGTGCTGCGTGATGGCACGGGTCAGCACGCGCGCCGCAAGCGCGGCGGGCATCCGGCGCAACAGCAATTGAACCAGCCGCGGGATCCGGTGGTGCAAGATATAGTCTCCGGTCGCCAGACCGGACAGGCGCAACAGACCGTCCGCATGGTCGGGCAGAAGCTGCCGCACCGCCCGGTGTACGGCGGCGCAGTCTTCTTCGGCCACCATGCCCGAATCAGGCGGGGGCAGAAGCACACCGGCCACATCCATCACCTGATCGCGAACCTTGCGCCCTTCGTACTGATCAAGCACGCCAGCGGTCTGCAAAATGGCGTTGGGGCCGATCTGCGCCCCACCCTGCACAAGACCGCGACCGCCATCCATGCGCCCTACTCCGCCGGTTCCTGAATCTGCTGCTTGCCGCCGCCACAGGACATCGGGACCACAGCATCGGCAGGAAGCTGGAACGCCCGTTCTGCCGCGCGCTCTTTCATCTGGGCGCGCACCGCTTCCTGACGTTCCTTGTGGCGCCGCACCTTGTCGGCGCTGGCGTCCCAATCGGCGACCTGTGCCTCTGCGATGGTGCGGGATTCGTCAAAATGGAAATCCACCGAATTCTTGGTCTGCGGGCCCCAATATCCCGCCTTTCCAAGATCATAAAAGGTGCGGCCGACCCCGGCTTTCAGGAACGCCTTCAGGCAGCCAAGCAGGTAACGCCGCCGGAAACCGGTGCCGCGCCATGGGTAATGGAACAGCGCCTTGCGCATGTAGAAGCGGCGGTAATTCTTCATCACGCCGTCAAGCAGTTCGCCCCGTGTCAGGGCGGCCGGCTTCATGATCGGGGTCACGAAGTTGTATTTCGAGTAGTCGAACACCTCGACCTGATCACGGATCTCCTGGAACAACGGGGTGAACGGCCAAGGCGTGTACATCGCCCAATTCGCCAGATCCGGTTGCCAGTCCCAGGCCATCTGGAAGGTTTCCTCCAGCGTTTCCTTGGTTTCGTTGTCGAGGCCCACGATGAACTGGGCCTCGACGAAGATATCGGCCTCGCGCAGCAAGCGGATCGCCTCTTTGTTTTCGGCGACCGTGGTTTCCTTGTTGAACATGTCCAGCTTCATCTGAGCTGCGGCTTCGGTGCCCAGGGACACATGCACCAACCCCGCCTTTCGGTAGAATTTCAGCAGATCACGGTCGCGGTAAATGTCGGTAACGCGGGTGTTGATGCCCCATTTGATCTTGTCGGGCAGGCCGCGATCAATCAGCTCCTGACAGAATTCGACGAATTTCTTCTTGTTGATGGTGGGTTCCTCATCAGCCAGAATGAAGAACTCGACCCCGTGATTGTTGACCAGACGCTCGATTTCATCGACCACTTTTTTCGGGTCGCGCACACGGTAATCGCGCGAGAATTTCCACTGGCTGCAGAACGAACAGGTGAACGGACAGCCACGCGCCATGTTCGGGATGGCGACCCGCACACCCAGCGGGACATAGATGTATTTTTCCCATTCAAGGATCGACCAGTCCGGATCGATGCCATCCAGATTCTTGACCGTGCTGGCGGCCTGCGTGCTGATGATTTCATCGCCATCCATAAAGGCGATGCCCTTGATTTTACGCTGATCCTGCGGCCAACGCCCTTCGCTGACAGCCTGCATCAGCGCGACCATGATCTCTTCGCCTTCGCCGCGCACGATCACATCGATCCACGGGGCTTCGGTCAGCACCTGTCGGAACATGAAGGTGGCATGGATGCCCCCCAAGACGCGCAAGGCATCCGGCACCACCTCGGCGGCGATTTTCATCACCTCTTCGGCCTCATAGATGGCTGGGGTTATCGCGGTGGTTCCCACCACATCGGGGGCCAGCGACTTAAGCCGGGCGCGCAGGTCTTCGGGTCCGATGTGATTGGTCATCGCGTCGATGAAATGGATATCATCAAAGCCGGCGGCGCGCAGACTTCCCGTCAGATAGGCCACCCATGCCGGAGGCCAGTTGCCCGCAATCTCTGCCCCGCCGGAATGGTAATTGGGGTGAATGAAAACGATCCGCATGGCAACCTCCCACGACCTGTAGTGTCAACCAAACTAGACACTCGATCAGGAAAGCCAGCGTTGATCCAGATCAATTTCGATCAGAACCGATGCAGGATGGGAGGTGTGCCGGACAAAAAAAGGGGGGCGCACAGCGCGCCCCTTTCCCTTCCGATGTGCGGCCGATGTCAATCGCCGTCCTTATTCAACAACCCATATTTGCGCAGCTTCACATAAAGCGATTGCCGCGACAGGCTCAGCATTTCGGCAGCTGCAACACGGTTGTTCCGGGTCAGTTCCAGTGCGGTTTCAATGCACATCTTTTCGATCACATCTGTCGTCTCCGCCACAATGTCTTTCAGCGTGGACGAGCCGACCAGTTCCATGACATTGCGCATCCCCTCTTCATTCGGCACACCCGCCGGACGCCGCAGGGTTTCCGCCCGGCTGACATCGCGCACCACCAGTGCCAAGATCGGGTTCGGCCGGTCGTTCAGCCAGCTTGCCGACAATTCCACGGCAATCTGACCGGAAAAGTCTGTGGTCAGCCGCGTCGCATAGAGCCGCAATTGGCCGGTGCGTTTGACATTGTCCATGAGAACCCGGAAATCCACCGCACCCCGTGCCAGATAATCAGCCAGCGACCTGCCACGCACCGCAGACGCATTGGCGCTGTCGGTCAGGTTGAGGAATGCCTCGTTTGCGGCCAGAATTATGCCGTCAACATCGGTGAAGACAATGCCATCCACGCCTTCGTGGTAGAGACGCGACACGTTTTCAACCAGATCGTCCGACGGGGGCACCAGACTTTCGGCGTTGTCCATCTGGCACATCAACAAGCGCTCACCTGCGGCGCGGAACATGGTCGGCGTCACCAAAAGCCGTTTTTGCGAGCGCCGCGCCGAGAGTTCGATCGCACCCGCGCTCTCGGCAACGGCCAGATTTGCCATGCTTTCCAGAAACTCGCCGCGTCGACGTCCTTCAAACTCTTGTGCGATAGCGGCACCGACCATTTCGGCCCGCGTCCCGCCCAGCAAAGCCGCCGCGGCCGAGTTCAGATCTGTAATCCGCCCGGTGGACATCGAGATGATGATGATCGGATCACGCCCGACCTCCATCAGCACACGATACCTTGTGTCCATTTCGCGCTGCGCTTCGTAATCGCGCTCCAGCGCGAGTTGCGCGCTGACCAGCTGTTGCTGCACTTCGGCAATCGGACGCAGATCGCGACCGACCATGATGACCGAGTCGTCCGTTCCGATCCTGTGCAGGCTGTAGCGTACGGGGAATTCCCAGGCCGTGCGGTCGGCGTGGTTCAACT
>JBKBWK010000067.1:0-13465 GCA_046313895.1 Paracoccaceae bacterium
GGCAGTTATGGGTTTCCTGAAAGCCATGCCGCCAGCTTTGCCCTGCTGGTCTATGCCAGCGCCTGGCTGAAACGCCATCACCCCGGCATCTTTGCCTGTGCGCTTCTGAACAGCCAGCCCATGGGATTTTACGCGCCGGCACAGATCGTGCGCGATGCGCGCGAACATGGCGTTGCGGTGCTGCCTCCCAGCATCAACCAAAGCCAGTGGGACAATGTGATGGAGGACCAGCACGGCACTCTGGCCCTGCGGTTGGGGTTTCGGCAGATCAAGGGTCTGGCGCAGGATGATGCGTTGTGGATCGTATCGGCGCGCGGCAATGGCTATTTGTCGGTCGAAGATGTCTGGCGTCGGGCAGGGGTGACAGCCGCTGTTCTGACCCGTCTGGCAGAGGCCGATGCCTTTGCCCCCCTTGGCCTTGACCGCCGCGCGGCACTTTGGGCGGCGCGGGCGCTGACGCCTGCGGCACCCCTGCCGCTTTTCGCCCTCGACATGGACGGCGAAGGCATCAATGAACCCCCTGTCACCTTCCTGGCCATGACAGTCGGAGAGTCGGTGGTTGAAGACTACATCGCCATGCGCCTGACCCTGCGCGCGCATCCTGTCGCTTTGCTCCGCCCTTGGCTGACGCCATCGCACTGACGCAGGTCTTCTGCACCCGAGCACCGCCCTCAGGCTGCGGCACGGCCGCTTGCCAGAATGTCGCGCACCATCGGAACGACGGTTTCACCATAAAGCCGGATACAGTCCATCAAATCAGCATGAGGCTGCGGCCCAGTGGAATACTTCATGTCAAACCGCTGTATTTTCAGCGTCTTGATGGTCTTGGCAATCTTGCGCGCGACCGTCTCGGGGCTGCCGACATAGAGCGAGCCGTGCTCCACCTCGGCCAGATAGCGGTCCTTTGTGACCGGGGGCCATCCGCGTTCCCGTCCGATACGTCCGAACATGTCGCGGTAATGCGGCCACAGACCTTCGCGGGCGGCCTCATCCGTTTTTGCCACAAATCCGGGCGAATGCACCCCGATCGGGCGCGGTTTGGTATCCATCTGATCCACGGCGCGATGATAAAGATCGACATAGGGCACGAACCGGGCCGGGTCACCACCAATGATGGCCAGCATCAGTTGCAGATCGTGCCGCACCACCCGCACCACCGACTCGGGGCTGCCACCGACGCCGACCCATGTGGTTAGTCCCTTTGGCCCGAGCGGTGGATAGACCACCTGATTGCGCAACGCTGCGCGGGTTTCCCCTTTCCACGATACTTTCTTTTCGCGCACCAGACGGGCGAAAAGATCCAGCTTTTCTTCGAACAACTGGTCATAATTGGCCATGTCATAGCCAAACAGCGCATAGCTTTCGCTGAATGACCCCCGGCCCAGAATTGCCTCTGCCCTGCCGTCGGACACGGCGTTCAGTGTGGAAAAGCGCTGAAACGCCCGGACCGGATCATCTGACGACAACACCGTGACGGCAGTGCCCAGATGGATACGGCTGGTGCGGCCCGCGATGGTGGCCAACACGATTTCCGGCGCGGAAATGGCGAAATCGTCGCGATGGTGTTCGCCCAGACCGATGAAGTCGATCCCGACCTGATCGGCAAGAACTGCCTGCTCCACGACATCGCGCAGCACCTGATCCATCGGCAAAAGTTGCCCGTCTGTGCCGCGGGCAACGTCGCCAAACGTGTCCAGCCCCAAGGAAATCTCACTCATATCGGCCTCCTGTTCTGGGTGTGAACATAGGCGATACCGGTGTCTGCGCATAGGCGCAGGTCTGCACGGTCGATGTGCAAGATTAGGAAATGTCGCGCAGTTCCAATTGTCCGCCGGGGCCTTGGCGCACCTCGAACCGGGGAAGACGGCGCACAAGATCCGACAGTTTCGCCGCGCCATAGGTGCGCGTATCGAAATCCGGGTTGGCCTGGGTGATGAATTGCCCCAAGGGCCCCAGAGTATACCATTCGCCATCCGGATCGATCGCCCGCATAGCCGCCACGATCAGCGGAATGGCCTTGGAAGGGGCTTCCTTGGTGCCGGGCTTTGGCGCCACGGTGCCTTCGACGGTCTCGCTGCGGATTGCGCTGCGCGGGGCCTCTTCTGTGGCCGCACTCAGGTTTTCAACATAGATGAACCGTTTGCACGCCATACGAAAGGCTTCAGGCGTTTTCTTTTCGCCAATGCCATAAACGTCCAGCCCCTGTTCCCGGATGCGTGCCGCAAGCCGGGTGAAATCACTGTCAGAGCTGACCAGCACAAAGCCATCAAACAGCCCGGAATGTAGAAAATCCATCCCGGCGATCACAAGGCCGATGTCTGACGCATTCTTGCCCTTGGTGTTGGAAAACTGCTGATCCGCCACCAGACCCAAGGCTGTCACCTTCTTGGCCCAGCCCCCCAGACGCTGTGCCGACCAGTCGCCATATATCCGGCGCACCGACGCCTCACCCAAGGCTGCGATTTCTTCGAAAATGGCCTCGGCATAGCTGGCGGGGACATTGTCGGCGTCAATCAGGACGCAAAGGCGGGGGGTGCGGGTTTCGGCCATCGGTTTCTCCATCCCGATGCTTGTCGCATCTTGGAACGGCCAAGGAAAGCCTCAAGCGCGAAGGTCAGGCAAGAAGCAGATGTGGATGCCATAACCTGCGCCGCTCGTGGCAATGCGCGACAGCCGCGCATTGCAGATACAAGGGGCCAAAGCGTCGTTCAGATCAGCTTGACCTTGGTGCCCACCCGCGCCAATGCGAACAATTCTGCAATGTGTTCATTGTACAGCCCGATACATCCATCCGAGGAACGGCGTCCGATTTTTCGGGTGTCATGCGTGCCATGCACCCGATAGTATTGCCACGACAGGTACAGCGCATGGGTGCCCAGCGGGTTTTCCGGTCCTGCGGGAATGACTGCGGGCAAGGACGGGTCACGTTCGCGCATGGACGGCGTTGGTGTCCATGTTGGCCCCTCCACTTTCTTGATTACCTCGGTCATCCCACGCCGGGTCAATTCTTCGGAGATCGGTACCGAGGATGGCCACATCCTGTAATCCGCGCCATCCGCTGACCAGTAATGCACCGCGCGCGAGACCGTGTCGGCCAGGATCACGCCCTGACCCAAAGCGTCGAAGTGGTCACGCCAATCCTGCATCTGGAAACTGGAGACATTGTTGCGCACCGATCCGGTCACACCTTGCGCCCGCAGGATCGCCGGAACACAAAGTGCCGCGCCAAGTGCCCCGGCCCCGGTCAACAGTCGGCGTCGGGTGAGGGGGGTATGATCTGTCATTTGCCTGCCTTGCTTTTGTTCTGCTGTCCCACTTATGGGCAAAGCATAAGACATTCACAAATCACGATATCTGACCCCTCCTCACGAAATTATCAGATCATGCCGTCAGGTCCGCTGCCCGCGCTGCCAGAGCCCGCAGCGCATCGTCTGGCGCAATGCCCAGCAGCAGGCCCCGCGCGCCCGCATTGATCCAGACCTTTGCCGCTGTGCAGGCCGTAGCCTCGATTGCAGTCGGAACCGGCCGCTTCTGGCCAAACGGGCTGATGCCGCCCACGTGATAGCCAGTCAACCGTTCGGCCTTTGCCGGGGGCATCATCGCGGCGGATTTGCCGCCAAAGGTCGTCGCGACTTTCTTCATCGACAACTGCCGATCTGACGGAATCACGCAGCACGCGGGCTTTGCGTCCACCTCGACCATGAGGGTCTTCAAGGTCAGCGCCGGATCAAGCCCCAAGGCCCGTGCCGCGGCAAGGCCCACAGCATCTGCCGAAGGGTCGTAGTCATAGGGATGCAGGGTGATTGGCACCCCTGCCGCCGTCAGCATCTTCAGACCCGGAGTCGCCGCCACAAATCTACCCAGTCCTTTTTCGCAAAGCCCCTCAAAGGTGCTTGGCCGATGGGGAAAGAAGTGTTGTCAATACACCACGACGGACCGGATCGACTTGCCTTCATGCATCAGATCAAACCCCTTGTTGATCTCATCAAGGCTCAGGATATGGGTGATCATCGGGTCGATCTCGATCTTGCCGTCCATGTACCAGTCCACGATCTTTGGCACATCCGTCCGCCCGCGCGCGCCACCAAAAGCGGTTCCTTTCCAGACGCGGCCCGTAACAAGCTGGAACGGCCGGGTCTGGATTTCGGCCCCTGACGGCGCCACGCCGATCACCACCGACACGCCCCACCCGCGGTGCGTACATTCCAGAGCATCCCGCATCACCTTGACGTTGCCGGTGCAGTCGAACGAGTAATCCGCGCCGCCGATCTGATCGAACGGGGTTTTGGTCAGATCGACGATGTGCTGGACGATTGATCCTTCGATGTCCTTGGGGTTGACGAAATGGGTCATGCCGAACCGCTCGCCCCATTCTTTCTTGTCGTTGTTCAAGTCAACGCCGATGATCATATCGGCCCCAGCCATTTTCAGGCCCTGAATCACATTCAATCCGATGCCGCCAAGGCCGAACACCACGGCTTTCGCGCCGATTTCCACCTTGGCCGTGTTCAGCACCGCACCGATGCCGGTGGTGACACCACAGCCAATGTAGCAGATCTTGTCGAACGGCGCGTCGTCACGCACCTTGGCCAAGGCAATTTCAGGCACGACCGTGTGGTTGGCAAAGGTCGAGCACCCCATGTAGTGATGGATCGGCGTGCCATCGAGCATGGAAAACCGTGTGGTGCCATCAGGCAAAAGCCCTTGGCCCTGCGTAGACCGGATGGCGGTGCAAAGGTTCGTTTTCTGGCTTAGACAGGACGGACATTCGCGACATTCCGGCGTATAAAGCGGAATGACGTGATCGCCGGGCTTCAGGCTTTTGACGCCTGGCCCGCAGGCAATGACCACGCCAGCCCCTTCGTGACCAAGAATTGCCGGAAACAGCCCTTCGGGATCGGCCCCGGACAGGGTGAATTCGTCGGTGTGGCAAATGCCTGTCGCCTTGATCTCGACCAGAACCTCACCCTCTTTGGGGTCGGCCAGATTGACCTCCATCACGGTCAAAGGCCTGCCGGGGGCAAGGGCAACGGCGGCACGGGTGCGCATCGGGGAACTCCTGTCTGGTTTGCGGGCAGGCTGGGGGAAAGCGTTTGGCAAGGCAAGCCGTTGTACCCGTCCACAGGCAATTTTCTTTGCGCGATCCTGTGCCTTTGGCGGCTTCTATCCGGGGCAAGCGGGCGACTTTTGGCTTTCCACGGTCTGGCCCGGACATTTCTGCCGGGCAACGGTGCCACAAGAGGCTTGATGTTTGGCAGGTTCAATACCCATTTGATCTGCACGGGTCTGATCCTTTGCCCGTCTTGTGATCGAGAAAGGCAGTGTCATGCGTCAAACCGCGAGCGCCTTGTGTGCCAGTCTCCTGTTGGCTGCTTGTCAACCCACCGTGCCGGAGGGGCCGGATCTTTCAGCCTGTGGCGCGGACGCTCTGCAAGGTCTGGTTGGTCAGTCAGCTTCCGTCCTGCAGACGATGAAGTTCGCGCAGGAAACCCGCATCATTCGTCCGGGTATGGCGGTGACGATGGATTACCGCCCAGATCGGCTGAACATCGAAATCGACGCCAAAGAGGTCATCACGCGGGTCCATTGCACCTGACGTGAAAAAGGCTCCCTATCTGCGGGAGCCTTCATGCCTGTCAGATGCCGATTGCTTACATGCGATATGTGGAATGGCAGTCCTTGCAAGCGCCGCCAATGCCACCCATACCCGCCTTGACGCTGTCCAGAGAGGACGGATCAAGGGCTGTAGCCGCAGTATTCAAAGCACCCGCTTTGGCCACAAAGGCATCCCAAGTGGTCCAGATTTCCGGCTTGGCCTCTGACACCGGGTCTGTTGCCTGTGGTTCAAACTTGGCCGCGATTTCTGCTGACGCAGCCACAAGGGTGTCTTTCGCGTTTTGTGCGGCGGCAGCGTCAAAGGCGGTCTTTTCACCGGCCATGTCCCCCAACACCTTGGTGTTCATGCCGATGGTGCTCATCAGATCCATACGGGCTTTCACCGTTGGGTCTTGCACACCTTCTTTTGCAACGGCAACACCCGCCACCAGGACGAGTCCGGCAATCAGGCTTTTGGTGATCAACTTCATCTTCACTGGCTCCCCGCTGTAAAATGACATCTCACTATAGGCGAGACATCTTGTCGCGAAAGTGACGTTGATCGCCACACGCGCGCAATCACGCGAATGTCATTGCCACCTGAAGAAGACTCGTCGCCGGAAGCGGACTACAGTACGTTGGAACATAAAGTGAACATTTATCGGAATCGCTATGGCGCTTCGGCGTATTTTGTCCCTGTGGTTTCCCCGGCTGGCTGCAGACCGCCTGTTGCGGCAGCGCCATGATGCGCCGATGCTGCCGTTTGCCGTTGTGGGCGAAAGGCGGGGCGCGCAGACCCTTGTCTCGCTGGCCCCCGAGGCCGAGGCTGCAGGCTTGCGTCAGGGGCAGGCGTTGCGCGACGCGATGGCGATGTGTCCGGCGCTGCTGACCGCCCCCGAAAACACCGGTGCGGATGAGGTATTCCTGCGGGCGTTGTGCCGATGGGCGGGCAAGTTCAGCCCGTGGGTTGCGCCGGACCTGCCGGATGCGATCGTGCTGGACCTGACAGGCTGCGCGCATCTGTTTGGCGGCGAACAGGGGTTGGTACAGCAGATCGAAGCCGATTGTGCAGATCTGCGTCTGACGGTCAGGGCCGGCATTGCCGACAGCCGTGGTGCAGCCTGGGCCATGGCGCGGTATTCCGATCAGATGAACCCTGCCCCCTTTCGCAGCGGATCCGAAATCCGGCAAGAGGCGCGCGCCACCCGGTCGCGGGCTGCGCGGCATGACAGGGTTGGGGGGGCGTCGGGGGCGTCCCATCCGTCCGGCGCGATGATTGCTGCGCCGGGTCAGATGCGGCAGGTGCTTGGCCCCATGCCCTTGGCGGCGCTACGTTTGTCACCAGAAACGGTCGAGGGATTGGCGCGTCTGGGATTGCGCCGGGTGCAGGATATCATCGACATGCCGCGTGCAGCCCTTGCCCGCCGCTTTGGCGCCGAGGTTCTGCGCCGTCTGGATCAGGCGCTTGGGTTCGAGCCAGAGCCGGTGAATCCCGCCGCCGCCCCGCCACTGTTCGCCGTCCGGCTCAGCTTTCCCGATCCGATTGGTCTGCGCGAAGATATTGCCGCCGGGGTGGACCGGTTGCTGCCGCCGCTTTGCGCCAAATTGCAGGCGGCCGGGCAGGGCGCACGGCGGGTGCGGCTTGAGGCGCATCGCAGCGATGGGCAGATCAGTGAGGTCGAGGTCAGCCTTGCCCGCGCCACGCCCGACCCGGATCGTATCCGTCCGCTTCTGGCCCTGAAACTGGATGCCATCGACGCCGGGCTGGGCATTGATCGTCTGCGGCTTGTCGTACCGCAGAGTGAAACCATGCCCCAGCAGCAAAGTCGGGGGACGTTGATGATCTCGCACGACGCCTCTGGTCCGGCTTCTGCGGTCGCGCTGGACGATCTGATCGGCAGGCTGGGCGCAAAGATCGGACCCGAAGCCGTTACGCGGTTGCACCCGGCCAGCACGCATATTCCCGGCAAGACCGCCAATACGCTGGCGGCGGCGTGGTGCTCACCCGCCCCTGCGCCGTGGCCCCGCCCCTCCGCCCCCCGGCCCATCCTGCTTTTCCGACCCGAACCCGTGCAGGCCCCGGATGTCAGCACACCACCGGCGCGGTTTCGCTGGCGGGGTCGGGACCTTGTGGTTCGGGTGGCGATTGGCGCAGAACGCCTGATGCCGGAATGGTGGCTTGACGACCCGCAATGGCGATCAGGCCCGCGCGATTATTGGCGGACCGAGGTTGACGGCGGGGATCGCCTTTGGTTGTTCTACGCCTACGGCGGCGAAGTGTCGTCAGGCTGGTTTTGCCATGGGGTCTTTGCTTGACCAGACTCAGTCCAGCGCGCGCGCTTCGGACACCAGCATCACAGGAATACCATCCCGGATCGGAAAGGCCAGATGGGCGGCTTTCGATACCAGTTCCTGTCGCGCAGCATCATAGCTGAGAACCGCGTGGCTTATGGGGCAGACCAGACTTTCCAGCATCCGGGGGTCAATGCTCTGGATTGGGCCAGAGGGTTCCTCTGTCATTGCATCACCTCGTCATTGGCCCCGCCGCGCAGGGCAAATTCGATCAGAGTCACCAGCGTTTCACGCCGGGTGGACAGGGACGGTGCCTCCAGCAAGGCCTGCTTGTCTTCTGGCGTAAAGGGGCACAGCATGGACAGCGAATTGATCAGAAGTTCCGTTTCGGCGTCTTTCAGACTGTCCCAGTCGGTAGAGAGGTTCAACGTGGTCAGGTAACGCCCCAGCAAGTCCAGAAAACCGGAACGATCGAAGCCAGGGTCATTCTCCTCCTCGCGGCTCAGATCCCGGATGAAAGGCGCCCATTCCACCTGACACCGGCGATAGGGGGTAAAGCCCTGAATCTCTTCCTTGATGCGAAAGCGCGACATTCCGGACAAGGTGATCATGTAACGACCATCCTCGGTTTCGGAGAACCCGGTCAGACGCCCCGCGCAGCCAATGCTTTGCAGCCGTTTTTCCCCGCCCGGCGTGCCGCGCGGTTGTATCATGCCGATCAGACGTGTCTTGGTTTTCATGCAATCTTCGATCATCGCGAGGTATCGCGGCTCAAAGATGTGCAAGGGCAATCTTGCCCGCGGCAGCATAAGCGCGCCGGGCAAGGGAAACACCGGGATCGTATCGGGCAAGTCTGATGCTTTGAACATGTTCTGAGATTTAGGTCGCAAGTTGCATCAGGCAAATATCATCGACGAAAGCCGACGCCTGCCCTTCAGCACGATCGGGTCTTTCACCGGAAGTGCGTCGAAAATCGTAAAAAGTTGGGTCTTGGCCGCCCCGTCATTCCATTCGCGATCCTGACGGAACAGTTCCAGAAGCTGGTCCACCGCCTCTTCGGTCTTGCTTGCCGCCAGAAGGGCCGCCGCATAGTCAAAGCGTGCCTGATGGTTTGCCGGATCCGCCTCTACTGCCATGCGCAGATCGTGTTCCGGTCCGGCGCTGGCGGCCTGTTTTGCAAGTTCAATCTGGGCACGGGCGGCTTCCACCTCCTTGGCGGACGCAATCGCCTTTGGCGCGTTCGTGGCAAAGGTTTCAGCCTGCTCAAGGTTCCCAAGCGCCAGATGGGCCCGGATCAGTCCGCCATAGGCCGGGGCGTTTTCCGGCTCTTCGCCAAGGATCGCGGCAAATGTATCGGCGGCATCGACGGCGGCCCCTTCGGTCAGCATCTGTTCAGCAGCCTCGATCGCCTCGGCCAGCCCGCCATCTCCGCCAAGCGCCTTGACCCGGTCGATGAATTTCTTGATTTCCGATCCCGGCAGGGCGCCCTGAAAACCGTCCACCGGTTGGCCTTGCCAGAAGGCAAAAACAGTTGGGATCGACTGGATGCGCAACTGTCCGGCGATCATCTGGTTTTCATCGACGTTGACCTTGACCATGCGGACCTTGCCGCCCTCGGCCTTGACCGCAGCCTCAAGCGCGGGGCCAAGGGTCTTGCACGGACCACACCAAGGCGCCCAGAAATCGACGATGACCGGAACCTCTCGGCTGGCCTCGATCACATCGGCCATGAAGCCGGCCTCGTTGCTGTCTTTGATCACGTCGTTTTTTGGTGCGGCAGTCGTTTCGCCCAGGCTGAACATCCGATCCCCCATCTGGCTGGAACTTTGCCCCTTATATGCGCGTGGGTCACGCAAAGGCCAAGGGGGAAGGGGCATTTACCCGCGCAGTTTCTGGCCTTAGCGTGCCCATAAACAGCCTGCGGAGGATGATATGCCGTTTCTTTTGACCTTTGGGGACAGCAATACCCATGGCACCCCACCGATTATCGAACGGGGCGCGTATCATCGCTTTGGTCCCGATGTGCGATGGCCACACCTGTGCTGGCGGGCCCTGGGGTCAGGTTGGGAGCTGGCAGAAGAGGGGTTGCCGGGGCGCACAGCGCAATTCAGCGACCCAGTGATGGGCGACCATATGAACGGGCAGGATGGATTGAAGATCGCACTGCAAAGCCATGGGCCTGTAGACGTGTTGACGATCATGCTGGGAACCAATGACGTGAAGGCCCGCTTTTCCGCGACGCCCGAGTCGGTGACAGCCGGTATGGCCGGATTGGTGGACATCGCTCTCAGCCTTGAGATGCAGGCACGCCATGGTGGTTTCAAGGTGCTTTTGATCTGTCCGCCCCCGGTCGAAGAGGTCGGCCCTATCGCAGGCGAATTTCTGGGTGCCGCCGAACGCAGCAGGGGTCTTGCGGTGCGCTATCAGGCTTTGGCAACGGCGCGCGGGATCGGTTTTTTGAACGCGGGCGACGTGATTGCCGTCAGCACGCAGGATGGCATCCATTTCGAGTCAGACTCGCATCAGGCGTTGGCTTTGGCCGTGGCCGAAGCGATCCGGCAGCTTTAGCTGTGTTCGGCGGCAGGCGTCAGGTCCGTCCAACCGCAGCGCACAGCCAGTTCTGCCGGAGGCGCCCCAATATCAACTGCATCGCCTTCGCGCATTTCGATGGATTTTCGCATGTTCCAGCGTTCGCGCATCAGATGCAGGCCAGAGCGGCTGATTTTGGTGACAGGCGTCTGCAGCGGCAGGAACTGCGGCCATTTCGCCTGCATCCAACGGTAACTTTCGGTGAAATCCGGCCCGAGTGCGCCGTGAAAGCGGTCGTTGTGGATGCAGGGCAGGCCGATGGCATAGGCTGCGCCTCCGGCCGCCCGGGCCTGACAGACAATATCCGTGCCATACATGTGCCAGCCCGGTTGCGTTTCATCAAACCGCAACTGCGACGACCGCCGCAAGATGATCAGCATTTCATCAAAACTGACCACGGGTTCGGGCTGCAAAGGCACGCGGCCGATAATCTGGCCCAGCGATGAGGTCCAGACGGGTCCGAATTGACGGTAATCTGCGGCGACGCCGTAGGCCCCGGCCAAGACCCAATTCGGATCGCGCAAGGTCAATTCCGCCAGCCTTCGGGCCAGAACCGCCTCCCAGCCTTTGGGCAGATAGACGTCGTGATGGACAAAGATCACGATTTCGGAATCGGTCCTAGCCAGGCCGCGGTTATAGGCGATGGGCGCTGTCGGCGCGTTCCGTTCGATGTGCAAGGCGGCACCGGCCTGAACCACGGGCGAGGCCGCAAGATTGGCCGACAGGATGGTGTCAGAGTTGCTTGCGCAGACAAGGGTAAAAGGGGCTGACATCAGGGTTTGCCCTTACTGGCAAAGAGAACGGTCAGTTTTTCGGCCTCGCGGTCGATCGCGTGCCTCTTGAAAACGCGCTGTCGTGCGGCGTGCCCCATGTTTGACAATTGGTCAACGGGGGTCGATGCGATCGCCCGCATCGCCTGCGCCAACGCATCCACGTCGCCAGCCGGCACCATCCAGCCGGTATCGGGCGTGACCAGTTCGGGTATGCCAGCAATGGCGGTGGCGATCACGGGGCGACCCGCTGCCATGGCCTCCATGATGACCATGGGAAGGCCCTCGGCAAAGGAAGGCACGATCAGGGCTTGCGATGCCGCCAAAGCATCACGAACGCCGGCTTCGTCAAGCCAGCCGGTCAAGGTCACGCGTCCGGCAAGCCCATGACGGGCGAGGGCAGCTTCAATTTGCGGACGCAATTCGCCATCGCCCACCAAGGTCAATCGCAGGTCTGGCAAATCCCGCGCAATCAGGGCCATAGCGTCGATCAACAGGGTGAAACCCTTTTGTTCAGACAGCCGCCCGATGGCGACAAGATGCGGGCCGCCCTGCGGAAGCGGGGCAGGTTCGGGAAAGCGCCAGGGTTCGATCCCGCAGTGCACGACATGCAGACGTGACCAGTTGTCGGCGTCAGACCAGCGGCACAGTTGACTCCGGCCAAAGCTGGAGATGGCCACTGTGAACCGCGCATGATCCACCTTTGTCCCCAGCGACAGTGCGCGCGGAGCGTCGAATTCCTCGGGGCCGTGGACGGTGAAGGAATAGCCCGGTCCGCCCATAAGCGACGCCAGCATGGCAACCGTCGCCGAATTGGTTCCGAAATGGGCATGTAAATGCGGGAGTCGCAAATCATGGCAGCGTCGCGCCAAGTGGGCGGCTTCGATCAGATAGATCAGATGGCGCAGTGGCCCACCTGTTCCGGGCGTTCCACCCATCCCCCGCAGACCACAAGACAGGGCAAGGGTAAGGGCGCGTATTGTCCCCCGCGGATGTCTGCCCATCCAGCCAAAGGCAGACAGCGCAAGCCGCCCGACACTCATCTCAAGGATATGTTCCGTACGCGCATCTTCCGCGATGTCGCCGGAGTCCACCAGACTTGCCCGCTCTGACCGCATGGCAAAGCGGCTCACCTTCCAGCCCAAACGTTCAAGGGCCTGAATCTCGCGTCGGATAAAGGTGTGTGACGCCCGAGGATAGGTGTTGACCAGATAAGCGATCTTCAACGGTGGCTCCGCATCCCGGCTACACAAATGGCATCCGCGTGCAGGATCGTCCTTGCAGACCAAGCATGCAAGGGCTTTGCCCGCCTGCGGCAGCCGGGACGGCGAAGCGACCGGCCGCGCCGAAGGTACGGCGCCCCAGATACCATCCTGCTTCCACACGCACTCAAAACGTCCATCCCACGGCAGGCCATCGACCCGATGCGCTGGTTTCCCGTCACGATGGCAACTTTCGCCCCGATAGCTTGCGGCTGCGACGGGTGACATTTGGTATGGCCACGATTGGCCTCAGGTTCAACTCGCGCTCCATCTGGGCCGACGTCCGGATTGCGGGTTTCAGAAGGTCCAGCACGAAAGCAAGCACCAGACCAAGGCCCACGCTGGCAATCATCCCTGCAACGGCAATCTTTTTTGCCCCCGAGCCGACCGGATATTCCGGCGTGATGGCCCGTTCCAGCAAAGAAAATCGCTCCGTTTGCTGTCGTGAGGCAAGGCTTTGGGCGGTTTCCGCTTGCGCCATGCGCTGCGAAACCACGGTGTATTGGTCCTGTAACTGCCGCAGTTGGCGGTCATATGCTGACAAAGCGCGCTCAACTTGTGCGGTGTCACCAAGGTCGGCCTCAAGTTTGGCCTTGCGGTCTGTCAACGGGATGCGTTGCGCGGTCAGAACTGCAAGGCGTTGAGAGATGTCTTCGACGCGCCGACGGTCGGTCGCGCGCAAAGTTGGTTGCGCACGAATCTGTGCGTCCTCGCTTTGTAGTGCAGCAAATTCCTGTTCAAGACCACGAATCGTCGTTTCAAGTTGCGCGATTTCGTCTTGTCTGGCCTCACGCACGCCGGGAAGCGAACTGCGATTTGCATCCCGATAGGTGACGATTTCAGTCTCCAGAGCCGCAATCTGTTGCGAGAGCCGGGTTTCCTGTTCCTTGAAGAAGCCAAAGCTGGCCTCGGCCGTCGCGCGTTTGCCCTCGGCGCCCATGTCCAGAATGCTCTGTG
>JBKBWK010000068.1:0-12193 GCA_046313895.1 Paracoccaceae bacterium
GCACCAACGTTGTAGAACACGCCGGGAAACAGTCCGAATAGTAGCCCCCCGGTCAAGGTCGCGATCGTCGCCCCCGGAAGGCTGAAGGCAACAATGATCACATAGCCCGTCAAAAACGCCAGACTTGCGAGCAAAAAGTTGGCGTCCCGAAAGCCAAGCAACGTGTCGCGGTGCTGTGCCAAGGCGTCAAAACTCAGCAGATCGCGCAAAGTGAAGGCGCCAATGATCGCCGCCAAAACGATCACCAGAAACGGCAATCGACGCAGCCAGCGGGTACGGAAGGGTGAGCTTTGGGTCATGCGATCCTCGGGACGTCTTGCCGCGCCACCATGGCGTGGCGATGCAACCGGCGATAGGGGCTTCACGCCGCCTTGATCGAACGCTGCCCTCTGACCGGTGGACAATCAGGCCGTTGCACCCAGCACCGTCCCAAAGCAGATGGGTGACAGTGAAATGTTGCAGGAAATCCGTGTGGTCTGCGTTGACTTGGGCCGAAAGCCTGCGTAAAAGACGGACTTGAAGTTCCCTGCCCTCGAATCCTTTGGGGTTCGGGCAAGCTGTCTGATGGAGAGCCGCTATGAAGCGCACATACCAACCGTCCAACCTGGTTCGCAAGCGCCGCCATGGTTTCCGCGCCCGTATGGCCACCAAAGGTGGTCGTCTGGTGTTGGCCGCCCGTCGCGCCAAGGGCCGTCATAAGCTGTCGGCATAATCCGACCGGCCCTTGCCGGGTCGCAGATGGATTTGAAAGATATGACACCGTCGGAGGACACGGGCCAAGGCACAATAGCCGAGTCGCCCTTAGCGTCTCCGGCGGTTTCGTTTTGCGTGACGACCATGCGCCATCGGCCCGAGTTTTTGCGTGCAGCATCATCCCGACGGCAGAGTGCTGGCGGTTTCTTGGTTCAGGCGCGATTTCGCAATGATGGCAAGACTGGCGTTCAGGTGGGCTTTACCGCCTCGAAAAAAATCGGCAATGCGGTCTTGCGCAACCGCGCCAAACGCCGTCTGCGCGAAGTGGCGCGTGCGATCTTGCCAATGCTGGGGCAACCCGGATGGGATTATGTTCTGGTTGCCCGTCCTGGTGTCACGACTGACCGACCCTTTGCGACGCTGTTGACCGATCTGGAAACCGCCCTGCGCGCCATTCACAAGGTGCAGGGATGACACCGCTGGCCCATCTGGTTGCTCTGCCTGTCCGTGCCTACCGGCTGTTTCTGTCGCCTTGGGTAGGCCATGGCTGCCGTTATCAACCGACCTGCTCGGCCTATGCGCTGGAAGCGTTGCAGCGCCACGGTGGACTGAAGGGCGGCTACCTTACGGCACATCGCATTTGCCGCTGCCATCCATGGGGAGGCCATGGCTATGACCCGGTGCCGGGGGCGGACCCCCAGCATGACGCCCTACTCCAGCATCGCGATGATGGCGCGTAGGGTTTCGATGCCCTCGCCTTTTTCGGAACTGGTGACAACAATTTCGGGATAGGCGGCTGGATGTTTCGTCAGCGCAGCCTGCACTTGCAGAATCGTCTCTTCGCGCGTCGCCAGATTGACCTTGTCAGCCTTTGTCAGAACAACCTGAAACGTCACAGCCGATTTGTCGAGCAGGGTCAGAATTTCCTGATCGACCGCCTTGATGCCGTGGCGCATATCGACCAGCACAAAGGCGCGCCGGAGTGTCTGCCGCCCCTGAAGATAAGATCGCAGCAAGGCCTGCCACTTTGCCACAATCGCCACCGGGGCCTCGGCATAGCCATACCCCGGCAAGTCCACCATGTAACGATCTGCGCCAAGGGCAAAAAAGTTGATCTCTTGCGTCCGGCCGGGCGTGTTGGATGCCCGCGCCAGAGTTTTTCGGCCCGTGAGCGCGTTGATCAGGCTGGACTTGCCCACGTTTGACCGACCGGCAAAGCACACCTCAACCCGATCGGCCGGGGGAAGGCCGGACATGGCAACCACACCCTTCACGAAATCGACGGGCCCGGCAAACAAAAGCCGCCCGCGTTCGCGGGTCAGATCATCGGGCTGTTCCGCCAAGGGAAAGCGCAGCGTGCTCATAGCACCTCCACTGAATCGCCAATGGCGATGGGGCCCGACTTTGTTACCACGGCGTAGGTACCAAAGTCCTGATGGCCAAAGAATGTTTGTAGTGCGCCAAGTGTATCGGCATCAGATATCCCGGTATCGGGGTTCACGGTCGTGGCCTTGCAGCGTGTGATCCGTTGTTCGATGCGCAGCTCTGATCCACCGATACGAATGGTCTTGCCCACCAGACCCCATTCGTCCCAAGCGTCAAGCCCGTCCAGCCACAGGTTGCCGCGCCAGCGATGGATCGAAAGATCCACGCCCATCCGGTGCCCCAGGTCCGCGTTTGACGCTGCGTTCAGCACAGCGACGAACGGATCCGGCCAATCGGTCATCGCTTGCCCCGGCAGATGAACGACACGCACAGGTGCAGGCCGGTCTTGCGGCCACAAAGGCCGCAGCCAATCCATCAGGACGGTGCTGTCGGTATCCGGGCAGAGCGTGATGCTGCCGGCCGTGGGATGGCTCAGCGTCACCTGCCGCGCAGCCTCGTCAAGCTTGGCCTTGATCGCCATCAGGTTCGGACCAGCGACACCGCGCAAAAAGTTCATCTTCGGGGCCCAAGACACCAGAACATCGAACTTTGCCGCATCATGCGCCACGGCCCACTCCCTGTCGAACGGCAAAGCGCGCCCTTGGGTCAGGGGCGCGCTAGCCAATTCCTCAAAGCCGATGGATTTGACAGGGTGGCGGCAGATATGGGCCAGCCGGATCATTTCTTCTTCGGCTTCACACTCTTGTCGGCGACAGGCACCGGCGGTTTTTTCTTGAAGCCGGATTTGATATTGCCGAATAGATCAGGCTTGTGCCCATGGCTGCGCATGATCGCATATTGTTGGGTAAAGGTGATGATGTTGTTGGTGATCCAGTAGACCACCAGACCACTGGCAAACCCACCAAGCATGAACATGAAAATCCACGGCATGAAGGCAAAGATCTGCTGCTGCACCGGGTCGGTTGGCGCCGGGTTCAGCTTTTGCTGCAACCACATCGTGATGCCAAGCAAGATCGGCAGCACACCGATAAAGATCAGCGCAAGGATCGTTCCATGCACCGGCGCATCCCACGGCAGCAGTCCGAACAGGTTGAAGATTGAGGAGGAATCCGGTGCCGACAGATCGTTGAGCCAGCCAAAGAACGGCGCATGACGCAATTCGATGGTGACAAAGATCACCTTGTACAGGGCAAAGAAGATCGGGATCTGGATCAGGATCGGCAAACAGCCCGCCGCCGGGTTTACCTTCTTGTCCTTATACAGCTTCATCATTTCGCGCTGCATCATCTGCTTGTCGTCGCCGGCGCGTTCTTTCAGCGCCTCCATCTCGGGCTGCAGCTCTTTCATCCGCGCCATGCTGACATAGGACTTGTAGGCCAGCGGCAGCACCAGCAACTTCAGGATGAAGGTCAGCGCAATGATTGCCACCCCCATGTTGCCGATGTTGGCATTCAGCCAATGCAACAACGCGAAGATCGGCTTGGTCAGGAAGAAAAACCAGCCCCAGTCGATCGCGTCGATAAAGCCGGGGATGGGCTGACCCTGCGCTTCCACCGCGCCGGTGTTCTGGTAAGCGCGGATGGTTTCCCATTGTTTGGCCCCGGCGAACAGCCGCTGGGTGGAAGTCACCGTCTCGCCCGGCGCGACTGCAACCACGGCTTGACGGGTTTCGGTCTGATAGATGTTGGCTTGCGGCACGAATTTGGTGACCGAGGTGAAGGGCTTACCCTGCTCAGGCACAAGCACCGTCATCCAGTATTTGTCGGTAAAGCCGATCCAGCCGTCGGTTGTGGCCTCAACCACGGCGGCTTGCGCGCCCTCACGCTCGACCAGGGGTAGGTCTGCGACCTTGTCGTACTTCGTCTCGGTCAATTTTCCGTCGGCGCGGGCCACGACGCCTTCGTGACTGACAAAGAAGTTCTCAAGGTTGGTTGGCTTTCCGTGCCGAGCAACGATGCCATAGGGAAACAACCGAGCCTCGGTCGTGCTTGTGTTCTGCACGGTTTCCGTCACCGTGAACATGAAGTGCTCGTCAATTGCAATCTGGCGCGTAAAGTTCAAGCCCTTGCCGTTGTCCCAGCGCAGTGTAACGGGTTGACCGGGCGAAAGGGTGCCGCCGCCGGCTGGCATCCATTCGGTGTTGGCTCCTGGCACGTCTTCGAAATTCAGCGCGCCGGCAGGACCCCAACCAAAAAGCGCGTAATACGCATTGGGTTGTCCGACAGGTGCCAGCAAACGCACGATGCCCGAGTCGTCTGCCAACGTCTGATTGTAGGTTTTCAGTTCAAGATCATCGATACGGCCACCCAGCAGGGAAATCGACCCTTTCAGCTCGGGGGTGTCGATCGTCAGGCGCGGCGCCTCTGCGGCAGGGGCCACACTGTCAACGGGCGCTGCCGTCTGAGGCGTAACCGCAGCCGGTGGTGTGGTCCCATCGGTCGCGATGACTGCGGGGGCATTGGGATCGACCACCGGTTCGGGCGGTGGAAAAAGCACGAACCAGACCATGATGACCACAAAGGACAGCACGGTTGCCAGGATAAGGTTCTTGTTTTGATCGTCCATCGGGACTTCCGCCGCCATTGTTCAGGTCAGCGGTCGTTCAACAGAAGGGGGCGGCAAAGGTCAAGCGGTTTTCCGGGTTTGCCGAAGAGTATTGATCGCGGATGATCTTCTGCCGCGGAAGAACCGGGCCAAAATCATTGAGGGGCGCTGGCCGGTAGGCCCTTGTGTCAGCCAAAACCGACGCCGCCTAACGCTTTTGACCAAGCTGCAGCGTCTGCGCCAACCCCTTTTCATGCCGGACAATCCAGCCAAAGGTTTCCTCCACCGCCATCGGTCGCGCGATGCCGAAACCCTGCACATGGCCACAGCCCAACTGCGCCACTGTTGCATGTTCCCCCGGCGTTTCGACGCCCTCGGCGACAGTGTCCAGCCCAAGCTGTTCGCAGAGCGACAGGATCGCCGCGACCATCTTCTTTTGTTCGGGGTCAGTGTCGCTGTGGGTCACAAAGCAACGATCAACCTTGATCCTGCGGACGGCAAAGCGGCGGATATTGGAGATCGACGCCTGACCGGTGCCAAAATCATCGAGATCAATGCCACATCCCAGTTCTGCGATCCGCGCCAGATTCGTGACAATAACATCTTCATCCGACCGAGCGGCCACGGTTTCAAGGACCTCAATCGTCAGACGATCCGGGGCCAGAGAAAAGCGGTCCAGTTCCCATTTCAGTTTTTCCGGCAGACGCGGATTGCGCAACTCTGCTGCAGAGAAATTTACCGCAACCCGCGCAATTTGATGCCCTGCCTTGTCCCATCTGGTCAGTGCCGACAGAGCACCGTACAGGATGACTTCACCCAATCGTTCCGTCAGACCGGTATCTTCGACCAGAGGCAGAAATTCTGACGGCGGCACGATACCTCGATCCGGATGATGCCAACGGGCCAAAGCCTCGAACCCGCTGATTTCGCCGGTATCAGTGGACAACTGTGGCTGAAACCAAGGGCGGATCTGGCCCTCATCCAACGCTTGCTCCAACCCGGCGCGCAATTCGGCACGGTCCGCGCGCCGGCGCGTCATGTCGGGCTGAAATGCCCGGATTGCACCCGGACCATTTCGCAATGCTTCATCTGCAGCCGCCCGCGCGGCATCAAGAAGCGCCGCGCCCTGCAGTGCCGGGGCACGCTGCGCTATGCAAAAACCAATGGACACCGACAGATGCACCGTCATGTCTTCGACCACGATGGGTGCGGTCGCAGCAGCCTGCAATCGGGCAGCCATTTGAACCGCACTTTCCAGATCAATACCTCGCACCGGGCCAAGGCTGATGGCATAGGCCTGATCCGACAGGTGGGCCAGGACATCGCCATCGCGAATCGCCAAGCTTAGCCGTTCGGCACAGCGGGCAAGCACTTTATCACGGACCAAGCGGCCATGCCGATCGATAAGAACATCCATGTCGTCAAACATGATCACAAAACAGGCGGTCGTGCGCCCGCTGATCATCATGTTACCCAGTAGCTGATCAAGATTGGCGACAAACCGCGCCTCGGTCGCCAAGCCATCGGCGCACGCTGCCCCGGCTGCATCCCGGTTGGCACGGCGCCGCAGGCCGAACAGGGCAAAAAGCAGCGGGACCGCAATGGCCAAGACCAGCAGCGGGCCTTCGCCCCCCAACCAGTAGGCCGCCAACGAAAGCGCGGGCAACAGGACAAGACCTTCGCCGCCCGAGGCACGGCGCATCACCGTCCGTGCAGTGCTGACTGTGGATTGATCACGGTTCATGCCGCCCCCGAAACGCCCGAGGGTAACGCTCCCTCGTCTTTGAACGCTAGGCGGCGAGTCTGAGCGAATACTTAATCTTCATCCCGAAGTTGCAGAAGATTTTCATGATTTGTTCCAGCCTGACGGATCAAGCCGGCGAAATCGAACAGGCCGGGGTCCGCCAGATGCGACGGTCGCACGTTCATCAAGGCGCGGAACATCACCTGCCGTCGGCCCGGCACGCGGGCTTCCCAGTCATCCAGCAACTTTTTGACCTGTGCGCGCTGCAAACCTTCCTGACTGCCGCACAGATCGCATGGAATGATCGGATACCCCATCGCACGGGCAAACCGGTCGCAATCTGCCTCGGCCACAAATGCCAGTGGACGGGCCAGGAACAGATCACCATCTTCGTTCAACAGGC
Organism: Paracoccaceae bacterium; assembly: GCA_046313895.1. Taxonomy (GTDB): domain Bacteria; phylum Pseudomonadota; class Alphaproteobacteria; order Rhodobacterales; family Rhodobacteraceae; genus Pseudotabrizicola. The sequence continues at coordinate 6,771 of JBKBWK010000068.1, forward strand.
GCGGTGGCATCGACGCCAGACGCCCGCCGTGGAACAGGTTCATGAAGAACGTCTCAAGGATATCATCCCGATGATGCCCCAGAATGACAGTCGAACAGCCTTCTTCCCGCGCCACCCGATACAGGTTTCCGCGCCGCAATCGAGAGCACAGGCTGCACATCGTGCCCCCGGGCTTGATCTTGTCGATGACGACCGAATAGGTGTCCTGATACTCGATCCGATGGTCAACACCCATCCGGGTCAGAAAATCGGGAAGGACCGTCGCCGGAAAACCCGGCTGCCCCTGATCAAGATTGCAGGCCAGAAGGTCAACGGGCAGCAGGCCACGCCATTTCAATTCGTGCAGAATCGCCAACAGCGTGTAGCTGTCCTTGCCCCCCGATAGACAGACCAGCCAGCGGTCACCCGCCTGTGCCATCCCATATGTCTCGATCGCCTCGCGAACCTGCTGCACCAACCGCTTGCGCAGTTTGCGGAACTCCAGCCCCTTGGGCGCGCCGTGAAACAGGGGGTGGATATCGTCGGCGTCGTCAAGCATCGGTCACTCCGGGGTTTGCCTGCATATGCGGGGCACGGATGCACAGGTCAAGCGTCAGACGTGCTGGGCCCCATTGACCTCGATCTCGGCGCCGGAAATATAGCTTGATTGATCGGAACACAGAAACCAGATTACATCGGCCACTTCCTTGGGTTGCCCAAGCCGACGCATCGGCAGCGCTTCCACGATCTTGTCGGTGCCCGGCGACAAGATCGCTGTCTCGACCTCGCCGGGGGCGATAGCGTTCACACGCACCCCCAATGGGCCGAAATCATGCGCCATCTCTCGCGTCAGGGCCGCCAGGGCCGCCTTGGACGTGGCATAGGCCGCCCCGGCAAACGGGTGCACGCGCCCCCCCGCAATCGAGGTCACGTTCACCACTGAACCTTTTGCGGCGGCCAGTTCATCTTTCAACCCGCGCGCCAGAATGACCGAGGAGAAGAAGTTGACGTGGAACACCTGCCCCCAGGTTCGCAAGTCGGTTTCAAGCGTGTTCAGGCGCTTGCCGTCAGCACCCTTTGGGCTGATACCGGCATTGTTGACCAAAGCGTGCAGGCGACCGTTGATCTTGGCCTTGATCGTTTCGATGGCCGCAATCGTCTTGTTCGGATCGGCCAGATCGATCTGGATGTGATTGTCCTCGCCCCCCGGCCAAGGGCAACGCTCATCAAAGGGCTGCCGGGAGCAGGTCAGCACACGCCAGCCTTCGGCCGAAAACCGCTTGACCGTGGCATGGCCAATGCCGCGTGAAGCGCCTGTCAGGACAACGGTTTTCTGCTCGACCATGGGTGTCTCCTTGGATTGGCCAAACCCTACGCTTATGGTCGGGAAAGACAAGGACGGACACACCGCTTGGCAGGCCGGGGCAAAGACGCTACCAACCAGTCAACCCCGGAGGCCCCCCATGAAGCAGCAGACCCTGACCATGCAAGACGCCCTGAACACCGCAAAGATGCTGTCCGAAGCCCTGCCCTACCTGCAACGCTACGCAGACTCGGTCGTGGTGGTGAAGTTTGGCGGCAATGCCATGGGCGACGACGCCGCAATGGCCGAATTCGCGCGCGATATTGTGCTGATGCGGCAGGTCGGGGTGAACCCGGTCGTGGTGCATGGTGGCGGGCCGATGATCAACGACATGCTGGCCAAGCTGGGAATCAAATCGGAGTTTGTGCGGGGCAAGCGGGTGACCGACAAAGCCACCGTGCAAGTGGTAGAGATGATCCTGTCGGGACTGGTGAACAAGCGTATCGTGCAGGCCATAATGGATGCCGGCGGTCGCGCAGTCGGGATTTCCGGCAAGGATGACGACCTGATGGTGTGTGAAGCCGACGATCCCGAGCTTGGATTCGTGGGTCGGCCGGTCGAGATGAACGTGCAGGTGCTGCGCGACCTGTACAATGCCGGCATCATTCCGGTGATCGCCCCGGTCGGCACCGGAATGGCCGACAATGAAACCTTCAATGTGAACGGCGACACCGCTGCGGGGGCCATTGCCGGGGCGTTGCAGGCCGACCGTCTGCTGCTTTTGACCGATGTGCAGGGCGTCAAGAATGCAGCGGGCGAGGTGATGACCCAGATCACGCCAGAAGAAATCCGCCAGATGACAGAAGAAGGTACCATTTCCGGCGGAATGATTCCCAAAACGGAAACCGCGCTGATGGCGATCGAGCAAGGCACGCGCGCAGTCACGATTCTGGACGGACGTATTCCAAATGCTTGCCTGTTGGAATTGTTCACGGATCATGGGGCAGGATCGCAAATCCGGTCCACCGAACCGCGGATCAAACCACGGGTACGACGCTGATCTGACACAGAGATTTATAGGCGCATAGAGCGCCTTTGGTGAAAGGATCCAGACAAGATGCAACAGCCTGCGCTGACCCTTGATCTGTTGACGGAAGCGCTGGATCCGCATTTTCTGGACGTGCTGGGCGGGTTTGACTGTCGGGGTGAGGAAAACTTTCCAGACTGGGCGAAAAGCGTGGTGCTGCTAGGCCCGAAAGAGCCGGGCTTCTGGGCGCATCTGAAAGCACAGCCGGAATGGAGCGGGCCAGATCCGGTGGACCAGTGGTCGCGCCGCGTGATCGGACGCTTGGCCTGCGATCTGGGCGGCAAGGCCCGGTTTCCGTTTGGTGGCCCGCCATACCATCCGTTTTATTCATGGGCGCTGCGCACAGGCCATATCTGGGAAAGCCCGGTCAAGCTTTTGGTGCATGGCACACAGGGCCTGCTGGTCAGCATCAGGGGCGCGCTGATCTTGCCTGGCGTATTGGAATTTCAGCCGTCCGCCAAGCCATGTGATACCTGCGCCAAACCCTGTCTGACCGCCTGCCCCGTCAGCGCGTTGCAGAGCCATGGATATGATGTCGCGGCCTGCCACGCCTTTCTGGATCAACCGGCGGGATCTGGCTGTCTGGGATCAGGCTGTTTGGTTCGCCGCGCTTGCCCGGTGTCGCAAGGCTATGCAAGACTTGCCGAACAGTCGGCCTATCACATGGGCCGATTCCACAGGGCGGGTTAACCGTCGTATTTTCCGGGGAGTGGGAATGAAGCGCCTGATCTTGACGCGTCACGCGAAATCGAGCTGGGATGACCCCCTGACACCCGATCATGATCGTCCGCTCAACGAGCGTGGCAAGGCAGCCGCAGCCGACCTGGGGCAATGGCTGGCCAGCCGCGGGTATATTCCGGATCTGGTCTTGTGTTCCGATGCCTTGCGAACACGAAAGACATGGTCTGGCATTGCACCAGCCCTTCCTGGCACTCCGGTGCTTGAGTTGAAGCCCGCGCTCTATCATGCCGGGCCCGAGGTCATGCTGGCCGTGTTGCACAAGGCAGATCCAGATACGGTCATGATGATCGGACACAACCCCGGCATCGCCGAGTTTGCGTCCCGGTTGGTCGCAAATGCACCTGCGAACCCCGACTTTGGCCGCTATCCGACCGGCGCAACTCTTGTCGTCGATTTCATGGCAGACTCCTGGGCTGACGTCGGTTTCGGCCAGGGTGTTGTGGATGATTTCATAATCCCACGCGAGATTATGGCCTGACCTGCGGATCCGTTCGGCCATGCCGAAGCAGCGGGCATCCTTGCGGATGTGCGCGGTTTCGGGCATTCAACGATGAACAGGACCAGACGAGAGGCGCAAGGCCATGGATTATGCAAAAACCGGCAACCCGAAACTGAGCAAGGATCAGGGTCGCCAGAAAGACCCTAGCGCAAAGCCAGGCAAAGCGCTGAAGGCCAAGGCCCCGACCAAAACCCCGAACCTGCGCCCCAGCAAGGAAGAATTGCTCGAGCGGCTAAAAACCAAGGCGGCGGGCAAGGCTGAAGAGTAACGCGCGGACGTCTATTGCGGCGGCCGGCAAGCGGTTTCAGGTGGGCGGGTCATTTGGACATCGCGGGTGTCCAAAGCGCGGATATTGCGGTGATGGTCCCATAACGATTGTGTATGACAAACGCGCATTTGCGCAGGAAACAGGTCACGGTCCGCGCACGGCTAAGCCCGATCCTGTTCGACCTTTTGCGTTACGGCGGTGCGGTCTACGCGCTTTGGCTGGCCCTCGGATTCCTGCGTTCAGGTACCACAAAGGACACCAGCGAGGCACGACAGGCAACCGCGCTGAACGGGGCGATCCTGCTGCTGATCAGCCCCAAGGCTTATCTGATCACAGCGTTGATGTTCACGCAATTCCTGCCCGTCTCCAAGGCCAACAATCCTGCACCGGTAATCTGGATCACGGCGGTTTTCACGCTCAATAACCTGCTGGCGTTCACCATCTGGACTTTCGCAGGGGATTTGCGGATGCGGCGGTTTCGTAGCGCATCCGATGCGCGCCGGATAAACCTTGCCTTTGGCGCAATGCTGGCGTCAGTTGCAGCCCGGATCCTCTTGCGCTGACGGCACCGCAAGCCTCAGCGACGATGCCCACGAAGTCGGTGGTGAAAGACACCATGTGCGAGCCTATCAACCTTTTCTTGGCGGCGATCAGGCCAAAAACCGGTTCCGACAACCCTTTGCCGACACAAAGGGGCCCCATGGGGCCCCTTTTTTTGGACTGCCAAAGCCCTTCAATGCCCTAAAATCTGGCTGAGGAACAGTTTTGTCCGGTCGCTTTGTGGGTTGTTGAAGAACTCCTTTGGCGAGTTCTGCTCAACAATCTGGCCCTGATCCATGAAGATCACACGGTTTGCGACGGCTTGGGCAAAGCCCATCTCGTGCGTCACACACAGCATGGTCATGCCTTCTTCCGCAAGCTCGATCATGGTATCGAGCACCTCTTTGATCATCTCGGGATCGAGCGCCGACGTGGGTTCGTCAAACAGCATGATGCGGGGTTTCATGCACAAGGACCGCGCGATTGCCACGCGCTGCTGCTGACCGCCGGACAACTGTCCAGGGTATTTGTGGGCCTGTTCCGGGATTTTCACCTTGCCCAGATAGTGCATCGCCACCTCCTCGGCCTCGCGCCGGGGGGTCTTGCGCACCCAGATCGGGGCCAACGTCAGGTTTTCAAGGATGGTCAGATGCGGGAACAGGTTGAAGTGCTGGAACACCATCCCAACCTCGGACCGGACCTTGTCGATGTTTTTCAGGTCAGAGGTCAGCTCGGTGCCATCGACGATGATCTGGCCTTGCTGGTGTTCCTCCAACCGGTTGATGCAGCGGATCAGCGTCGATTTGCCAGACCCCGAGGGACCGCAGATGACAATCCTCTCGCCCCGGTTCACGGTCATGTTGATGTCGCGCAGAACGTGGAACGTCCCATACCACTTGTTCATGCCTGTGATCTGGATGGCAACTTCGTCGCTGACCTGCATGTGGCTGCGGTCAATTTCGCGGGCGATGGCTTCGGACATGTTCCGGCTCCCTTAGCGATGATC
>JBKBWK010000069.1:0-11560 GCA_046313895.1 Paracoccaceae bacterium
AGCTGATGTCCGAGAACTACCTCCTCGTGGGGTCCGGGGCGACGGCCGGGGCGCTCACCGGGGGGGTCCGGTTCTTCGGGGACCGGCTCGCGGCCGACGTCGCGGCGGCGCTGTTCGTCATCGGCATCTTCGGCATATTCCTGAACCGGAAAAATGTGATCGTCATCCTGATGTCGATCGAATTGATGCTCTTGGCGGTGAACATCAACATGGTCGCGTTTTCCAGCCATCTGGGCGATCTGGTGGGGCAGGTGTTCACCATGTTCATCCTGACCGTTGCGGCGGCCGAGGCGGCCATCGGCCTGGCGATCCTGGTCGTGTTCTTCCGCAACCGTGGAACGATCGACGTTGAAGACGTCAACGTGATGAAAGGCTAAAGCAAATGGCAACGATCATCCTTCTTGCCCCGCTGATCGGGTCCCTGATCTGCGGCTTTGGCTGGCGCATCATCGGCGAGCGTGCCGGCCAGATCATCACCACATCGCTGGTGTTTCTGGCGGCGTTGCTGTCGTGGGTCATCTTTCTTGGCTTCGACGGGGAAACCTACAAGGTCGTACTGCTGCGCTGGATCGAATCCGGGTCGCTGGGCAGCGAATGGTCGATCCGCATCGACCGCTTGACCGCCATCATGCTGGTGGTGGTGAACTCGGTGTCCGCCCTGGTTCACCTCTACAGCTTTGGCTACATGGCCCATGACGACAATTGGACCCATCACGAACACTACAAGGCCCGGTTCTTTGCCTACCTGTCGTTCTTCACCTTTGCCATGCTGACGCTGGTCACGTCTGACAACCTGGTGCAGATGTTCTTCGGCTGGGAAGGGGTGGGGGTCGCGTCCTATCTGTTGATCGGGTTCTATTACAAAAAGCCAAGCGCGAATGCCGCAGCGATCAAGGCCTTTGTGGTCAACCGGGTCGGGGACTTTGGCTTTGCCCTTGGTATCATGGCGCTGTTTTTCCTGACGGACTCGATCCGGTTTGACGAGATTTTTGCCGCAGCCCCGACGCTTGCCGACACGAACCTGAGCTTCCTGTGGTCGGACTGGAACGCGGCCAACCTGATCGGTGTGCTGCTGTTCATCGGGGCGATGGGCAAATCGGCGCAGTTGTTCCTGCACACATGGCTGCCCGACGCCATGGAAGGCCCGACCCCGGTTTCGGCGCTGATCCACGCGGCAACCATGGTGACGGCGGGCGTCTTTCTTGTCTGCCGCATGTCGCCGCTTTATGAATTCGCGCCAAGTGCCACCACCATGATCACGGTTCTTGGGGCCACGACCGCCTTTGTGGCGGCGACCATCGGGCTGGTGCAGAACGACATCAAGCGGGTGATCGCTTATTCCACCATGTCACAGCTTGGCTACATGTTCGTGGCGGCGGGGGTTGGCGTTTATTCGGTGGCAATGTTCCATCTGTTCACCCACGCTTTCTTCAAGGCAATGCTGTTTCTGGGTGCGGGATCGGTGATCCACGCCACGCATCACGAACAGGACATGCGCAACTACGGTGGCCTGCGTAAAAAGATTCCCTACACATTCTGGGCAATGATGATCGGCACCTTGGCGATCACAGGCGTCGGCATCCCGCTGACCCACATCGGCTTTGCCGGGTTCTTGTCGAAAGACGCGGTGATCGAGTCTGCCTATGTCGGATCGAACTATGCGTTCTGGCTGTTGGTGGTCGCGGCGGGCATGACCAGCTTTTATTCATGGCGTCTGATGTTCCTGACCTTTTACGGCGAAAACCGCGCTGGAACGGTGGGGCATGGTCATGGTCACGGCCAAGATGATCACCCCCACGAGCCGCATGAAAGCCCTGTCGTCATGCTTATCCCTTTGGGTGTGCTGGCGGTTGGATCGATCTTCGCAGGCATGATCTGGTATAACGTGTTCTTTGGCGACGAAGCCGAGGTCCGCAATTGGTTCGGACTTGAAGCTGGTGCTGTCCATGGTGAGGCCACAGCAGGTGAAGGTCATGCCGCACCTGCCGAAGGCGCAGTGGTCTCCACCGAAGCCGTGCCCGCCGAGGGGGCCGCCGTTCCGGCAGAGGTGGCTGCGCCTGTGGCCGCCGACCACCAAGCCGCAACCGCGCTCAAAGGTGCCATCTTCATCGGCCCGGACAACACTGTTCTGCACGAGGCGCATCTGGTGCCGACCTGGGTCAAGGTCAGCCCGTTTGTGGCGATGGTGCTTGGCTTTGCGCTGTCGTGGCTGTTCTACATCAAGGACACCTCGCTGCCGCGTCGTCTGGCCACAGCGCAGCGTCCGCTTTACCTGTTCTTGCTGAACAAGTGGTATTTTGACGAGCTCTACGACTGGATCTTTGTTCGGCCGGCCAAGTGGATCGGCAATTTCCTTTGGAAAAAGGGCGATGGTACGGTCATTGACGGGTCGATCAACGGCGTGGCCATGGGTATTGTTCCCATGCTGACCCGTCTCGCCGGTCGGGCGCAATCCGGCTATGTCTTCCACTATGCCTTCGCCATGGTGATCGGGATTGTCGTCCTGATCGCCTGGCTGACGCTGTCTGGCGTGTAAGGGGGCGAAAGAGTAACCATGGACAATCTGCTTTCCATCATCACCTTCATCCCCGCTGTAGCCGCCGTCATCATGGCGCTGTTCTTGCGTGGCGATGATGCCGCTGCCCAGAAGAATGCCAAATGGCTTGCACTTCTGGCCACAACGGCCACCTTCCTTGTGTCTTTGTTCATCCTGGCCGGGTTTGATCCCGCCAACACCGGGATGCAGTTCGTCGAAGAATACGACTGGATCCTTGGCCTGAAATACAAGATGGGCGTTGATGGCATTTCGGTGCTGTTCGTGATGCTCACGACCTTCCTGATGCCGCTGACCATCGGGGCGACCTGGGATGTGCAGACACGCGTCAAGGAATACATGATTGCGTTTCTGATGCTGGAAACCCTGATGCTGGGCGTGTTCTGCGCACTGGATCTGGTGCTGTTCTACCTGTTTTTCGAAGCGGGCCTGATCCCGATGTTCCTGATCATCGGGATATGGGGCGGGAAAGAGCGGATCTATGCAGCCTTCAAGTTCTTCCTCTATACCTTCCTCGGCTCGGTGCTGATGCTTGTCGCGATGATCGCGATGTATTGGGATGCGGGAACAACCGATATCCCCACGCTGCTGACCCACACCTTCGGCTCTGACAACATTTCGGTGCTTGGCATCACGGTGGTGGGCGGTTTGCAGACCATGCTGTTCCTTGCTTTCTTCGCCAGCTTTGCGGTGAAGATGCCGATGTGGCCGGTGCACACATGGTTGCCGGATGCACACGTTCAGGCCCCGACCGCCGGGTCGGTTGTGCTGGCGGCTATCATGCTCAAGATGGGGGGGTACGGTTTCCTGCGCTTTTCACTGCCGATGTTCCCGGTGGGGTCGGATGTGATGGCGCCGCTGGTGCTGTGGATGTCGGCCATCGCCATTGTTTACACCAGCCTTGTGGCGCTTGCGCAGTCGGACATGAAGAAGCTGATTGCCTATTCGTCGGTGGCGCACATGGGTTATGTCACCATGGGGATTTTCGCCGCCAATCAACAGGGGGTTGATGGCGCGATCTTCCAGATGATCAGCCATGGTTTCATCTCGGGCGCCTTGTTCCTGTGTGTTGGCGTGATCTACGACCGCATGCACACGCGTGAGATCGACGCCTATGGCGGTCTGGTGAACCGGATGCCGGCCTATGCGATGATCTTCATGTTCTTCACCATGGCCAACGTCGGCCTGCCGGGCACCTCGGGCTTTATCGGTGAATTCCTTGTGCTGGTCGGGATTTTCCAGGTCAACACCTGGGTTGCCGCCGTGGCGACCTCGGGGGTGATCCTGTCGGCGGCCTATGCGTTGTGGCTTTACCGCCGCGTCATGATGGGCGAGTTGATCAAGGAAGCATTGAAGTCGATCACCGACATGACCCGCCGCGAAAAGGCGATCTTTGCGCCTTTGGTGGCGATGACCCTGCTTTTGGGCATCTACCCCGCGCTGGTGACCGATATCATCGGCCCCAGCGTCACCGCCCTTGTGACCGATTATCAGGCTGCCGTGCCCCTGTCGGGTGACACGCAGCTTGCCCAGCACTGAAGGAGCGGGAAACCATGACCGCAAACGATTTCAACACCATCCTGCCAGAGTTCATTCTGGCGGTCTTTGCTCTGGGCGGGCTGATGTATGGCGCCTATGGCGGCAAGGACAAGACGGCGGCCACGCTGGTCTGGGCCACCTCGGGCCTGTTTCTGGCGCTCGCCCTGTTCATCGGGCTGGGGACCGGGGGCGAGCGTGACGCCTTTGGCGGTTTGTTCCTTGATGATCCGTTCTCGCGCTTTGCCAAGGTGATCATCCTTGTCTCGGCCGCCTGTGTGATGCTGATGTCGCAAGACTACATGCAGCGCCGCGACCTGTTGCGGTTTGAGTTCCCGATACTTGTGACTCTGGCCACCATCGGCATGATGGTGATGGTCTCGGCGGGCGATCTGATGACGCTATACATGGGGCTGGAGCTGCAGTCGCTGTCGCTTTACGTTGTGGCCGCCATGCGCCGCGACAGCATGAAATCGTCCGAAGCCGGTCTGAAGTATTTCGTTCTTGGCGCGCTGTCGTCGGGCCTGTTCCTCTACGGCGCATCGCTGACCTATGGTTATGCAGGCACGACACAGTTTTCGGCGATCCTGTCCACCCTGTCGGCTGATGTGCCAACAGGCTTGATCATCGGTCTGGTGTTCATGCTGTCGGCGCTTGCCTTCAAGGTGTCGGCGGCGCCTTTCCACATGTGGACGCCCGACGTTTACGAAGGATCGCCCACGCCGATCACTGCGTTTTTTGCGACCGCGCCCAAGGCGGCCGCGATGGGTCTGATTGCCCGTCTGGTGCATGACGCCTTTGGTGGCGTCCCCGGCGAATGGGGACAGGTTCTGGCGGTTCTGGCCGTGGTGTCGATGTTCCTTGGCGCGATTGCCGCCATTGGCCAACGCGACATCAAGCGTCTGATGGCCTACTCGTCGATCGCCCATATGGGCTATGCCCTTATGGGCCTCGCTGCCGGCACGGCGGCAGGCGTTCAGGCCATGCTGATCTACATGGCGATCTACGTCACGATGAACGTCGGCACCTTTGCCTTCATCCTGTCGCTGGAACGGGACGGCCGCCCGGTGACGGATATCCAAAGCCTGAACCAGTTTTCCAAGAAAGAACCGCTCAAGGCGCTTGCCGTGCTGGTGTTGATGTTCAGCCTTGCCGGTGTCCCACCGATGCTGGGCTTTTTCGGTAAGTTCTACGTGCTGAAAGCCGCCGTTGACGCGGGTATGGTCTGGTTGGCGGTTGCAGGTGCGGTGGCGTCGGTGATCGGCGCGTTCTATTACCTGCGCATCGTGTTCTTCATGTATTTCGGCAAGGATGGCGAACCCGCCTCCAGCAACATGGCCCCGGTGCAATGGGTGATGCTGATGGGCGTGGCAGCGATCATGGTGCTGGGAATCGTGAATATGTTCGGGATCGAACCTGCCGCAGCCATCGCTGCCGAAGCCCTTGTCCGATAAGGTCTGGCCCGACGGGGTAGGGTGCTTTTCCCTGCCATCGGTTGACAGCACCAATGCCGAAGCGTTCCGCCGGGCCCCGTCACTTGCGGGGCCTGCGTGGATTTTGGCGGCCGAGCAGACCGCAGGTCGGGGGCGTCGTGCGCGCCCGTGGGCCAGCCCGCGCGGCAACTTCTACGCAACCCATGTCATGCACCCGACCGAGCTGCCGCAGACCATCGCCCTGCGCAGCTTTGTGGCAGCCCTTGCGCTGCATGACGCGCTGACCGCTGTCACCGGTGCACCGCAAGCATTGGCGCTGAAATGGCCCAATGACGTGTTGCTGTCGGGGGGAAAGGTGGCGGGGATCCTGCTGGAGTGCCAACAGGACGCCGCAGGGGCCCAGACCCTTGCCATCGGCATCGGTGTCAATCTCATAGGCCATCCGGATGCCTCGCTGGTGGAATCCGGTGCCGTGCCACCGGTTTCCATCCTGTCCGAAACCGGGCAACGGGTCACGCCCGAGGCGTTTCTGGGCCATTTGGCCCCGGCCTATGCGGGCTGGGAGACGCGATTCAGGCGTGAAGGCTTCGCCCCGATCCGTACCGCTTGGCTGGCGCACGCAGCCCGTCTGGGTGAGGTCGTCAGGGCGCGCACCGGCACGCAGGACCGTCTTGGCATCTTTGACACCATCGACGACGATGGAAACCTTGTCCTGCGCATGTCCGACGGACCGGTTGCCATTCCCGCCGCCGAGGTATTTTTCTGAACCGACACCGGAGGACAGCATGTTACTCGCCATCGACTGCGGCAACACCAACACCGTGTTCTCGATCTGGGACGGGGCCCGGTTCATCGCTACATGGCGCATCGCCACCGATCACAAGCGCACGGCGGACGAATATTTCGTCTGGCTGTCTTCGCTGCTGATGCTGAGCAGGACTGACGCCACAATCACCGAAGCCATCATCTCCAGCACGGTTCCGCGCGTGGTGTTCAATCTGCGTGTGCTGTGCAACCGCTATTACGATTGTCGTCCGCTGGTGGTCGGCAAACCCGAATGTGCGTTGCCTGTGGCTCCGCGCGTCGATCAGGGCACCACGGTCGGGCCGGATCGTCTGGTGAATACGGTGGGTGCGCATGACCGCCATGGCGGCGATCTGATCGTGGTCGATTTCGGCACGGCCACCACCTTTGACGTGGTGGACCATGACGGCGCCTATGTTGGCGGCGTGATCGCGCCGGGTGTGAACCTGAGTCTTGAAGCCCTGCACATGGCAGCGGCGGCCTTGCCGCATATCGATGTGGCCAAACCGGCCAAAGCCATCGGAACGAATACGGTAGCCTGCATGCAGTCCGGGGTGTATTGGGGATATATCGGTCTGGTCGAAGGGGTGGTGCGTGAAGTGCGCCGCGAACGCGACCGGCCCACCAAAGTTATCGCGACCGGGGGGCTTGCCTCCTTGTTCGCGCAAGGAACAGATTTATTTCACAAGATCGAGGACGATCTGACCATGCATGGCCTTGTCCTGATCCATGACTTCAACAAGGAAACCGCATGAGCGTGAACCGTCTGATCTATCTCCCCCTCGGTGGCGCGGGCGAGATCGGGATGAATTGCTATGTCTATGGCTATGGGCCCGAAGGCCGCGAACGTCTGATCGTCGTCGATCTGGGCGTGACCTTCCCGGACATGGACGGCAGCCCCGGCGTTGATCTGATCATGGCTGACGTTTCGTGGCTGGAGGCCCGGCGCGACCGGATCGAGGCGATCTTCATCACCCATGCGCACGAAGACCATATCGGGGCGCTTGGCCTGTTGTGGCCCAAGCTGAAGGCCAAGGTCTATGCCCGCCGCTTCACCGCCACCATCGGACGGCTGAAGCTTGACGAAATGGGTCTGCCGCTCGACACGATTACCACGGTGGAGCCGCGTCCTGCGGTCGTCAAGGCCGGGCCGTTTGACGTGCAGTTCGTGCCGGTCAGCCATTCGATCCCCGAGGCCAGTGCGCTGGTGATCGACACACCGGCAGGCCGCGTGTTCCATTCCGCTGATTTCAAGATCGACCACGATCCGGTGGTGGGCGAGGCATGGGACGATGCCAGAATAAAGGCCATTGTGGACGAACGCCCGATCAAGGCGCTGATGTGCGATTCCACCAATGTGTTCTCCACCCATGCGGGGCGGTCTGAGTCCACCCTCGGCCCCGCGCTGAAAGAGCTGATCTCCTCCTCGGGCGGGATGGTTGTGGCGACGACCTTCGGGTCGAACGTAGCGCGTTTGAAAACCCTTGCGGAAGCCGCGCGGGCGTCAGACCGGTCGATCTGTGTTCTGGGTCGGTCGATGCGACGCATGCTGTCGGCATCAGAAGAAACCGGCGTGTTGACCGGCTTTCCACGGCTGGTGTCGCCGGAAGAGGCGCTGGATATTCCGCGTCGCAACCTGATGCTGCTGGTCACAGGGTCGCAAGGCGAACGTCGGGCGGCGTCAGGCCAGTTGTCGCGCGGCAAGTATCTGGGGTTGCAGATGAAAGAGGGTGATACGTTCCTGTTTTCGTCAAAGACCATCCCTGGCAACGAACGCCCGGTGTTGAAGGTCATGAACGCCTTTTCCGAAATGGGGGTCGATGTTGTCGATGACTCGGGCGGCCTGTATCATGTTTCGGGCCATGCCAATCGTCCGGATCTGGAACATGTGCATCGGCTGTTGTTGCCTGACATGCTGATCCCGATGCATGGCGAACACCGCCATCTGCGCGAACACGTGAAGATCGCCACCGAATCGGGAATCGCCGCCGAGATTGCGACCAATGGCATGCTGATGGACATCACCGGCGAGGTGCCTCATGTGGCCGAATACATCGAAACCGGGCGGCTGTATCTGGATGGCAATGTGCTGATCGGGGCGTTGGACGGTGTGGTGCGCGACCGCATCCGCATGGCCCTGAATGGTCATGCCATGGTCACGGTCATTCTGGACGAAACCGACGCGCCCTTGGGCGAGGCTTGGGTGGAACTGTCAGGCCTGCCCGAGATCGGCCGCGGCGAGCGATCCTTGGCGGAAACGCTGGAAGCCGACCTGTCGGCGTTTCTGGAAACGGCGGGGGCAAAGATCCTGCGCGACGACGACAAGTTGGATGAAGCCCTGCGCCGGGTCGTGCGTCAGGTCACGATGGAAGAGATCGGCAAAAAGCCCGAAGTTACCGTGGTTGTCAGCCGCTTGCAGGCCGACTGATCGCACAAAATTCAAAACAAAAGGCCCCGCCAGATGGCGGGGCCTTTTGTTTTGGTGACAAAGGGTTTCAGCCCTCGGTGCCGGTGGCGGGTTCGTCTTCCGGCTCGTCTGCCGTGACCGAGGCTATCTTGAAACTGCGCAGTATGAAATCGGGCACATGATCGCCCATCCCGACGACAGCATGATCCCGTCGATCCCGCCGATCATCGCGGCGGTCGTCCCGGCGCTCACGCGGAGCTTCTTCACGACGCTCAGGGCGACGGTCTTCGCGCGGGGCTTCGTCGCGACGCTCGGACCGGCGATCCTCGCGCCGGTCGTCGCGGCGTGGGGTGGGGGTCTCTGCTACCACCTCCGCCACAGCGACAACCGGTTGTTCGATCGGCACCATGCTGGCGGGGGCGGCGGTTTCATCGCGCTTGGGTTTGCGGTTCCGGTCGCGGTCACGCCCTTTGCTGCGGGTGTCGCCACGGGCTTCGCGCGGCCGGTCGGACGAGGATTCGTCCAGCCCGGTCAGCGCCCCTTCGGGCGCAGCAATGCGTGGAATCGGCTGTTTCACAAGGCTTTCAATGGCCGACAGATATTTGTCGTCATTCGGCACAGCAATGGTATAGGCCTTGCCCAGACGCCCCGCCCGACCCGTGCGACCGATGCGGTGCACATAGTCTTCTGGGTGCGAGGGCACATCGAAGTTGAACACATGGCTGACAGCCGGAATATCCAGCCCCCGTGCGGCCACGTCAGACGCGACCAGAAGGTGGAGACTGCCGTCGCGGAAGGCATCCAGCGTTTTCATGCGCTGCGACTGTTCCAGATCGCCGTGGATCGGGGCTGCATTGAAGCCATGCGCCTTCAAGGACTTGGCAACAACATCGACATCCATCTTGCGGTTGCAGAAAATGATCGCGTTGGTGCAGCCTTCGCCTTCGCCCTTGATCAGGCTGCGCAGAACGGCACGCTTTTCGGTAAAGCTGCGGTCCTTGCGCGATGGTGTGAACTGGATCAGCGCCTGTTCAATGGTGGTCGAGGCGGAATTCTGCCGCTCCACCTGCACCCGTGCCGGGTTGGTCAGGAATGTGTTGGTGATCCGCTCGATCTCGGGCGCCATGGTGGCGCTGAAGAACAGGGTCTGGCGGGTGAACGGCGTCAGTTGGAAAATCCGCTCGATATCGGGAATGAAGCCCATGTCCAACATGCGGTCGGCTTCATCGACCACCATGATCTCGACGCCGGTCAAAAGCAGTTTGCCGCGTTCGAAATGGTCCAGCAGCCGGCCCGGCGTGGCGATCAGAACGTCCACGCCCCGGTCGATCAGCTTGTCCTGTTCGCCAAAGGACACGCCGCCGATCAGCAGCGCCTTGGTCAGTTTGGTGTGCTTGGCATAGGTGTCGAAGTTTTCGGCCACCTGGGCTGCCAGTTCGCGCGTGGGCGCAAGCACAAGGCTCCGCGGCATCCGTGCGCGGGCACGGCCCCGGCCCAGCCGGGTGATCATCGGCAGTGTGAAGCTGGCGGTCTTGCCGGTGCCGGTCTGGGCGATGCCAAGAACGTCGCGGCCCTCCAGGGCGAAGGGGATCGCCTGCGCCTGAATGGGGGTAGGGATTTCATAGCCGGTATCAATAACGGCTTGCAAAACGCGCGGGTCTAGCGCGAGGTCGGAGAACTTTATCATGAACGTCCTTTGGATGCGGGATGGTCCCGCAAGAGATGAAGGGACGCTACTGTTCCGGGCGCCCCGGCGTTGCCCACCGTACATGGGCACGGTTGCAGTATATCAATCACGGCTTCGGGTCAAGCGAAGCTGCACGTCGGCCCTGTTTCAGGGCGTTGCGTCCAGTTTCTGCACCGCTGCCGTCACCGCGTCGGCCAATCCGTCGGTCGGCGCTGTCAGGGCAACCGGCGTGCTGGCGCTGAACGGAAAGAACCGGATGTCCACCGATGCGTTCGCGGCGAACGCGGCAAATGTCGCCGCATCCAGCGTGATCAATGCGCGACAGCCATCGGGAAAGCACACCTCGAACGGAATGTCCGTGGTCTTGTCGCCATGGATCACCCGCACTCCGGGGCTTAGTGCGACGCCAAGTGGCAAGGCAACCCCAAAGCGGACGTCCGGCTTGCCTTTTTCAATGGCCACCAGCATGGTCATGACCTGCTTTCCGGTGCCTTCTTCGGCCAACCCGCGCGACAGGGTGCAACTGTCAGGCTGGCAGCTTTCGACCCAACCCTTCTGATCCTGAGCGAACGTCGCCTGCGCGGACAGCAGCACGGTTGAGGCAATGGTAAGGTGTTTCAGCATCTTGTGTGACCTTCGGACAAAAATGGCGGGCGATTCCGCGCCCGCCATTGATCTTGGACCGAAAATCAGGCCGCTTTACGACGACGGCGGCTTGCCGCCAGCGCGCCCAGACCGGCCAGCAGCATCCAGCCAGCGGCTGGCAGCGGAACCGGGTTCGGGTTTGGCGGCGGAACGATGATCGTGCCACCCACACCTTTGAAGGCAAAGATGAAGGTCGGGGTGATCGCTCCGGCGGCGCTGAGGCCATCCTGATCCGTGCCGTCCGACGACGACCAACCCATCGAATACAGCTCTGCCCCGACAGCGCCCAAGGCCGCCAATGCCGCGGTCTTGTTGGCAGCGCCGCCATAGAAGATGTCGAAGGAATAGCTTTCGCCGGCCGCGATATCGGCCAGACCGAAGTCAAAACCAGCGCCATGGTCAGCGGGCCCGCAGGCGATGAAGTCCACCAGAACGCCGCAAAACCCTGAGGTTTGACCCAATGCCCCGGACAACGGGTTCGAACTGGCAAAACC
>JBKBWK010000070.1:0-10550 GCA_046313895.1 Paracoccaceae bacterium
ATCAACAGACCGGCCACAAGTTCGATAACCATCCGCCAGGCAAGCTGAGCCTGCGAAAAGTCCTTCTTCATGTGGGGCGTCGGCTCGACCGTTGCCTTCGCCTTGGCAATCCGGGCCTCCAACGCCTTTAACCGGACGTCATCGGACGGATTTCGCGGGTCGGACACCAGTCTTGCCCCCATAAAGATGGTTGACGTCGTGCTAATGTCAGAACGGCACCGAGTCAAGCAAGCAAACCACGGATATTTATTTATATATATCAGCAACTTAAAAATATCCATATGCGGAATTTTGTCACCTGCCGCCAACTTGGGGTGCCGATCACATATTCAACTGTTAGGTTGATTTTCTGCTGCGCTCCCGTCATTAGGCAAACACTCAACCCAACGGTTGACCTTTTTCCCGCAACATGGCCAGAATTCAAGCGATGACTGATCCAATTTCCACTGTGTTTGCCGCCCTTGCCGACCCCACGCGTCGGGCGATCCTGTCCATGCTGCTGGAAGACGACATGGCCGTAACCGATGTGGCCGAACCGTTTCGGATGAGCCTTGCTGCCATTTCAAAACATCTGACCGTGCTGACTGACGCGGGCCTTGTCAGCCGCGAAAAGCGGGGGCGTGTGATCTGGTGCAAGCTGGAACCCGACGCGATGCGGTCTGCCAGCGTCTGGATGCAAGGGTTCGGGCAATTTGAGCCGGTTGATCTTGATGCGTTCGAACGGTTTCTCGCGGCTGAATTTTCCGAAAACGCGCGCCTGATGGACGATCAGCCCGTGAACCAAGCCCCATAGACCTTGCGCAACTCAGCCTTCTGCACCTTGCCCATCGCGTTTCGCGGCAGACTATCAACCACCACATAAGCCTTGGGATTCTTGAACTTGGCAAGGCTTTCAGAAACCGCCGCCTGAATGGAGGACAGGTCAGGTTCAGCACCCTTTTGACGGGCAAGAACGGCAAAAACGCCTTCCCCAAAGTCTGGATGCGGCAATCCGACGACCGCACTTTCGGCAACGCCGGGCAGCGGGTCCAGCACCTCTTCGACCTCTTTGGGATAGACATTGAAGCCGCCGGTGATGATCATGTCTTTCGCCCGGCCGACGATGGTGATGTAGCCGTCGCCATCTTGGGTCGCCAAATCACCGGTGATGAACCAGCCATCCGGGCGCAATTCCTCGGCCGTCTTTTCCGGCATCTGCCAATACCCCCGAAACACGTTGGGGCCGCGCACTTCTATCACGCCCACATCGCCCGGCGCGACCTTGCGACCATTTGCCATGATCCGCACCTCGACCCCCGGCAAGGGCATGCCCACCGTTCCGGCCCGCCGCTTTCCGTCATAGGGATTTGACGTGGTCATGTTGGTTTCGGTCATGCCGTAGCGTTCAAGGATGCGCTTGCCCGTCCGGGACTCGAATTCGACATGGGTTTCGGACAACAACGGCGCGGACCCCGAAACAAACAAGCGCACATGGCCGACCAGATCACGGGTCAGTCGCGGGTCGTCCAGAAGCCGGGTGTAGAAGGTCGGCACCCCCATCATTGCCGTTGCCCTCGGCAGCGCCGAGATCACCTGCTCGATGTCGAATCCGGGCAGAAAGATCATCTGCCCGCCGGTCAGCAGGCTGATGTTCGACGCCACAAACAGCCCGTGAGTGTGAAAGATCGGCAAGGCGTGCAGCAGAACGTCTTCCGCCGTAAACCGCCACAAATCTGCGAGAACCCGTGCATTGGACAATAGATTGTCATGGCTGAGCATCGCGCCCTTTGACCGGCCAGTCGTGCCCGACGTGTACAGGATGGCGGCCAGATCGTCGGTGGCGCGCGGCACCGGCGTGAACGTGCTTTCCTGTTGCGCAGCAAGCTCAGCCAGGCTGCCCGTGTTATCGCCGGACAGGCTTTCCAAGCGCGCACCGTAGGCTTCACTGATCGGATGCAAGGTCGCCACCTTCGATGGCTCGCAGACAAAAACCCGCGGTGTGGCGTTGCCGATAAAATAGTCCACCTCGGTCGGGGTATAGGCTGGGTTCAACGGCAGGAACACCGCGCCTGCAGCCACCGTGGCAGCATAAAGCGCCAACGCCTCGGGCGATTTTGCGATCTGTGCGGCCACCCGGTCGCCGGGCCGCACACCTGCGGCCAGCAACGCATTGGCCAGCCGGCAAACCATTGCGTGAAAGGTCATTGCGTCGATCATCCGACCATTGGCCAGATGAAGCAAGGGGCGCGATTGGGCGGCCAATGGCGCAAACAGGGTGTCGAACATGGGGTTGGGCATGCGGGATCCTCCGGTACTGTGCCTGTGTGGCATCCGCAGAGATTAGGCTCAAGTCCGGCGACAATCCGTTTCCGCCCTGCCTTGACCCCGGCCCCAGCTTGCCCCGTTTTCGCCGCAACCCGGCGCGATACCAACGTTATAGAAAGACACACAGTGGAACAGGAGGCCGACATGGCATTCGCAATCAACCTGCTTCAACGGTTCGGGCTGTTCGCCCCCAAGGTCGACACAACGGACGCCTTCGAAATGCGTTTGACCCGCATCGGCACCCGCGAGGCCCGTCGCGATGTCCGCGCAACTGTGTTTGTCAGAAATCTGGTGTGACACCCGGCAGACGCAATTCGCGCATCAGGTCGCGCACTTCCTGACGCGCGGCGATGTTGGATATGTTCAACTGATCCACACCGGTATCTTTCAGGTCCAGCAACGTGATACCGCGCGGGAACAGTTCACGAAAGATCACTCTCTCGGAAAAACCGGGGGACACTCGAAAGCCGATGCGTTTCGACAATTCCTCAAGCGCTGCGCCAACTTTCTTCTTGTTGTGCATCTGCTGCGCCCCAAGACGGTTGCGCAGCACGATCCAGTCGATCGGCTTCAACCCTGCCTGCGCCCGCAACTGGCGTGCGTTCCAGACCATTTCGGAATAGATCGACGGACCTTTCACCTTGCCGGTGTCAGGATCGGTCCGCGCCAGCAAGTCAAAGTCAATAAAGCTGTCGTTCAGCGGTGTGATCAGTGTGTCGGCCAGGCTGTGGGCCACCTGCGACAGTCGCGTGTGGCTACCCGGACAGTCGATGATGATGAAATCCGACACCGGGTCCAAGGCTGCCACAGCCGCCGAAAGGCGGGCATCAAAAGGGTTTTCGCCGGGCGCAAGGCTGGCTTCGTCCACATCGGGCAGATCGCGATAGTCAGGCGTGGCAAGCGTCAGGCCAGTACGCGCCATGTAAGCACGACGGTTTTCGACATATCGGCCGAAAGACTTTTGCCGCAGGTCAAGATCGAGCGCGCCAACCCTGTGGCCCTGCCGGGCGAGCGCCGTTGCAACGTGCATGCAGGTCGTCGATTTACCCGAACCGCCCTTTTCATTGCCCACGACGATGATATGCGCCATGCCCTGCCCCTTTGTCCCGGTCTGGCCGTTCTTTTAGGCGGGTTCCCGCGCAAGGGGAAGCGCGAACGTGGCGTGATGCCATCAAGCACCACAAGTGATGCCTATTGAGCAAAGCCGTTTGGCCGGAAGCGAACCATGGCGCCGGGGCCGCGCTCGTCAAGGTCATACAATTGTGGGCGGCGGGTCAGATAAGCGCGCCACGTCCGGTCTGGGTAGGTGCTGATTTGGGTGCCGTGCAGAACGTGCATCTTGGGTGCCAAGGCATCAAGCCGCATCCCTTGCCCTTTAACGCTGTTCTGCGCGATGATCGCTCGAATCTTGAGGTCCAGATCGTCGGGCGCCGGTTTCGATGGCGGCGGGGCGTGCGAAGGGATGCCATTCAAAACAATAAAACTTGAACAGGCGGCACGAAAGATCTGCGGCGCCTTGCTTTCGCCCATGCCTGTGACGGTCAAACCACGCTCGCGAAGTCGGACAGCAAGATGCGTGAAGTCTCCATCCGACGTCGCAATCACGAAGGATTGGATGCCTGAGGACAAGGCGAGATCCATTGCATCAATGCTCAGAAGCAGATCAGAGGCGTTCTTGCCATACCCGGAGTGGATCACCCGGTATCCCGGTGCGGCGTTCCACCCGGATGTCTGGGTGATGGCGGTATAAACGCGGGCCACATCCACCCGGCCGAGCCGACGCGCCTGTTCGATGATCGCTGTGGCCAAGGACACACTGATATTGTCCCCGTCCACAAGTACGGCAACACGGCTTTCGACCATCCCAATTCTCCCGTTGCGGGGTGTTTTCGGAACCGATATCCGCGAGCAACTTGGCGAAACTTGGGCGATAAAGGCCCATGAAAAAGCCCCGCCGAAGCGGGGCCAATCGAGAACGCAGCGGGATGGGATCAGAAACCCAGACCGGCGTATTTGTTCTTAAACTTCGAAACGCGGCCGCCGGTATCCATCAGCTTGGCGTTGCCGCCAGTCCACGCCGGGTGCGCCAGCGGGTCGATGTCCAAGGCAAGGTTGTCGCCTTCCTTGCCATAGGTCGAGCGGGTCTGATAGGTCGAACCGTCGGTCATCTTCACGGTGATGAAGTGATAGTCGGGGTGAATGCCTTCTCTCATCGGTCCGATCCTTATTCAGATTTCGGTTTATAGGTCGTATCTTCCGAGATACGCGCCGATTTCCCGCGACGGGTGCGCAGATAATACAGCTTGGCGCGACGGACTTTGCCGCGGCGCACGACATCGATCGAGTCGATGTTGGTCGAATACAGCGGGAACACACGCTCCACGCCTTCGCCGAACGAAATCTTGCGCACGGTGAAAGAGGCCGAGATGGTTGCGCCACCTTGACGGGCGATGCAGACGCCTTCGTAATTCTGAACCCGCGAACGGCTGCCTTCGGTCACTTTATAGCCGACGCGCACGGTATCCCCGGCCTTGAAATCCGGGATGGTCTTGCCAAGCGCAGCAATCTGCTCGGCTTCGAGTTGGGCGATCAGGTTCATGGCCCTGGTCCTTTCATATCCTGCGGTGGCTCCGCAGAGGTGAGGCAGCCTCAGAGCTCTTGGTCTTCACCGGGTCCCCATCATACTGGATGAGCCCGCCAGAGGTCAGACGTGCTTTTCTGGTCCGCCTGCCTTCCCATATCGCCACCGAAGAAAGGCGGCCGGAAAATGCAAAACGGGCCCGTGGGCGATTCCACCCCGGACCCGCCGCGTATAGGGTCTGCCACGGGTCCGGTCAAGGGCACAGGCAGTGGATCGGCCCCTCTTATGTGCGGGGCTTTTGTCCTTGCTGCCATGCCGCCCAAAGATCGGGCCGCCGGGCGGCGGTCAGCGCCTCGGCCTGTGCGCGCCGCCATTTGGCGATCTTGCCATGGTCGCCAGACAGCAGCACCGGCGGGATTTCCCGCCCTTCCCATTCCGGGGGGCGGGTATAGTGCGGATGTTCCAGCAAGCCGTGGGAATGGCTTTCCTCGTCGATGCTTTCGGCGTTGCCCAAGACACCTGGCAACAGGCGCACAGAGGCATCCAGAATGGCCTGCGCCGCAATCTCGCCACCGGTCAGCACAAAATCACCCAGCGAAACCTCTTCGACCGCGTGGTGATCCAGCACCCGCTGATCCACGCCCTCAAACCGCCCACACAGCAGCGTCAACCCTTCGCAGCCCGCAAAGCGCCGCGCCATGGCCTGATCGAACGGCTTGCCGCGCGGCGAAAGATAGACCACGGGCCAGCGGTCCCTGTCGGGGTTGGCGCCCGCACTTGCCGCAAGAAAGGCCGCGTCCACCACATCGGCACGCAAAACCATGCCCGCCCCACCACCGGCCGGAGTATCGTCAACGTTGCGATGCTTGCCGATGCCAAAGGCGCGCAGATCGTAGGTTTCCAGACGCCACAGGCCAAGGTCCATCGCCTTGCCGGTCAAAGACTGCTCCAGCACCCCCGGAAAGGCCTGCGGAAACAAGGTGATGACACGGGCAAGCCACGCCCCCCGCACCGCGCGGGCATCGTCCATCAGATCGCGGGGGCGCAAGACAGGCCGCGCCGACAGCCGGCCATGCGACCGGCTGGGAGCGGCAGGTGTCATCGGGTCATCGGATAGGTCATCGGACATGGGTGCGGTCATAGCCAAGCGCCGCTCTGCGCGCAAAGGAAAATGCGGGCTCAGGCGTCGTCGCGCCATTGCCCCTGCGGCGCAGACAGGGTGTCCAAAGTCTCGGCCAACAGGACAAGGCTTGTCTTGACCGTCACCAGAGAGGAGGCGTCCGCGGCCCTGCGGACCGTCTCCCCGTCTGGAAAGGACGACCGCAATGCGGGCCGCGCCCGCACCAAGGGCAGGGCACGCTGGGCAAACAGCAAGAGAAGATCGGCGTCCGCACGCGCCACATGAAACGCCGTCTGCTGAATGCCTTTCAGATTGTCGTCCGGACGACGCAAAGGATCCGTCGCCCAAAGGATCAACCCTTTGCGCAAGCCAAGGCGCGGCGTGTCGGCATAATCCAGCGCATCTTCCATCTGCGACAACCGCAAGGACGCCCCTGGCGCCAGCATGGCGGCATCGACGGCCTCTGCCGTCATCTCTGCGTCAACGTCAGACGGAAGGTCCAACAATGCCTGCAGAATAGGGTCTTCCAGCCCGTCAGGATTCAGAGGCATCGCACCATCGGTGCCCACTTTCAACTGATCGATCGCCCCCTCGATCAATCTGTCAACCTCATCGGCCTTGGCCGGATCCCACACCAACCGGGACAGAGGGATCGACAGGAATGACAGCGCCACCGGCACAAAAGGCGAAATTTGCGGCAAAAAGCCCGCAACGCCGCCAATCCCGCGCCCGATGGCGAACAGGATCACGACGATGACAGCATTGATTGCCACCTGTGCCGCAGCGGCCACCACATGATCCGTGGTCCAGACCGACATCTCGCGCGGCCACTGGCTCGGGCGCATCACCACGAACCACAATGCAATCAAGGCGATGAAGACCGGAGTTGCAGACCAGCCCATACCGGACAGACCCGCCAGAAGCGGACCGAAATACAACAGGAGAGTTGCCGCCATCAAAAGCCGCGCTTTGCGTTCCATTCCACCCTGCCCTTTGCGATTGCAGAGTGCCGAAGGAAACCCGGTTAGTCCAGACCTTCGGGAAGGTCTGCCACAATGCGGCGTGCGGACAGATCAACCGTTGGAACAGCGGTCTTGGTGAAGGGGATCAACAAAGGCTGCTTTCGGGTCGGCGCGTAGATTTCCAGCAGATCCCCCGCGCCATGGTTGTGCACCGCGCGCAACGTTCCAAGCAGAACGCCACCGGTGTCGTAGACATCCAGTCCGATCAGATCGCTGTGATAGAATTCATCATCCGGCAGCGATGGCAGACGCCCCCGATCAACATAAAGGTCAACGCCGCGCAGGGCATCGGCCTGATCTTTGGTCGCGACCCCCGCAATCCGCGCCCCAAGTCCGCCCGCCACCGGCCGGGTCAGCTTGATGCTGAAACTGCGGCTGCCATCCGCTGTAAAAAGCGGTCCATAGTCTGCAATCGCTTCGGGGTCAGCGCAGAAGGATTTCAGCCGCACTTCCCCTTGCACGCCAAAAGCGCCCGCGACAGAGCCGACACAGATAAAGTCAGGTTTCGTGGTCATGCCGGATCCCCAAAAGGGCCGTGGTCCCGACCCGCGGGACCACGGAAAAACCGATCACTCTTCGGCTGGCGCTGCAGCGCGGGCTGCTTTTTTCGCAGCGCGTTCCGCCATCTGCTTGCCGGGGACCGCGGATTTCGGGTTGTTGCGGGCCTTTTTCGCAAGCACACCCGCCGACTCCAGAAAACGGGCAACGCGGTCGGTCGGCTGTGCGCCGGTGGCGAGCAATTCCTTGATCCGGTCAAGGTTCATCACAACACGCTTTTCGTCATCTTTGGCCAGCATCGGGTCATAAACACCCAGCTTTTCCAGAAAACGACCATCGCGCGGCATACGGCTGTCAGTGGCAACGATCGAATAGTGCGGCCGCTTTTTGCTGCCACCACGGGCCAGACGGATTTTCAACGACATAGGGTAGTCTCCTTGGGTTTGGTCGGACGGGGTTCACCCCGCCGTTTTGGGTTATTTCTGCAGTTGTTCGTGATGCCTGATGACTTCGGATATGATGAAGGTCAGGAATTTCTTGGCAAATTCAGGGTCGAGGTCGGCATCTTGCGCCAACTGCTCCAACCGCGCGATCTGGCGGGCTTCGCGCGATGGATCGCTTGGCGGCAGGTCGTGGTCGGCTTTCAACCGCCCCACCGCCTGCGTCCGCTTGAATCGCTCGGCCAGCGTGTAGACGAGAATTGCATCCAACCGGTCGATCGACTGGCGGTGTTCTTTCAGCACTTCGGCAGCGCGGGTGGCGGGATCGTTCAAAGCGGACGTCATTTCTTTTTCATCAGCCCCGACAGACCGGAAGGCAGGGTCATGCCGCGCGGCATGCCGGGAAATCCACCGCCCTGCCCCAGTCCCTGACGCATCCCCTTCGCCGCCTCTTCCAGTTCGGCGGGCGACATCTTGGCAGGATCGGGCATGCCACCCTTGCCCATCATCTGCTTGATGGCCTGCTTCATGCCACCACCCTTGCCCATCTTCTTCATCATCTCGGCCATCTGCTTGTGCTGTTTCAGCAGACGGTTCAACTCCTGAACCTCAAGCCCCGCACCAGCCGCGATCCGCTTTTTGCGGCTGGCGGCCAGCAGGTCAGGGTTGGCGCGTTCCTTTTTGGTCATCGAGTTGATCAAGGCCACCTGACGGCGCAGCATCTTGTCGTCAAAACCGGCCTGTTCGGCCTGCTTCGCCATCTTGCCCATGCCCGGCAGCATGCCCATCAACCCCTGCATGCCGCCCATCTTCTGCATCTGCTCCAGCTGGCCCTTGAGGTCGTTCATGTTGAACAAGCCTTTCGAGAACCGCCGCGCCATCCGCTCGGCCTGTTCAGCCTCGAACGTCTCCTGCGCGCGCTCGACCAGAGCGACAATGTCGCCCATGCCAAGGATCCGGCCCGCGACCCGCTCGGCCTCGAAGGTCTCCAGAGCGTCCATCTTTTCGCCAAGACCGACAAAACGGATCGGCTTGCCGGTCACCGCCCGCATCGACAGTGCCGCACCGCCGCGTCCGTCACCATCCATCCGGGTCAGAACGACGCCCGAAATCCCGACCTTGCCGTCAAACTCGGCGGCCACATTCACCGCGTCCTGCCCGGTCAGACCATCAACGACCAACAGCGTCTCGCGCGGCTGGGCGATGTCCCGCACCGCTTGCACTTCGTCCATTAGCACTTCGTCGATGTGCAACCGGCCTGCGGTGTCCAGAAACAGCACGTCATAGCCGCCCATCGCAGCTTGCGTCTTGGCCCGTCGCGCGATCTGCACCGCAGACTCGCCCTTGACGATTGGCAGAGAGTCAACGCCCACCTGACCGGCCAGGATGGCCAACTGTTCCATCGCGGCAGGGCGGTTGGTGTCAAGCGACGCCAGCAACACGCGCTTGCCATTGCGGTCCTTCAATCGCTTGGCCAGCTTCGCCGTCGTCGTGGTCTTGCCCGACCCTTGCAGACCCACCATCAATATCGTGGCGGGCGGATTGTCGATCTTCAATGCATCGGCCGGTTCATCACCTGCCAGCACCCGGATCAATTCATCATGGACGATCTTGACGACCATCTGCCCGGGCGTGATCGACTTTGTGACCGCGGCGCCGGTCGCCTTGTCTTGCACCCGCTTGATGAAGTCACGCGCGACGGGCAGGGATACGTCCGCTTCCAGCAGGGCGGTGCGCACTTCGCGCAGCGCTGCGATCACGTCAGCCTCGGACAGCGCGCCCTGTTTGGTCAGGCGATCAAAGACGCTGCCAAGGCGGTCTGAAAGGCTTTCGAACATGGTCGTCTCCTGACTGCGGGTGCCGACGACCACCAAGGGACGCCGACGGGGTGCCCAAGCGCATACCCGAAACGCACCCGTGGGCGCAACGCGCTGACGGATGGCGATCCCGGCAAAGGCCAAGGGACCGGAAGCGACAGCCTCCGGGGAATTGGCTGTGTGATAGGCTGCACCATCGGATGAGTCAAGGCTCCACTGCCGTGCACTCCGGGTAGGCAGCAAAAATGGTGATGCCCGCGCCTGTTAGGGTGCGGGCATCATTGTCAGAGGTTATTCAGAGGTTATCTGGCCCAATGCCATGACCGCTGAGCAAGAACAATCAGTCGTTGAAACGATCCGCGTGCATTTGGGTCAGTTCGGACAGTGTGTAGTCAGATGCGTCAACACCAAGCAACGCCGCCAGCTGGACCTGACCGGGTGTCACCGCCGATGCAGGGTTTTCAGCGGCACGATTCTGGCCGGTCAGGATAAAGTTGGCCAAAGCGTCATCACCGGTGCGCTGTGCACGGATCAGGCGCTGCAATTCGTTGGAGGTATAGAGGCCCGGCGCAACACCGGCCAAGGCTGCAAGCTGCTCGTTCCCGGATGCTTCGATCGCGCCCATATCGCTGCGCGACACGGCACTCTGCCCGGCCTGCGACAGGATCAACCGGATCCGGGCATCGTCATTAGTGCGCTGCGCATCCAGCAGCTGGATCAGCTGCACTTGGGTAAAGCCTTCGGGTGCGACGCCTGCCAACGATGCCA
>JBKBWK010000071.1:0-10217 GCA_046313895.1 Paracoccaceae bacterium
TTGCAACGGCAAACCGGGTCGCGATGCTGGAACACTCGGTTTACTCGGTGATCAGCCCCGAAGGCTGCGCATCCATCCTGTGGAAAGACGCCGAAAAGATGCGCGAAGCGGCCGAGGCATTGCGCCTCACGGCGCAAGACCTGCAAAAGCTGGGCGTGATCGACCGGATCATCAAGGAACCCTTGGGCGGTGCGCAGCGTGGTCGCCGTGAAGCGATCGAGGCTGTTGGCAAGGGAATCGAGGCGATGCTGAAAGAGTTGTCCGGCAAGAAACCTGACGCCCTG
Source organism: Paracoccaceae bacterium (assembly GCA_046313895.1). GTDB lineage: Bacteria > Pseudomonadota > Alphaproteobacteria > Rhodobacterales > Rhodobacteraceae > Pseudotabrizicola. Next base: position 285 of record JBKBWK010000071.1, read on the forward strand.
ATCAAGGATCGCCGGGCGAAATTCATCGAAATGGGATCAAAGGGCCTTGCTGCGTGAGCCCTTGGCTTTTGGTGTTTGTCGCAGGGCTGTTTGAAACCGGCTGGGCGATCGGGTTGAAATACTCCGAAGGCTTTACGCGCCCGGTTCCAACGGTCTTGACCATCGTTGGTGCGCTTGCCAGCTTCTGGCTTTTGTCACTGGCGATGAAGGATCTGCCGGTTGGAACCGCTTATGCGGTGTGGGTCGGGATCGGTACGATGGGAACAGCCATTCTGGCCGTGATCCTGTTTGGCGAGCCAGTGAACACAGTGCGGGTGATCGGTATCGCGATGATTCTGGCAGGAATTGTCGCGCTGAAATTGGCCTGACCCAAACTATGAAGGCCCCGCGCAGACGCTTCGTGCCATGATGGCTCAGCCACGAAAGCCCGCTTCCACCAGCAAGGCATCCGACGTGGTTTCGATGTCATGTTCAAGCCGTTTCATGAAGTCGGAGACCGAAAGGCCGGGTTCAATCCGGGGCAGGAAATCGACAACGCACGTGCCGGGTTTGCGCAAGATGCTCCGCTTTGGCCAGAACACTCCGATATTGGTGGCCACTGGCACGCAAGGTTGCCCCAGTTGTTCATACAACAGGCCAGAGCCGACCTTGTAGGGCTTGATAACCCCCGGCGCCACGCGGGTTCCCTGGGGATAAATCACCAACTGGCCGGGATCGGCGGCACTTTTGGCCACATCGGCCTTCATCTTTGCTATGGCTGCGCCGCGCTTGCCCCGGTCCACGAACACGCAGCCGATACGCATTGCATATTGCCCAAGAAACGGGGTGTAGATCAGTTCGCGTTTCATGATGAACTTGCCGCGCGGGATGGCGTTGAAGATCACCAGAATGTCGAAAAAGCTTTGATGCTTGGCGGCGACCACCACTTCGTCGGTGGGGGGCGTGCCGCGCACTTCGACCTTCAATCCCAGCATGATGCGGGCCGTAAAGATCACCCAGCGGCAAAAGAGATGACAGGCGGCAAAAGCCCCTTCGCGCGAAAACAGCGCCCAAGGGGCGAAGACGACGGCAATAACCGCCATGGCCAGATACATCTGGATGTTGAACAGAACCGACAGGATCCAACGCACGGCGATCATCACGTAAGCCCTTTCAAGGTGCGGAAGGCAGCGTAGCGGGTTGCTGCAAAAGCGACGATTGCGGCCATGAGCGGGAGCATCAGTGGCAGCAGCCATCCGGTGCCCTGAAACCCCAGACCAGTCAGAAACCCGCCAGCCTCATCGGCACGGGGAAGAAGGGCCACCGCGATCATGGCCAACACCGTACCGACGCCGGCCCCGGTCAGGGCACGCAGGGTAAAGCGTCTTACAAAGGCGCGCACGATGTAGCTGTCCTTGGCCCCGACCAGACGCAGCACGCGGATCACTTGCAGATTGGCGGACAGGGCGGCATTGGCGGCAAGCGTGATCATCGCCGCCGTCGCCCCGGCGATCAGGATCAGGGACAACATTCCCAACAGTCGCAACCGGTCGGCAGCCAATGCCATCGGTTTGCGCCAGCGGGTATGATCGTCCAGAACCGCTCCGGGGGCTTCCGCCGCAAGTCGTTGGCGCAAGCCTTCGCTGTCATACCCCGGAGAACCTTCGGTCACTTCCACAAGGCGCGGCAACGGCAAGGCGTCCACGGGCAGGTCAGGACCAAACCACGGCTCCAGTAGCGCCCGCTGTTCGGCGGCGTCCAAGGCGCGGGCCGATGCGATGCCGGGTGTCGTGGACAAAAGCGCCAGAACCGCCGCAACCTGGGTGTCAAGCTGTTCGGGAGGGGCCGAAATGCGGATGGTCGCGGTGCCTGCCAGGGCCGACGCCCAGCGATCCGCAAGCCGACCTGAAGCCAGCGACAGGGCAAGCGCAAAAACCGCCAGAAACGCCATGGCCCCTGCCGTGAAGACGGTCAGCTGGGCGGTAAACCCCGATGGCGGCACCACGCGGTCAGCCTGACGGTCGGGAGCGAACAAGGCAGTGAATGCGGACTTCACAGATCGGCCCCCGCAAGCTGCACCCTGCGGTTCTGGATCCGCAGCACGCGGGCGGCCAACTGCGATTTTGCCTGCCGGATCAGGTTCATATCATGCGTCGCCACCAGAATGGTCTTGCCCATCCGGTTCAATTCGACCAGCAGCGTGAGCAACCGCAAGGACATGTCCCAATCAAGGTTGCCTGTCGGTTCGTCAGCAAGAACGACATCAGGACTCATGATGATGGCGCGGGCCAATGCGGCGCGCTGGCGTTCACCGCCCGACAAGGACGGCGGCAGGGCGTCGGCCAGCCTTCCAAGACCAACCCAATCCAGAAGAGCCGTCAGATCCTGTGCGTCACCGGGGCGGCCCGACACCGTCAGCGGCAGCGTGACATTGGTGGCCAAAGGCAAGTGATCCAGAAATTGACAATCCTGATGCACAACGCCAATGCGTCTGCGGCTCAGGGCCACATCGTCGCGCGACATGGCACGCACATCGCGGTCAAACAGCGTCACGCGTCCGGCAGTGGGTTGCAATTCGGCATAGGCCAGTTTCAGGAAAGTCGATTTTCCGGCACCGGACGGCCCGGTCAGGAAATGAAACGATCCCGATGCCAAACGCAATGACACCTCCGAGAGCAATTCACCCCCGCCGTAATTGTAGGCCACATTCTCAAACGCGATCACCCGTCCGCCCCCTTTGGCACGCGGGCAGAATTGCGCAAAGCTGCGGCGGATACAATCACACCCGATCATCTGGTGTTGCGAAAATGGCTACATACTCTTGGCGTTGACTGGTATCGTTGCTAGAGTCAGATGAAAATCCATGAGAACCGGGAAAGGTTCCGCCGAATGCGCCTGATCTGTCCGAACTGTGACGCCCAATATGAAGTCGACGACAGCGCCATTCCCGAAACCGGGCGGGATGTGCAATGTTCAAACTGTGGCCACGCATGGTTTCAGATCCGTGAGGCGCAAGTCGAAGATCTGACGGACGATCTGTATCGCGAGCCCGAGCCTGAACAAGCAATCGACGTGCCGGCCGCGATCGCGCAGACGGATGTCGAGGCAGAGGGCGACGAGGATGACGATCATTCGCCCGTGTCGTCACCTTTGCCGGTCCAGCGGACCTTGGACGAAAGCGTGCTTTCTGTCCTGCGTGAAGAGGCCGAGCGCGAGGTTGCGGCCCGCAAGGCCGAAGCCACCGGCATCGAGATGCAAGGTGACCTTGGTCTGCCGCCTCCCGTATCGGTATCGGTCGGATCGGCGGCATCGGCTGCTGCTGCCGAAGCGTCGGATATGGAGAAACGGATCGCTGCCCTGAAGGGCGAACCTGTCCCGCAATCGCGCCCGGCGGCCCGCCGTGACCTGTTGCCGGATATCGAGGAGATCAATTCTTCGCTGCGCCCCAACACGGTTGCGGCCAGTCTGGACAACACCGGCACCGTCAAAAGCGGGTCATCTGGTTCAGGGTTTCGGTCTGGCTTTGTGCTGGTCCTGATCCTTGCGGCACTGGCGGTGGTTCTGTACCTGATGGCGCCACAGATCTCGGCCCAGATTCCGGGGGCTGCAGATGCCATGGCTTCCTATGTCTCTGTGGTTGATTCCCTGCGGCTGGCGCTGGACGGGTTGATGCGCAAGGCCACAGGGGTGGTGAACGGGCTTACCGGCGGCTAAACCCTGTGTGACGCCGCGTTGCGGGTGACAAGCGGACGGTCGCCCCCCATTCTGCCCGGCACACGACCGGAGGATCCCATGTCGCTTTTCCCGCATCTGCTCGCACCACTTGATCTGGGCCATGTCATCTTGCGCAACCGGGTGCTGATGGGCTCGATGCACACCGGTCTGGAAGAAACCGGCGATTGGGGCCGGGTCGCAGCCTTCTATGCCGCGCGGGCGGCCGGTGGGGTGGGGCTGATCGTTACTGGCGGTATGGCGCCCAACCGCGAAGGCGGCGTTTTTCCGGGGGCGGCGGGTCTGTTTGCGGATGTCGATCTGGCCAACCATCGCCGCGTGACCGACGCGGTTCATGCCGCTGGCGGGTTGATCGCCATGCAGATCCTGCATGCCGGACGCTATGCCTATGGTAAGGAATGTGTCGCCCCATCGGCGATCAAATCCCCGATCTCGCCCTTCGTGCCGAAAGAGCTGGATGAGGACGGGATCGAAAAGCAGATCACCGACATCGTCACCGCTGCCTTACGCGCCAAGGAAGCGGGCTATGATGGTGTCGAGGTAATGGGATCGGAAGGGTATTTCCTGAACCAGTTTCTGGTGCGCCACACCAACCAACGCACCGATAGGTGGGGGGGGGCATATGAAAACCGCATGCGCCTGCCTGTTGATGTGGTGCGCCGTGTGCGCGACGCCGTGGGGCCGGATTTCATCCTGATCTACCGTATCAGCCTGATCGATCTGGTGCCCAATGGATCGACATGGGACGAAGTGGTGCAATTGGCGAAACGGATCGAACAGGCCGGCGCCACCCTCTTGAACACCGGCATCGGCTGGCACGAGGCACGGGTGCCGACGATTGCCACGTCAGTGCCCCGCGCGGCCTTTACATGGCTGACCGCACGCCTGCGCCCCGAAGTTGGGATCCCTGTCATCACCTCGAACCGTATCAACACGCCCGAGGTGGGCGAGCATGTGCTGGCTTCTGGTCAGGCAGACATGGTGTCGATGGCCCGGCCGTTCCTTGCAGATGCCGATTTCGTTGCCAAGGCGGCAGCAGGACGCGCAGCCGAGATCGCGCCCTGCATCGCCTGCAATCAGGCCTGTCTTGATCATACCTTCAGCGGCAGGTTGACCAGCTGTCTTGTGAACCCCCGTGCCTGCCATGAGACGGAACTGGTTTATGCGCCGGCCGCACATCGCAAACGCATTGCCGTGGTGGGGGCGGGGCCGGCAGGCATGATGACGGCGATCGTTGCCGCACAGCGCGGGCATGATGTGACTCTGTTTGATCGGGCCAACCGGGTGGGTGGCCAGCTTCATCTGGCAGCAGCCGTGCCCGGCAAGGAAGAGTTTCGCGGATTGATTGCGTGGTTCTCTACCATGTTGGACCAATCATTGGTGCACCAGCGCCTTGCCGAAAACGTCACGCCCGAGGTCGTTGCCGGGTTTGATGAGGTGGTGATTGCCACCGGGGTTGCACCGCGCGATCCGGGTATTCCGGGGCAAGAGCGGGCATTGGGCTACGTCGAGGTGCTGCGTGGGGCCAAGGTCGGCAAACGCGTTGCAATCATCGGGGCCGGAGGGATCGGGTTCGATGTCGCCGAATTTCTGGTTCATTCCGGGGAAAGCCCGACCGAGGACTTTGCCCTGTGGCGGCAGGAATGGGGTGTCGGTGATCCCGCACAAGCGCCGGGTGGCCTGACCGCGCCAAAGCCCGAGGCCCCGGCGCGTGATGTTTGGTTGTTGCAACGAAAAGCCGAAAAGCCGGGCCGTAAATTGGGCAAGACCACCGGCTGGATCCACCGAGCCGCGCTTCAGGCCAAGCAGGTCAAGATGCTGGGGGGGGTCACCTACAGATCCATTTCTGCCGCCGGACTGACCATGGAGCGCGATGGCGTTGAAGAGCTTTTGGCCGTGGATGATGTAATCCTTTGCGCAGGTCAGGTGCCGGACCGGAGTCTGGCCGATGCGCTTGCGACACAGGGCATTGCCGCGCATGTCATCGGGGGCGCGGATGTTGCGGCTGAACTGGATGCCAAGCGTGCCATTGATCAGGGTGCACGGTTGGCAGCGCGTCTGTGATCGAGCTGGTCCGGACTAGGGCTGCGCGCGCCACAGGTTCGCGCGCCGCTCCATCGGCTGGATGATCAGGTAGTCAACCGCCAGCATCACGGCCACAAAGCCAAGGGCATAGGCAAGGACGGCCGCGATTTCGAACATCTGGAACTTCATGTGTATCTGGAACCCGACGCCTGATGACCGGCCAAGGAATTCGACCACCAGAACGATTTTCCAGATGATCGCCAGTCCGACCCGCGCGCTTGTCGCAAAGAACGGGGCCAGTTGCGGCAACACGATGTGGCGCAATCGGGCCATGGGCGTCAGGCGGAACACCTGCGCCATTTCGGCCAGATCCGGGCGCAAGGTGCGGGCCCCTTCGCGCATCGTGACCAGCACCATGGCCGTCTTGTTGATGGTCACGGCAGCAATCGCGGCCACCTCGTTCAGCCCGATCCAAAGATAGCACAGCACGATCACTACCAGCGCTGGCAAGTTCAGAAAGATCGTCACCCATGGGTCCAGCCAGCGGTTCAACCGGGGCATCCGGCCCAGAAGAATTCCCAGAACCGTGCCAAGCAGCATGGCAAAGCCAAAAGCAAAGGCCACGCGGATCAGCGTCGCGGACATGTGGTGCCACAAACGGCCCGACTTTGCCTCGACCCACATCACCGACAGGACCTCATAGGGGGCAGGCAAAATGCGTGGTTCCGCCTTGGCCCAGGACAGCAGCCACCAAAAGGCAAGAAAGCCAGCCACGGACAGCACAAAGATCATTCGGTCAGGTAGGGCGCGGGTATCGGTCATAGAGGCAGCATAAGGCAAGTCGCGGTGCCTTCCCGCTGCGACCTTGGTCCAATGGCAGGCGGATTGGGCACAGGATTAGGGTTGCGCCATGCGTGTGCTGTTTGTCCTTCTGTTCTGGTTGATGCAAAGCCTTGGCTTGATGGCCGAGACGCTGTCCCGTGATCAGATCGAGACGTTTATTATCCCGCCCTATGCCCTTGGCGAACCCGTGAACGACAAGGGGGTGTGGAGCCTGCGCAATTCTGGCGGGGCCGAAGCGGGGTATGTGTTCGAGACAGCACCGATGGCGCCGCTGCCCGGTTTTTCGGGTGCGCCTATCAACATGCTGGTCATGCTGGATCTGGAAGGCAAGTTCATTGACGTGCGCCTGATTGCGCATAACGAGCCGATTTTCGTGTCCGGACTTGGCGAAGCGCCCTTCCGCAGGTTCATGGAGCAATACCGGGGCCATTCGATCAATACACCCATGGTTGTCGGGACCAGCTATGGCAATGCGGGGGGCGATGGCGGGCTGGTCTATCTGGACGGGGTCGTAAAGGCGACGGCGTCGGTGCGGATCGCGCATGAATCCATTCTGGCTGCAACCCTTCAGGTGGCGCGTGAAAAGATGCAAGGCATCCAATCCGCCCCGCCGGCCTTTCCTGACCCCGACCATGATGAACCGCTGGATTGGGCGGCCTTGGTTGATCAAGGGCTTGCGCGCAATCTTCGCATCACCAATGCGCAGGCGGATGCTGCCTTCGCCGGCACGATCTGGGCCGATGACGACCCAGAGGCGGCGGCGGACCCGGAAGGCTTTTATCTGGATCTGTGGGTTGTGGATATTGGCCCGAAAGCTATTGCCCGCGCCGTTCTGCCGCCTGATGCCATGGCGGACTTGCAGCGGTTTATGTCGGTTTCGACCTTTGACGAACCGTTTCTGGTGATCGACGCGGGGCGGCACGGGCTGGTGAGCGAAGATTTTGTGCGCAACACCGCGCCTGATCTTCTGGGGGCGTCGCAAGATGGCCTGCCGGTCGCCTTGCGCGACGCGGATCTGTTGTTTTCGACCCTGCCGGGTGTGCCGGACGGCACCGCCATGATCCTGCGGACCGACCGGCGGCTGGGCTTTGACCCGGCCCGCGACTGGACGTTCGAGGTCAAGGCAAAGCGCGCGCATGGCATGTTCCAGCCCGAGATCGGGTTCGCCAGTTTCACCTTGCCGCATGTGACGCCCGAGCGGTTCTATGCGCGCGCCGTCGTGGCACAACCCTTGCCCGCGTGGTTGGAAGCGTTGCGCAACCGGGCGGTCGATCTGGTCGTGCTGGCGATAGCGCTGCCGGCCCTTTTGCTGGCGCTTGGGCCGGGAATGAACCGTCTTGCGGACCATCGTTACTTCACACCGATCCGGCTTGGCGTTCTTGCGTTTGTCACGGTCTATGTCGGCTGGTGGGCACAGGCGCAGTTGTCGATCGTCACCCCGTTGGCCGTGCTGCGCACCACGCTGGATGGCGGCAGTTTTGCCTATCTTTTGTATGATCCGGTATCGCTGTTGATCTGGGCGGTGGCGATCATCGGCTTTGTGCTGTGGGGTCGCGGGCTGTTCTGTGGCTGGCTGTGCCCCTTTGGTGCGCTTCAGGAATTCGCCCATCATCTTGGACGTCTGATGCGCCTGCCGCGGATAGAGGCGGGGGTGAAGTGGGACACGCGGCTGAAAGGCATCAAATATGTCCTGCTGGCGGGCCTGGTCGCTACGGTCTTCATCGCACCGGACCGCGTGGATACCGCTGTCGAGGTCGAACCGTTCAAGACCGCCATCACTACTTTCTTCCTGAGGGAATGGGTGTTCGTCGCCTATGCCGGGTTCTGGTTGATCCTTGGTCTGTTCACCTTCAAGGGCTTTTGTCGTTATGTCTGCCCGCTTGGCGCGCTGATGGCGATTGGCGGTCTGCTTCGGGGCCGTGACTGGATTGCTCGCCGGGCAGAGTGTGGATCGCCCTGCCAGTTGTGCAAGGTGCGGTGCAGCTATGGGGCGATCAAACAAAGTGGCAAGATCGATTATAACGAATGTTTCCAGTGTCTTGACTGTGTCAGCATCCACAATGACAAGGGGCGTTGCGTGCCATTGGTGCTGGCCGCCAGGGGGCGTGGATTGCAGGGAACACGGGCATGAAGCGGCGCAGATTTCTACAGGTCACGGCCGCCGCTCTGGCGATGCCCAATATGGCGCGGGCCGAAACCGTGTGGCACGGGGTGGCCTTGGGTGCCGATGCGACGCTGCGCCTGATGGGGCCATCTGAAAGGGCACAGGCGGCTTTGATCGGACTTGCGTCCGTGCTGGAGAAGGTCGAGGCCACCTTCAGCCTGTATCGCCCGTCTGAGCTGACTGCCCTCAACGCCCAAGGCCGCGCCACGCCGTCGTCATGGTTGCGCCAGGTGGTGGATCTGGCGGACAGGTTGCATGGCCTGACCGAGGGCGCCTTTGACCCCAGCGTGCAGCCGCTTTGGCGGGCGCTTGCCGAGGGTCGCGATCCTGAGGCTGCGCGTGCGCATGTCGGTTGGGACCGGGTTCAGCTTGCGCCGGATATCATCCTTAACCAAGGTCAGGCGCTGACGTTCAATGGCATCGCGCAAGGTTTTGCCACCGATCTGGTGCGGGACCATCTTGCTCGGCAGGGGTTCGATCATGCGCTGATCAACATCGGGGAATATGCGGCTTTGGGCGGGCCGTTCCATCTTGGCGTTGCTGATCCCTTGGCGGGACTGCTGGCAGAATGGACTGTCAGGTCGGGTGCACTGGCGGTGTCGTCGCCCTTTGGCACCGCACTGGCCGGACAGGCCCATATCCTGCACCCGAAAGGTCTTTCGCCGCTTTGGTCCACCGTCGCGGTCGAGGCAGACACCGCCGCCCTTGCCGATGGGCTTTCCACGGCGCTGGTGTTCAGCACAGCCGCACAGGTTGCGACCTTGAAAGCCGCATTGCCACAGGTGCGGCGGGTGGCATTGGTTGATGCGGCGGGCAATCTGGAAACCGTCTGACGGTCAGCGGTCCGGTGGGGTGAAGGTCAGGCCATAGGCGGCAAAGGCGGCTGCCATGCGCCCGTCTTGCAAAGCGGCGACAATCGCATCGTCCAACGCATAGGCCAGATCGCGATGGCTTTGATGCACGGCGATGCCGACGGTCCAGGACGACAGCCCAAAGTTCGGCAAGGGTGGCTGATGCACGGCCAGCTCATCGCGCGCGCCAAACTGCAATTGCGCCAGTGGCCCCATCGCCGCCATGACCTCGCCGTTTGCCAGGGCCTCCATGCCCTTGGCCATGGCCGGAAAGCGACGGATGTTGGGGCCGATCTGTCCACCGGGAAAGGCGGTCAGGTAGAAGTCGGCGATCGAATC
>JBKBWK010000072.1:0-9863 GCA_046313895.1 Paracoccaceae bacterium
TCAGGATCGCGGTCTCCCCTTGGCTGAGGATCAGGTCGATCTGCGGGCCCTGACGGTCTTTTGTCGCATCCAGCGCGTTGCGCAGCAGGTTGATGATCACCTGTTCCAGACGGATACGGTCGGCCATGACCATCACAGGTTGACGGGGCAGGGTGCGGGTGATCTTGACCACCCGCGCCTTCAATTGCGGCTCCATCATCGAGAGGGCTGAACTCAGCGCCTGCCGCACATCGACAGGCTCGAAAGCTTCGCCGCCCTTTCGGGCATAGGATTTCAACTGACGGGTGATCGCCCCCATACGTTCGATCAGGTCGTCGATCCGCTGGAACGACGACAGCGCTTCTTCGGGGCGCTTGCGTTGCAGCAACAGACGCGCGCCCGCGAGATAGGTTTTCATCGCGGCAAGGGGCTGGTTCAGCTCGTGACTGACGGCGGCTGACATCTCGCCCAAGGCGGCGAGCTTGGACGACTGCGCCAAGGTCAGTTCGGCCACGGCAAGGTCTTTTTGCACCCGTTCCCGTTCGGCAATTTCGCGTTGCAACCGCGCGTTCAGCAACCGCAATTCTGCGGATTCGCGCTGGAAGCTCATGGTTTGCGACCATGCCTTGCGGGACAGCGCATAAAAGGTCAGCGCCAGCAGAATGGCAAAGCCCATGATTTCCAACGCCAGCACACCGTTGACCCGTTCGCGCACCGAGTCGTAGGCGGTGAAGGTCACCATGCGCCAGCCACGGAACGGCACGCGGGCTTCGGTCTTCATCACGGCCTGACCCGCAACATAGGCATCGGGCGAATTCTGCGCCCAATCAGCGGTGGCCTGAATCGCCCGTCCAAAGGCCGTCAACGGCTCCCGCACGGCCATGGCATCCGACAAGGGCAGCCCGCGCCACCTTGGTTCGGTTGCCAGAATGACCGTGCCTTCACTGTCGGTCACCAGCACCGCATCCTGAAACCCGGCCCAGGCGCGTTCGTATTTCATCAGATCGACCGAGACTGCAATCACGCCCACTGGTCGGCCATCCACAATCACCGATCTGGAATAGGTGAAGTCGAACCCCGCCGATCCCCGTCGGGCGGCAGTAAAGATCGTGTCCTTGGCGCGCAGCGCATCAACATAGAACCCTTCGGACCGATACAGCGTGCCGAGAAGGTTGCGGTTTGTCGCCCCCACTACCCGGCCATCCCGGTCCAAAAGCATGATAGATGCCACACCGATTTCGGACTGCACCTTGATCAGGCGTTGCGAGGTCGAGGTAAAGTTGCCAATCCGCAAAGCCTCGGCAAAAGCGGGGTCGGTGGACAACAGCAGCGGCACCACCGAAGTCCGCTGCAATTCGGAAATCATGTTGCCGGAATAGAGCGCAAGCCGCAGATCCGCCCGGTTGCGAGTGGTTTCCGAAAATCGTTCCGTCAGCCAACGGTTTGTCACCAGAACCACCGCGACAGCCAGCACGATCATAAGCGCAATCACCAGCTTGACGCGCCAGGAAATACCCTGCGCCTCGTCGCCTTGGTCATGCATGTGTTTCGTGTCTGCCATGGGCGCGAGTCTAGGCTCTGCCCCGGGCCGCCTCAAGCCGGGGTCGGTCAGGCAAGCGCCATCCCGCCCATCAGCGATTTGAACATCGCCGCGCCGTCGGTGCCACCCTGTGCAGGCTCGCACGCGCGCTCGGGATGCGGCATCAGACCCAGAACACGACGGTTGCCGGACAGTACGCCAGCGATATCGGCCATCGATCCATTGGGGTTCTGTGCATAGGTAAAGGCAATGCGATCTTCCCCCTGCAAGCGGGCCAGTCCTTCATCGTCAATGGTATAGTTGCCGTCGTGATGGGCGATCGGAATTTCAATCTCTTGTCCGCGACCGTATCCGGCGGTGAAGGCGCTGTCGGTGCTTGCCACCCGCAGCGTCACGCGCTTGCAGGCAAATTTCAGTCCAGCATTGCGCATCAGCACGCCCGGAAGCAGGTTCATCTCGGTCAATACCTGAAAGCCGTTGCAGATGCCCAGCACATAACCGCCGCGCGACGCATGCGCCTTGACGGCTGCCGCGATCGGCGATTGTGCAGCTATGGCGCCACAGCGCAGGTAGTCGCCGAACGAAAAGCCACCCGGTACGCCGACCACATCGACGCCATGCGGCAGTGCGCTGTCCTTGTGCCAGACCCGCGCCACCTGAAACCCCGCAAGTTCAAAGGCGCTGGCCAGATCACGGTCGCAGTTCGACCCTGGGAAAGTGACGACGGCGGCTTTCATGGGACTCTCCCTGATGATGCGATGGCTTGGCCATAGCGCAACGCGACCGACGCTTCCAGTCTGACGATGCGCTATTGCTGACGATAATGGCGCAAGATGAACACCCTTATCGCTGAAGCCAGCCCTTCATTGCCTTGCCGGGATGCGTCGATCCGCGAGGCCAAGGTATTCACCGTTTCGCCGCGCTCGACTGCTATAGATTGAAAAGCATCCCAAAAGGGTGATTCCAATGACACGCTTGTGCGGTGCCCGCGCAGAGTGAGGGAATGTTTCATGGGACGCCCGGTCATGTGCAGAGTGTATCGCCGGATGGAACGCTGGCAATGCCCTGATCACGCATAGCGCTGCAGGATCGACCGGATATCCACGCGCGCCTTCAGCATCGTGGCCAGAAGATACAACCCGCCAAACTTCCGGTTCATGAACAAGACGTCAGCGGGTGGCACATGCCAAAGGTCACGGTTCAGACCGATCTCCATGCCGATCTTGCGCATCAGATTGGGCAAGGTCGGGTCGCCGAAGTCATGCGCTTGGGCGCGCTGCATCGGGATGATCGCCAATTCCGCCATCCCCATCACGCTGCGCTGATCTGCCACCTTCATGGCAGCGCCGAAATAGCCGACGCGCAGTGCCGCAAGCCGCATGGCCTCCAGATCGCCGGCCAAAGCAGTGCGCAAAAGCTCTTGAAATCCATCGGCGAAATCCTGTGAAAACCCGCGTGTGGCCCCGAAATCCAAAAGCACGATCTGCCGCGCGTCGGGGTCATACCGATAATTGGCAAAATTGGGATCCGTCTGCATCAGGCGAAAGCGGAACAACTCTTGCATGACCAGATCAAGAAGTTGCGACACCACCTCGTCGCGCAGCGCCTGAGGCGCATCGCGCAGGCTTTCAATCGGCACGCTGTCGATGAACTCCATCGCCAGCACATCCCGACCACTGAGCGGTGCATAAAGACGGGGCACCCGGAACTGCGGCGCATCGGCCAGAAGGCTGACAAACCTGTCCATTTGAGCGCCTTCGCGGATGTAATCCGCTTCCTCGTGCAACTGGGTGCGGGCTTCGTCCATCAGTGGGCGGATATCAAGCGTTTTTGGCAAGAGGCCGGACAGACGCAACAGTGCCGCCACGTTGCTTACGTCACTGTCGATGCTGTTGCGCACCCCCGGATATTGCACCTTGATGGCCAGATCATGCCCATCCCTGGTGCGTGCCCTGTGCACCTGACCAATCGAGGCACTGGCAATCGGGCGGACGTTGAATTGTGCAAAGCCGCTGATCCAGCCCTTGCCCCAGGACTTGTCCAGCACGCTGCGAAGTTGCTGCGGCGGCATGTGGTCTGCGTCGGCGCGCAGCCTCGACAGGATATCGGTCAACTCTCTTGGCAGGAAATCCCCTGTTTCCATTGACAGAAGTTGCCCCATCTTCATCGCCGCACCGCGCATCTGCGCAAGCTGCTGGGTTATCTTGCGCGCGTTGTCGGGGGTCAGCAGCAGGTCTTGCATCCGGGGGCGCTGACCGCTGGCCATCTGGCGTGCCCCGTCCAACAGCACACGACCGCCAATTCCGGCCGTCAAGCTGCCCATCCGCATCAGGCGCGCCACCCGCCCATCGGGCACCGCGCGACCGGGGCTGGCTTCATCAAGGGGGAAGTCGTCGGCCATGCGGCTGCCTTTGCTGATGTCTGGATGCACAGATAGCGCTTGCGGGCCGTGCGTCACGCGCCCTGACAAGCCGACAGCGACCCTGTCAGGCAAATGTCCCGCGAAGCATTGCCAGGCAGCGGATCCGCATCAGACATCCGAAGACTATATGCTGCCTGATCTGCCTGCCGTTTGATGCAGGGCGGTCTTACTGCAGACTCGATACCCTTTGACTTACACCGTAAAACGGCGGGTCTGGCGACTGACCACAGCCTGACCTCAGTGGCGATAGCCTGGCGTTTGGTCCAATAGCCCTGCATCGTGGACAATCTGTTCCATCGTTGACTGTCGGCTGACCCAGCCCAGTTCGGTTTCTGCACGCTGGCCGTCTGAAACCAGAGCGAGGTCAAAGACCTGTCTCTACGCCACAATTCCCGATCACGGTGCCATGCTGAACACATGCGGGCAACCAGAAAGCGGATCGGGTGCACGTCCAGAAATGGCAATAGACCTTGAGACTGGGGGGCTGCTGCCGCATATCGCGGGGAAGGCCAAAGCCGGACCGTGAACAAAGGACGATGTGGCAGGTGACACAAATCCGCTCAAGAACCGTTGCCGTCGTGGTTACGCACAACCGGCTGCCTCAGTTGCAAAGAACCCTTAAGGCTTTGCTTGATTGTGAAGAGGAGTCACTTGCGGCGATCATTGTCATTGACAATGACAGCACCGATGGCACCGCAGCATGGCTGACTTCACAGTTGGGAGGGCGTCTGCACGTCGAGACCCTGTCCGAGAACCGCGGTGGTGCCGGCGGTTTTGCGTTTGGAATGCAGTACGCACGTGAATTGTTCGACCCTGACTGGATTGTGGTCATGGACGACGATGCGCGTCCCGAAGTTGGTGCGTTGCAGACGTTTAACGATCTGGTCACTCTGGGAAAACTGGATGGAATTGATGGTGTCGCTGCCGCAGTCCGACATCCGGATGGAAAAATATGTCGGATGAATCGTCCCACCGTGAACCCGTTTTGGCACGTCGGCGTGTTTTTTCGCACACTCGCGGGAGGTGGCAGGGCGGCCTTCCATTTGACCGATCAAGATTTTGACACATCGGATCTGTGTCCGATCGACGGGGCTTCCTTTGTGGGGCTTTTTCTGTCCCGACGCGCAATTGATCTTGCAGGGTATCCGGATCCCGCGCTGTTCTTGTACGCAGATGATGCGATCTTCACCATGACCCTTACCCGTCGAGGTGGTCGCATGCTCTTTGCGCCCGAGGTCCGGTTTGAACATGACACCACCGCGTTGGCAGGGGGAGGTGCGGTTACGCCCATCTGGAAAGCCTATTATTATCACCGCAACCGGCTCCTTTTGTACCGTCTGGCTGCTGGGGCAACATTCTGGCTGTTTTTGCCGATCTTGCTGTGGCGTTGGCCGCGGCTTGCAAACCAATATCCGCCTGAAGAAAGGGCAATCTTCCGGCGGCTCATTTGGCGCGCGTTTCGGGATGCGATTTCGCGCGACCTGTCGCTGGACCACGCGTCTGTGCTATCGCTCGCATCCGGCTTATACAGACGCCGGTAAGAGCGGCACAGGGCACGAGACTGCCGTTGTTGGAGCACAGTTCAAGCTGTGCAGTTTTTGGATTGGCCTTGGTTATTCCCACAATGGCTCTGGTCCATGTGCATGCGTGAACCAAAGGAATGAAATTCTGACCACGCCCGAGCGACCGATTCGTTAAGCGGTTGTTACCTTTGCAGACGCTTCGATCAGGCGATGTTAGTGCAGTCACATCTAGGGTCCGCTTCAATCCAAGATTGAATTAAGGAGCCTCTGTAATGCCGGATACAACGCCAAATCTAGTCATGCCCTATATCGTGCAGGCGCAGGCCCAAAAGCATGTGACCCACAATGAGGCACTTCTTGTTCTGGATGCCACGGTGCAACTTTGTCTTGAAGGGGTCGGAGACAATGATCCGCCCGCTACCCCGCAAGACGGACAAACCTGGGCTATTGGCCAAGCCCCAACCGACCGTTGGAGCGGTCACGCTGGACAACTTGCGATGCGGGCTGCCGCAGGCTGGATCTATGTCAATCCAAAGGAGGGATGGCGGGCGTGGGACCGGTCGTCAAACATCCTGCGGATCTGGCGCGACGGTTCGTGGGGGGCATTGCCGCTCTCCAATTTGGACGGGCTGGGAATTGGTACCGCGTATGATGCGACCAATCGTCTGGCAGTTGTCTCGCATGCAACATTGCTGACCCATGACGGCGCCGGCCATCAATTGAAAATCAACAAGGCGACAGAGACGGATACCGGATCGCTTCTGTTCCAAACCGGTTGGTCCGGTCGGGCCGAGATGGGGCTGTCAGGCAATGACGATTTTGTGGTTAAGATGAGTCCGGACGGGGCGTCCTGGCTGTCGGCGCTGCAAGTTGCGGCCGTTTCGGGGCAGGTGGATGCGCCACAAGGGCTGACCGCTGCGGGAAGTCCCGTTGTTTCCCGCGCGACACTTCTGGGTCCGGTAAGCCAGAGCGCAGGCGTGCCAACCGGGGCCGTGATCGAGCGCGGCAGCAACGCTAATGGCGACTACACTCGTTTTGCAGATGGCACGCAGATCTGTTCCCGGAGCGGGCCTGCGGTGTCGTGCCAGACGACTCAGGGAGCATTGTTCATGAACGCGACTTTACAAGCATGGACATATCCGGCGGCATTTGCGATCGGATCTATTCCGGCGGTGACGGGAAATGGCGGATCGACCGCGCGCTTTCTCGGGGGGACTGCGTCATCGCACACCGCGTTCAACTACCGTGTGCTGTCGGCTTTTTCGGACGCGGCATTGGTGACACCATCCTTGCTGGCCTTTGGCCGTTGGTACTGAGGCGCATCCGATGAAGTTTACATTCTTCCATATTCGCATGGATATTCAGCCGTGTGCACGTTCAGGATGATGTTTTGGTGCTGAGTGGTCGGGCACTTGATATCGAAGGTCTGCAGGTTGGGGCCGTCCTGCCATTTGGCCACGTTGATACCTTTTGGATCAAAGAAGGTATCCATCGGGCAGATGTTGGAACGCTGTCGGTGCCAGTGCTTCTACCTAGCGGGACAAATCCAGAGCCGAAAGGTTGTTGCCTTCTCCTATCGTCGCGGGGGAAGGCCCCGTACACCTCTTGGCTTATGGAGGCTTCGAACTTCATAACGAGGCCGGGTCGCCGGATTGATCGGGTGACGTCCGGCCCAGCGTGCAACCCGGTCGAGGTAGGTTGTCGGTTAGAGAAATGCACGGTGGCTTTCTACATTGTCTGTGGCAAGTGCACTCAAACCGGCTGCATCTGTATCGCATCGCGCAAGGGCATCCGGGGGAAAACTTCCAGGTGGCCTGCAACTGTGCTGTTTATCACGTCCCGCCCATCAGCTTCGAAGTGGGTCCGAGTAAGCTGATAAGTCCTCGTCATGTGATGAGTATCTGCCGCCTGCCAAGCCTTTCCGCGAAAATAGGCCGGATCAAAATGGTTAGGGTCGTCGGTGTCTTGATGCACGATGGCGCCTTCGCGCAGTCCTTCGGGTTGCTGATAGGAATTGTCGAAGCCGGTCATCACAACACGGCGGTAGCCTGCATGATACAAAATTTGCAGCCAGAAATACGAGACGGTCGCGTGCCATGCAATGCGCTGCAGGACATCCGTAGAAAAGAACAACGGGCCTCCGATTGCATTCAGAAAAACCGCTTGTGCGCTGTCTCGCAGCACATTGCCAAGCCAGAGCGGGTGAAACTTCCACATTTGGGGAAGCTGAAACGCATATGGTTCCTGCACGGCAACCAATCTGTTGGTTACTGCCAGTCCACGCGCCACGCGGCGCCAGTCAGGATGCCTGACCGCATAGTTCGAAATATAGACATCATGCCCAAGAAGTTCGTCAGGTGCGACGTGCTTCAATGAGGGTCCGTTCCCGATCAACACCGCAACATCGGACCTGCGCTGGGAGACGAATCCTGCCATGCGATCCTGTGCGCAAGATAGGGTTTCTGCAACCCAATCGGCGGCGAAACCCAATGATTGGTCCTCGGTCTGGGTCGGGTACGGGCCTTTGCCGCCATTGAGAAATGCCGTGGGGTCTTTGTCGAACTGCTTTTGCAGATCTGCTGCGTTCTGGGGTGAAAGCGGTCGGGCTGGTATGATATTCAGCCCGTGAACGTCCATCCAGGCAGCAAGATTGGCGGCGTCATCATTCCCGGACCGTGCCGCTTGGCGGATGGCCGCGATGGATTCCGTACTTCCGTTGAACGCAAGACACAGTCGCCTGACCTGCGCTTCAGTGTCTGAATCAAGCCGGTCGCCAAGTGTGAACAGTTCGGACAGGTCAACAAAGCCCCGATTGGCCCAACCCGCACAGCACAGTTTGTATTCCGGCAAGGATTCCATTCGGACGTCTTGCCCACAATCTACCCCTCGGGCAAGCGGATTGCTGCGCCTGAGGTTGAATAGGGCTGGAAGCCATCTGCAAGTGCTGGCAAAGATCACTCAAGCAAAATCAAGGAACGTCGATGCCCACCACAGCAGATGCCGCCCCTGAGTTTTCGCTCGTCATTCCGTCGGATGAACCGTTTGCTTCGGCCATTCTTGACCGACTGTCCGCCTTGATGCCGGGAAAAACGCCAGTCATTCATCACGATCTTGCGCAAGCCGCGCAGCAAGATGAAACGACAATGTTGCTTTTGGTCATCTGTCATCCTGTCGAAGCTCTTGCGCGCCGCTTGGCCGCCGCCGACACTCCCCACCAGGCGCTGGAAGACTGGCAGACGGCAACAGAGTCGGTGCTGGCGGCCACGCGTCCCCTGCGTCGTCGTCTTTGGCTGCTTGATGCGCGTGGTCTGATCGAAGGAAACCCTGACACGCTTGCCTTGTTTGAAGCGGCCGACAAAGCGCATTTACCGGGCGATGTGCCCGCGCGACCTGATCCCGTGTTTCTGGTGTTGGCGGAGGCCCTTTTGGCACATAGTGCAATGGCTGACAGGCTGGTTAACGAGATTGGCGCCCTTCGTCGCGGGGGCGGTGGGGATCCTGTGACCGCTTCGCTTTGCGAAACAGCTCTCACCGACCACGCCCGCCTTTTGAACGAACGCAATCTGCTGAGCAGTCATGTGTCATTGTACCTGTCAGAGACAGAACGCGTGATGGCAGACGGTGAAAACCGGGTCAATGTTTCCGACTTTACGGCGGTCGAGACAGAGCGTGACGAGCTTCGCGACGCCATTGCCAGAATGACTGCGATAATCGACCGCGCGCGCGAGGTCCAAGATACTTCGGGCTTGGATATTGCAGCATTGAAGGCTGCAGCTGCAGACAGGCATCTCCAAAAGGCCAAGTCCGAGGCATTGCAGCGTCGGTTGGAACAAGCCGAAGAGCGCGCGGCCCTGCGAGAGGCAATTTTTGGCACGGTGCTGTTGGACGATCAGAAATCCCACGCGATTGCTCTGACGGACGATCATCGCAATCGCATCGCGGAACTTGAGCGGGAATTGCAATCTGTCTATGGGTCAAAGTCATGGAAGCTTACCGGGCCGCTGCGTGCCATGCGCAAACCGCGACCGGCGTAAGGGCGTCGATCCTGGACCCGGTCCTTTGTCGGCATTTGACCGAAACCTTGAACCACAGCACGGGGTATCACAGGCAAGATGGTGAAATCATCACTTCCAGACCAGCCTTCGACCTCAAATGGCGGTCGGATCGTGATCGGTTCGTCCCGTTCAACGTTTCTGGCACAGGCACTGACCCATCTTGACAGGGCACCCACGGCGCTTGTTTGGATCGGTCCCGACCTTCCGACGCGAGACAGTCCGCTTTCCGTTTTGCTGCGTGGAAAAACCTGTCGTCATATCTTCGGCCTGCCTGGGCAGGGCAAAGGACAAGGCGAGCTTGTCCGTTACAATTTGCCCGAATTTGTCAGCCTGACGGAACCCTT
>JBKBWK010000073.1:0-9548 GCA_046313895.1 Paracoccaceae bacterium
CCTGCGGCAGCATAGCCAAAGCCGGGATCAAAAAAGCCAGCGTAGTGCACCCGGAATTCGCCAACCATCGCCAGATAAGGCGCCATTTCCGCAGCGTAATCAGGGGGAATCGTCACGGCTTCTTGACTGACCAGAATGTAGAACGCGCCGGGATCAAGGATGATGCGGCCGTCATCTGTGCGGATTTCCTCCCAGAACTCGGTCGCGGGGTAATGTCCGATCAGGTCCAGATCAACCACGCCGGTATGCGGCTTGGCGCGATAGCCCACCAGATCACCGGTTTCGGGGCGCAGATCGACCGAAAATCCCAGACCTTCCGAAATGACCGGGACACCATCGACCAAGGGTTCCACCGCATGCAGGGCGGCAAGCGCGCTGTCGGACAGCACCGATTGACCGCGTCGAAAGCGGATCTGGTTCAGACGCTGGCCCGCACGCACCAGCACCGAAAACGACCTTGGGCAGACCTCGGCGTACAGCGGCCCGTCATAACCTTCGGGAATACGGTCGAATTCGGTGCCGCCATCGGTTATCAGACGGGTCAGAAGATCCAGTCGCCCGGTCGAGGATTTGGCATTGGCAACCGCTGAAAGCCCCGACGGCAACGCTAGCTGCTCCATCAGCGGGATCACGTAAACACAGCCCTTTTCCAGCACAGCACCTTGGCCAAGGTCCATGCGGTGCATCTCGAATTCGGTCAGGCGGTCTGCCACAGGGCGGCCCTTGCCCGCCAAAAAGGACGCGCGCACACGATAGGCGACCAAACCAAGCCGCAGATCAAGGCTTGCGGGCTGCACCTGAGCAGGCAAGATGCCGGCCGATGCGCGGATGCTGCCGGACGCGATCATCTGACGCAGATGCTGGGCAGCAAGAACTCCGGTGGCCGTCATGCACAGTCCCCCAAACGCTGAAAACAGAACCGCCCGCGAGGCGAAAAGCCAAGCGGGCGGTTTTGACAATGGTCGGGCCGGTGAGATTCGAACTCACGACCTTCCGCCCCCCAGACGGACGCGCTAACCAGGCTGCGCCACGGCCCGAACATGGCGGGATACATACTGATATTCACGGGCGGCACAAGCGGGAAAGCACGGTTTTTCCCTCAATACGGCGGGGTCAGAACGGCATCCGGGGGGATGCGGCCAGACGCTGGCGCAACGCTATGGCCTGATCGCGGATTTCGGCACATCGGTCACGGTCAGCGCTTGTCAGGCGCGACAGTTGTGTGGCGCGCAACCGCATGGCCATCGTCGGGCCGCCAACATCCGGGACAGGGTGAGGGGATGCATATTTTGCGGACGGCGGCACAGTCGGAGCCGCCGCGCCAAAACGTGTCACCTTGACGCCCGGCAGCGCTGTATCCTGCGATAAATCAGGTGGCCCGTCCCGGTCGGTGTCATCCGCCCAGACGACCATCGGGGCTTCGGCGACCGGCTCTGGCTCTGGCGCTGAGGACAGGCGACTGAACAGGTCTGCACCATCCGGTGCAGCCGGCTCGGGCGCGGCCATGACTGGCGGTGGCGGTGCGGCAGGAAGGGGGGGTGTCCAATCGGGGGCAGGTGGGATGTCTGCCAGATCCCATTCGACAGAAACATCCTCCGCCTCGGCTTCCGCTGTCGGCAGGCCCGCAATCGGGGGCACGTCGCGCAAGACCGTTTGAAGGGCGATCACCTGTGCGGTTTCCACCGTGTACGGGGGCAATCCGTCAGGTGGTGCCAAGCCTTCAACCGACTCTGCATCCAGTATTGTATCTTCCTCTAGCATGGGGTCTTCGGGCACGCCGGAAACATGGCGAACCCCTTGTTCACGCAATATTTTTTGAACGCCCCGGATCGTCAGGCCCTCGTCGTGCAGAAGGCGTTTGATGCCAGTCAGCAGCGCGATGTCCGACGGTCGGTAATACCGCCTGCCACCCGCCCTTTTGACAGGGCGGATCTGTGGAAAGCGGCTTTCCCAAAACCGCAAGACATGCGCAGGCGTTTCCAGAAGGTCAGCCACTTCCGAAATTGTGCGGAAGGCGTCGGGCGATTTGTTCATGCGCCGCGCACTCCTTGATGCTGTGCGGTTACTTCTTCTTGCCAGCTGCCACGCGGTCGCGCATCAGATGCGACGGGCGGAAGGTCAGTACCCGGCGCGGACTGATCGGAACCTCGTCCCCGGTTTTAGGGTTCCGACCGACGCGGGCCGTTTTATCGCGCACAGAAAACGTTCCGAAGGACGAAATCTTCACCTGCTCACCCGCAGCCAAAGAATCCGACATGTGCTGCAGCACGGACTCTACCAACTGTGCGGATTCGTTACGGCTCAACCCAACCTCGCGGAAAACGGCTTCCGACAGGTCCATACGCGTCAAGGTCTTTTCGCTCATTCTGATCGTCCCCCCCGGGCATTTGAGGCAGAGGATGCGCTGTCCCGATTTGCGAGTCAATATCAGAGACTTGAAGGCAAGAGTTAAATCGCTTTACCAGCGAAGAACCACCGACCCCCAGGCCAGACCGCCGCCGATGGCTTCGGTCACGATCAGATCGCCTTGCTTTATCTGCCCACGCGCCTTGCCGACAGACAACGCCAGCGGGATTGACGCGGCCGAGGTGTTGCCATGGTCTTGCACGGTGACGACCACACGGTCCATTGGCAGTTGCATTTTCTTGGCCGTGCCTTCGATGATGCGGATATTGGCCTGATGCGGCACGATCCAATCGACATCACCGCTGGTCAGTCCCGCCTTGTCCAAGCTGGAATGCGCCGTTTCGGCAAGCTTTTCAACAGCATGGCGGAACACTTCTTTGCCGGCCATGCGCAGATGACCGGTTGTGCCTGTGCTGGTGCCGCCATCGACATACAAGATATCCTTGAATCGGCCGTCAGAGTGCAGATCGCTGGACAGGATCCCGCGATCGGTCGCCGCCCCGGTGCCATCTTGCGCTTCAAGGATCAACGCCCCTGCGCCATCGCCAAACAGCACGCAGGTCGAACGATCGGTCCAGTCCATCAGGCGGCTGAAGGTTTCGGCCCCGATCACCATCACCCGCTTGGCCTGACCTGACAGGATCATCGCATTGGCGGTGGTCAAGGCGAAAACGAATCCGGCACAGACAGCCTGCATGTCAAAGGCAAAACCTTTGGTCATACCCAGTTCAGCTTGCACCATGGTGGCAACAGAAGGGAAGGTCAGATCCGCTGTCGAGGTGGCCAGCACAATTGCGTCGATATCGTCGGCAACCAATCCGGCATCGGCCAAGGCTGCGCGGGCCGCATGGGTGGCCAGATGTGAGGTGAGTTCGCCCTCTGCCGCAAAATGGCGCCGTTCGATGCCCGAACGCGTCTTGATCCATTCGTCGGTGGTATCGACAAATGTCTCCATTTCAGCATTTGTGACAACGCGCGCAGGCAGATAGTGCCCCACGCCCGCGACAACGGCGCGTATCATCATGATTCTGACCTGTCTCTCCCTGCGGCGTGATCCGCACCCCGTTGCGCCGGTTCCAGCGCGGTCCGTCCGGTCGAGGCAACCCGCGCCGCCAACCGGTCAACAAATCCACTGCGCGACAACTGGATGGCAAGACCAATCGCCGCTGCCACCCCGGTTTCATCGGCCGATCCGTGCGACTTTACCACCGTCCCGTTCAGCCCCAGAAAGACCCCACCATTCACCCGGCGCGGATCTATGCGTCGTTGCAACCGCCTGAGGGAATTCATCGCCAGAAGGGCCGCGAATTTCGACATCAGACCGGCGCCGAACGCTTCGCGCAGGAAATCCGAAATCAGCTTTGCTGTGCCTTCGCCGGTTTTAAGCGCAATATTGCCGGTAAAGCCGTCGGTCACAATCACATCGACCCGGTCGCTTGGAATATCGCCACCCTCGACGAAGCCGACGAAATCAAACCCGCCCGCGTCGGCCGCCTCAACCATGCGGTCATGGGCAATCTTCAGTTCGGCCCGGCCTTTGTGTTCTTCGGTGCCCACATTCAACAGGCCAACCCGTGGACGCTGAAGCGACAATCCGTTGCGGGCGTAAGACGCCCCCATCGCCGCAAATTGCAATAGATCTTCGGCCTCAGCCTCGATTCCCGCGCCGACGTCCAGCATGAGGTTGAAACCGCCGGGGTTCCGACTGGGCCAAAGGCAAGCGATGGCGGGGCGGTTGACGCCCGGTATCTTGCGCAGGCGGATCATCGACACCGCCATCAGTGCACCGGTATTGCCGCAAGACACCGCCGCCTGTGCTTCGCCCGATTTCACCGAGTCGATGGCAGACCACATCGAGGTGCCTTCGCCATGGCGCATCACCTGACTGGGTTTGTCGTTCATCGTAACGACACGTTCGGCATGTATCACAGTCACTCGGTCCGAAAGCCCGGCCTGCGCCATGACCAAGGGTGTCAGCACAACACGGTCGCCATGCAAGATGAACTGCACGTCGGGGTGCTTTGAGGCAGACAGACCAAGACCGGCAACAACTGCCGCCGGCCCGCGATCTCCGCCCATGGCGTCAACCGAAATGACAGTGGAAGCCCCGCCTTCAAGCTTG
Source organism: Paracoccaceae bacterium (assembly GCA_046313895.1). Lineage (GTDB taxonomy): Bacteria > Pseudomonadota > Alphaproteobacteria > Rhodobacterales > Rhodobacteraceae > Pseudotabrizicola. The sequence continues at coordinate 4,529 of JBKBWK010000073.1, forward strand.
TCCGTCTCCGGATTTTGTCGTCCGCTTGTCATTGGCAGGGGAAGCCGTCAGAGCGCGGCTTACGCCGCGTCCTCGTCCAGATCGACGTCTTTCGCGGTCGCCACGACTTCGCGTGCGTCATAATGGCCGCAAGCGCCACAGACGTGGTGCGGGCGTTTCAGTTCACCACAGTTCGGGCATTCGGCCGGATTTCCGGCAACCAGTGCATCATGTGCACGGCGCATGTTACGCTTGGATTTGGTGACTCGGTTCTGCGGGACAGCCATGTCGCAACCTTTGGGTAGTGGGGACATGCCCCTGATTTACTTGACGATTCTTCTAGCGGATAACCCCGCCGGGGGCGTGTTTCCACACCCCGAATGAGGCGCGGAACATACCCTTATTTGGGCGCGGCGCAAGCCCTTTTGTGGCGAAACCGGTGTCAGGTGTCGCCACCACCGCCCAACTTGTCCTTCAGGGCGGCCAGTGATGCAAACGGCTTCAGGTCTGCGTCGCGAAAGGGTTCCGCCCCCTGAGGAGTTGCTGCGACTTCACCCAGTGCCGCCCCCGGTGCGCGCGGATAGAGCGGCAGAGCAAGGCTGAGCGCCTCGATGGCAACCCCACCGACGTCGATCACTTCGGGCACCGCTTCCGAACTGTCATCTTCGGGCATCTCGACCTCGTCCCCGTCGGGCTCGGTCCAGTCCGACAGATAGCGGCGTGTCACGGTTTCGTGGATCTCGGCACGGACCGGGGCAAGCGTGATGACGCACGGCTGTTCGATCACGGCCTCCAGACTGGCCTCGAGCACGAAATCACGCGATCCAAACGGGCGAATCTCTCCCTTGAACTGCAAGAAGGGCACCGACAAAAGCCCAAGGTTCTGCGCAATCTTGCCGCGCGTGTCGGCATCGGGACGCAGATCGAAGCGGGTTGGTTTGCGCATCGACAGCGCCCCACTGCGCAGCGGATGGCTGAACGGCAGGTCGGGTTCGGCGCGCGGCTCCGGTTCGGTAAGCGGGGATTTTGTCATCGCATGGTCACCTTTGTCTGGGTCGGGCGGGCAAACGGGGCACAGGCTGGTTGGCAGAACCGGGTGCCGAGCGTTCCATTCTTGAACCGGCCCGCGTCCTTCTGTAAGCCTTTGCATCAGGAGACGGTTCTGGTCCCCTCGGCACCTAAGCAGCGATGCGCTGCTTGGCAAGTCCAGAGGCAGCCAGCGACCGGGTCGCGCAGGGACGCTGGGTTAGGGATGACGACGTATGGCATGGACGATAGCGCGGCGTGACGGTCGGTCTGCGGTGGGCTCTGAGCGCCCGTGGGTGCGCACACTTGCAATCCTGTGCTTTGCAGCCGTGGTGACGGCCTGTTCGTCGATCTATCGCAATCACGGCTATGTGCCGGCCGAAGAAGATCTGGCCCAGCTGGTGATCGGCAAAGACACGCGCGAGACGACAGGCCCCAAGGTCGGGCGTCCATCGGCGTCGGGCTTGTTGAACGACACCGGATGGTTCTATGTGCAAAGCCGCTGGGAACAGAAAGGTGCGCTTGCGCCCAAAGAGATCGACCGTCAGGTTGTTGCATTGACGTTCAGCGAAGCAGGCGTTTTGCAAAACGTGGAGCGTTTTGGTCTAGAGCGCGGTCAGATTGTTCCGCTATCGCGGCGCGTGACCGAATCCAGCGTCAAAGGGATGGGCGTGCTGCGGCAGTTGTTCTCGAACTTCGGGCGGATTGGTGGGGCGCAGGTGCTGGGCGACGGCTGATCCGCGCCCCCGCTTCCGGATCAGGTCAATCTTCGTCCGCTTCGAATTTAAGTGCGACGCCATTCATGCAATATCGCAATCCGGTGGGGGCAGGTCCGTCAGGAAACACATGCCCCAGATGCGCATCGCAGCGGTTGCAATGCACTTCGGTGCGGCGCATGAAAAAGCTGCGGTCCACGGTTTCCCCGACAAATTCAGGGTCGATCGGCGCGTAAAAGCTGGGCCATCCGGTGCCGGAGTCGAACTTGGTGTCTTGATCGAACAATGGCGCGTCGCAGCAGACGCAGCGATAGGTTCCGGCAGCTTTAGGGAAATTGTCGTTGGTAAACGCGCGTTCGGTGCCATGCTTGCGGGTGACCTTGTAAGCAAGATCCGACAGCATCTCGCGCCATTCGGCATCGGATTTCACGATCTTGTCCATGCGCATCTCCTGTGGTTTTGTACGGCCGACGGCCGCCGTTGGGCGTCTTCTCTGGCAGTATCTAGGCCGGGGCGCGGCTTGTGCCAAGGGTGATGGGGGCGGTGTGAAACCAATGTCTCGCGGACGTTACGAGCTGCGGTTGGCCGCGACCGAGGCCGAGATCGTGCAAGCCCAACAGCTTCGGCATCTGGCATTCTGGACTGCACGGGGGCGCGTCCGTGCCGATGGCCTCGATTGTGACGTCTTTGACGCGGCAGCGCAGCACATGCTGGTGTGGGACAGGGTAACCAAAGATCTGGTGGCGTGCTGCCGGATCTTTCCCTGTGACGGCACCACCTTGTCACAGTCGTATGCGGCGCAATTCTACGATCTGGCGCGACTGTCAGGCTTTCCCGGACCGATGCTTGAATTGGGTCGATTCTGCCTGCATCCCGACCGCCACGATCCCGATATCCTGCGGCTGATCTGGGCCGGTCTGACGCGGAAGGTGGATGCGGATGGTATCGCGCTGCTGTTTGGCTGCTCCAGCTTTACCGGCGCAGACCCGGCACGCCACGCTGCGGCTTTGGCGCTCCTGGCGCGGCATGCGGCACCCGCGATGTGGCGACCCGCCGCTCTTGCGCCCCACTGGGTGTCCCTTGCGGACGCGCGGGCCGACGGCGACTCGCCGCCTCACGCCTTACTCAGGGCAGAGGGCTTGTCACAGATGCCCGCGCTGCTGCGCAGCTATTTGTCGATGGGCGGGTGGGTCAGCGACCACGCCGTGATCGACAGCCAGTTGGACACGCTGCATGTCCTGACCGGGGTTGAAATCGCCGCCATTCCCGCCGCGCGCGCCCGTGCCTTGCGCCTTGTTGCATCGGAAAATATGGGGTAATATAATACCGTGTCTCTAACGCATTGTTTAGAAACATTTTTATATTCAATCCCGCGCTTGACGCTGCACCCATGATACGCGATAAGCCCCCATCCGAGTTACCGGGGGGCAACCCCTGCCTATCCTCCATGGGACACCACCGATGAAAACCTTTACCGCTACACCGGCGGACATCGAGAAAAAGTGGATCCTGATCGATGCCGAAGGCATCGTTCTGGGCCGCCTTGCCACGATCGTCGCCAACATCCTGCGCGGCAAGAACAAGCCGACGTTCACACCGCACATGGATATGGGTGACAATGTCATCATCATCAATGCGGACAAGATCCAGATGACCGGTAACAAGCGTGCCGACAAGATCTACTACTGGCACACCGGCCACCCGGGCGGCATCAAGCAGCGCACCGCGCGGCAAGTGCTGGAAGGCAACCACCCCGAGCGTGTGGTGATCAAGGCCGTTGAACGCATGATCACCCGTAACCGTCTTGGCCGTCAGCAGATGACCAACCTGCGCGTCTATGCCGGTGCGGCCCATCCGCACGAAGCTCAGCAGCCCACCGTCCTTGACGTTGGCGCGCTGAACCCCAAGAACACCCGGAGTGCGTGATCATGGCTGACATCAAATCCCTCGACGATCTGAAATCGGCCGTGTCCGGCACCACCGCGGATGCCCCCGGCACCCCGATGGCCGCACCTCGCGTCGCAGTGCGCGATGCCCTGGGCCGGTCCTATGCCACAGGCAAGCGGAAGAACGCCGTTGCTCGGGTCTGGGTCAAGCCCGGAACCGGCAAGGTTGTCGTGAACGGCAAGGAAATGGCGGTTTATTTCGCGCGTCCGGTGCTGCAGATGATTTTGAAGCAGCCGTTCACCATCGCAAACGTAGAAGGCCAGTTCGACGTGATGGCCACCGTTGTTGGCGGCGGTCTGTCGGGGCAGGCGGGGGCCGTGAAGCACGGCATCTCGAAGGCTTTGCAACTTTATGAACCCGGCCTGCGTGGCGCGCTCAAGGCTGCCGGCTTCCTGACCCGCGACAGCCGCGTGGTGGAACGCAAGAAATACGGCAAGGCTAAAGCCCGTAAATCGTTCCAGTTCTCGAAACGCTGATCCGGTTTCGCATCAAGACAAAGGCCCGCCACATTGGCGGGCCTTTTGCGTTTCAGACCCAGATTCGGATAAAAAAATGGCCGGTAAACCGGCCAAGTCGGGGGAAATTTGCAGCGTGGCCTCAGGCTTGCCAGAACCGGCGCCGTGCTTCGGCCTCGGCGGTCATTGGATCAATGCCTATATCGCGCAACAGATGTGCATCCAGTTGCGTCAGGCCCTTTCGGCTGCGTTGGCGGGTTTCCCAAGTGACGACGCGGACTGCTGCGGCCAGCACCAGCCGCGACAGCGGCGGCAAAGAGGCGGGACGGAAGGCCAGCGTTTCAACGGGTGACATGGGGAGAGTCCTTTTGTATTGATACAATGACTATTGATATTGTATAGTATGGATACAAATTCAAGACTCAAAGCACCAGAGGAACATTGTGGCTGATACAATATGGCTTCCGACGCTGTCTGACTCCGATGGTCCCAAATACCTTGCCCTGACCCGCGCCTTGCGCGAGGCGATCCGGTCGGGTGAATTGGCACAAGGTGCACAATTGCCGACGGTGCGCGAGCTTGCGTGGCAACTGAAAGTAACCCCCGGCACCGTGGCGCGGGCCTACAGTCTGGCCACGCAAGAAGGGATGCTGGCCGCGACAGTCGGGCGTGGCACCTTTGTGGCGGCGCGCACGCCGAGGCTTGGCCCGACGCAGGCGCTGTTCATCGACCGGGATCCAGAGCGGGTGCGCGGCCATGTCGATCTGCGCGCGCCGATCCTGCCGGATGTCGGGCAGGGCGCAGCCATCGGCGCGGCTTTGCGGGCCATCGGCGCAGACAATGACACCGACTTGATCGACTATCCAAGCCAGCGTGCCGAACTGCCCCTGCGCGAAG
>JBKBWK010000074.1:0-9165 GCA_046313895.1 Paracoccaceae bacterium
CAGTGTTTGTTAACGATAACATAAACGCCCAAATCCGCGCTGTCGAGCGCCAACTCAACAGGAGATACTCATGGCTCGGGCGTTGTTGCGTATCTGACGGCTGAGGCGTGTCAATTCTTGCAGCGTCAGCAAGAGATCACGCAAGCTATCCCGGCCGTTCCAAAATCGGGTAGGCCTAACTGCAACTGCCACCTTGTCAGCGCGCAAAGCCCGGACTTAACAGAGCCTTCGCATCATTGTTCTATAGCGTTCCGCTTACACCGAAAATCCCGCCAACATGCGGAGCGAAGCCGTTCGACAGCCTTCTGCTACATTCAGTCTGCCGATTTAAGGGTAAGAGTCGCACACCCAACATTGGCGTTTGTCGCATTCTTTTGCCCGATTGGCAGCACCGACTGACTGGAGGTGGTGATCCCGACAGGACTTGAACCTGTAACCTGCCCCTTAGGAGGGGGCTGCTCTATCCAGTTGAGCCACGGGACCATGCGACCTTCATGCGGAAAATCGGGATCGGATTCAAGCAATGACTTGTAAGGATCGTGGCAAAGAAAAAGGGGGAGTGAATTTTTGGCCCACCACTCCCCCTCTGGATCCGTCGCGTCTGGGTTGAGAGCTTGCAGGACGCGCAGGATATGACCAGCCTGTCGCAGCGGCTGTTAGCGGTAACATATCGCATAAATCAGGCTTGGACAAGGCTGTGTTTGGCGCTAACAAGAAAAAACATCTGCCGCAGAAGGGCATCCCCATTGTCAAAGCCCCCGATCCCAGTTTCCCGTCGCACTTTGACCTTGCGTGATGTGTCTGAAGCCTCTGGTGTGAGTGAGATGACCGTCAGCCGAGTACTGCGCAACAGGGGTGATGTGTCCGAAGTCACGCGGGAACGAGTGCTGAATTCGGCCCGCCGCCTTGGGTATGTGCCAAACAAGATAGCCGGGGCCTTGGCAAGCCAGAGGGTGAACCTTGTCGGCGTGATCATTCCGTCTTTGTCCAACATGGTGTTTCCAGAAGTTCTGACGGGCATATCGGATGTTCTGGAAGACACGGGTCTGCAACCGGTTGTCGGCGTGACAAACTACATGCCTGAACGCGAAGAAACCGTGATTTACGAAATGCTCAGCTGGCGACCTTCGGGTTTGATTCTGGCCGGACTGGAGCATACCGACGCAAGCCACGCCATGCTGGCGCAAGCAGGAATTCCGATCGTCGAGATCATGGATATTGACGGAACGCCGGTCGATTCAGCCGTCGGCATCTCACATCGCCGCGCCGGACGGCAAATGGCCGAGGCGATCGTGGCGGCAGGCTATCGCCGAATTGCGTTTCTTGGCACGCAAATGCCGAATGACCACCGCGCCAAGAAACGGCTGGCCGGGTTCGAAGAAGCGCTGGCGCGCTCTGGACTGACGCTGACAGATCGCGAATTCTATTCTGGCGGATCCGCATTGCTGAAGGGTCGCGAAATGACCGAGGCGGTGCTGACACGCTCGCCCGACGTGGACTTCCTGTATTATTCGAACGACATGATCGGCGCCGGTGGTCTTTTGTATTGCCTTGACCAAGGCATTGATGTGCCCAATCGCATCGGATTGGCTGGCTTTAATGGCGTCGAACTTCTTGATGGTCTGCCGCGCCGCTTGGCGACCATGGACGCCTGCCGTCTGGATATCGGGCGCAAGGCGGCCGAGATCATCGCAGGAAAGCGGCCCGGTGGCATTGTCGGCGGGGAAATCATCGAACTTACCCCGACATTGCAACCGGGCGATACCATTCGCAAAGTCTGATCCGGCTGTCAGGCTGTCGGCACCAGACGCTTGATTGCCGCGACATGGTCGGCTGATGCGGCCATGGCGTCGGCAGCCAGTGTCCGGGCGTCATCCATCAGCGTTTCTGCCGGGCAAATCCGGTCCACAAGACCCCACGTCAAAGCCTCCGCCGCTTCGATCCTGGCACCGCCCATCAGGATCATCTTGGTTCGCGCCGGACCGATCAAGGCGGACATGCGGCGTGGGTCCGAGGGTTGGGGCAGGAAGCCCAGCTTCATCACCGGATAGAAGAATTTTGCCGAAGCCACCGACAGCCGCACGTCACAGGCAAGCACCATGCCCATGGCTCCGCCCGCCAAGGTGCCGTTCAGCGCAGTGATCGTCAGGCATGGCAAGCCTGCGATTCGGGCCGAAAGCCGTTCCCAGATCGGGTCCGTGGCAAGGCCGGCGCGGGCGTCATCCAGATCAGCCCCAGCCGAAAAAACATGCCCTGCACCGGTCAGGATGACGGCACGCATGCCTTTCATTTCAGCCTGGGACAAAGCACTGTCCAACTCTTCCAGCATCAGGCGCGTCAGCGAATTGGCCTTGTCCGGGCGGTTCAGCGTAAGGGTAAGCAGTCGGCCTTCAACTTCGACATTGATCATTCAATCACTCCCAAAGCGCGGCGAATACCTTCGTCGCGCAGTCTGATTTCCTTGCCCAGCCACGCATCGCCGCCAGCCCCGCACATCCACAGCAGGCACTTTGCCGGCCATTCGGCGGGAACGTGAACTGACGGGTCAAGTGCTGCCACCGGGTTAATACCACTCGCCTTGATCTTGACCTGCATATCGGTGGCGACCGTTCCCGGCGACAGACCCATGATGCGCAAACCGTTCTCTCCCTCTTCCAGATGGGCGGCTTGGGTGAGCATCGCCGCCCCGGCCTTTGCAGCACAATAAGCGCTCCACCCTTCCAAGGGGTTACTGGCCGCGCCGGAACTGACAGTGATGATGGTGCCCCCGCCTGCCGCTTTCATCACGGGGATCGCCGCGCGCATGCCATGAAACACGCCTTTCAGATTGATATCGATGGATTGGCTCCACGCCCCGATCTCGACGTCTTCCAGCCGGGCGATCGGGTCGATGACGCCTGCGTTGTTGATCAGCGCATCCAACCGCCCCCACCGCGCCACAACTGTTTGAACAGCCGCCTGTACCGACACCCAATCGGCCACATCGCAGCGCAGGGCCATGGCAGAAGCGCCTATTTGCGTCGCCAGGTTCGAAATCTCACGCTCGGATCGCGCCAGCAGGGCCACACGCCAGCCTGCGCTTGCAAACTCCCGCGCTGCGGCGGCTCCGATGCCGCGGCTGGCACCGGTAATCATCACCACTTGACCCGTCATCGTACACCTCTTGCCATATGATGCCGTCAGTTAGCCCAATCCGGGCAGGTTCGGAAACCCTTGACCCAAGCATCGCGCAGCATGAGGATGGGCCAATCATGAATTTTTCGGAAAGGTGCATTATGCAGCGGTCAACTCTGGCGGTAGCGACCTCTTTTTTTGCGATGCTTGCGGCATCATCCGCACTGGCTGCTGTCACACCCGAGGAGGTGTGGCAAAACTGGCAAAAGCTGAGTGCGAGTTACGGACAAGCGATGGTTGCAGATTCTGTCGTACGCGACGGCGACACCCTCGTTGTCACGGGCATGTCGACAAGCATGAATCAGGACGGCGGCACCCTGGAAGGTCGGCTGGAAGAGATCAGATTTCGCGATCTTGGCAACGGCACCGTCGAAATCACCATGTCCGATACCTATCCGGTCGCCATGACACTGCCAACAAACAATGGTGATGTCGAGGAGTTGAGGATCACGGTCAAGCAGCCCGGACTGAAGATGATCGCAGGGGGCAGCGCGACTGAAACAGACTACCAGCTTGACGCTCCGACGATTGCCTTTGCTGTTCAGGCAAGCAAAGGCGGGGCTTCAGTTGCCGATATAAACGCAACGCTGCAAAGTTTGATCGGCACATACAAAGTGGTCGAAACCGGCGCGACCAGCACACTCGACAGCACCCTGAAGGCCGACACCCTGATGTTCACCGTTGCGGCAAAGAACGGGAACGACGGGTTCGACATGCAGGGCAATCTTGCTGGACTCAGCATTGCCTCGACGGGCACCTTCCTTGGCGTGGCCGCCATGGAAAACATGGCGCAAGCCCTGCGCGATGGATTCGCGTCGGCCGTCGATTTCAGTTACGGCGCAGGGACATTCACAATCGATGCGCTGAATTCCGGAAAGCCGGCAAAGGTTGTTGCCAGCAATCAGTCGGGATTTCTTAGCGTTGACCTGGCACAGGATGGCATGAGCTATGGTGCCGGTGGAACAGGTGTGGAGATGACGTTCTCGGGGGCTGAGATCCCCTTTCCCGAGGTGAAATTGAACTATGGAGAAGCATCTTTTCGGTTCATGATGCCACTTTCGGCGTCGGACACGCCTTCGGACTATTCCTTCCTGACAAGAATTGTCGATCTGACCGTATCGGATGAAATCTGGGGTATGATCGACCCGACAGCCACTTTGCCGCGCGACCCGGCGACGATCATCCTTGATGCGAAAGGCAAGGCTCGCTTGACCGCCGATCTGATGGACGAGTCCGCGATGAAGGCTTTGGGTGATCAGCCGCCAGGGGAATTGCACTCTCTCGATGTGACAAACCTGACCGCAAGGATCGCCGGGGCCGAATTGACCGGGGCGGGTGCCTTCACCTTTGACAATTCAGACTTGACCACGTTCGACGGCGTGCCTGCTCCGACCGGCAAGATCGATCTGGTCTTGAAGGGGGGGAACGGGCTGTTGGACAAATTGGTGGCGATGGGCATCATTCCGCAGGATCAGGCCATGGGTGCACGCATGATGATCGCGATGTTTGCCAAACCGGGCGACGGACAGGATGTTCTGAATTCCACGCTCGAATTCCGCGACAAGGGCTTTTTTGCCAATGGCCAACGGCTGAAATAAAGTCGGTCAATCCCTGCACAGGCCCCTGAAACGATCAGGGGCCTTTGTCCTGACTTGCAGGCCGGGGCAGGACGGACTACCTCCGCCAAAGCACAGTGCAAGGAACCTGCCATGACCGAACTTTCACGCCTGACCGATGCGCTGCTGTCGGCCGCTCGCCGCGCCGGGGCCGATGAGGCTGATGCGCTGGCCATGGATGGAACTTCGCTTTCCATCGACATTCGTGCTGGAAAGCTGGAACAGGCGGAACGATCCGAAGGCATCGAGATCGGCCTGCGGGTGTTGATCGGCGGACGTCAAGCCTGTGTGTCGGCGTCAGACATATCGCAGGCCACGATGACTGCCCTTGCCGAGCGTGCGGTCGCCATGGCGCGCGAGGCACCGGTGGATCCGCACGCCGGTCTGGCCGATGCCGACCAGATCGCCACCACCTGGGATCTGGCGGCACTTGATCTGGCTGACCCTGCCCCGGAACCGGGCGCGGCAGAGCTTGAAGCGGCGGCAAGGGCGGTCGAGTCTGCGGCAATGGCGCGCGCGGGGATCACGCAAGTTGAGGCGTCAGCCAGCTATTCGCGACGGGCAATGCATATGGCCGCGACAAACGGGTTTTCGGGTGGCTACGGCCGCACATCACATTCGCTGTCGGCAGTGGCCTTCACGGGTTCAGGCACCGGGATGGAGCGGGACTGGGCCGCCGAAGGTCGGATCTATGCCAGCGACATGCCGGACGCGACCGGGATCGGCACGCTTGCAAGCGAGCGCGCCTTGCAACGCGCGGGTGCCGTGAAGCCCAAGACCGGGACGTTTCCGGTGCTGTTTGACGAGCGTGTGGCCGCAAGCCTGATCGGGCATCTGCTGTCAGCGGCGAACGGGGCCGCGATTGCACGGGGGGCGTCATGGTTGCGCGATGCCTTGGGCCAACAGGTTCTGCCCGCACATCTGTCGGTGATCGAAGACCCGCATCGCGTGCGGATCGGGGCCAGCCGGCCGTTTGACGGCGAGGGGCTGCCGACGAAACGACGGGTGATTGTCGAGAATGGTGTTCTGACCGGGTGGACGCTGGACCTTGCCACGGGCCGAAAGCTGGGGATGCCGTCCACGGCCAATGCGGCGCGCGGCACATCTTCACCCCCGTCACCATCGACCAGCAATATCGACCTGACACCGGGCGATGCGTCGCGTGATGATCTGATCGCACAGATGGGAACCGGCCTGTTGGTGACATCGATGATCGGGTCCACGATCAGCGCGACCACGGGCGATTATTCGCGCGGCGCGGCGGGGTTCTGGGTGGAAAACGGGGTGATCCAATATCCGGTGAACGAATGTACAATTGCTGGTAACCTGCGCGACATGCTGTTGCGCATCATCCCGGCAAATGACGCGCGGGCGCATCTGTCCACCCGTGTACCTTCACTGTTGATCGACGGGATGACCCTTGCCGGGGCCTGATCTTGACCTGCTGGCGGAAGCAGCGCGTTGCGCAGGCGAAATTGCCATGCGGTTCTGGCGGCGCGATCCGCAAGTCTGGGACAAAGGCAATGACCACGGCCCGGTGACAGAGGCTGATCTGGCCGTCAATGACATGCTGAAGCGGACTTTGCTCAAGGCGCGGCCGGACTATGGCTGGCTGTCCGAAGAAACCCCAGACACCGCTGCGCGCCTGTCGGCAGACCGGGTGTTCATACTGGATCCGATTGATGGCACCCGCGCCTTTATTGCCGGAGAAGACAATTTTGCGGTGTCGCTGGCTGTGGCCGAGGCCGGCCGCGTAATCGCCGGCGCCGTGATGATGCCTGCGAAAAACCGGCTCTACACCGGCGAAATCGGCGGGCCTGCGCTTTGCAATGGTGTGCAAATCCGGACGGGTCAGCGCGAAGAACTGGTGGGGTCGAACCTGTTGGCCACCAAGGTGAACATGGAGCCAATGCATTGGCCCGGTGGCGTGCCTGATCTGAAGCGCAGCTTCCGGACCTCGCTGGCGTATAGGCTCTGTCTGTCGGCCGAAGGACGATATGACGGGATGATCACCTTTCGCGACACATGGGAATGGGATATCGCGGCAGGCAGTCTGATTTGCGATTGCGCGGGGGCCAAGGTCACAGACCGGTCAGGCGCAACGCTGCGCTTCAATTCGCCAACGGCGATGACAGCCGGTGTTATCGCCACAAACCCCGCTTTGCATCAGGCGATCATGGCGCGGCTGTAAGAAAAAAGGGGAAAGCCGAAGCTTTCCCCGTTGCCATTCAGCGCTTTGCACCTTTTGGCGGCACAAATCGTTTTGACGTATCTTTGGCATCTGCACGCGGGCGGGCCGGAGCGTCAGACTTGCGAGCGAAGGGCTTTTTACCCTCTGGTCCACCGGATTTGAACCCACCCGCCTTGGCAGCCGGCTTCCCGTCGCGTTTGGCGAAAGGCCGCGCCTCATCGCCTTTGGGCGCATAGACGCGCTTTTCTGCCCGGTCGCCTTCGGCCTTGGGCTTATATCCGGTGCCTTCTGCGGCATGGCTTTTGAACCCTGCCGCACGCGCCGGCTTGTCCGGGCTGCCGCCATGGGATTTGAAACCGCTGGACTTGAACTTGGAACCGCCGGCCGGAGCATCGTCACGCTTTGCATAAGGCTTTCGCTCTGCGCCTTCACGAGGGGCATAAGGCTTGCGGTCGCCGTCCTCACGCTTGGCATAGGGCGTGCGTTCTGCCGTGGCGCGCGGTGCATAGGGCTTGCGGTCGCCATCTTCACGCTTGGCGTAAGGCTTGCGATCTGCGCCTTCGCGGGGCGCATAGGGCTTGCGGTCGCTGTTGTCCTCGCGTTTGGCATAGGGCGTGCGCTCTGCAGAAGCGCGGGGTGCATAGGGCTTGCGGTCGCCATCTTCACGCGGCGTAAAGGGCTTGCGCTCTGCATCGTCGCGTTTGACATAGGGTTTGCGTGCCGGGGCGGCGACAATGGCATCATCTTCAACCACGCGCGGTGGCTTTGGCTTGTAAGCCGGACGATCTTCGCGCTCGGGACGGGGGGCACGCTCCGGCCGGTCAAGGCTTGGCTCACCCTCCATCCGCGACATTGTAAGACCGGGTTCCAGTTCCAACTGCGCTCCAAAGCGGCCCGCAAGTGGTTCGGCGATCTGCACATAGGTCACGTCTTCCTTGACCCGGATCGCGCCAATGCCGTCTTTTGAAATGCCGGCTCCGTCGCAGATCTTCGGCAAAATCCAGCGGGCTTCGGCCCGGCCGGAGTGGCCGACAGTCAGGGTGAACCATACCGATGGGCCAAACTCGCCACGCTCACGCGGGGCAGCGGCAGGCGGCGGCGGCAGGCTGTCAGACAGCACTTCGGGGGCAGATCGCCCCTCGCGCCACAAACGGATAAAGGCGGCGGCGGTTTGTTCGGCGCCGAACCGCTCGATCAGCGTCCCAACCATCGCCGCTTCGTCGCCCACGGATTCGGTCAGTGCGGGATGCTCCAGAATACGCTGGTCATCCTTGGCCTGCACTTCTTCGGCGCTCGGGGCCTTGACCCATTGCGCCACAACCTTGGCGCCTGCCAGCAGACGCTGGGCCTTTTTCGCCTCGGCCGGGGGCACGATCAGGGCAGAAACGCCCTTGCTACCCGCACGGCCGGTCCGGCCGGAGCGGTGCAGCAGGGTATCGGAGTTTGAAGGCAAATCAGCGTGGATGACAAGTTCCAGACCCGGAAGGTCAATGCCGCGCGCAGCCACATCGGTGGCGATACAGACCCGAGCGCGACCATCGCGCAGCGATTGCAGCGCGTGGGTACGTTCCTGTTGGCTCAACTCACCCGACAGCGCCACGGCCTGAAAGCCACGATTGGTCATGCGCGCCATCAGATGGGTCACGTTCATCCGCGTCTTGCAGAATACGATCGCGGTCGGCGCATCGTAATAGCGCAGCGTGTTGAAGATCGCATGCTCGCGGTCGCGCGAGGCAACCGACATGGCGCGATATTCAATATCGGCGTGCTGTTTGGTTTCACCCTTGGCGATGATGCGCATGGCATCGCGCTGGAAGGTGCGGGCCAGTGTTTCGATCTCTTTCGGCACGGTGGCCGAAAACATCAGTGTGCGGCGGTCTTCCGGCGCTGCACCAAGGATGAATTCCAGATCCTCGGCGAAGCCCAGGTCCAGCATTTCGTCCGCCTCGTCCAGCACAATGGCGCGGGCAAAAGACAGATCGAGCGACCCGCGCTCGATATGGTCGCGCAGACGGCCCGGCGTGCCGACCACAATATGCGCGCCCCGATCCAGCGTGCGCTTTTCCGTGCGGTAGTCCATACCGCCGACGCAAGATGCAATCTGCGCGCCCGCCACGCCATAAAGCCAATCCAGCTCGCGCTTTACTTGCAATGCCAATTCACGCGTCGGTGCCACCACCAGCG
>JBKBWK010000075.1:0-7619 GCA_046313895.1 Paracoccaceae bacterium
AATGGCCCGGCTTGGCCGAGGCGGCGCTGTATCAACGGCGCGACCTGATGCCGACCTCGGATGTCAGAGCATGGGCCGCTTGGGCGATGCGCGGTTTGTATGGCACAGACCGTGCCGTGCTGGAAACCAGCATCTTCCCAGGCCTGCGCTTGGGCGACGATCCTGGCCTGCTAGCCTGATTGCCACAACATGCCCATTGAACCCAACCGCATCAGCAGGACATAACCAGCGGGATCAGAGCGGGGCGAGGAACGAAATGACGCACGAACTGGCACCCTTGGGGCAGCGCATCAACGGCTGGACTCCACCGCCACTTCCCACAAACATCTCCCTTTCGGGTCCCCGCATCCGGCTTGAACCACTTGAGGCCGACCTGCACGCTGCCGACCTCTTTGCTGCGCTTTCCGGCCGAGATTCGTTGTGGGACTACATGCCCTACGGACCGTTTGCCTCTGCCACGGCCTATCACCGCTGGGTCAAGGAGCAGCAAGGCCGCCTAGACCCGGTGTTCTTTGCGCTTTGCGATCCCGCAAAAGGCCATGCGCTCGGTATCGCCGCCTATCTGCGCATCGCGCCCGAGGCGGGAAGCATCGAAGTCGGCCACATCTGCCTGTCGCCCGCGCTGCAACGTACCCCTGCGGCGACCGAAGCCATGTTCTTGATGATGGAATGGGCCTTTCGCGCCGGATACCGCCGCTACGAATGGAAGTGCAATGCGTTGAACATGCCCTCGCGACGGGCTGCACAGCGACTTGGCTTTTCCTTCGAGGGAATTTTTCGCAACCATTTGGTGATCAAGGGCTACAATCGCGATTCGGCGTGGTTCTCGGTCATCGACAGTGAATGGTCGGCGCTAAGCGAAGCGTTCAGGGTCTGGCTTTCGGGTGCCAATTTTGATGCTGATGGGAAGCAGCGAGAGCGTCTGTCTGATCTGACGGGTCTTGTGCGCGCGGCCTCTGACCCCGCGCTTTGACCGACCCGCGTTCAGAACGCACTACCCTCACCGAGCCGGCGCTTCACAAGGCGCTGCAACCTTGGCAGAGCGTCTTCGGTTTTTGCCGCCTCTCGCGCCGCATCGACCAGATCGGCGTCCCCTGCACTGCGCGCCACGCCCGCGAGGAATTGTGCCAGATAGCCCCGTGCGGTCGAATCCGGCCCCATCGCCAGCAGATCGGCCGCATGGGCAAGATCATCATGCAGCGCGAGTGGATCGGCTTGCCCAACGAGAGGAGTCTCTTCGACAATGGTCGCACCCCCCGTCCCCGGAAAATGTTGCAAAATGGCCTGCTGAAAATCTGTCACGCTGCGGAAAGGCTTTTCAAAGAACCCCATCGCACCGGCCGCCATCGCCACAGATCGCCCGTCCGGATCCCCTGACAGGCCCAGAACAACCGGGCTGGGGCGCAGGCTGGTCAGTTCCCGGATCAACGTATCGCCGCAGCCATCGGGAAGACCCAGATCAATGATCGCCACATGCGGGCTGTAGATGCGAAGATGTACCCGTGCCTGTTCCAGGGTTTCGGCTCGCCGCAGACGCGCACCCAATCGTTGACACATCAGACGCAGCGCGTCTGATGCAAAACGGCTATCCTCGACCAGCAGGATCATCAGCCCGGCCAGCGGCAAGGCAACCGCCTGCGGAATGGCCACCCCACGCGTCAGGAAAGATGGCATGGACAACGGGGCAGAATCGGCAGGCGCAGGCATCGGGGGGATCCTTCACGCAAGAGGCTGGCCCTGATCAAGCGCGACAACCCCCTAATGGGCGGTTAATCTGGCGCCAAAAACTGCCCTGCGGCAGTTCTTCCCCTTGTCTCGCCCCTCGCCGCCACCCATAACCGCGCCCAACCCGCATGAAGGAGACGCCCATGATCGGCCGCCTGAACCATGTCGCCATCGCCGTGCCCGACCTTGCCGCAGCGGCAGCGCAGTACGCTGGCCCCCTTGGGGCCAATGTCCACCCGCCGCAGGACGAACCCGACCATGGCGTGACTGTGGTTTTCATAGATCTTCCGAACACCAAGATCGAACTTCTGTATCCCTTGGGCGAAAACTCACCCATTCAGGGGTTTCTCGACAAGAATCCTGCGGGCGGAATCCACCACATCTGCTATGAGGTGGATGATATCCTTGCGGCGCGCGACACCCTGAAAGCCGCCGGTGCGCGGGTCTTGGGCAGTGGCGAGCCAAAGATCGGGGCGCATGGCAAACCGGTGTTGTTCCTGCACCCGAAGGACTTCAACGGCTGCCTGATCGAGTTGGAGCAGGTATGACCATCACCGCAGCCCTCGTCCTGTTTTCCGTCGTCTGGTTCATGGTGTTTTTCATCGTGCTGCCATTGCGCCTGACGACACAGGGAGATGCCGGGTCCGTCGTGCCCGGAACGCCAAAAGGGGCCCCGCGCGACGAGATGGTGGGGCGCAAGGCCAAGATCACCACGCTGTTCGCCATCATCGTCTGGGGGATCCTTGCGGGGATCATCACCTCGGGGGCGATCTCGATACGCGATTTTGACTGGATGGGCCGCATGCCCCCGATCTCGGCCCCTTGAGCTGTCGTCTGGCCATCCGCAGGCTTGACCCTGCAACCGACCGGGACAGCGTCTCGGCGCTGTTGGCCGAGGCGCAGGACTACTATCGTCTTTGGCTGGGGCATTCCCCCGGCGCGGACGAAACTGACGCTGTGTTCTCCAGCGCCCCGCCCGGATGCGATCCTGACGTGTCACATCGACTTGGCCTTTATCTGGGTGACAGCCTGTCGGGCGTGGCCGAATTTTCCTTTGGCTTTCCGGAACCGGGCGATGCCTATCTGGGCCTGATGATCCTTGCCCCGCGCGTGCGGTCGCGCGGCCACGGCGCAGCGTTTCTTGCGCATCTGGAAGGCCTCGCGCAGCAGGCGAAAGCGTCGAAGATCTATCTTGCCGTGCTTGAGGAAAACCCGCGTGGTGCCGCATTCTGGGTGCGGATGGGCTTTACGCCGACCGGCCTTTCCCGGCACGACGCCACCACCGGGCACACCCTTCACCGCCTCGTGAAGCCACTCTGAATACTGGCAAGAGCCACACCCCCAAGGATCAGTGCCGAAGCCATCATGAACCGCCAGCCGATCCCTTCACTGATCAGCAGCGCACCGCCAAGCGCCGCCAGCATTGGCACGGTCAACTGCGCCACGGCGGCCCGTGCGGCACCTAATGCGGGCACCACGGCATACCAAAGCGCATAGCCAAGGCCCGATGTCACCGCACCTGACAGCACCGCAAGCATGATACCCCAAGGCTGCGCGACATCCTCTGTCCGCTCGGTGATCAGCACCACCGCCACCAGAATCGGCACGGCAAGCACAAAGTTCCATGCCGTCGCGCCAAGCGCATCCCGCGCCCCCCTGCCCGCCAAGGAATACATCCCCCAACCGATACCCGCCGAAGTCATCGCAATTGCGCCCCGCAAGGCTACGTCGGCCCCACCCGGGGCAACCAGCACCACCAGACCGGCAAAGGCCAATGCCGCCCCAAGCCAGCGCCGTGGTGGCATCACTTCTCGCGATGCAACTGCACCGGCAAACATGGTCACCTGCACGGATCCGAACAGGATCAGCGCCCCGATGCCTGCTCCCAGTTCCTGATAGGCCAACGAAAACCCGACCAGATAGACCGCAAGCCCGAAGACCCCGGCGCCGCGCCCGCGCCAGCCTGCCCACAGCGCGCCGCGTCTGACCAGCAACAGCAGCACAAGCATCAAAGCCCCGGCCAATACCCGCACAAGGGCGAAATCGAGGGGCGAAATCCACCCACCCCCTACCGCCATCCGGTTCAGAACCGAATTTGCGGCAAAGGCTACCATAGCAAGAGCGGTAAGGGCCAACAGTCGCGCCGCGCTCATCGCTCGCACCTTTTCAAACGGCCGTCGCCGCAAGCATCCCGCTCACTCACACCAAACCGCCTCGGACATCCCGCGCAATGCATTTCCAACCCAAATGCGGACCTTTGGCAGCTCTTCGGCCAACAGCACTTCCTCTGGACAGCCGACCTCGGCCCGCAACACCCCCGGCAACAAACCGCAGCGCAGGGGAGGAGTCCTGAGGCCAGAGCCGCGATCAAAGAAAACTGTGGTGATCGTACCATCGCAGACCTCGCCAAGCTCGTTTTGGAACACGACCTCATCCAAGTCTGCGGTCAAAGCCGCCCGCGCCCGATCATAAACTGCGCGCCGCGTTGATTTCACCGTCAGCCACGGGTCGGCAGACGACAGCCGCTCTGCCGCCAGACCAAGGCGCCAGAGCGCTCGCGCAGACGGCAGCGCCCCGGTTTCGACTGTCACGCAGCCATGTGCGTCCAGCGTCAGACGCAACCGCGCCAGACTGCCTGAAGGCCCCGAAGGCGTGAAATCCGGCAGCACCCAGCCCAAAGCCTGCGCCCCAGCCCGCAATCGGGCCAGATGCAGCCGCAAGCGCGGCACACCGGCACCGTCCCACAGCATCGTTTCAATCAGTTTCAGCCCCGGCTCTCCAGCCGCCTGGCGTAGCGCGCTTTCCACAGCGCCTCCTCCCATTCACCGTCTTCGGTCGAATCGTAAACCACCCCACCGCCGACATTCAGCCGCACCTCGCCATCCGGCCAAACCCGGGCGGTGCGAATGGCGACCGACCAGCATTGATCGCCCGACGGCGCAGCCCAGCCAATTGCCCCACAATAGATCCCGCGCGGCTCGTCCTCGATCTCGCGGATGATCTCCATCGCGCGGATTTTCGGCGCACCTGTGACCGACCCGCATGGAAACAGCGCGGCCATCAGCGCAGGCAGACCCGCTTCAGCCAGCAATCGCCCCTGCACGCGACTGCTCATCTGATGCACTGTGGCAAAGCTTTCGACCGCAAACAGCTCCGGCACCTTGACCGACCCCACTTGTGCCATGCGGGCAATATCGTTGCGCAACAGATCGACGATCATCAGGTTTTCCGCGCGCGCCTTGTCACTGGCGTGCAATTCCGCCGCCAACCAGGCATCTTCGACCGGATCATCAGACCGGGGCGCTGTCCCCTTCATGGGGCGGCTTTCAATCACGCCCCCGGACACGCGAAAGAACAGTTCGGGGCTGCGAGACACCACGATCGGTCCCTGTCCCAGATCCACATAGGCCCCGAAGCCGACCGGCTGACCATCCCGAAGCGCGCCGTAAAGGCCCAGCGCCGTGCCGCCCGACAGATGGGACGCCATCGGGAAGGTCAGGTTGATCTGATAGCAATCCCCTGCCGCGATATACCGCTGCACCTGTTCAAAGGCGGCCCGATAGTCGGCGCGCGACATGCAGGGCTCCAGCGGCCTCAGCCGCACCCCCCGGCCCGCCTCCGCCGCAGCAGCAAGAACCGCGCTTGCATCCTTGGGGCCATCAAACGCGGCCAGGCACACCAACGGTTCGCGTCTTCCCTTTGGCATATGCCGGCCCAACCTGGGCTCCAACGCATAGCCCGCCTCATAGGCGATATAACCGGCAATCCACGCGCCCTGTCCGCGCGCTGTTTCGGCGGCGGCAAGGCACGGCACAACCTCATCATCCTGATACGCCACGAACAGCCGCGACGCCTGCGAAAACACAGCCGCCTGTCCGCCTGGCCCATGTTCAATGACAATCATCGCCCGAATTCCGCCCATCGCCTGCCCGACGCATCTAGCACGCGGACCCGCATGGGAACAGGCGGCAAGCGACCTCTTCGCAAAGGCTTGCGCCCCGTCGCGCAACCCCCTAAACCCCCGTCAATTTGCGCAGACTGCACGAATCCGCGATCCCGGTGTCACTGCGACGCGGGATCAGCCATGGACAGGGGCCACCGACATGCCGAAAAGAACCGACATCAAATCCATCATGATCATCGGTGCAGGCCCCATCGTCATTGGTCAAGCCTGCGAATTCGACTATTCCGGGGCCCAGGCCTGCAAGGCGCTGCGCGAAGAAGGCTACCGCGTCATTCTGGTGAACTCCAACCCCGCCACGATCATGACCGATCCGGGGCTGGCCGATGCCACCTATATCGAGCCGATCACGCCCGAAGTGGTTGCGATGATCATCGAAAAGGAACGCCCCGACGCGCTGCTGCCCACCATGGGCGGCCAGACGGGGTTGAACACCGCGCTGGCGCTTGCGGACCTTGGCGTGTTGGAAAAGTTCAACGTCGAGTTGATCGGGGCCAAACGCGAGGCCATCGAAATGGCAGAAGATCGCAAGTTGTTCCGCGAGGCGATGGACCGGATCGGTCTGGAAAACCCCAAGGCCACCATCATCGCCGCCCCCAAACTGCCCAACGGCAAGTATGACATCAACGCTGCATTGCGTGAGGCGGTCGACACCCTCGATTACGTCGGCCTGCCCGCCATCATCCGTCCGGCCTTTACCCTTGGCGGCACCGGCGGTGGCGTCGCCTATAACCGTGACGACTACGAGGCGATCTGCCGAAGCGGACTCGAAGCCTCGCCCATGGCCCAGATCCTTGTGGACGAATCCCTGCTCGGCTGGAAGGAATTCGAGATGGAGGTGGTGCGCGACACTGCCGACAACGCCATCATCGTCTGCGCCATTGAAAACGTTGACCCCATGGGGGTGCATACCGGCGACTCGATCACCGTCGCCCCGGCGCTGACCCTGACCGACAAGGAATACCAGATCATGCGCAACGGCAGTATTGCCGTGCTGCGTGAAATCGGCGTCGAAACCGGCGGATCAAACGTGCAATGGGCGATCAACCCGGCGGACGGCCGCATGGTGGTGATCGAAATGAACCCGCGCGTCTCGCGTTCCTCTGCCCTCGCGTCCAAGGCCACCGGCTTCCCCATCGCCAAGATCGCCGCCAAACTCGCCGTCGGCTACACACTGGACGAGTTGGACAATGACATCACCAAAGTGACCCCGGCAGCGTTCGAGCCCTCCATCGACTACGTCGTGACCAAGATCCCACGCTTTGCGTTCGAGAAATTTCCTGGATCGGAAAACAACCTGACCACAGCCATGAAATCCGTGGGCGAGGTCATGGCCATCGGCCGTACCATCCACGAATCGATGCAAAAGGCCCTCGCCTCGCTGGAAACCGGCCTCACCGGCTTTGATGAAATCGCCATTCCCGGCGGCCCCGACCGGGCCGCTGTCTCCAAGGCGCTGTCGTTGCAAACCCCGGACCGCCTGCGCGTTATTGCGCAAGCCATGCGCGACGGGTTCAGCAATACCGAAATCCAGGCCGTAACGTCCTTCGACCCATGGTTTCTCGCCCGGATACGCGAAATCATCGACGCCGAAACCCAGATCCGGCGTGACGGCCTGCCGCTCGATGCCGCAGGGCTACGCAAGCTGAAAATGATGGGCTTTACCGATGCCCGCCTTGCAACCCTGACTGGCCGTGACGAGGGCCAGGTCCGCCGCGCCCGTCGCAACCTTGGCGTTACCGCCGTGTTCAAACGCATCGACACCTGCGCCGCCGAGTTCGAAGCGCAAACACCGTATATGTATTCCACATACGAGTCCCCGGTCATGGGCGACGTGGAATGCGAGGCCCGGCCGTCTGCGGCCAAAAAAGTTGTCATCCTCGGCGGCGGCCCAAACCGTATCGGTCAGGGGATCGAGTTCGACTATTGCTGC
>JBKBWK010000076.1:0-7302 GCA_046313895.1 Paracoccaceae bacterium
CCGCCCCTCGGGCACGGTGACCATCGTGAACGCCGGTTATATTGAAGGCCCGGCCGCCATCGGCGCTGACGTGGCGGCTGCCAACAGCGTGATCGTCCACAACTCTGGCACTCTGGTCGCACGCGGCGACTACGCCATCGCCTTTTCACCGGTGCAGGGGAACAGTCTGGTGTCGTTGACCGGCGGCAGCCAAGTCATTGGTGGCATCCGGTTCGGTGCAGGCGATGACGTGCTGGAGATCGGATCTGTAACCTCTGGCTTTGTCTTTGACGGTCTCGGCGATGGCGGCGCAGGGCAGAATACCGTGCGCTTTGTCGATTATCTGCTGACCGATCTTTTCAGCTTTTCCGTACGGGACGGCATCGCCAAGTTCGGCCTGAACACCCCTGCAGGCCAGATCTCGGCGCAGGTCATCAACTTCGATCTGTGGCGGTTCGCTGACGATCGGACTTATGCCACGCGTGAAATAGCGGCCGCACTTTCCCCTGTGCCCCTGCCAGCCGGGCTGCCGTTGCTTATGGGCGCACTGGCAGGCCTTGCAGCGCTGCGCCGCCGCAAGGGGTAACGGGTCAGGCGCCGCCCCCCTGCCAGCAAGGGGTGCGGCCATGAGCCAATGCTCAACCACCGTTAGCGCAACCATCGCAGGTTTGCGCTAACAATATGATAAGGTGACACTTTTTTCTTTGCATGCGATGGCATACCGGGTATCCCGGCGTCACATCGGATCAGGAGAGTCGCATGACCATCACCATCGGCATCAATGGCTTTGGCCGCATCGGTCGCTGCACACTGGCGCATATCGCAGAAAGCAACCGCAATGATGTGCAGGTGGTGGCGATCAACGCGACCGGCCCGATTGAAACCAATGCGCATCTTCTGAAATACGACTCCGTCCATGGCCGATTTCCGGGCGTGGTGAAGATCGATGGTGACACGCTGGATCTGGGGCGTGGGCCGATGCGGGTGATGAGCACCTACAACCCCGAAGAACTGGATTGGGACGGGGTGGATGTAGTGCTGGAATGCACCGGAAAATTCAACGACCGCGACAAGGCTGCCGTGCATCTGGGCCGCGGGGCCAAGCGCGTTCTGGTCAGCGCCCCGGCCAAACGCGCGGACAAGACTGTGGTGTACGGCGTCAACCACCGCCAACTGACCGCCGAGCATATGGTGGTATCGAACGGGTCTTGCACCACGAACTGTCTGGCCCCTTTGGCCAAGGTGCTGAA
Organism: Paracoccaceae bacterium; assembly: GCA_046313895.1. Lineage (GTDB taxonomy): Bacteria > Pseudomonadota > Alphaproteobacteria > Rhodobacterales > Rhodobacteraceae > Pseudotabrizicola. Next base: position 1,230 of record JBKBWK010000076.1, read on the forward strand.
CGACGCGATCGGCATCGAGTCGGGCATCATGACCACGATCCACAGCTACACCGGCGACCAGCCGACGCTGGACCGTCGCCACAAGGATCTCTATCGCGCCCGCGCCGCCGCCATGGCCATGATCCCGACCACAACAGGTGCCGCCAAAGCCTTGGGCGAGGTGCTGCCGGAACTGGCCGGCAAGCTGGACGGAACCGCCCTGCGCGTGCCCACCCCGAATGTCAGCGCCGTTGACCTGACCTTTATCGCCGCCAAATCGGTGACGGTTGATGAGGTCAACAGCATCGTCCGCGACGCCTGCGCCGGCTACATGGGCATGGTGATGGCCTATGATCCGGAACCCAAAGTGTCTATTGACTTCAACCACACCCCGCAGTCGTCTATCTTTGCGCCGGACCAGACCAAGGTCGTGGGCCGCTCGGTCCGGGTGCTGGCGTGGTATGACAACGAATGGGGCTTTTCCTGCCGCATGGCCGATGTGGCTGGCGTGATGGGACGGCTGCTGCACTAAAGGGGCATTGGCCCCGACTGGGGACAATGTGACCGACAGGATCGCCCTTGTGCTGGGCCTTATCATCGTTGCGGCCATTGCGACGGACCTGCTCGCCAATGCCGGGCAGGCATTGTTGTTTCTGCTGACAAAATTCGACGCTATGGTGGAATGGTTGGCATTCTGGCGCTGATCGCGTCAAACTGCCGTTGATTTTCAGTGTTAACTGATGATGTTAGCGCTAAACGCGGCCATTGAGTCGCCTTTCAAAGGAGTTTTTGCCATGACGGTCAAGGTAGCGATCAACGGTTTCGGGCGCATCGGGCGCAATGTGCTGCGTGCCATCATCGAATCGGGCCGCACCGACATCGAGGTCATCGCGATCAATGATCTTGGTCCGGTTGAAACCAACGCGCATCTTTTGCGCTTTGACTCGGTCCATGGCCGGTTTCCGGGCACCGTCACCACCGGCGAAGACTGGATCGACGCTGGTCGTGGCCGCATCCGCGTGACCGCGCTGCGCAATCCTGCCGATCTGCCGTGGTCGGACATCGATATCGTGATGGAATGCACCGGCATTTTCACCAGCAAGGAAAAATGTCAGGCGCATCTGGAAAACGGATCAAAACGGGTGCTGATTTCTGCCCCCGGTGAAGGGGCTGACAAGACAATCGTTTTCGGCGTCAACCACCACACGCTGACGGCAGATGATATTGTGGTGTCGAACGCCTCGTGCACCACCAACTGCCTGTCGCCCGTGGCCTTCATCCTGAACGAGGTCATCGGGATCGAAAAAGGCATGATGACCACGATCCACAGTTATACCGGCGACCAGCCAACCTTGGACACCATGCACAAGGACCTGTATCGCGGCCGCGCCGCCGCCTTGTCGATGATCCCGACCAGCACAGGCGCTGCCAAGGCTGTCGGTTTGGTTCTGCCCGAGTTAAAGGGAAAGCTTGATGGCTTCGCCATCCGCGTGCCGACCCCGAATGTGTCGGTGGTGGATCTGAAGTTCATCGCGAAACGCGAAACTTCGGTCGCAGAGATCAACGCAGCGATCAAATCGGCGGCCGATGGCAAACTGAAGGGCATCCTCGGCTATACCGAGTTCAAGAACGTGTCGTCCGACTTCAATCACGACCCCCATTCTTCGGTGTTCCACATGGACCAGACCAAGGTGATGGACGGCACCTTTTGTTCGATCCTGACATGGTATGACAACGAATGGGGCTTCTCGAACCGGATGGCCGATACGGCTGTGGCGATGGGCAAACTGATCTGATCACAGCCACCACACGCTTGTTTCGGGCCGGTCACCATTCGTGACCGGCCCTTGCTTTTTCTTGGGCAACCATAGGGTTATCATAACGGAATGGATCTGATCTTCTATCTTGCCATCCTGTCGGGCCTTTTTTTGGCCATTGCCCTGTCCGAACCGCTTGCGGCGCGGCTGCGCCTGCCGGTGACGGTCATTCTGGCCGCCGTCGGGATTGCCATCGGCGCGGGTGCAGCGTGGTTCTGGCGCACCGATGTGACCGATGCCCTGAACCCTCTGGCGCTTGCCATCCTGAACCTGCCGATCTCGTCCGACCTGTTCATCTATATCTTTCTGCCGGTCCTGATCTTTCAGGTGTCCCTTACACTGAATCTGCGGCGGCTGTTGGACGATTGGGTTCCGGTCCTTGTGCTTGCGGTGATTGCCGTGGTGGTGGCGACCTTTGTCATCGGTATGGCATTGAAGCCGTTCACTTCACTGCCCTTGATTGCCTGCCTGTTGATCGGGGCGATCGTGTCCACCACTGATCCGTCTGCCGTGGTCAGCATTTTCCGCGCCACCCCTGCCCCGCAGCGGCTGGCCCGCATTGTCGAAGGCGAAAGCCTTTTGAACGATGCCGCCGCCATCGCACTGTCGTCGGTGTTTCTGGTCGCGGTTGCCGCGCGTGATACCGAACCGAACATCGCGCAGGCGCTGCTGCGTCTGCCTTGGCTGATCATCGCCGGGGCGGGTGTTGGCTGGTTTGTTGGGCGGCTGGCGGTGCAGGTGATGGGTTGGATGCATCCCTGGCCGCTGGCACAGGTCTCGGTCAGCTTTGCCACGCCGTTTGTGACCTTCCTCTTGACGGATCAAGTGGTCGGAGCGTCCGGCGTTGTGGCCGTGGTTGCGGCAGGCATGACGGTAAACTTTTCAGCCCCCGGCCGCATCTCTCCGCCCGCGCTGGCCCAGTTGCGGGACGCATGGGGTCTGATCGCCTATTGGGCGGGCGGGTTGATTTTTGTGTTGGCGGCGCTGTTGGTGCCCCGGATTCTTGAAAACCTGCGGCCCACGGATATCGGACTGATTTTGGTCACGGTCATCGCCGCTTTTGCCGCCCGTGCTATCGTGCTTTACGGCATCTTGCCGCTGTTGACAGCCGCGCGCATGTCGCCACGGGTGGATCCTCCCTATCGGCTTGCCATCCTGTGGGGTGGGTTGCGCGGTGCCGTCACGCTGGCGCTGGCTTTGGCCGTAACGGAAAATCCGGCGATCTTTGTCGAAACCAAGCGGCAGGTCGGGATCATCGCCACCGGTTTTGTCCTGTTCACACTTCTGGTGCAGGGCACAACGCTGCGCTGGGTGATATCGAAACTGGGGCTGGATCGTTTGTCGCCGCTGGACCGGGCCTTGTCGGACCAGGTGGTGGCGGTATCACTGCAAGAGGTGCGCGAAACCGTGGCCGAAGCCGCCCGCGAAATGGACCTGACCCCTGCCATCGTGCGCGAGGAAGCCGTGCGCTTTGGCGAGAGGATGAATACGGCGGTGACGCGCGCAGACGACGCCCGCGACATTCTGGAAAAGGACAGGGTAACCTTGGGCCTGCTGGCCTTGGCCGGGCATGAACGCGATCTGATCCTCGAAGCGTTTCAGGAAAACCTGATGTCGGCCAGACTGGCAGACCGCATGCTGGCCGATGCCGACCGCCTGATCGAAGCCACGCTGACCCAAGGCCGTTCAGGATACCGCGGTCAGGCCCGGCGCGCGCTGGAGCATGGCCGGACCTTGCGTGCCGTTGAATGGCTGCACAACCGGTTTCGACTTAAAAAGCCACTGGCCCGACTGACGGAAGACCGGTTCGAGACGCTTGTCGCACACCGCCAAATGCTGCGTGCATTGACCGGCTTTGTCGAAGGCAGGATCGTACGCATCCACGGCCGCCGTGTTGCAGGGCTGTTGCATGACCTGATCAAGCGTCGCAGCGAAGACACCGTGCGCGAGATGGAAGGTCTGCGCACGCAATTCCCCGGTTATGCAGAAGAGCTGGAGCGTCGTCTGATCCGCCGCATGGTTTTGCAGCGCGAAGAGGCGGAATATGATCAGATGACGGTTGACGGATTGATCGGGCCGGAACTGCGCCTGTCTTTGCGCGATCATACTGCTGTCGAGCGTGCCGCGCTGACCATCCGCCCCCGACTGGACCTTCGGCTGCATCGCAGCGATATCGTCCGCGGCTTTCCGCTGTTTTCCGATCTGGATGACGAGTCACTGGCGCAATTGGCAAAGCATATGAAAACGGTTTACGCAAAGCCGGGCGATCTGTTGATGCGCAAGGAAGACAAACCCGACCGCGTCTGGTTCGTCGCCTCCGGAGCGGTCGAGGCCGAACAAGCCGGCAGCCGTTTCTTGCTGGGTCGGGGCGAGATGTTCGGCCAACTGTCGCTTTTGTTGCGCCGACCGCGGCGGGCACGGGTGACAGCCATCAGCCACACAACCCTTCTGACGCTGGAAGAAACCCGTTTTCTGGACCTGTTGCGCCGCGCGCCGCGGCTAAGCATGGCCGTACAAGCCAGCGCCGAAAAGCGCGGGGTGGCGCTGGATGTCAATCTGCTGCCCCGGGCGCCGACGCAGCCCTTGGAAAAGCTTGGCTGGTTCCGGGCTGCCTTGCAAAAATTGAAATAGCCATGCGCAAATTGCATGCCTGCACGGCTGTTCTGCGGGTTGTTAGCGCCACCATGATGCCCATCTCTGACACAGGCGGAAAGGAACATCCGGTTCCCCGCTGTGACGAAGGAGAGAGATGATGATCTCGGTTATCGAAATGATACGCGAAGCCGCCAGTACCTATGCGCGCTACCGCAAGACCCGCGATGAAATCGCAAACATGCCGCTCGGCGTGGCATTGGACCTTGATATTTACCCCGGTGATGCCGACCGCATCGCGCGCCATGCGGTGTACGGCCACGCGGCCTGACCGGGATCCCAAAGGTCCACCCGTTCTGGGGAACGGGTATGGACCGCGGGCGAGGGTCAGCCGGCGACCCTGCCCGACCAACATCAAAGGGGGGCATTTGCCCCCCTTTTCGTTGCTCGCCCGGTTTTGCTCGCCCTAAATTCGTGTCCCGAACCGTCGGCGCAAGGCCGCATCCACGGGTGGTGTCACAAACTTTGACACGTCGCCGCCCAGTCGCGCGATTTCTTTCACCAGTTTCGAAGCAATCGCCTGACGTCGTGCATCCGCCATCAGGAACACAGTCTCGATGCTGGCATCCAGCGCGCGGTTCATGCCAACCATCTGGAATTCATATTCAAAATCCGCCACCGCCCGCAAACCGCGCAGGATGACGGTGGCACCGACATCGCGCGCACAGTCGATCAGAAGATTCTCAAACGGATGCACGACAATTTCGCCTCCGGTCCGCGCGGTGATCGCTGCGCATTCTGCTTCAACCATAGCGACACGATCTTCCAGCGTGAACAACGGCCCCTTGTCGCGGTTGATGGCCACGCCGATCACAAGCCGGTCTACAAGTGCCATCGCGCGCTGAATGATATCGACATGACCCAGCGTGACAGGGTCGAAGGTGCCGGGATAAAGGCCGATGCGCATGAAATTCCCCCCGTGTGACCGTTCAGGTCTTTGCCTGGCGGTCACGCAACATTATTGCGCGTACCAATGCAAGCCCGAAAGTCCTGCAGCGCAGCAGGAGCGATGCCCAGGGTGACAACGCTCCGCGTTGTCGAAAGAATCAGAAGCCTTTGATCATGCCTTCCAAGGCGTCCTTTTCGGCTGCAAGCTCGGTCAGACGAGCCTTGACCACATCCCCGATGGAAATCAGGCCTACCATTTTGCCGTCTTCCATCACCGGCATATGCCGAAAGCGTCCATCCGTCATCTGTTGCAATACCCCATTCGTCTGGTCGCCACGACGACAGGACACGATCTTGGCCGTCATAAGACTGTCCACGGTATCCGACAGACAGGCCACACCCCGCCGACCAAGTTCACGCACCACATCGCGTTCAGACAGGATGCCCGACACATGCGCGCCGTCCGGCGACACGACCAGCGCCCCGATCCGCCGCGACGACAGCACTTCGGCAGCTTTCGCCACACTGGTTCCCGGCGCGATCGTCACGACCCCATCGTCGGCTTTCGATTTCAGAATCTGACCTACCAGCATGACGCATCCTCCCTCAATCACAGTCAGTAAAGGGTCGCGCCCACAGGGGTAACCTGTCAAGACAAAGCTTCAAGCCGTTGAACCTCGCGCCGAATTCCCAGGGCCAGACGGTCGGCGAACCGGCCCAAACGCGCCGAATGCGCA
>JBKBWK010000077.1:0-7139 GCA_046313895.1 Paracoccaceae bacterium
GAGGTGCATGTGGGTCAGCCGGTCAAGCTGATGTTTCCGGCGTTTTCCACGCGCACCACGCCTGAACTGGACGGTACCGTGGCGCTGGTGTCCGCCGATGCGCTGACCGATCCTGCCACCAGCGCCACCTACTACCGGGCCGAAATATCGCTGTCCGCCGCCGAGGCCGAACGTCTGGGCCATCCGCTGTTGCCCGGCATGCCGGTCGAAGCCTTCATCCAGACCCGGCCCCGCACACCGCTTGCCTATCTGGTCAAGCCCTTCACCGACTACTTCGTCCGGGCCTTTCGCGAAAGCTGAAGGCGCAAGGGACGGCCGACAACACCCCTCCCGGCCATGGTGCGCCACATGGGCGCGGCACCGGGCTGCACCCTGCCAACCGGTGCAACCCGCCTGTCGCCGGGATCTTCTGCTGGTGAGGGCGATGGCAGGATCTTCTGCTGGTGAGGGCGATGGCGGGTAGGGCGATGGCAGGAAATGCGGGATGTCTACAAAAAAATTCAGCGCCTGCCCCGAACAACCCCGCGCTTTGGTCGCCCAGCCTTCTGACTCCCTTCTCGCCTCAGAGGACCGTATTGCTATCCAAGAGTTCGGTCACGAACTTTCCACATATGCGTGCATGGTCCGGCAACCCCAACTTGCACCAGCTTGACGAACGTGACCGACGCGCTGATAAGACACGTTGTGTGCCTTAAGGAGAGGTATTGGTTAGGAGCAAATTATGTCAGTATTTTCAAAGGTCAGAACCTTCGTACATCGAAATCTTGTGCAGCCTGCGATGATGCTGTTGTACCGTCGGATCTATGGCATGGATATCGGTCAGGATGTTCGAATATCGATGGGCGCGCGTCTTGACAAAACCAATCCGAAAGGAATTCACGTTGGCGACTTCACCGCCATCACGTCGGGGGCCGCCATACTCACCCATGATTTTGTAAATCGACTGCATACTGATGTATATATCGGTCGCAATTGCTTCATTGGATATGGTGCCATTGTACTGCCGGGCGTGAGAATCGGAGATTCTGTCATTGTGACAGCAAACTCGGTTGTCGGTCGTGACGTTCCGTCCAACAGCGTTGTAATGGGAATTCCAGCACGTGTGGTTGAAAACAATATTGTCACAGGCCCTTGGGGTATACGCCTTGATAAAGGCAATACAACACCAGTTAAACATTAAGGATTCCAAATGAACACACTTGAAGATGATATTCGAAGAGTATTTGCAGAGGTCTGGGCGCTCGAGAAAGGGTCTGCCGCTCCTGCCCTGGCGTCTGATACGATCCTGCTTGAAACCGGTCTCGACAGTCTTGGCTTTGCCATATTCGTATCGTCGCTTGACGAGGCTCTGGGATACGACCCTTTCACACTGGCTGAGGATGCGTATTATCCGCAAACATTCAATGAGTTTGTTGCCTTTTACAAACGCTACAAACCAAAGACATGATGTCGCTTGCCCAGCAGATCGCCCCACGGCAGGCCAATACAGTGGTGCTTGGTGCGGGTGGTTCATCACTTGGGTATCGTGATCTGCAAACAACAGGGATCACGCCAATCATTGCTGCGGACGCATGTATCGCAGTGCAGTTACATGATCCACTTGATGTGATACGCGCGCTGGCCGCGCTGGATGGGCAAGTGAAGGCCATCCTGCTGTTGTCGCATGCCTTGCCACAGGAAACAGCAGTAGCGCTTGCGCGATCTGCTGACTGCACAATTCTCATACAGGACAAAGTGGCGGAGATAGGCAACGGCATCAGATCGACGGCTCTAGGCGATTTGCTAGGGTCTGAACGCAGATCAGACCCGTTACCGACCGTTTGGCTGATGACTACATCAGGCACTACTGGCACGCCGAAAATTGTACCGCATACGCTCAGATCCTTGTCGCGCAGCGTTTCCCGTTTTACCGGCGGTACCGATCCGATCTGGGGTTTGCTCTACGATCCGACGCGCTTTGCAGGGCTTCAGGTTGTACTGCAGGCGCTGATCGGGGGCGGTCAACTCCTTGCAGTAGATACTACTGAAGCGCTGGCAGCTCAGATCGCCGTACTGGCTGATCACCACTGCAGCCATCTTTCGGCGACACCTACACTATGGCGACGGCTGCTCATGGTGCCACAGTATGCAAGGCTCCCGTTGCGGCAAATCACACTGGGGGGTGAGATTGCCGACCAACCGACGCTCAACGCTCTGCGTTCCGCGTTTTCTGGTGTGCGTCTGTCACATATCTATGCGTCGACCGAAGCAGGAGTTGGTTTTTCCGTCACGGACGGTCTGGCTGGGTTTCCGCTGTCCTATCTGGACAAGGCCCCTGGCAATGTCCGACTGAGCATTCGTGACGGCGTACTGTGGATCCGTCCGCTGTTGACGGCCTTGCGACCTGGATTGCCTGGTATCGAGATTGATGCAGATGGTTATGTCTGTTCCGGCGACAGGGTTGACGTCCGAGGCGACAGGGTTTTGTTTTTGGGGCGTGAAAATGGTCTCATCAACATTGGCGGTGTAAAGGTCTATCCCGAAGTGGTTGAGGCTGTCGTCAAGATGGTGCCAGGGGTCGCTCTGGTGCAGGTTTCGGCAAAGCGAAGTCCAGTGACCGGGTCTCTTGTTCTGGCGGAAATTCAGCTTGATGAAGGTGTTGATTCGAGTGCAGTCCGGCGACTCATTTTGGAAACCTGTCGGGCCAGCCTTGACCGTGAAGCCGTGCCCGCGATCATTCGGTTCGTTGACGGGTTCCAGACAAATGCGGCCGGAAAACTGATGCGGGCAGGAGGATGACAAAGTGAAAACGGTACTTGTGACGGGTGTCTCGCGCGGGCTGGGCTTGGCAATCTCTGCTCGGCTGCTGAAGGATCGCGAATCTTACCATGTCATCGGTCTGAGCCGCAGTCTCAGCCCCGCCTACCAAGAACTCATGGATGGAGCGAAAGGCCAAGCCGATTTTATTCGCTTTGATATGGGCGACCTTGCCGGTATTCCGCAACTTGTGACTGATCTCGTCGCCCGACATGGACCTTTCTGGGGGTTGGTGAACAATGCCGGGATTGGAATGGACGGTGTACTTGCCACAATGCACCGTACGGATATTGAAAAGGTGCTTGCAATCAACCTGACTGCTCCGTTGATCCTGACAAAATATGTTTCACGCGGTATGCTTTCTGCGCGAAAGGGGCGGATCGTCAATATATCTTCAATCATTGCATCGACCGGGTTTCATGGCCTCGCCGCCTATGCCGCATCCAAAGCCGGCTTGGAAGGCATGACGCGCTCGCTGTCACGTGAACTAGGCAAACGCGGCATCACAGTAAACTGCGTTGCACCTGGCTATATGGAGACTGAGATGACCACGGGCATCGACGTTCACCAAATGGCATCAATCCGCCGCCGTGCCACACTTGGATTGGCAGAGCCTGCGGATGCGGCAGGTGCAGTTGCCTATCTGCTTGGCACTGAAGCCGCGCGTATCACTGGAACGGTAATTACAGTGGATGGCGGCAGCACGGCTTGAGGGTCAAGATGTTATGCCTGTATTGCCTTTGACCGTTGTGCGCGGCTCGGGATTGCCAAGTTTGCCGTTGGCATCATGAATAAATGCGATCAGGCCCGTCTGTTGTGTTCTGCCAGCCAGATGGCGTTTGTTGCAGGCTCTGTCAGAGATGCCTGTGATCTGCAAAGTAAAAGTGTAGGAACAGCCCGGCGGAGAGTGAGATGGGAAGTTGGGTTCTTGCCTTTGGTGGCATGGCGATTGTTTATGCGGCCATTGTCAGTTTTGGAATCCTTTTGGCAGCATGGACGCTGGGACGGCCCATCGGGTGGCGCATCCTGCCGCTGCTGTTCTTCACACTGGTCTTTGTCTTTTTGACGCAACATCCTTTCCCGGTTGCGGCGGGGCTCGACTGTCCGCTGTCGAGTGGTGCTCCGCAACTGCATCCATTCCAGTTCTTGGAAACCTTTGTTGTCCTTCATGATCAGGGCGCCGCCCCGATCGTCTGGCTGCGCAACCGGACGGTCGCGGCCACGGTGATGAATTTCCTGGTCTGTCTCGTCATCGGGCTGGCTTTTGCGCGCCATTCAATGCGGTTGCGAAGTGCGCTGGTCTTTGGGGCCGTGTTGACGTTGTCGGTGGAGTTGACCCAATTGACCGGCATTTGGGGCCTCTATCCCTGTGCCTATCGCCAATTCAATGTTGATGACCTGATGCTGAACACACTTGGCGTGGTTGCCGGGGTCATGCTTGTCCGTCTCTGTTCCAAGAGGGGCCGTGTGCCAAAGACCGAATGGAAGTGAGAGCCCGTTCGGTCGTCAGCGTCTGGCCTCCCCACAGAGTAGCCCTGCACCCCGATATGGCCCGCGTCTTCGCGGTTTGCGCAGAGGCGGTGCCTTGCCGTCAATCGCCCCGGTCCAGCGCCTCTTCTTCGCAGACAAGCTTGACCAGCTCTGCCATGTCTTCGGTTGCCCGGTCGGCGATCTGCGGTTCGGGTGTGGCATCAAACCGGGGCTCCGTGTCCGTGAAATGCCGAAAGAACAGCCGCATCACCTGTGCAACACCCTCTTCGCGGACCGAGCGCAGGTCTGACGCCAACCAGCCGTTGCCAGCCTGCGGCCCAAGGATCACTTCGTAAGACGGAAAATAACTGACATTGGGAAAGCTGGCTTCCAGCATGCCCGCTGCCACCCTCAGGACCGATTTCGACCAGGTTGTCGCGGTCAGCACATGCTTGCCCGAAGCGGTGGCGATCAGGGGCACCGGGCTGATGGTCAGAACCACGCGCGCCCGCGGGTTCACCCCGCGCAGCAACCCGATGAACCTGCCCATGTCGGCGACGATTTCGTCCACGGTGAAATTGTGAAACGCATGCCGCTCCGGTTCGAAGCGTCCACCCGCCACGCCAGGGCAGAGCGGAAACACAGCGCCATCCTGACGCGAGACCCAACCTTCGGTCAGGCCAAGGGTGAAGACAAAGATATCGAGCGTCTCGAACCCTTTGCGCACGGCTGCAAAATGTTGCTGCCGGTCCAGATCGTATTCACGCCGTGACGCGAACCCGCCGGGCTGAATCTGGGGACGGAACGGGTCGATCAGGCACCCATCGGCTTCGGTCCAGATGTCTTCGTCTGGGGTGAACTGCTCATAGGCGCGCAGAAACAGCTGCACCAATTGGCGGGCGACATAGATGTTGCCATAGCGCGCGGTGAATGTGCCATAATTGAACGCCGCCGCATCTTCAGGCTGGATCATCGGATGGGCGGTTTCTGTCAGCAGGGCGTTGAATCCGCTTTGCTGCAGGTAGCGTGCAATATGCTGGGCAAAGCAGCTGCCGGCCGTCATCACAAGATCCGCAGGCGCGATCTGAAACGGCGGGGGATCAACCGGATCGACGTCGGTCACGGCCGGGGCAGCGACGGCACGGCGCCAATAGGCACGATCGGGCAGACAGGAATAGGGGGTGGGGCCGGTCAAGCGGCATTCCTTTGTGCAAAATGGGCTGCAAGCTGATCCAGAACGGCATGGCCATAGGCGGGACCGGCATGGGTGGGGTCGTCGCGCCAGGCCACGCGCTGCAACAGGCCTTCTGCATCCACCATGCTGGCCGGGGCAGGCAAATACGTGATTCCGGTTTGATCGCAGATATCTTTCATCATCTTTCCCTGCAGCCGCCAGAAGCGCAGAACCCGTTCGGGGCGCGATAACCCGTAATGTTTGATGAAGGGTGCGAAGTGCTTGGCGTGACGGCTTACATTTTCGGCTGGAACAGGGGGCGGGGATTCCAGATGTAGAAAAGGGATCCGCGGTGCCAGAGCGCGGATCGCAGGCAGCACCGGTGTGGTTTCATGCGACATTCCGATCAGGTGACGCATCACAAGCCAATAGGGAATGATCTCGGCCCCGTCCTCCAGTGGAAGATCGGGTGCCTCGGGCGAAATGAAATCATAGCGGCGCGGGTTGTTTGTAAGGCCAAGGCTGAAATGCGCATTGCCACCGATGATCGAGACAATGGCCGCGAAACGCGGTGCGGTGACCAACTGGCGCAGCAGAGGATGCACATCTCCTGCCGGTCCGAGGTTCGGCACGAACCCCGCATCCGCCAGTTGGGCGAATTCCAGCTCCAGCCCTTCGATCTGGCCGCCGCGTTGGTCAAAAGCCTGACGAATGCAGGTCAGATGACTATGCCCAACCAAAAGAACGCGTGTCATGTAAACCCTTTCCTGGGCGGCAGGATCCTTGGTATCGGTCCCGCCTTTCAAGGTCAACAATCGGTCCGGTGGGTGGGATTTCAGGTGCAAGAAGGCGCCAAACCCAAGCCCCCCGGCTGTTTCGCGCGCGAAACAGCCGGGGGGCTGCGCGGCTCTGGTGATGGCGGGGGCAATGGCTGTATATCCAGTCGGATGACCGATCCGTGTTACCCTCTTGCCACTGTTGCTGTGCGCCCCTCGGTGGTGGTGCTGCTGGCCACATGGAATGGCGGTGCCAATCTGGCTGCGCAACTGGACAGCTATCGCCGCCAGACCGTTCTGCCGACCCGGCTGATCGTCAGTGATGACGGATCGCGGGACGACAGCCGTGCCGTGGTGGCGGCCTTTTGCGCCAGTCGTCCCGGCTTTGAGGTCGATCTGATCGACGGCCCGCGCCGGGGGGGGGCCAACAACTTTCTGTATCTGCTGCAAAACGTGCCAGAGGGGACAGATTTCGTTGCCCTGTCGGATCAGGACGATGTCTGGCTGCCCGACAAGATTGCCCGGGGGATGCAGCATCTGGGCCGGGTGGCGGCGGATCTGCCGGCGCTGGTGGGCGGGCGCAGCTATGTCTGCAATGCCGATCTGGGCCAACAGCGGCTGTCGCCCCTGCCGCGTCGGGCACCGGCATTCCGTCACGCGCTGGTGCAGAACTTTGCGGGCGGCAACACAATGATGCTGAACCGGGCGGGGGCCGATCTGGCCCGTGTGGCCGCAGCCGAGGCAGGGCGGGTCGTGGTGCATGACTGGTGGCTTTACCAGATCATCGCCGGGGTCGGGGGCACGGTGATGTTCGACCCCGAGCCTTTGCTGCTGTATCGCCAGCATGCCGGCAACCAGATCGGGGCCAACAGCGGCGTCGAGGCCAAGATCCGCCGCCTGCGCTGGATGTTGCGTGGCCGCTT
>JBKBWK010000078.1:0-6914 GCA_046313895.1 Paracoccaceae bacterium
CCCGTGACGAACTTGTCCCATAGTGCTTCCTTCCATTCCTGCGAAAGGATCACACCATCAAACCGTGGGATCAAACACCTAGCCCGTATGTCCGGCTTCGGGCAACGGCACCAACGACTGCTGCTCCATACCGCCAGGGTCGCGCGGCATCGTCCGCGACCCGGTTGCCGTCGTAGCAGCGGTCGTTTGAGCAGATAGGCTCCTGACAGCTTCGAACTGCGACAGGAAAATGCGGCCCTTGAAATGGTCCATGAAATCCGACCGCTTCAGAGCATCCATCACCGGTCCCTTCACTTCGGACAGATGAAAACCGATTCCGGCAGAGCCGAGGCGGTGGGAAATGGCCTCAAGGCTTTCCAGTGCACTCGCGTCGATGGCGTTCACGGCGGGGCACATCAGGATAACATTCTTGAGCGCGGGCTGGTCGGCAATGCGGTCGTAGATCGCATCTTCCAGTGAGCGGGCATTGGCGAAGTACAGGCTTTCGTCGACCCGGATCGACAGGATCGAGGGGTCCGTGATCACCTCGTGACGGTCGATGTTGCGGAAATGCTCGGTTCCCGGCACCTGACCCACGATGGCCATGTGCGGGCGAGAGGTGCGCCAGAGAAACAGCAGCAGCGAGAGAGAGACGCCAGCGGTGATCCCAGCCTCGACGCCCACCCCCAGCACGGTCAGAATAGTGATGGCCATGGCGGCGAAATCGGCGCGTGAATAGGCCCAGGTGCGCCGGATGGCAGCGATATCGACCAGCGAAAGTACGGCCACGATGATCGTTGCGGCCAGAACGGCTTGTGGAAGAAACCGGAACAACGGGGTCAGGAAGACTGTGGCAGTCAGGATTCCAGCGGCAGTAAAGGCCCCCGCCAGCGGGGTTTCGGCGCCAGCGTCAAAGTTCACTACCGACCGGGCAAATCCACCCGTCACCGGATATCCCCCCGACAGGGCCGAGGCAATGTTGGAGGCACCAAGGGCAGTCAACTCCTGATTGGGCACGATCCGTTGACGCCGCTTGGCCGCGAGGGTCTGCGCGACAGAGACAGACTCCACGAAGCCCACAAGGCTGATCAGCATGGCAGGCAGAAGCAGTTGTTGCCACAGGCCCAAATCGAACGACGGCAGCGCAAAAGGCGGCAGGCCTGCGGGAATCTCGCCGACGATCTTGACGCCCTTGTCAACCAGCCCGAACGCCACCACGACCAGGATCGACAGCACGATGGCGGCGACCGGCCCGGCCTTGGCGATCAGGTCGGCCATCCTCAGTTTCAGGCCGCGCGCCAGCAAAAGCGGTTTGAGGTGCTTGCGGGTCCAGAACAGGAAGGCGGTCGCGGCGACGCCGATCACGAGGGTGTAGGGGTTCATCCCGCCGATCCCGTTGAAGATGCCGGTCAGCAGATGCGGCAGGGTATCTCCCTCTGCCTTGATCCCAAGGATGTGCTTCAACTGGCTGGTGGCAATCAGAATGCCCGAGGCGGTGATGAAGCCGGAAATGACCGGATGGCTCAGGAAATTGGCCAAGAATCCCAAGCGAAGAACGGACATCGCCACCAGCACAAGGCCTGACAGGAAGGCCAACGTGATCGCGGCGGTCAGATATTCCGCACTCCCCGGTGCTGCCACTTGCCCCACCGCCGCCGCGGTCATCAGGGACACCACAGCGACAGGCCCCACCGCCAGCGCCCGACTTGTGCCAAAGATGGCATAGGCAATCAGCGGCAGGATCGACGCATAAAGCCCCACCTGCGGCGGCAGACCCGCCAGCATCGCATAGGCCAGGCTTTGCGGCACCAGCATGATCGTCACGATCACGGCGGCGACGAGATCGCTTTGGGCCTCGGTTTTGGTATAGGCCGGGGCCCAGCCGAGGATGGGCAGAAGGGACTTGAGAGAGGTCACGAGAATTGCCTTTCGGGTTACGCGGCAGTCACGGGCTGCGGTTTGGCCATCCATTCGCGCCCGCGCAGTATGGCTTTCCAGTAGATCGGCGGCAGCATCTGTTCCTTCAGCAGCCAGGCCAGATGGCTGGGCTTGGTGCCGTCGATCAGCCATCTTGGGAAAGACGGCAGCAGTTTGCCACCATAGCCGAATTCGGCCAGCACGATCTTGCCGCGCTCGACCGTCAGCGGGCAGAAGCCGTAGCCATCATAGGCCACGTCCGCATCGTTGATGGCCCCCAGATCCTTCAGCAGGTTGTGTGCCACCACCGGGGCCTGCTTGCGCGCAACGGCTGTGAGCGCCGCGATGTCTTGCGGAAGAACCTTTTCCGAGACTGACAGGATAGGCGTGATCGGTTTGGCGGTCTTTGTCAGATGGGGCATGGACAGGGCTCCTCCCAGAGCGTTCTTTGGTGTTCTGGCGTCAGGCCTGAACGGATTGCGACATGGCCCAAAGGGATGCGGACCGGTTGCCGGACCGGCAAAAGGCGATGATCGGCGACGGCAGGCTGGTCAACAGATCGCAGAATGCCGCTGCCTCGGTATGGCCTGCCTGGCCCGGAAGACTGTACAAGTAGGTGGCCTGCAGTCCCGCAGATTTCGCTGCAGCCGCGATCTGGTCCCTGCCCGGCTGGCCCTGCCCGCACGCACCATCGGGCAGGTTGCAGATGATCGACTTGAAGCCGGCAGTGGCGAGGTTCGCCACCTGCTTGGGCAGGATCTGGGGCGAAACCGACAGGGCCGGTGCGAGGGTCTTGATCGTCATGGGACGCATCCTGAAGGTTGGGTTGCAATCAGAGATGGGCCATTACAGCCCGTTGATCGGCACCTTCAGGAACCGCTTGCCGGACTCATCCGGTGGTGGCAGATCGCCGGCGCGCATGTTCACCTGCAACGACGGGATGATCAGTTTCGGCATGGCCAGTGTCGCATCGCGCGCCTCGCGGAGCTGCACGAACTGATCCTCGGTGATGCCGTCCTTCACATGGATATTGTGGGCGTTCTGTTCGGCCACAGTGGTTTCCCAGCGGATTTCACGCCCGTTTGGGCCGTAGTCGTGACACATGAAAAGGCGCATGGCGTCGGGCATCGACAGCACCCGCTTGATCGACCGGTAAAGCGTCCGGGCATCGCCGCCCGGAAAATCAGCGCGGGCCGAGCCGCCGTCGGGCATGAACAGCGTGTCGCCCACAAAGGCCGCATCTCCGATGACATGCGTCATGCAGGCAGGTGTGTGGCCTGGGGTGTGCATGGCAAAGGCGGTCATGCCGCCGATCTTGTAGGTGTCACCATCCTTGAACAGCCGGTCGAACTGCGACCCGTCACGCTGAAACTCGGTCCCTTCGTTGAACACCTTGCCAAAGGTGTCCTGCACGATGGTGATGTTCTCTCCAATCCCGATCTTGCCGCCCAGCTTGGCCTGAATGTAGGGCGCACCCGACAGGTGGTCGGCATGGACATGCGTCTCGATCAGCCATTCAAGCGTCAGACCGTGAGCCTTGATATGATCGATCACGGCATCGGCCGAGGCATAGGTGATGCGGCCGGCAGCATAGTCGATGTCCATCACGGCATCGATCACGGCGCAGGACGTGCTCGCCGGATCTCGCACGACATAAGTTACGGTGTTCGTCGGTTCGTCAAAGAACGCGGTAACCTCTGGTCTGATCGACAGATCAACGGTGTGAGGGATCGGGGTAGAGACGGTCATGGGTCTATCCTCGTTGAAGGGGTCAGGCGGTTTGGCGACGGGGCAAGGCTTGCAGCCAACGGGCTAGCAGGATGCCGGCCCCCATTGAGATCAGGAACAAGGCAGTCGGCCAGGGCGCAAAGCCGAGCGCGGGAACAGCGCCACCGGGGCAGAAGCCGGATATGCCCCAACCCACGCCGAACAGGGCTGATCCACCGACCAGCTTCGTGTCGATCACGTTGCTGGTGGGCAGGTGGAATGTCGTATCGAGCAAAGGCGCGGACCTTGCGCCGAACAGCAGGCGATAGCCGATGGCAGTCGTGATCAGCGCACCGCCCATGACAAAAGCAAGGCTGGGATCCCAGGTGCCGAACGGGTCAAAGAAGTTCAGCACCTTGGCGGGGTTGCCCATGCCAGAGATGGCAATGCCGAGCCCGAAGATCAGACCGGCGATAAGAGCGGAAAGGATGCGTTTCATGGCAATCAGACTCCAAAGCCGTGACGGATCAGGGTGACGGTGGCGAATGTGGTGGCCATGAAGGTTAGCGTTGCGACCAGCGAGCGTGGCGACAGCCGTGCCAACCCGCAGACGCCATGTCCCGAGGTGCAGCCCGACCCATAGGTCACGCCGACCCCAACGATGACCCCGCCTATTGCCAGCATCACTCCGGTCGTCGGCGAGCCGAAGCTGAACTCTGCCCCCAGCAAGGTGGCAATCAGCGGCGCGGCAATCGCCCCCGCCAGAAACGCCAACCGCCAGGGGCTGTCGGGGCTTTTCGGTTCAAGCACGCCGCCCAGCATGGCGGTCATGCCTGCGATGCGCCCGTTGAAGGCCATTAGGATGACGGCCGCAAGGCCGATCAGGATGCCGCCGAACAGAGAGGCATAGGGGGTAAAGTCAGTGATCATTCTTCAGAACGCTCCGGTCTTTGGGGGGGCAAGTCGCCTGACGGCGGGTTTCAGCATCACGAGGCCGAAGGCTGCCACGGCCAACGTCCAAGCCCCCGAGGCCGCGAAGAAGCCGGCAAAGGGCGGCAGGAACGGGGAAGCCAAAAGGTCGGCCCCGACGATGAAGCGAAGCGTGCGATCAAGTGATCCGTCATTTGCCATTTTTGCCTGCTTGAAGAAAGTAATGTTGTTTTGCATTTTCGCAAGTGCTAATGTTTCAAGCATGCAAATAAACATCCAAGATGATATTTTAAATCCCCTTGAAGCGAAAATCGAAGAGGTCTCCGCCACGCTCGCCGCTATGGCCAACCCGAAGCGGCTGCTGGTGATGTGCACCCTGCTGGCGGGCGAGAAGTCGGTGGGCGACCTGGCCGAGATCGTCGATCTGACGCCAGCCGCCCTGTCGCAGCACCTTGGCAAGATGCGCGCGCTGCGGCTTGTGTCGACTCGCCGCGACGGGCAGACAATCTATTACAGCCTGGCCAGTACAGAGGTGCAGGCCGTGCTTGAAACCCTGTACCGGGTTTACTGCGCGCCCGACTGCTGAGGAACGAGCCGGTCCAGAAGGATGCCGCGATTGACCGTGATATCGGCAATCGTCATGTCGTCCAGAACGGAGAAGAATGCGCGCAAAGCCCTTTGTATTCCGCGTGATAGGTGGCAGGCCCCTTCGAGGGGGCAGGTGTTGGTCGCGGGATTGAAACACTCGACCAGTTCTAGTGGAGCTTCGGTCCAGCGGACCACCTCGCCGACCGTGATCTGGTCGGCGGGCCGGGCCAGGCGCATGCCGCCATTGCGACCCCGAATTGTCTGGATATAGCCGCGCTGGCCAAGCTCATGCGACACCTTCACAAGATGCGCCTTGGAGATGCGGTGGACCCGCGCCACTTCCTCAACCGTCACGATGGCCGGATCGCGCAAGGCGACGTACTGCAGGGTCCTCAAGGCGAAGCTCGAGTACTGGGTCAGATGCATGCGTGGCACCTCCTGCTTCAAAAAGTTCTAAAACAGATACAGTTTTTTGGGTCGCGTCACAATAGTTGTGCACGAAATGATGATTTAGATGGCGGCCAGCGATTCGGTTTCACTTGCGGGCCGGCTGGCGCCGATTGATTCCGATCGGGAATGGCTTCTGCAGCAGGCAATCCCGCCTGAAAGTCGCGGCACGCAGATGCCCTGTCTGCCGGGGATGTTGATTTCCCCCCAGAACTGAGCCCCTATTTGAGTGAATCCCATGGACCGGACCAAGGGGGGGCATCGGACCTGAGCCGCCTCGCGGGCGAATTGGGTTTCGAATTCTTCGAGGGATCGGTGTCCGAGGGCGGAGTGTCTTGTCTTGGCGTTGTAGACCTGCTCGATGTATCGGGGCAAGCGGGCGGCCACATCAGCAAAGGTCACTGTTCGGGTCGAACCGCTGCGACATGATGACCAATCGTCATATGCCGATTGACGCATGTGATTGCCGGGTGTATTTGCGGCTTAACGCATAAGCGCAGGAGCACATGATGCCGCTTGCCGTTCTTTCCGCCCTGTCCGAACCGACCCGCCTTGGGGCCATCCAGATCCTTGCGGACGGCAAGGAACATTGTGTCTGCCAGCTGATGACGCGGCTTGATGCAACGCAAAGCCGGATGTCGCGGCATATGCAGACCCTGAAACAGGCTGGTCTGGTCGTGGACAGGCGCGATGCCCAATGGGTGCGCTATCGTCTCAACCCGGATCTGACTCCAGCCACCCGCGCAATTGTGGATGCCGTGTTGCAGGCTGCGGAAATCGAAGAAAGGAAAGCCGCATGAGCGTGCAAACCACCTCCCAGCCCACGCCGCGCCCTGACTGGCTTTGGCATGTCGGCCTGATCGCCTTTGTCGTGGTCTGGGGACTGGTCTATCGCCAGCTGATCCCGGCCGCCGAGTGGATCACGGCGCTGTTCCCGGTGGATCGGCACAGCCACACCGGCGAGGCGATTGCGTTCTTTTTCTATGACGTGCCCAAGGTGATGATGCTGTTGACGCTGATCGTCTTTGCGATGGGCGTGGTGCGCAGCTACTTTTCCCCCGAACGCACCCGCGCGATGCTGGCGGGCAAGCGCGAAGGCGTGGGCAACGTGATGGCGGCAGGGCTTGGCGTGATGACGCCGTTCTGCTCCTGCTCGGCCGTGCCGCTGTTCATTGGTCTTGTTTCGGCGGGTGTGCCGTTGGGGGTGACGTTTTCCTTTCTGATCGCAGCACCTATGGTCAACGAAGTGGCTTTGGCGCTGTTGTTCGGGTTGGTGGGCTGGAAGGTCGCCGTCACCTATTTTGCCTTTGGCCTGTCCATTGCGGTCGTGGCCGGTTGGGTGATCG
>JBKBWK010000079.1:0-254 GCA_046313895.1 Paracoccaceae bacterium
GTGATCGTCGGCGGGGTCTGGGATCCGGCGTCATCCACGCACTGGTTCGGCACGGATGCCATCGGGCGCGACATGCTGACCCGAATGATCTATGGCGGCCAGACCACGATTTTTGTGGCCTCGGCTGCGACGATCCTGAGCTTTAGCCTTGGTTCTGTGCTGGGGTTTTCTGCTGCGGTGGCAGGGGGCTGGGTGGATCAGGGGCTGAGCCGGATGGTGGATCTGGTGATGGCGATCCCGGCCCTGATCCTTGC
>JBKBWK010000079.1:264-6863 GCA_046313895.1 Paracoccaceae bacterium
GATCATCTTTCGCGAGATCCTGCCGAATGCGCTGTCTCCACTGGTGGCTGAACTTGGGCTGCGATTCATCTTCGCGGTGCTGTTCATTTCAACCCTGTCGTTCCTTGGCCTTGGCGTGCAACCGCCGCTGGCCGACTGGGGCGGCATCGTCAAGGAAAACTCCTCGGGCCTTGTCTATGGCATCCCGGCCGCATTGATCCCGGCCTTTGCCATCGCGGCCTTGGCAATTTCGGTCAATCTGGTTGCTGATTGGGTGCTGTCGCGCACCACCAGCCTGAAAGGCGGGCGCGGATGATCAAGCCTTTGGATGTGTGGCAGACGCCGGGGGACTTCACGCCCCCCGGACCCCCCGTGGGATATTTGCGAACAGATGACATCAGGGGGGCGGGGATATGAGCGATGTGCTGCTGGATATCCGCAATCTGCGGATCGAGGCGACCTCTTATCCACCTGGCGAAGCACCGCGCGATGTTGTGCTGGTGGATGATGTCTCGGTCAGTCTGCAAAAGGGCCGGGTTCTGGGGTTGATCGGAGAGTCCGGGGCGGGGAAATCGACGGTTGGGTTGTCCTCGATGGCTTATGGGCGGGGCGGCGTGCGGCTGACGGGCGGCACGATCCATCTGAACGGCCGCGATATCCGGCTTGCCGATGCGCGGGCGTTGCGGGGGCTGCGCGGACGCGAAGTGACCTACGTCGCCCAATCCGCTGCTGCGGCCTTCAACCCCGCGATAAAACTGATGGAGCAGGTGATCGAAACCTGCCTTGCCCACAATGTCATGTCCCGCGTGGAGGCAGAGGCCCGCGCCGTCATGCTGTTTGCCAAGCTTGGCCTGCCCGACCCTGAAGGCTTTGGTCGCCGCTATCCGCATCAGGTGTCTGGCGGGCAGTTGCAGCGGGCCATGACGGCCATGGCGCTGTGTCCGAAACCCGATCTGGTGATCTTTGACGAGCCGACCACCGCATTGGATGTGACGACGCAGATCGAAGTGTTGGCCGCAATCAAGGAGGCGATCCGTGATACCGGCGTGGCTGCGCTTTACATCACGCACGATCTGGCTGTGGTTGCCCAGGTGGCGGATGACATCCTTGTGCTGCGCCACGGCAAGAAGGTCGAACATGGCAGCACCGAACAGATCATCACCACACCACACGAACCCTATACGCAGGCATTGGTGTCTGTCCGGTCGATCGATCACGTCGAAAAGTCTGCCGCTCCGGCCGTGCTTGAGATCCAGAACATCACAGCGCGCTATCGTGGCACCCATTTCGATGTGCTGAAAAACATCACCCTTGAGTTGCCGGCGGGCCAGACCCTGGCCGTAGTGGGCGAAAGCGGATCGGGCAAGTCCACGCTGGCCCGTGTCATAACCGGGCTTTTGCCGCCGTCTCAGGGCCGCATCCGCTTTGCCGGGCGAGAGTTGTCACCCGATCTTGCTGCGCGCAGCCGCGATGACCTGCGCGAGGTGCAGATGATCTATCAGATGGCCGACACGGCGATGAATCCGCGCCAGACCGTCGGCACCATCATCGGTCGGCCGCTGGAATTCTACTTCGGTTTGAATGGCGAGGCCAAGCGCAAGCGGATTCAGGATCTTCTGGACCAGATCGAAATGGGCAAGGGCTATATCGACCGCTATCCGGCAGAATTGTCCGGTGGGCAGAAGCAGCGGGTGTGCATTGCACGGGCCTTGGCCGCCAAGCCCAAGCTGATCATCTGCGACGAGGTGACGTCTGCGCTCGATCCGCTGGTCGCCGATGGCATCCTGAAACTGCTTCTGGCACTGCAGGCCGGTGAGGGCGTGGCCTATCTGTTCATCACCCACGATCTGGCCACGGTGCGTGCGATCGCCGACCGCATTGCCGTGATGTATCAGGGTGAGGTGCGCCGTTACGGGCAGAAAACCGACGTTCTGACGCCGCCTTTTGATGACTACACCGATCTTCTATTGTCGTCGGTCCCCGAAATGAAATTGGGGTGGCTGGAAGGGGTTCTGAAGCATCGCAAGATGGAGAGTGCCGGAAACTGACTTTCGCCTTGCGGCTCTCACAATTTCAACCGCAAGAGACATCCAAAGATGATATCCTCGCCAAGGTCCCAATGAAAAAACTGCTTTTGATCATCATAGACGGTGTCCCCTACCGCAACTGGCGGCGGCTGTTCGGCAATCTGGAAGGCTGGGTTGCACAGGGGGAGGCGCGGGTCTGGCGGATGCGCTCGGTCCTGCCGTCCACATCGGCTTCGTGCTATGCGTCGATCCACACAGGCGTTCCGCCACAAGTCCATCGGGTATGGGGGAACGAGGCGGTGTACCGACTGTCGCAGCCGGACATCTTTTCGGAAGTCACCCGTGCGGGCGGCAAGACGGGCGCTGTCACCCACAGTTTCTGGTCCGAATTCTTCAATCGCGCGCCGTTCGATCCGGTGCGGGACATCGAATATGATGAACCGGCAGGGCCGATCACCCATGGCCGATTTCACACCATGACAGGATATGGGCTTATCAACCAGATGACACCGTCGGACGTGGATCTGTTCGCCACGCTTACCCGGATGTGCGAAGTGTATGGGATCGACTATGGCATCCTGCACACCTGCACGCTTGACAGTATGGGCCACCGGTTTTTTCACGACTGCCAGGAAATGGACAACGCTTGCTGTGCGATGGATGCCATGTTGGCGCCTTTCGTGCAGCGCTGGCGCGATGCGGGGTATGAGGTGATCGTCACTGCCGATCACGGTCAGGACGACCGTGGTCACCATGGCGGAGCAGGCGATGCCCAGCAGGACTTTGCCTTCTATTATTTTGGCAATAGTCCTATGCCCGCCCCCGATGTGGTGCTGGATCAATTGGCACTGGCGCCGTCGATCCTGACACGGATGGGCGTGCCGGTGCCGGACAGTATGGGCGCTGCCCCTTTCTTTTTGCCCTGAGCTTTGTGTTCAAGGGCCGGAAGGTCAATCAAGTGGCGTAGTCAGGGCTGTCGGCGTCGAGGATCGCCTTGATCTCGCGCAGATGGTCGTTTGCAAAACCGGGGTAGGTTTCCCATTCCCGCGCGGTCTTTTCGGCAATGTCATCGGACAAATAGCGCAGAGGCCGCCCGGTCTGCAGGGCGCGAATGTAGGTTTCGGCGGCGCGTTCGAAATACGTCAGCCGGTTGAAAGTTTCGGCCACCGTGCGCCCGATGACCAGAACGCCGTGACTGCCCATGATCATTGTGGTGATCTGCGGATCTGACAGAAGGTTTACACAGCGCGTGGCCTCGTCTTCAAACGCCATGCCGCCGTAGTGATCATCGACCACCACACGGTTGTGGAACATCGCTGTGTTCTGGTCGATGGCGGGCAGGCGCGAGTCGGCCAAACTGGCCAGCACCGTCGCATGGATCGAATGAACATGCATGGCGCAGCGCGCGTGCGGACAGGCGCGGTGCAGGCTGCCATGCAAGCCCCAGGCGGTGGGGTCCGGCGCATCGGGGCGGTTCATCGTGCCGGGATCGTTGGCGTCGATCTCGATCAGGGACGAAGCGGTTATCCGGCTGAAATGGCGTCCGGCCGGATTGATCAGAAACCGTGCGCCGTCATCACTGACCGCGAAGCTAAAATGGTTTGCCACCGCCTCGTGCATGTTCAGTCGCACCGTCCAGCGGAAGGCGGCGGCCATATCCACCCGGTCGTCCCAATGGGTGATGTTTGTCTGGTCTTTCATGGCATGTCTCCAAAGGGCCAGCGGCCTATGGCAAAGGCCGACAGGGTGGCTGTGATGCGCCCAAAGCTTTCGCTTGCACGCGGAACGCTGTGTCGGGCGCGCAGAAAGCCATGCACCAATCCCGGTTCTGTGATGGCTGTCGCCCGCCCCCCCGCTGCCCGGACCTGCGCGGCATAGGTTTCGGCATCATCGGCCAGCGGATCACATTCGGCAGCAATCGCCAAGGTTGGTGGCAGGCCGGCGAAATCATCCGCAGCCAAGGCATAGGCGGTCGGGTCGTGCGGATTTGCCCCGCGCAACCGGGCATAAACGTCAAGATCTGCCGCTGACAACATCGGCGCTTGGGCATGACGCTTGCGGCTTTTGCTGTCCCGCGCGCCCAGACCCGGATAGATCAGAACCTGTCCCAACAGACGGTGCCCCCGCAATGTCGCTGCGACCGAGGCTGCCAACGCCCCCCCGGCACTGTCGCCGGCCAGCAGAATCGGACCAGAGGTCGCCCGTGCGACGGCAAGGCAATCGGCATAGGCTGCCGGGTGGGGATGTTCCGGGCACAGCCGGTAATCCACCGCCAGCACCTCAAGCCCCGTCACACCGCAGATGTCCGCGCAGACGTCGTCATGGCTGTGCAATCCGCCCACCACAAAGCCGCCGCCATGGAAATACAGAACCACAGGGCCCTTGCCTGGATAGCGGCGGCATGGAACACCTGCCACGGTCTCATCGCAGGCTGTGATACCCGGCGGATAGCCGCGATCAAATACCCGGCACATTGCATCATAGATAGCGCGCTGGTCTGCAACGGTCAGTGTCGCTGTATCCGGCGGGTATGCCGCTTCGGTTGCCCGGATGAAATTCCAGGTCGGGTCATCGATAAGGCTTTGGTAATCTGGGTCTGGCATCCTGACACCACGGACAAGCAGCATCGGGGAACTGTGGCGCAGCCCCCTACGGGCGACAAGCAGAAACTCCGCGCGATCCGGGGCAAGAATGCCCATCGGCACGCAACATGGGGAAATGCAGGATGCGGATGGTCATGCCTTTGGCGTCGGAAGCCGGTCTGCTGACCGGATGGACCGGATCAGTGCTATTGGCTTCGGCATCGGGCGATGCTGGGGAAACGGCCAGAACACTTGCCGCTGTCGCCGGGCGCGTGATGGTGCAACGCGTGCTTTACGACGCATTGTCACTCTTTCTGGACGACCCGCGCGAAGCCGATATGCTGGTGATCGAGTGCGACCCCTTTGGTGGCCTCGCCGCCGGTCGCCGTGCATTTGCGATCCTGTCTGACACCAATCCAAGGCTGCCTGTTGTCCTGATTTCTGCCGAATGTCAGGAACAAACCTTTCCGCTGGGTCGTGATGCGCCGTATTGCTTGCGTTCACCGGTGTCCGAGGTCGCGTTGAGGATTGCACTGTCATCGGCGTTCCCGATTCTTCCGGGTGGTGCCATACCGCGCTGCCGCAGGGTTCGGATCTAAATCGGCAGTGCGGGCAAAATAAAAGGGCACATCCAACGGGATGTGCCCTCGTTCTGATTCACCGACCGGCGAGGCCGAAGCTGCGCCGTCAAAAACCGTCAGGACAGCGACAGGTTGGTCGCAGATTCGCGACCATCGCGCCCGGCTTCGATGTCGAACGTGACGGCTTGACCGTCCTTCAGACCGCGCAGGCCGGCACGTTCCAGTGCGGTGATGTGGACAAAAACGTCCTTCTTGCCGCCTTCCGGGGCAATGAAGCCGTAGCCCTTGGTTTCATTGAACCATTTCACGGTGCCCTTGGCCATCGTGAAGTCTCCTGTAGTATTGCCGCCCGCGGGATTGCGGCGGCCCGGCGCTGTCAGCTGATAGTCGATTGCTGTGGCCGTAAGTCGGAGACAGTGGTCGAAAAAGATAACGTCGCACGAGGTTTATGGTGCGAAAACCCAAAAAATGCAAGATTATTTGCGGCCCATCGCCTCAGGCAATCCGGGGGTTGGCTTTGATCTGCGCGCAACCTTGAGTGCCACGGTTGGACAAAAGCGACAGGACGACGCCGACCGCGGTGAACGCGATTCCAGTGCCGGACCAGATTGCGAGAGCCATCAGAAAACCGACATCAAGGAACAGAAGGGACACAAGGGCCGCTGAAAATCCTGCGATGCCGCCCGCAAGAGTGAAAATCGTCGCCATCTTGATCTCCCTTATCCGTGATCTCAAGATTGCGCCGAATTCAGGCGTGAATGTGGCGCCCTTCAGGTGTTACCATGGTTGTGGTTTCTGATCCGTGAACGCTTAAGCATGTTCTTCCAAAAGCAGCCATAATGCGGCCCCGATCAGAACCAATCCGGCCAACGTGGCCAACGGAGGCGTTGCATGCCCCAAGGCCATTTCCCACAGAATCACCCATGCCGGGGTCAGGTAGGTGTAGGCCATCACTTTCGCCGCGGGCAGACGCAGGCTGGCGTATTGTAGCAGCACAAAGCTTGCGGCACTGGCGGCAAGAGCGAGATAAAGAATCGCGATCCAGACGATCGCAGGCAGTGCGGCCCATTCGGTGGTCTGGATTTCCGTCCAAGACCAGCCGGTCAGCATCAGCCACCCCGCCAGCATGGTCAAAAAGGTGAAGGCCAACGCAGCCTCGCCCCGGTTCAAGCGCCGCACCAACGGGGCGTAAAGCGCATGGGCCACGCAGCCCAGAAAATAGATCGCCTCGCCGCGCCCGAGGGACAGGGTCATGACGGCCCCGAGATCGCCTTGAAAAATGACCCAAACCGCGCCCAACGCACCAAGTCCGAGCGCAAATGCCATCCGCCCTGTCAGCTTCTGACGCAGCGCCATCCATCCAAACCCTGCCGCCATAAGAGGTGTCAGCGTAAAGACCGCAGCCGCCGACAAGGGAGCCGCCGACTTGA
>JBKBWK010000080.1:0-6236 GCA_046313895.1 Paracoccaceae bacterium
CTGAAGTTGAGGTCATTCATCCTTTAGTCGGAAAACCTATGGTTGTATCGGACGCACCGCAAAACGCCACTGGTAGTTACGCGCCTTCTGCCAGGAGCAATCTGCCGAAGCCCGGACGCTTTGACGAAAAACTGGTCATTGTCGTGATACAGTTCATATGCAGTCTCGTGCTTGTGGTGGACGTCGGCGGCGAAATCCACGGGACGTTCATGGACGATGAACCGATCAGCCCGTTCATGTTGTTTCATCTGTGGATCGAGGGGATCGCGACGATTCTGATGGGGGTGGCGTTTGTGCTGTCTTATCGCCAGTTGCGGTTTCATCGCAGCGCGCTTGCCGATGCCAAAGACCGGATTGAAGCCGTGCGCGGGGATTTCGCTGAACTTGTGGGTGCTCGTTTCCGCGAATGGGGCTTGTCGCCTGCCGAGTATGAAATCGCTTTGCTGACTGTCAAAGGGCTGCGGATCGCAGAAATTGCGCAAATGCGCGACAGCCGGGAAAGCACGGTCAAGTCGCACCTGTCCGCAATATTCAAAAAGGCCAGCGTCGCCTCGCGCACGGAATTGCTGGCCAAGTTCGTCGATGAATTCCTGTCCCGTTCGTCCGAACTTTGACCGGAATACCTGTTGACCCAAAGCGAACGGATGCAGTCCATGCGCGACAAAAAAGCCGGGGACGGTCCCCGGCTTTTGTCTGTGATGGTTTGGGGTCGCGGCGCAAACTTAGTTGCGCGCGCGGTCGACCATCTTGCCTTTGGAAATCCACGGCATCATGGCGCGCAGCTTTTCACCGACCTTTTCGATCTGATGCTCATCATTGATGCGGCGGGTGGCCTTGAAGAACGGCTGGCCAACGGCGTTTTCCTGCATGAAGTCACGCACGAACTTGCCGGTCTGGATGTCGGTCAGCACCGCTTTCATCCGGGCCTTGGTTTCGGCATAGGGCAGGATGCGCGGACCCGAGACATACTCGCCATATTCGGCGGTGTTAGAGATCGAATAGTTCATGTTGGCGATGCCGCCTTCGTAGATCAGGTCCACGATCAGTTTCACTTCGTGCAGGCATTCGAAATAGGCCATTTCCGGCTCATAGCCTGCTTCCACAAGAGTCTCGAACCCCATACGGATCAATTCGACCAGACCTCCGCACAACACGGCCTGCTCGCCGAACAGATCGGTTTCACATTCCTGGCGGAAGTTGGTTTCGATGATGCCCGAACGGCCACCACCGATAGCCGAGCAATAGGACAGGCCGATTTCCATGGCTTTGCCGGTCGCGTCCTGATGCACGGCCACTAGGCAAGGCACGCCGCCGCCCTTTGTGTATTCGCCGCGCACGGTGTGGCCGGGGCCTTTGGGGGCCATCATTATGACATCGACGCCGGGCTTCGGCTCGATCAGGCCGAAGTGCACGTTCAAGCCATGGGCGAAGGCGATGGCAGATCCTTCACGCAGGTTGTCGTGGACATATTTGCGGTAGGTGTCGGCCTGCAATTCGTCGGGCATGGTAAACATGATGACGTCGCACCAGGCGGCGGCTTCGGCGATACCCATGACCTTCAGGCCCTCGCCTTCGGCTTTCTTGGCCGATGGGCTGCCTTCGCGCAGCGCCACCACAAGGTTCTTGGCACCCGAATCGCGCAGGTTCAGGGCGTGGGCGTGGCCTTGGCTGCCGTAGCCAAGGATGGCCACCTTCTTGTCCTTGATCAGGTTGATGTCGCAGTCCCGGTCATAATAAACGCGCATGGCGTATCTCCTGTGGTTATGGGAACAGAATAAAGAATTTTGGGCTGATCGGCGTGCAATATTTGACGAATTTGAGCCAATATGAGAAAAAACATTCGCAAATAAATCATTTTGTGAAAATATCATGCAGATAGATGAAGCTGACAGGCGCATACTGCGGCACTATTTGGCCGAACCCGGCATTGACCGGACCGTGTTGGCCGAACGCGCCGGTGTTACACCCGCGACGCTGTGGCGTCGGCTGGATCGGCTGCGAACGGGCGGGGTGATCCGGGCTGAAGAAGCGGTCATCCATTGGCAGGCCCTTGGATACGGGGTTGAGGTCAGCCTGCGCTTCACGCTGGACAAGACCAATCCGCGCGCGTTTGACGAGTTTATCCTTGCCGCGCGTGAGGTGCCCGAGGTGGTGGCAATCGAAACCTTCCTTGGTCGTGTTGATGTGCGGCTGACGGTGATCGCGCGGGATATGGCCCAGTATCAGGAAGTGTATCGCAGGCGGATCCTGATCTTGCCGCATATTGCAGAGCTGGACGCGCTGATGCTGATCGCCACCATCAAGGACGTGGGGGGGCTGCCGCTGTGATGGATCTGGACGATTTGGACCGGGCAATCCTGCGCGCGCTTTCCCTCGACGCGTCGCTGTCTGCCGGCGAATTGGGGCGGCGGCTCGGGCTGTCACAACCTGCGGCCTGGCGACGGGTGCGGCGGCTGGAAGAGGCGGGTGTGCTGGCTGGGCGCAGGGTCGAGGTGGACCGGGCGGCGCTTGGATTTGGCGTGACGGTCTTTCTGGGGATAAAGCTGGCAACGCGCGGGCGGGTGCCATTGGAAGACTTCGAACGTGCGGTGACAGCCATCCCGGAAGTGCAGGTGGTGCAGCATGTGCTTGGTCTGTTCGATTACCGGTTGCGCGTGGTGGCGCGCGATATTGCCGATTTCGAGCGGGTGCTGCGGCGGCGGATCATGACCCTGCCCGGAGTGGGGCAGGTCGAGGCCAATGTGCTGTTGACCGAGGAACGCAGGCCGGGGCCCTTGGGCCAGGCGGACGCGCCGGGGGGGGGCCACCCCAGGACCCCCGGAGGATATTTGTGAACAGATGAAGGTCGGAAGGGTTTCTTCTGTCAGCGCTTGGGCTAAGGTTCGCGCAAAGAGGAGAGAACCATGGCTGGATTGCTTGCGGATGTTGACCCTGAGGGTCTGGAAGAATTTTCGGTGGTGTTCACCGATCGCAGTCTGAACCATATGTCGGCGCGGTTTCAGGCGGTGATGCGGGACGTATCGGGGTTGCTGCGCGAGGTCTACAAGGGCAGTGCCGTGGCCTTGGTGCCAGGGGGTGGAACTTATGCCATGGAGGCAGTTGCGCGGCAATTCGGGCAAGGCCGGGTGCTGGTGGTGCGCAACGGCTGGTTTTCCTATCGCTGGAGCCAGATTTTCGACGCGGGCGATTTCGCACAGGAGGTGAGCGTGGTGATGGCGCGCCAGACCGGCAACGACCCGCGCGCGCCCTATGCGCCGCCGCCGGTTGATGAGGTCTGTGCGAGAATCCGCGAGATGCGCCCCGAGGCCGTTTTCGCGCCGCATGTGGAAACAAGTGCAGGGATCATCCTGCCGGATGACTATATCGTCCAGGTGGCGGCGGCGGCGCATGAGGTGGGGGCCCTGATGGTGCTTGACTGTATCGCGTCGGGTTGCATCTGGGTGGATATGGCAGCGACGGGAGTGGATGTTCTTATTTCGGCACCCCAAAAAGGCTGGTCAGCATCGCCCTCGGCGGGGGTGGTGGTGATGAGCCCGCGGGCCGAAGAGCGGCTGGCTGCGACCACGTCGAACAGCTTTGCCATCGATTTGAAAAAATGGCGGGCGATGATGGCGGCCTATGAGGCAGGTGGCCATGCCTATCATGCAACCATGCCGACCGATGCCATTCTGGGGTTCCGCGATGCGATGCTGGAGACCAAGGCGATGGGGTTCGAGGTGGCAAAGGCCGCGCAGTGGGAGCTGGGCGCGGCCGTTCGGGCGGTGCTGGCAGGCAAAGGCGTGCGCTCCGTCGCGGCAGATGGGTTTCAGGCCCCGGGCGTGGTGGTCAGCTACACCGACGATCCAGCCGTGCAGAACGGTGCCAAATTCCGCGAGCAGGGTTTGCAGATTGCCGCAGGGGTGCCGTTGCAGGTCGGCGAGGGCGAGGCCTTCAAGACCTTTCGCATCGGGCTGTTCGGTCTGGACAAGTTAAAGGACGTGCCGGGCACCGTCGCGCGTCTGGAGCGGGCGGTAGAGGCGGTGCTTTAGCGCAGCCCCAGGCCCGCACGCATCAGGGTCTTGCGCACCGGAGCCGCAGAGTAGAGCGCGTTCAGGGCGCTGGCACGCAGGTCACGCAAAGGTTGTGCACCCATCATCGACGCGCGGTTGAGTGCGTCGATGCCGGTCACGCGGGCCTGCACCTCCCAATGGCGCTTGCGGTGGTAGGCGTCCAGCATCCGCGCAGAGCCGAGGTCGTCAGGCGCGGCCTGTGCAAGGTCAAGCAGCACGCGGATATCCGCCAGAGACATGTTGAGCCCCTGCGCGCCGATAGGGGGCACGACATGGGCGGCTTCGGCAATCAGGGCACAGCGTTCGCCTGACATGCGCTCGGCGATTTGGCTGATGATGGGCCAGACGGTCAAGCGGCTGGCCAGAGCCAACGGGCCGAGGATTTGACAGGACCGGGTGTTCATCTCGGCCTCGAACTCGGGCATCGGCAAGGATTGTAGGCGGGCGATTTCAGACCCGGTTTCCATCCAGACAACGGCCGAGCGCGGCAGACCATTGCGGTCGGGCAACGGAACCAGCGTAAACGGTCCGCCCGTGCGGTGAATTTCGGTCGAGACATTCTGGTGCGGCACTGGGTGGCTGACGGCAAAGGCCAGTGCCTTTTGGCCGTATCGCAGGGTCTTGACCGGGATACCAAGCGCCTGACGCACGACCGAATTGCGCCCATCGGCGGCGATGATCAGGCGGGTGCGGACCTGTGTGCCGTCCGTGAGGCCAACAAGCGCCTCGCCTTCTCGGGTCAGCACGCGAAGGGTGCCAACGCCGGGGCGGAAATCGACATTCGGCAATTCAGCAAGCCTTGCCACCATTTCGCGGCGCAACAGCCAGTTCGGCAGGTTCCAGCCAAAAGGCAAGTCACTGATATCGGCAGCCTCGAAATCCTTGGTCAAACGCGGCTCGGCGACTGGTCCGCCGGCATCCACGATGCGCATCACTTGCAAAGCTGCGGCAAAGGGTTCCAGGCGGGACCAAAGGCCAGCCGCCTGCAACACCGGGATCGACGGGTTCAGAAAAGCCGTTGTGCGCAGATCGGCACCATCATCATCATCCGAGATGACGGGCGGCGTCGGATCGACGCAGATCACGCGAAAGCCCGCCGAGCCGAAGGCGGCGGCAGCCGTAAGACCGGCGACACCGCCGCCGGAAATCAGGATATTAGTTTGGATTCGTGTCATGTCACTCTCCCGCTTTACCGCAAGATAGGCCTCCGCGCGCGGAAGTCGAAGTGACAAAGCGCCCCCGAGATCAGCTTTGGCGCTTTGATTTTCCCGGCCAGCTGATGAACACGAAGAACAGGAACATCAAAGGCACCAGCGCAAGAGCAGTGAGGGTAAGGACGACCGGTCCCCAGATGCTGAAGGCGATCACTTCAACGGCGACGATGACGACCAAAAGATAAAAGACGTTGTTCACGTCATGCGAAATATCGCGCGCGATGCGACCGATCAGCGGAAGGCCGTACAAAATGCGCTTGGAAAGCGTGGGGCGGTCCGCGGTAGGGGTCGTCATCGTCATATCCGATATCTCCTATGTCTATTTGACTGGCCTTCAAATAGGAACTCAGCCTCTCCGACGCCACGCGCGAAATGACGCATCCAAGGGTCAGATTTTGGTAAGGCCGCCGAGGAACTGCGACAGATCGACCGCGTGATGGTGGATATGCGGGGCCGGTTCGGGCTGCGGTGCGATGTGAATCGTGCGCAGGCCCATGGCGTGGGGTACGGCCAGATTTCGGGCGTCGTCCTCGAACATCGCGGCGGTGGTCGGGGTCAGCCCGTCCCGGGCAAAGACCTTGTGGAAAGCTTCCGCTTCGGGCTTTGGCAGAAAATCCGCATGTTCGACCCCGTAAACGGCATCGAACAGACCCGACAGCCCACGCGCGGCCAGAACCTTGTGCGCATAGGGGCTGTCGGCGTTGGTGTAGACGATCCGGCGGCCGGGAAGGGCCGCAATGCGCGCGGCAAGGGTCGGATCCGGGATAAGAACGGAAAAGTCGATGTCATGCACATCGGCCAGATAGTCCAGAGGATCTATGGCGTGTTCGCGCATCAGCCCGGCAAGAGTGGTGCCATACAATTGCCAATAGCTGGCGCGCAGGTGGTTGGCGTGATCGTGGTCCACATCAAGGCGCTTCATCACCCATTGCGTCATGCGCTGTTCAATCTGGTCAAACAACCGCATCCGGGG
>JBKBWK010000081.1:0-1223 GCA_046313895.1 Paracoccaceae bacterium
AACAGTCCCCCGGACTGTTTGCTGACCCTCGTCCACCTTCCTTCCGGCACAGCTCGGCAATCGTCGCGTGGCCACTCGAACCGATGGCGCGACCACGCTACATCTTCGCCACGAAGGCCGGACAGCACGATCCGGATCTTCTCCTCGGAAGAATGCAGTTTGCGCGTCGCGCGCCGGATATCCTTCACGACCTGCTCGGAAGGGGCCTTCGTCGTTACTGGTTTCGCTGGCGCGGTCCTTCGGTTCTTCATCATCTTCAACTCCAACTGGGGTAAAGATGAGCCGCAAACCCTCCGCTACGCAATCATGCTAAACTGTTCCATGCGCGCTGATGGCGGACAGTCCCCTTACCAAAGCCCTGACGTTGACCACACTTGTTCCAGCGTCCTGAACGGGCAGCCTGCCAAAAGTCCAGTTCATCGGCCAACGGATGTTTTCTTGGCTCAACACACTGTAGTTTATCAGACTTGAGGCGCTTTGTTGCGCAAGGCATCGCCAGCAGAGATCTGCCAACTGTCGTCGCGGATCACTCCCACTCTCCAGAGAACCCTTTCGGAATCAGTAGATTGTGTCGGCCAAGGTCATGCACGTCCCGCTCGCCGCACAGCGCCATGGTGGTGTCCAACTCCTTGCGGATCACTTCCAGCGCCTTGGTGACGCCCGCCTCACCCATCGCGCCAAGTCCGTAAATGTAGCTGCGGCCGATCATCGTACCTTTTGCACCCATCGCCAGCGCTTTCAGCACATCCTGACCCGAGCGGATACCCGAGTCCATCCAGACCTCGACCCGGTCGCCGACCGCATCGACGATGCGCGGCAGCATGCGGATAGAGCTGACCGCCCCATCCAGCTGCCGCCCGCCGTGGTTGGACACGATGATAGCATCGGCCCCGAAATCGGCGGCGCGGCGGGCGTCATCTTCATCGAGAATACCCTTGAGAATGAACTTGCCGCCCCACTGGTCGCGGATGCGCGCGATCTTGGTCCAGTCCAGTTGCGGGTCGAACTGGTCGGAAATCCAGCTCATCAGGCTGGAGGTGTCGCCCACGTCCTTGACATGGCCGACAATATTGCCGAACTGCCGACGCTTGGTGCCCAGCATCTCCAGCCCCCACCCCCATTTGGTGGCAAGATCCAGCAACACCGGAAGTGTCAGCTTCGGCGGCGCGGATAGGCCATTTTTCAGATCCTTGTGCCGCTGGCCCAGAATTTGCAGATCCAGC
>JBKBWK010000081.1:1232-6003 GCA_046313895.1 Paracoccaceae bacterium
GGAAGTGTCAGCTTCGGCGGCGCGGATAGGCCATTTTTCAGATCCTTGTGCCGCTGGCCCAGAATTTGCAGATCCAGTGTCAGCACGAGGGCACTGCATTTGGCATCCTTGGCGCGCTGGATGATGCGGTCCACGAAATCTTCGTCCTGCATCACATAAAGCTGAAACCAGAATGGCGCGGGGGAATTGGCAGCGACATCCTCGATGGAACAGATCGACATGGTGGACAGGGTGAATGGCACCCCGAATTTCGCTGCGGCGCGGGCGGCCTTGATCTCGCCGTCCGCCGCTTGCATTCCGGTCAGACCAACGGGTGCAAGGGCCACCGGCATCGTCACCGGAACGCCCGCCATGGTGCTTGCCACGCTGCGCCCCGACATATCGACGGCCACCTTCTGACGCAGGTGCAACGCGGCGAAATCGGTGGTGTTGGCGCGGAAAGTTTGCTCGGTGTAACTGCCCGATTCTGCATAGTCATAAAACATCTTGGGCGTGCGGCGCTTGTGCAGGCGTTTCAGATCGTCGATGCAGGTGATTGTTGGCATTGCCGCCCCCATTGTTTTGGTTAGTCAGCGTTACCAATTCATACCGATCTGTTCAATTGCAAAGGCAAAGGGCGAACGGTTGTTTCCTCCGTGGCCAAGATGATGTAGCAACCGCCCTCAGTGCGACTGGAGGCTCCAATGACAGCATCGGTGTTCATCGACGGCGAAGCAGGCACAACGGGTCTGCAAATCCGTGACCGCCTGCTTGCACGCGGGGACGTTACTCTGGTGCAAGTCGATCCCGACCGGCGCAAAGACCCTGAGGCGCGGCGGGAGGCGTTTGCAAGCGCAGACGTCGCCATACTGTGCCTGCCGGATGACGCGGCGAAAGAGGCTGTGGCGTTGTGTGATGGCCTGCCCACGCGCATCATCGACGCCAGCACCGCATACCGGATCAACCCGGACTGGGCGTTCGGCTTTCCAGAACTGTCGGCCGCCAATCGCGCGCGGATCGCGCAGGCCGCCCGCGTTTCAAACCCTGGTTGCTATTCCACCGGGTCGATTGCGTTGTTGGCCCCCTTGGTGGCAGCGGGCCTGATTGCGCCCGACGCGACGCTAAGCATCAACGCGGTGTCGGGCTATTCGGGCGGTGGCAAGGCCCTGATCGCCGAATTCGAGGCTGGTACGGCCGGGGCGCATTTCGTCTATGGGCTGGACCACAAGCACAAGCATATCCCCGAGATCATGGTCCATGCCCACCTTGTGCGGCGGCCGATCTTCATTCCATCGGTGGGAAGCTATGCCCAAGGCATGATTGTGCAGATCCCGCTGCATCTGGCGGCGGGCCAGAGGGCGGCGGATTTCCAGACCACGCTGGCCGACCACTACACCGGCGGCCGCTTCGTGCGGGTGGTTGACGCGTCAACCCTGCTGCCCCGCGCCAACCCCGAGCGGCTGAACGGGACCAACCTGATGGAACTGTCGGTCCATCCGGGGCCAGAGGGCGACCGGGTGGTGCTGCTGGCCACGCTGGACAATCTGGGCAAGGGCGCATCCGGGGCGGCGGTGCAGAACCTGAACCTGATGCTGGGTATGGACGAAGGCATCGGTCTGTAACACTGGGTCGCCTTGTGGTCCCCGAGCTATTCGTCGCGCCCGGGTTCGTTCGGATTGCTTGAGAACAGTGCGATCTTGTTGCCTTGCGGGTCGCGAAGGTAGCCAACGTAAAAC
This sequence comes from Paracoccaceae bacterium, assembly GCA_046313895.1. Taxonomy (GTDB): domain Bacteria; phylum Pseudomonadota; class Alphaproteobacteria; order Rhodobacterales; family Rhodobacteraceae; genus Pseudotabrizicola. The sequence goes on from JBKBWK010000081.1 coordinate 2,948, forward strand.
AGAGGTCCATACGCGGCACGGAATCCGGGTTGGCCCTCGTCAGAGCCGCCCGCGGCAAGTGCTGCGGCGTAAAGATCGCGAACCTGCTGTTGACTGCGCGCTTCAAAGGCGATCATGGCACCGTTTCCTGCCGAAGCGGGACGTCCATCAAAGGGTGGTTTGACATAGAAATCCGGCGGGGTTGACGACTGACCGGGTTGCACGGGTAGCGTATAGCTTAGGCCCTCTGGCCCCTCGTTCAGCGCGTAGCCGAGCGCTGGCAGAACCGCAGAGTAGAACCGCTTCGCGCGGGCTAAGTCATCAGCCCCGACGGTGACGTAGGCAATCATGCTGCTTCTCTCCGTCCAGCGGTCCGATCATTCGAACAAGATCGCTGCGCTTGAAGTGCTCATCGTACCTGTCCGATCAAAAAGGCGCTTTGTTGACAGCTTTTCAACCGCCGAAAGTGGTGCCGTCATGCGCCAGCCCTGTTCGTCTGGCAAAGTTCCCTAAGCCGCATGCGCCCCTGCCGCCAGCGCCGCCACATTTGCCAGCACCTCGGCCACCGGCTTGCCCGCGCCGATATCCTTGACGATCGCCGAACCGACAACACAACCATCCGCCACGGATGCGATGGTGCGGGCGGCTTCCGGGGTGTTGATGCCGAAGCCGACGATCACCGGCAGGTCGGTGGACTGTTTGATGCGCGCGACTTCAGGCCCCACGTCCGCCGCTTGGGCGGCGGCGGCACCTGTGATGCCGGTGACCGAGACGTAATAGACGAAGCCCGAGGTGTTTTGCAGCACCTTTGGCAGGCGTTTGGCGTCTGTTGTCGGTGTGGCCAGCCGGATGAAGTTCAGGCCAGCGGCTTGCGCGGGGATGCACAGCTCGCTGTCTTCCTCGGGCGGCAGGTCCACCACGATCAGCCCGTCAATGCCGGCGGACTTGGCGTCGGTCAGAAAGCGGTCAACCCCACGGGCATAAATCGGATTGTAGTATCCCATCATAACGATCGGCGTGGTGGTGTCGGTCGTGCGGAAGTCGCGCACCATGTCCAGCACCTGATCCATCTTCATATGGTGGTCCAGCGCGCGCTGACCGGCCAGCTGGATCGTCGGGCCATCGGCCATCGGGTCGGTGAAGGGCATGCCAAGCTCGATGATGTCAACCCCGGCTTCCGGCAGGCCCTTCATCACGGCTAAAGAGGTGGCGATATCGGGGTCGCCCGCCATGATATACGAGACGAAGGCCTTTTTCCCCTGCGTGCGCAGGCGTGCGAAGGTCGCGTCGATTCTTGTCATGTCCGGCCCCGTCCCTTTTGCGTTTGCAGCGGTGTGCACGGGTGGGCGGGGAAAATCAATGGGGCGCGCACGGGATTGATCCCGTGCGGCATCGCGCTTAAGAGCCTGTCAACCGCCGGATGGAGAATGTCATGGGTTTCAAGATGGGTATCGTGGGTCTGCCGAATGTCGGCAAATCGACCCTGTTCAACGCGCTGACACGCACGGCGGCCGCGCAGGCAGCCAACTTTCCGTTCTGCACCATAGAGCCGAATGTCGGCGAAGTGGCTGTCCCTGATCCGCGGTTGGAAAAGTTGGCCGAAATTGCGGGCAGCAAACAGATCATTCCGACACGCATGACCTTTGTCGATATCGCCGGCCTTGTGCGCGGGGCCTCCAAGGGCGAGGGCCTTGGAAACCAGTTTCTGGCCAATATCCGCGAATGTGACGCGATTGCCCATGTGCTGCGCTGTTTCGAGGATGGCGACATCACCCATGTCGAAGGGCGTATCGACCCGGTGGCCGATGCCGAAACGATTGAAACCGAACTGATGCTGGCGGATCTGGAAAGCATCGAGCGTCGCCGCGCCAATCTGGCCCGCAAGCTGAAGGGGGCTGACAAGGAAGCCGCCGATCAGGACCGGTTGTTGGCCATGGCGCAAAAAGTGCTGGAAGACGGCAAGCCTGCCCGCACCGTTCAGGTCGCGGACGATGATCAGCGGGCTTGGCGGCTGTTGCAGCTTCTGACCGCCAAGCCGGTGCTCTTTGTGTGCAATGTAGAAGAAGCCTCGGCCGCCAGCGGCAACAGCCAGTCTGCCCGCGTGGCCGAGATGGCCCGCACGCAAGGGGCGGGAACGGTGGTGATCTCGGCCCGGATCGAGGAAGAGATCAGCCAGTTGCCCGACGACGAAGCCACCATGTTTCTTGAAGAAATGGGGCTGCATGAGGCTGGTCTGGATCGACTGATCCGGGCTGGATACGAACTTCTCGACCTTCAGACCTATTTCACCGTAGGCCCCAAAGAGGCCCGCGCCTGGACGATCCTGAAGGGCACGCTTGCCCCACAGGCGGCAGGCGTCATTCACGGTGACTTCGAAAAAGGCTTTATCCGGGCCGAAACCATTGCCTTTGCCGACTACGTCGCCGGCAAGGGCGAGGCCGGCGCGAAAGAAGCGGGCAAATTCCGGGTGGAAGGCAAAACCTACGAGGTCAAGGATGGGGACGTATTGCATTTCCTGTTCAGCGGCTGACAGGATCCGTTTTTCCACAAACCTGTCTGACAGCGTGCGCGCCAGCCCTTAGCGTCCGGTCCGCGCCATCAAGGGGGACAGGACCAGCACCGCCAGCAGCAAGCCGGCGGCAAAGACAAAGGCCATCCGCAGACCGAAATTGCCCGCCACAAAGCCCAGCATAGGCGGGCCGAAAAAATAGCCGAAATAGCCCAACAATGTGGCCCGCGCGACGGCCCGTGCACGCGCTTCGGGCCGGGCCAGCCGTCCTACCAGCGAAAAGGCAGTCGGCGCGATCACCGACGCGCCCAGCCCCATCACGATGAACCCGGCATAGGCCATCAGGGGGGTCTGCGCCCCCGCCGCGCCCAAGGCCCCGATCGCCGCAATCACCGCGCCGGCCGTCAGCAGCCGGTAGGGGTTCAGGCGCGATACCAACCCTTGCCCCGCCAGCCGTGCAAAACCCATGGTCAAAGCCAGTGCCGCAGGCCCCATGGCGCCCTGCTCGGGGCTGCCGCCCAGCGTCTTTTCGATGTGCAGGGCGGACCAGGCCTCGGCGGCGTTTTCC
>JBKBWK010000082.1:0-5806 GCA_046313895.1 Paracoccaceae bacterium
TCTGACAGAACCTGTTCCACCAAAACCGCACGGTCTCGTGGCTGATCTTGAGGCCGCGTTCATGCAAGAGATCCTCGACGTTCCGGAGCGACAGCGGAAACCGGATGTAGAGCATCACCGTTTGAGCGGCATCCTGAATGCTCGGGGATCGGCGCTGACCCACCATGGCCATCGCACCTGTTTCTTCCGCTACATCGCTACACACATGATTTTTCTAGATCTTTTATGCGCTGCGCCCGCAACAGGGCCGCAACTCAAACATTGCGATGGCGCAACAGCCGAAAAACTGTTGCGCCATCGCATAGGGTTTGTAGCGGCAATGTAGCAGGCTGAACACTCAGTTTATATATATCTTTCAGTCATGTAGCGGCTGTTGCGGCTTGGCGATGGCTGGAGCGGCATAGCGATCATAGGCCAGTTTGACATCCTCGCGCATGTAGCACTTTGCAACACGGGCACCGTCCCTCTTGTCATGCGATTTCACACCGAGGGGTTTCAGCAATTGTGCGATCTGGTGCGGGGTGATGGCACGACTTCCCGGACCCGGGGCCCATTGGCTTTCTTCAAGGGCACTGAGGTGTTGGACGATGTCCGCAGTCCGTATGGCTGTCCTTGTGGGGTTGCGCGTGAACAGCGCCCAGATGTCACGCAGCAGCACCACACCCGGCATTTCTTCTGCCGCATTATCTGTGTGCATCGTCCCGAGATAGGCTTCTTCCAGGAGTTTCGGCCATGGGGCACCCAGAACTTCGGCAAGTTGATAGAGCGGTCTGTAGTTGTCGCGTCTGCGCGGGTCCGCTCTCGGGCCCGGCCAAACCCGCATGGCGACGGTCCAGCGACCGACAAGCGGCGTCATCCAGCCATGTTCCGGGCCGGGAGAGGCCAATCTGTCGGAGGCGGTTTGCGGGGCGGAGTCAGAAGTTGTGGTCATGGGGATCTCTTTCAGATTGAGGAAACGGAACTGCGCATTTCTTCGACGTTGCGTGGCGTTGGCCCGAAATCCTGTTGCCAGTTACGGTCCTAGCTGCCGTCAAACACCTGCTCGACTTTCGGGGACTGATCGCTGTGCAAGGCCCAGAACGATTCGGCGATGCGGTCGGGGTCAAAGGCTGTGCCGGGGGCGACCTGACCGGCGATGGTGACCGTGCCGAGGCGCAGGCCCTGTGCCGTGAATGCGAGTGCGCTGGCGTGGGCAAAGCCGCGCATGGCCGACTTCACGGCTGTCAGGGCCGGAACCGCACCGCCATGCTGCGGGGCCAGCGCGAGGCCGCCCCCGGTCAGCAGGATCGTGCCACCACTGCCCGCCGTCATCGCCGGTGCCGCCGTCTGAATGGCCGTCAGCGCACCTGTCAGGCCCAGCCGCATCTGCCGGTCGAACGCGGCTGGTTCCAGCACCAGCGCCGGGGTTTCGTCCCACAGGGCGGCGTTCCACACCAGCACGGTGGGGCGGCCATGATCGGCGATGATCTGGGCGATTACCTCGGCCACCGCCGCATGGTCCGACAGATCGGCGGAATACGGGGCCGCCACCCCGCCATTTGCCAGGATCGGGGCGGAAAGATCGGCCAGCCGGTCTGCGTCGCGGGCTATCATGGCCACGCGAAAGCCGCCCGCAGCAAAGCGGCGTGCGACAGCAGCGCCTACGCCGGGACCAACGCCAGCAATGATGGCAAGGGGAGAGGTCATGGTCAGATCCTTTCGTGTTTCAATTTCCTGAAAGGCAATCTGGGCGTCCCGGCAAAAATATCTATCTGCCTGGATGAATGAATGATATCCATGAAATGGATAACGAGGCCTGATGAATTTTGACCTGAACCTGCTCTTGACCTTCGAGGCGATGGACAAGGCGCGCAGCGTGTCGGGCGCGGCGCGTCTTTTGGGTCTCAGCCAGCCCGCCACCAGTGCTGCCCTGTCGCGGTTGCGCGCGGCGCTGGGGGACGAACTGTTCAGCTATGCTGGCGGGGCAATGCAACCCACGCCTGTCGCGCGGCGGCTGGCGCCCGGCCTGCATGCGGCGCTGACCCACCTGCGCGGCGTGCTGGATGCCGAACGCAGGTTCGATCCGGCGACGGCGCAGGGCTGTTTCGCCATCGGCGTGACCGACTATGCCAGCGCGGTGATCGCGCCCGCCCTGTCGGCCTGGATGGCCATCCATGCGCCGGGCATCGACCTGCGCCTGCAAGCCTATGAAAAGGCGGGGGTAGCAGTACTGATTGACGGGGGCAGCCTTGATCTGGTGATCGGCAGCTTTGCCGATCCGCCGGATCGGTCGGTGGCGACACCGCTGATGCGCGAGGGGTTCATCGGGGTGGCCCGCACCGGGCACCCGGCCCTGTCAGGCCCGGTGGATGCGGCGCGCTTTGCGACCCTGGACCACGCGCTGTTCACGCTGGCCCGGGACGGGCGCGGCGCGGTGGATGATGCGCTGGCCACTCAAGGAATGACGCGTCGGGTACGTCTGGCGCTGCCGCACCTGATGGCACTACCCGAAATTCTGCGTGCTACCGATCTGGTCGCCGCTGTTCCTGCCCGAGCCGCTGCGCGCTTTGGCAGCGGCATCGAGACGTTCGACCTGGAATTCCTCAGATTGGCACCATGGACGCTGCATATGCTGTGGTCACCCTTCACCCGAAAAGACAGCGCCACAGCCTGGCTGCGCGACGCCGTCACGCGGGTTTGTGCCGGCCTTTGACCCAATTTTATCGCAAGGCACGCTGCCCATCTGGCTGATTTCAAGCTGAAAACCGGGCCAGCATGACGCGCTTAACTGGCCGGGTTAAGCCTTCGGGTCTAGGGAGACATGATAGAGATCAGGGCCCGGTCGCCCGATAACGCCACATTGAACTCCGCCAATGTCCAAACGGCCCAAAGAGCGGAGAAAAGCAAAATCCCGTATAGCGCAAACCAACCAGTCTTGGCCCTGACCAGAACGAAAGCGACAATCGGCACAGCTTGCATCATGTGCGTTGCAAGAAAGTGGGCGACGCGCAAATCGCCCCCGGTGAGTGACCAGCCTGTGAACATCATCCGTGATGTGAGTAGCGGCACGCCTCCAACATAGGGGCTTCCCCTTCCGCCAATGGCGAATGCTGTTACGAGGGTCAGGACTGTTCCCCCAATCAACCCTAGCAGGATGCCGATCCTCACCGTTGGACTTGTGGCGAAATCCGGATCGCGCCACACCTGAAATGCAACAGCAGCGGCCGTCCCTGTGATAATGACTGCGGCAAAGTCCATCACCGAGAACATCGCGCGGTGAAACGCTGTGCTGTCGTTGAAATGCGAATGCTGGCCCTGCGATGCCTGGAAAATGATCCAGCCCATCTCGATCATGCAAGCTGCGAGGAAAACAGCGGCGACGCCCCGCATGAAGGGGTCCGCTTGGAGCGAAGGGCGCAGCCGAGACACCACGAGGGCAATCGTTCCAGCGTGGAGGGCCAAGGCCAATTCGAATTTCAGCGGCTTTGCCCAGACAGAGACGCCGTCGATGACTCTGGGGTCCAACGCCCACAATGCAATCGTGGCGCCAAAGGCCAGGATCATTGCGCATGAAATTCCGCCAAAAACCCAAAGCGAAAAAGTTGAGTGGAAGCGGGAAAGCAGGATATGGGACCGCATCATGCTGATGCCAGCTTCACAATGAGGAAGATAGCAAATCCAAAACCACCCAGTCCGGACGCCAGCAGCACACCATCGCGCACCAAAAGCCCCGCAGCCAGAACGCTGACGACCACGGCCAGTGTTGTCGCGGAAAACGGGACCAGTTCGAGGAATGGCATAGCCATCCCACACAAAATGCATGTCGCCAGCGCAAGTTGCCGCCCTGGAAAACCAAGCAACCATTCGGCTCGCGTGATCGATCTTTTGTCGATGAAAGCGGCAAACCGGTCGAGCCGTTCCAAGGACCATGCCAGACGCGGGGCGGGCAAGGTGCGGCGCAAGACGAAGTCCGGAAGCCAGATGTCCGAACGCCCCAACAGGATTTGTGCGGCCACGAGGGCAATCGTAAGGCCCCCCAGAGATGACAGACCAGGAATGCCACTGAGGGGGGTCACGAGAATAAGGGCAGGCAGCAACAGCAACACGGGTTGGATAGACGCATCCATCGCCCGAACGATCTGGCCGACGGTCACACTTGACCCGCCGCTGGCCAGCCGAACACCGCGCAGGATGTTCTGGACAGGGTTCGGATTGATCTGCGCCGCTCTAACTGCGTCCTGTCGCGGACTGAAACGGGACCACCGGCATTGGCCCGGCGTCATGCCTGCGCCGTTGATGCAAGTATCGCGCGGCTGATCGCCATGAGGTATTCCCAATCGTCGATCTCGGCGCTGGCAACCTGATGTTTCATGTCGATGGTCAGGAAAGAATGGCCATGGACGAAGGACCATAGCATGTAGGCGCGTCGCTGAACGTCCGGATCGCCGGGAGACAGGTCAAGGCGGGCGGCAACGGCCTGCACGACCACGCCAAAGCATCCTTCGCCCTTGGCCAACAGGTCGGGCGCGTTTTCGTGGCCTTCCGTCAGGCCAAAGACCAGTCGGAACACCCCCGGTTCGGTTCGGGCGAAATCGACATAGGCCAGCCCGACTGCCGCGACTGCTTCAAGCGAACCATGAGGATGGGTTGCGGCACCTTCTTCCATGGCGGTGCGCAAACGATCCATGGCTTCGCTAACGACCCCCCGCAGGATTTCGTGACGATCTTTGAAGTGCTTGTACGGCGCGGCGGAGCTGACACCGGCGCGGCGTGCAGCTTCGGCGACGGAGAAGCCATCCGGGCCGTGCGTCTCGACCAGTTCCCGCACGGCCGCGATCAGTTGGGCGCGCAGATCACCGTGGTGATAGGCGGCCTTGGGCGTCACGGTCGCCGTGCCCTGTGGTGCGGACGGGTCATGGGCATTTTGATCGGGCGACATGATGATTGGGCCTTCCAACAAAGTGAGTGCCGTTCACTTTTTTCTTGACGAAAGTTAGCACCTCTCACATATGTTTGCAAGTGCAGGTTCCTGACCTTGGCTTCTGCACATCGAGACTGTCCCTCACGGCGGCGTTTCCCGCCTTAAATCTGCTCGCCCGCATGCTGCGGGCGGGGTGCCCCCGCTTGACCATGAAAGGCCTGCCCGATGCCACAGGATGTCTATGTCTCCATCACTGGCCTGCAGGTGCGGCGGGTCTGGCACATCCCGTCATTCTGGTCGCATGCGATGAAGTCAATGATGCAAGCCCGCAGTGCGCCCGGCAACATTTCTGCCGATGCGCGCACCATCAACGGCGTTCATCACACGCTTTCGGTCTGGACCGAAAAGGACGCCATGAGGGCCTATCTGACTGCGGGTCCGCATCTTGAGGCCATGCGTCTGTTTCCCAGTATCGCGACAGGTAAAGTGGTCGGATATCTTGCGCAGCAGCCGCCTGACTGGTCTGAAGTCCATGCGATTTGGTTGGACCGGGGGCGCGTCGTATGAGGGCGCGTACAGTCGTGGCCGTAGCGCTCGCTCTTCTCGGCACAGGGCTGCTTGTCGCCTGCTCTGTCCTTGCACCGCTGCCACCGGTGACGCGGCTGGAAGGGCGCTTGCAGGCCTTTCCGACATCGGGCATTCCCCTTGAGCGACCGGTGACGATCCACTGGGACGACCATCAGATCCCCTTCGTCGTCGCGGAAACCGACGGTGACGGGGCCTTTGCACTCGGGCTGGTTCATGCGCATCTGCGACTGGGGCAGATGGGCGTGGTGCGTCGAATCGTTCAGGGACGACTTTCTGAGTCGGCGGGGCCTTTGACGGTGGATCTCGATCACTCGATCC
>JBKBWK010000083.1:0-5686 GCA_046313895.1 Paracoccaceae bacterium
CACCGGGGTTCATTGTCTCGATGGCCACGGCGCATCTCAACGGCGCCACCGACCATGACGACCAACTTGCCGGCAACCTGTGCCGCTGCACAGGATATGCGCCAATCATCCGGGCCGCGCAGGCCGCTGAATCCGCCCCTGTGCCAGACTGGATGACCGCCGATCTGGATTTCATCTGTTCACAAATATCCTCGGGGGGGCAGGCCGAAGGCCTGGGGGGGCAGACAGCCCCCCTGTCCGGTTTCCGCCCACGCAGCGCCGACGAACTGGCGCGGTGGTATCAGGAAAACCCATCGGCGACCCTGATCGCCGGTGCCACCGATGTTGGCCTTTGGGTGACCAAGCAGTTGCGCGACCCCACCCCTGTCGCCTTTCTCTCTGGACTTTCCGATTTGCAGCAGATCGACGAGCGGGGCGACACCATCCGCATCGGGGCGGGGGTGACCATCACCGACCTTCGCCGCGCCCTTGCCCCGCGTTTTCCATCCTTTGGCGAACTCCTGCGTCGCTACGCCAGCGAACAGATCCGCAATGCGGCCACCATCGGCGGCAATATTGCCAACGGCTCACCCATCGCTGACGGTCCGCCTGCCCTGATCGCTCTGGGTGCAACGCTGCATCTGCGTCGGGGCGATGCGCGCCGCGAGATGCCGCTGGAGGATTTCTTCCTCGACTACCGCAAACAGGATCGCCAGCCCGGCGAATTTGTCGAGGCCGTCACTCTCCCGGCAAATGCTCCGGCCTTGCGCTGCTACAAACTGTCCAAGCGCTTTGATCAGGATATCTCTGCAGTGTGCGGCTGTTTCAACGTGACCATCCGGAACGGCCTAATCACCTCGGCGCGGATCGCCTTTGGCGGCATGGCCGGGATACCGAAACGCGCCTCGGCGGTCGAAGCCGCTCTGATCGGCAAGGCTCTGACACCGCAGACGGCACAGGACGCCGCCGCCGTGATGGACCATGACTTCGCCCCGCTCAGCGACATGCGCGCCTCGGCGGGCTATCGCCTTCAGACCGCACGCAACATGCTGTTGCGCTACGCTCATGAGCTTGAAGGCACGCCGGTTTCGGTGCTGGAGGTGCGGGCATGACCATGGGCAAACCGCTGGCGCATGACGCAGCCCCCCTGCATGTGACCGGGCAGGCGCGCTATGTCGATGACATCCCCTTGCCCGCCAATACGCTGCATCTGGCATTTGGCCTTGCAACCATCGCGCATGGCCGTGTCACCGCGCTTGATCTGTCCAGCGTCAGGGCGGCACCCGGTGTGGTGGCGGTCTATGGCCCTCAGGATTTCCCAGACATGCCCGATTGCAGTCCGTCGGCGCATGACGAACCACTGCTCTCCATGGGCGAGGTGCATTATCTGGGCATGCCGCTGTTCCTTGTGGCCGCCGACAGCCACCTTGCTGCGCGGCGGGCAGCGCGTCTGGCACAGGTCAGCTATGACCCGTTGCCTGCCCTTCTGACGGTTGATGATGCATTGGCCGCCAACAGCCGGTTTGAGGATGGACCGGTGATCTGGTCCAAGGGCGATGCCGCCCGCGCAATCGACGCGGCCCCCCATCGGGTCGAAGGCAAGTTCGAGGTTGGCGGGCAAGAGCATTTTTACCTGGAAGGTCAGGTTGCCGCGGTCCTGCCACTGGAAGGCGGCGATCTGCTGGTCCATTCCTCCACCCAGCATCCCAGCGAAATCCAGCACAAGGTCGCCCACGCCCTGCATCTGCCGATGAGCGCGGTGCGGGTTGAGGTGCGGCGCATGGGTGGCGGCTTTGGCGGCAAGGAAAGTCAGGGCAACGCGCTGGCCATTGCCTGCGCTGTGGTGGCCAGCCGCACCGGCCGCCCGGCCAAGATGCGCTATGACCGTGACGACGACATGATGATCACCGGCAAGCGGCATGACCTGCGGATCCTGTATCGTGCTGGCTTTGACGATGACGGGCGGGTGACGGGGGTGGAGCTCACCCATCTGGTCCGCTGTGGTTGGGCACAGGATCTGTCGCTTCCAGTCGCTGACAGGGCGATGTTGCACAGTGACAATTGTTATCATCTGCCCGACATCCGCATCGAAAGCCATCGGCTGAAAACCCATACCCAAAGCGCCACCGCCTTTCGCGGTTTTGGTGGACCGCAAGGCATGGTCGGCATTGAACGGGTGATGGACCACATCGCCCATACCCTTGGGCGTGACCCGCTGACCGTCCGGCGTGCCAATTTCTATCGCGGCGCTGACGCAACCGGGGCCGGGACCGGGCATCGCTTTGGCTCTGTCCATTCTCCGGCATCACATGGTCCGCAGACCACGCCCTATTTCATGCCCGTTGACGATTTCATCGGCCATGAGATCGTCGCGGCGTTGGTGGACAGTTCCGACTATGCCGCCCGCAAAGCCACGATTGCCGACTGGAACGCGAACAGCCCGATCCTGAAACGCGGGATCGCGCTGACCCCGGTGAAATTCGGGATCTCGTTTACGCTCACCCATCTCAATCAGGCCGGGGCCTTGGTGCATGTCTATCAAGACGGGTCGATCCACCTGAACCACGGTGGAACCGAGATGGGTCAGGGTCTGTTCCAGAAAGTGGCGCAGGTCGCGGCCGAGGTGTTCGGCGTCGATCCATCCGCGGTCAAGATCACCGCCACCGATACCGCCAAGGTGCCCAACACCTCGGCCACTGCCGCCAGTTCCGGAAGCGACCTGAACGGGATGGCTGCCAAGGTCGCCTGCGAGACGATCCGCGGCCGCATCGCCGATTTCATCGCAGGCAAACATCAGGTCAAGCCCGCAACGGTGCGATTTCAGGATGGCACGGTTCGCGTCGGCGGCGAGGTCTATGATTTCGCGCGGGTGGTGATGTGGGCCTATCAGGCAAGGGTCAGCCTGTCTTCGACCGGGTTCTATGCCACTCCCAAACTGCAATGGGACCGCAAGGCCGGCAAGGGACGGCCGTTCCTGTATTTCGCCTATGGCGCGGCGGTGACCGAGGTGGTGATCGACACCTTGACCGGGGAAAACCGCATCCTGCGGGCAGACCTGTTGCATGACACCGGCACCAGCCTGAACACCGCGTTGGACATCGGGCAAATCGAGGGGGCCTATGTGCAGGGCGCAGGCTGGCTGACGACCGAAGAGCTGGTCTGGGACACCAAGGGGCATCTTGGCACCCACGCCCCCAGCACCTACAAGATCCCCGCCTGTTCGGACCGACCGCCTGTATTCAACGTGGCGCTGTGGGGACGGCCCAACCGTGAAGATACGGTAGGCAAGTCAAAGGCGGTGGGCGAGCCGCCCTTCATGTTGGGGATTTCGGCCCTGATGGCGCTGTCGGATGCGGTGGCAGCCTGCGGGCCAGGCTATCCGGCACTCGATGCCCCCGCCACGCCGGAACGGGTTCTGGCAGCAGTGCAAAGGGTGCAGGACCATGTTTGACCTGAGCGCACTGATGCAGGCCATTTCGGCGCATGGTCGCATCGCGCGTGTTGTGATCGTCGCCCATGATGGCAGCAGCCCGCGCGAGGCCGGAACCGCCATGTTGATCTGGGCGGGCGGGCAATCGGGCACCATCGGCGGCGGCGCGCTGGAGTGGGACTTGGCGGCCAAAGCCCGCGCGCTTTTGCCCAAGGGTGGGCAGGTCCTTGAGCGGGTGGCATTGGGGCCCGCCCTCGGGCAATGTTGCGGAGGGGCGGTCACGGTATTGACCGAAGTTTTTGACGCCCAGAGCTTGCCCCGACAAGATGCTGGCGTCGTTGCCCGCCCGGTGAACGGCAGCCCGATGCCCTTGTCGGTCAGGCGCGTGCTTGACCGTGCGCGTGGCCAAGGTGTCTTGCCCGCCCCGCAGTTGGTTCAGGGCTGGTTTGTCGAACCCATCGCCCCCCAAAGCCATCCACTTTGGATATGGGGGGCAGGGCATGTCGGGCGGGCCTTGGTTGCCGTTCTAACGCCGTTGCCTGCCATTCAGATTACATGGGTTGATGTCGCGGCCGAGCGGTTTCCGGACTCGGTTCCAGACGGGGTTATCACCCTGCCCTGTGCCAATCCCGCGCGATTGGTGCCCCACGCGCCGCGCGATGCAGAGCACCTGATCTTGACCTATTCGCACGCTCTGGACCTTGAATTGTGCCATCGCCTGCTCGATCACTTCTTTTCCCGCGCGGGCGTGATCGGGTCGGCAACCAAATGGGCGCGGTTCCGGTCCCGCCTGTCCGCGCTTGGTCACACAGCGGAGCAGATTGCCCGGATCGACTGCCCGATTGGCGATCCATCGCTGGGCAAGCACCCTCAGGCCATTGCGATCGGCGTCGCCACCACGTTTCTGCGCCAGATGGCCCAGAGCCAGACCGTCGGCCCACTGCGACAGGAGAAAGCACCATGACACGGCCCGAATTGCTGCGCGTAGAGGGTGTGACAAAGGCCTATCCGGGTGTGGTAGCCAACAGTGATGTGTCCTTTGCAATTTCCAAAGGCGAGATCCATGCATTGTTGGGTGAAAACGGCGCTGGAAAATCGACACTGGTCAAGATGATCTACGGGCTGGTCAAACCGGACTCGGGCCAGATGACCTTGAACGGCAAGGCCTATACCCCGCCCGAGCCGCGCGCGGCGCGGGCGGCGGGCGTGGCGATGGTGTTCCAGCATTTCAGCCTGTTCGAAGCCCTGAATGTGGCGGAAAATGTGGCTTTGGGCATGGAAAGCCCCCCCGCCATGACAGAACTTGCCAGCCGGATCCGGTCGGTCAGCGAAGAATACGGCCTGCCGCTGGACCCGTCCCGTATGGTGGGGGATCTGTCGGCGGGCGAGCGGCAACGGGTGGAAATCATCCGCTGCCTTCTGCAAGATCCCAAGCTTCTGATCATGGACGAGCCGACCTCGGTGTTGACACCGCAAGAGGTGGCCATCCTGTTTCGCACCCTGCGGCAACTGTCGGCCGAAGGTACGGCGATCCTGTATATCAGCCACAAGCTGGAGGAAATCCGTACCCTGTGCGATGAGGCCACGATCCTGCGACGCGGCAAGGTGGTCGCAACCTGCACCCCGCGCGATCGGTCCGCACGCGACATGGCGGAACTGATGGTCGGCGCCACCCTGACGCCTCCCGCGCGGTCCGGGGGTGCAAAAGGGGTGGTGGCTCTGGAAGTAGCGAACCTGTCGGTAAGTTCGCCCATTCCCTTCGGCACATCGCTGAAGAACGTGAGCTTTCAGGTGGCCAAAGGTGAAGTTCTGGGCATTGCCGGCGTGGCCGGCAACGGACAGGATGAATTGTTGCTGGCCCTGTCGGGCGAAGTGCGCGCGGCGCGCGAGGCTGTCAGGATCGACAGCGTGGGCGTAGGGGATACCGGACCGAACGAGCGACGCGCACGGGGCCTTGTCTCGGCACCGGAAGAACGTCTGGGCCATGCTGCAGCCCCGGACATGAGTCTGGTCGAGAATGCGCTGCTGTCAGGTGCGCTGCGCAAGGGATTGACCAAGCGTGGTTTCATCGACTGGCCCGCGACAGAAACATTTGCCACGGATATCATCAGGGATTTCGACGTGCGCACCCCCGGCCCCCATGTCGCGGCGCGGGCGCTGTCGGGTGGAAACCTGCAAAAATTCGTGGTCGGCCGCGAACTGAGCCAGGCACCGACCATCATCGTGATCAACCAGCCCACATGGGGCGTCGATGCGGCTGCTGCCGCGTCCATCCGT
>JBKBWK010000084.1:0-5676 GCA_046313895.1 Paracoccaceae bacterium
ATCCGTTCGCCGTTGAACACGGCAAACATCAAAAGACCGTTCAGCAACAGCGGCCAGCCAAAGCGCAGGCTGTCGGTCATGAAGGCCCGGTCGAACGCCAGCTGATAGCGCCGTTCGGCCACCAGAAAGGTGCACAGGGTGAAGACAAGGCTTTGCAGGATCAGGATGGCGATCATCAGCCGGTAATCGGGCAGGATCAGGAACAACGGCCAGACCGCCAGCGTCGAGACCAGTTTGGGCACCGTGTTGACCACGAAATTCGGCCAGAACCGCATCTGGCGGCGCAGGCGGGTCACGTCGCTGTGGCCAAAGGCCATGATCACCGGCACCAGCGCCGTCACCTGATAGGCCCAGGTCAGCTCTGGCTGGCGAAAAAACTGCGCCACCAGCGGGGCAATCAGGAACAGGATCGCCCCGTTCATCGCCCCCCGGATCAGCTTGAAGCCATGCAGGGCTGCCTGAAACCGGGTGTCATTGCCCTTGCCTGCCTGCACCATCTGCTGTTGCAGCCCGATTTCCGACAGCATCTCGATGATCGCCATCGCCAGAACGAAGGTCGAGGTGATGCCGTAATCTTCCAGACTGAGGAGCCCCGCGATCAACAGGTTGCGGGCCATCAGAATGAGCGAGCCGGTCACATTGCTGGAAAGGATCAGGAAAATCGTGCGGAACATCAAAGGGCCGGCCTTGGGCGCCGCCTGCCGGGCGCGAGACTGTTGTTGTGCCGAAAGCGGGCGGCAGGTCAAGGCTTTGCAGGTGCCTAAACGGGCTGTATACAAAATGTAGCATTGCGCAGTCCCGACTTCGTCGGTCAGGATACGTTCTCGTTTGATAGCCAGAACATGACGGTTGCGGCGAGGCGACGGCGGAGAGGAAGCCCTTTGGGCTGATCTTGTCACGTATTTATGTCGTTCCAAGTACTTGTTTAGGCCACTTGGCGTTTGAAGGCAAAAGGACTTTTGGGCCAACGGCGCGGGTTATATGTCACATCTCGGAAGGCGGTAGGGGGCTCAGTTGCACAAATCCTATGAGGAATTCATCTCGTGAATCCAGTGTGGTAGCTGTGCGGTATGGGCAGACCTACACCCCCCGCTTACAAGACCAGGAACTGGCCCGCCTATAACGAAGCGCTGAAGCGCCGCGGTTCGCTGACGATCCGTTGGCCGGTAGGCGATTGCCTGCAATCGCCGTAAGGCTGGTTTGATCCATCCATGATCTGGGAGGCAGCGCCGACCGGCAAACGGGGCCGACAGCTCGACTACAGTGACGCAGCCATCCAGACCTGCCTGACCATGAAGGTGTTGTTCGGCATGGCGATCAGGCAGACGACCGGGTTCGTCGAAAGCTTGCTGCGGCTGATCGACCTGGACTGGGCTGTGCCGAACTTCAGCACCCTCAGCCGCCGCCAAAAGACCCTGAAGGTCAACATTCCGTATCGCGGATCAGCAGGCCCGTTGCACCTCTTGATCGACAGCACCGGGATCAAGGTCGAAGGCGAAGGGGAGTGGAATGCGCGCAAGAACGGTGGCACCAAGCGGCGGGTCTGGCGCAAGATCCACATCGGAATTGACGAGCAGACGTTGGAGATCCGGGCCGCCGAATTCACCACCAGCGATGTCGAGGATGATCTGGCCGCCTGCGCCCTGCTGGCCGCCGAATTCCCCGGCACCATCCTTGCCCCGGCCTTCACCTCGCCGTCCGAGGCCAAGACCTATATCGCCACGCTTGATTTCTTCATGGGCGCGCGGATGCACGCCTGTATCGCGGCGTTTTCCTCGGGTGTGCCGGTGGTGCCGATGGCCTATAGCCGCAAGTTCGCCGGCCTGTTCGGGTCCATCGGCTATGACCGGACGGTGGATTGCACCTCCAGCGATGCCGATACCATCCGCCGCGCGATCCGCGAGGCTTATGACGCCCGCGCGACGCTGAAAGCCGAAGCCGAAGCCGCGCTGACCGAAGGCCTGCACCGGCTTGACCGCTACGAAGCCGCCGTACGGGGGCTGATGCAGGACCGGATGGCAAAAGCCCGACCCTGACCTGCAGTTCGGCGCGGCCTGGGCTGTGCCAGAGATCAGAACGGATCCGGCGACTCAGTGCCGCTCTTTACATCTCGTTCGATGATGGCACGCCGATCCTTGTCGCTTCGGCAGACATCTATACGGATGGGCTGTTCCCGAGCCAGTTCGACGGCGATGCCGTCAATGCAATCTTCGTCGCGGCCTTCGATGACACCGGCGATTTCACGAAAGTCTCGTTCTGGGGCAACGGCATTGGTGAATATCTCGTCTTTGGTGGGGACGTGCGCTATGCGCTGCTCGACCAAGGCAGCCTGCCGCCTGATCCGTCGGCTGTTCCGCTGCCGGCCGGGGGACTGTTGCTGCTTGGTGCCCTTGGCGCCGCAGCCTTTGTGCGCCGTCGCAAACAGGCCTGATTGGCTGCACCATGGTATCCACGATCAGAGCGGGCTTCGGCCCGCTCTTGTCATTGCGGTGGTTTCAGGGCTGGCCGATCCGGGTCAGGGCCACCCGACCCGCCCCCCCGGCGCATTTTTTTCACCCCCGATGGAATTTATGACCGTCCCCGGCGTTGTCATCGTGTGAAACGGCCTAAAGTAACATATAGGTGTACAAATCATGACGGCGCCCCGGTGGCGGCCTCTGGCCTGTCGCGCCTGCCCGCACCTGCCTGACCGAAAGACAGTAATGACACCTGCCTCCCTTATGTTCCCGACACAGCTTGCCTCCTCTGCGCGGGTGCTGATCAGCATCGATATCCTGTTCATCCTGACCGCGCTGCTCTGCGGCTTTGCCGTCTGGATGGGCTGGCTGGACCAGATGCCGCGCCGCCTTGGGCTGGAATATGACCACAGCCTTGGCAATATCTGGAACTATCTGAAATGGGTTGTCATTGCCGGTCTGTTTGCGCGCCTGTGGTGGCAAGGCCGCGCGCCCGTCCATGCCGCTGCGGCCCTGGTGTTCGCCGGGGTGTTCTTCGACGACGCGCTGGAACTGCACGAGGCTGTGGGTGCCCGTGTTGCCTCACTGATGCAGGGACCCACAGTGCATCACGCAGAATCAATGCTTCTAATCATTCTGGCTTTGGGCGCCTGGGGGTTGGTGACCTTGGCTTGGCGCGGATCGTCGCCATCCGCCCGGCGCGACATGTCAGGTATCCTTGTGCTGACCGGTCTTCTGATCGTTCTGGGGGGCAGTCTGGATCTGTTGCAAAGCGAGGTGCGGGACTGGGTCCCTGCAACCGCGGGCCGCATCTTGGGATTCGGGATCGGACTTCTGGAAGACGGCACCGAACTCATCCTCGCCTCGCTGATCCTCGCAAGTACCCTTGCGCTGCGGGGGAAAGGGTGGCAAATATATGAAAAATAATATTTAAGATCATAGCCAGAGAAAAGTACTGTCAATCAGTGTAAAGTGCAGTGAAATTTTTTGGATCTAGTGTCGAATTGCACTGCATAACAAACACGCCTCCTTCTGCGCTACCCAATGTCACGGTTCTCATCCCGGTCCATAACGGATTGCCATATCTTGAACAGGCGCTGCGGTCGATCATGACCCAGACATTGCGCAGCATCGAAATCCTGGTGATCGACGATGCCTCGACCGATGGCTCGCCGGGCGTCTTGGCACGACTGGCGGCCGAAGACCCGCGCATCCGGGTAGAAACATTGCCCTCGCGTTACAAACTGCCCCGTGCGTTGAACCACGGCCTGACGCTGGCCCGTGCGCCCCTGATCGCCCGGATGGACGCCGACGATATCGCCCTGCCCCAACGGCTCGAGATCCAGAAGCGCTATATGGACGCGCATCCTGATGTGGTACTGACCGGCGGTGGTATTCGACGCATCCGAGCCGACGGTAGCACGATCCGTGAAACAATCCGGAGCAACGACGACTTCGCTGTCCGCTGGCTAATAAAGTTTCGCCTATCGATCGCGCATCCAACATGGATGATGCAAAATCCTATGCTGTCAGAAAATGGCCTCGCCTATGATCCGGCTTTTTCGGTTACCGAAGATCATGAATTTGTATCACGGCTTTTACATCACGGAAAGATTGTCGGAATTCCCGCACTGTTGTTAGAATACCGCGTGCATGATAATTCGGTAACGTCCCGTAATTGGGCCTTTCAAACGGAACAAGCGGAGAAGATCTTCGACTTCTGCGTTCAAAATTCATATCCGGATTCTGTTTTGTCAAAATTTGGTGCCCTGCGCGCCGCGCATTTCCGCCGCAAACGGGCAAACTCTGCCGACGTCATTGCGGGCTTCCTGGCTATGCTGGATCATGACACGGCCCATCACCCGAACCGGCGCGCTTGGCTGATGCGACAAGGCACGCAGCTGATCTATGAAACCCTGCGGCGGGCCGGATACACGCGCTATGGGGCCTTGCTGGCGCTGCTACGCCATGCCCCTGGCCTGCTTACCCCCCTCGTCCTGCGCGCGCTTGAGACACAAAATCTGTTGCCACGGTTCATGGACAGTGAACCGGCGGTCTGAGCGGTATGACTTTGCGTTACCTGAAACGGACCCTTCAAGAGTAACAGACGCGCGCAGCACTGCGCACCGTACCTGGCAAGTGTCAGCGCAACAGCTGTATCCGATTCAGAAGATCATCCGCCATCTCGCGGGCCTCGGCATAGGTGCTGGCCTGAAGGGTGGCGTCATCCTTGCCGAACGCGTCGATGAACCGTGCGATCTTGCCGTAGTAATTGTCGATCACCACATGCGGCTTGCCCAACAGGGTGGACATGATGTGCCCGTGCAGCCGGTCGGTTACCACCACCTCGGCGCGGTCGAGCTGGGCAAAGCCAAGGTTGACCCGGGCCGTGGCCATGGCGTTGAACACAGCCGTCCGCAGGCCTTGCACGCCCCCCAGAATGGGGGACCGGAACAGACGCCGCATCACCTTGTCGCCAAAGACAACCGGCTTGGGCAATTTATTCCAATCGCCAATCAAGCATTTTTCGAAATATCTGCAGCCTTCCTTGGCATCGGAACGCGCTTCCTTGTCGGTTCGTAGCAGTCCGAGAATACCTTCGGACTGAATGACCCGAGACACCTGCGACATGTCGATGCCGAACGCGCTGTCTGGTGTTAGATAAACCGGACAATTGAAATATTGGGTGGCTAGGGCGTAGCTCTCATGATCTCGCACCATCAGATGGTAATCGGGGTGTGAACCGAGCACGCGCTTGGTTTCTTCAATATTCGACACATCGTTGAATTGAATCGATTGCGGCAACTGGATGATGCGGTGATGCGGATGGCGCCTGATAACCGCTGCGCGATAGGAATGATACGTTGTCCAGATGTCGCCAAAATTTCCGCCTCCGTGCAGGAACAGGATGCGGTCTTCCCCCAGCACGCGACCCGGCTCGTTAGGGTCATGGCGATGGTGGGACACATGGTCGGGGCCACGGGCAAACAACCGGTTCAGCAGGGCAATCTCGCCCGCCCAGATCGCACTGTCGCCAATGTTCCAATGTTCGGGAAAATCCAGCAGGCCATAGCGGTTTCGCCCCGCTGTCAAGGGTTTCAGCGTGGCCAGAACAGTCTCGGACAATCGGGTGCAAAGCGCGTGCGACGAAAGGAGTTGGGTCATGAAAATTCCAGAATGCTCGCGTCACCCCCCCGCAGCCGGGCGGTTCCAGCGGCCG
>JBKBWK010000085.1:0-5566 GCA_046313895.1 Paracoccaceae bacterium
TTCGGTGGTGGCGCCGACCAGAAGGATGGTGCCATCCTCCATGTGCGGCAGGAAGCCATCTTGTTGGGCTTTGTTGAAGCGATGGATTTCATCAACAAAAAGCAGTGTGCCCTGACCGTTCTGGCGCCTGATCTTTGCAGATTCGAACACTTTCTTCAAATCCGGTACACCAGTGAAGATCGCACTGATCTGAACAAAGGTCAGATCGGTTTCGCGGGCCAGCAGCCGCGCGATCGTGGTCTTGCCGACACCCGGCGGCCCCCACAGGATCAGCGACGACAGGCTGTGCGCCGCCAGCATCGCGCCCAACGGCCCCTCGGGGCCAAGGATATGGGACTGCCCGATGACCTCGGACAGCGCTTGTGGACGCAGGCGGTCGGCCAAGGGACGTGGTCCTTCGGCCTTTGGGGCGGCGGCGGTGTCGAACAGATCGGCCATGTCATTACGATACGCCCCATCCCGGTCGGGGGCCAGAGCCGGAAACACAATACAACACCCCGGATCACGTCATCAGGCACCGATTTACCGACGCCGGCAGGTTTGGCCTGCCCCGCTCTCGCCAGAGTGCTTTAGATTTGGATCCGGAGTCTGCTAGAGTATCGGCACACGACACCGGGGAGGGTTGAGCGTGCTGGATGTCGCGCATGATTGGCGGTTGGTTCTTGCGTCATTGGCCATTGCGCTGATGGCGGGTTTTACCGGTCTGTCCTTGACGCGTGGCGCATCCAGATTGGACGTGCCCAGACGCAAAGCCGTGGTGTCGATGGCGGCAGTGGCTTTGGGGGGCGGTATCTGGTCGATGCACTTTGTTGCGATGCTGGGCCTGCAACTTCCGATTCTGTTCTACTATGACGCTCTCATCACGCTGATTTCGGCGCTGGTCGCCATCCTTGTGGCGGGTGTTGCCCTGCTGATCCTGCACTTCCGTCCCCGCACGCCGGGAAGCATCACCGTGGCCGGAACCATCATTGGCGCGGGTATCCCCTTGATGCATTACATCGGCATGTCGGGGATCGAACTGTGCCGCCCGGTCTATACGTCGTTTGGGATTGCGGCTGCCCTTGTGGCATCGGTGGGGCTGTCGATCTTGGCCATGCGCATTGCGTACGGCGAACGCGGGCGGCGCAACATCCTGCTGGGCACGTTGGGCTTTGGTGTCGCCGTGGTGGTGGTGCATTTTGCGGCCATGGCGGGCACCGGGTTTGTCGCGACAGCCACGACCGGCCAGATCGGCCCGCAGATCGGAAATGAGGCACTGGCAATGGTGGTGACCGTATCCGCCTTCCTGATCTCGGCCGCATTTCTGCTGACCGGCGTGACCTTCGCACCTGACCCCGCACTGGCGGTCACACCAATGCCGGATATTGCCACACCTGTCGCACCGGCAGAGCCCGTGGGACTACGCATCCCCCACGAGCGCGAAGGACGAACGTTCTTTATCGACCATACCAACGTCGGGGCGATAAGGGCCGAAGGACACTATACCCTTCTGATGCGCGGGACCGAGGCGCTTTTCTGCCCTTGGTCCATCTCGGAAGCGCAGGAACGGCTGTCGCCTTTAGGCTTCATCCGGGTGCATCGCAGCTTTCTGCTCAATCCGGCCCATGTGGCGCGCTTCGAACGCGGGAAGGACTCGGGGCAATGCTGGCTGGAAGGCAACGATACGTTGCGGGTTCCCGTTGCACGGGCCCGATTGCCGGACCTGCGCGCGGCGCTTGGCGTCTGACAAACTTCGCAGTTCGTGAAGCTATTTCGCAATTCGTGCAAAATATCGCGGGATTCGGGGTGCAACTCTCGGCATGCGTGTCGCGTTCAATAGCGTTGGATCAAGCGCAGTGCAGAGCGCCATCGTCGTGCATCTTTGGGAGGGGATCATGATACCCGCAGCATTTGAATACCACCGACCCACCAGCATAGCGGCAGCCCTTGGGGTGCTGACGGAATTCGGGGACGAGGCCCGCGTGATCGCGGGCGGACACAGTCTGATACCAATGATGAAACTGCGGATGGCCGACATTGCCCATCTGGTCGACCTTCAGGCGGTGGAAGAATTGCGCGGCATCTCGGTATCGGATGGCACGGTCATCCTTGGTGCCATGGTAACTCAAGCCGCGCTGATTTCGCACCAGGGTCTGGCCGAGGCCGCCCCGATCCTGCGTGAGGCGGCGCTTCAGATCGCCGATCCGCAGGTGCGCTACATGGGCACGATCGGAGGCAACGTGGCCAACGGCGATCCGGGCAATGATATGCCCGGTCTGATGCAATGTCTTGACGCCCGCTTTACTCTCGTCGGTCCCGGTGGCAGCCGCGATGTGGCGGCGCGGGATTTCTATCATTCAGCCTATGTCACGGAACGGACTGACGACGAAATCCTGACCCGGATCAGCTTTGCCGTGCCAAAGGGTGGCTTTGCCTATGAAAAGCAAAAACGCAAGATCGGGGACTATGCCACTGCCGCAGCGGCGGTGCAGATCACGGCGTCAGGCGGCAAGGTGGATAGCGCCTCTGTTGCCATGACCAACCTTTCCGACACGCCGATCTGGTCGGAAGGCGCGGGCAACGCATTGCTTGGCACCGACTGTCGGCCTGATGCGGTAAAGGCGGCGGTGGCTCAAATGCTGGGGGATATTGATCCGCAACAAGACAACCGTGGACCAATCGAATTCAAGCGCCATGTGGCGGGCGTGATCCTTGGCCGTGCCATAGCGCGCGCCTGGTCACGGGCATAAGGGGGGACAAAATGGCAACGAAGATGCAGATCACGCTGACGGTAAATGGCGAGGAACACGAACTCCTGGCCGAACCGCGCGAATTGTTGATCCATGTCCTGCGGGAGCGGCTGGCGCTGACTGGCCCGCATATCGGTTGCGAAACCAGCCATTGCGGCGCCTGCACGGTGGATATGAACGGCATGTCGATCAAAGCCTGCACGGTGCTGGCGGCCCAAGCCGACGGCGCGCATATCACGACCATCGAGGGCCTCGGCTCGCCCGATGCCCTGCATGTGCTGCAACGATCATTTCGGGAACACCACGGGCTGCAATGCGGCTATTGCACCCCCGGCATGATTACACGCGCGCATCGCCTGCTGATCGAAAACCCAAGCCCCACGGAAGAAGAGGTGCGGTTTGGCATCGCCGGGAACCTGTGCCGGTGCACCGGGTATCAGAACATCGTAAAGGCCATCCTTGCAGCGGCCTCCGAGATGAACGCAAAGGAGGCTGCGGAATGAACGACCTGACCCCATCACGCGAAGAGCGTGTCGAAAAGCTGAAAGGTCTGGGATCGTCGCGCAAGCGGGTCGAGGATGTGCGATTTACCCAAGGTAAGGGCAACTACGTTGACGACATCAAGATGGCGGGGATGCTGTTTGGTGATTTCGTCCGCTCGCCCTATGCCCATGCGCGGGTGAAATCCATCAACGCCGATGCGGCCAAGGCGCTGCCGGGTGTGATCGCGGTGCTGACCGCTGCTGATCTTGAACCGCTTGGTCTGCACTGGATGCCGACCCTTGCGGGCGACAAGCAAATGGTGCTGGCTGATGGAAAGGTGCTGTTCCAAGGGCAGGAGGTGGCGTTTGTCGTCGCCAAGGACCGCTATACCTGCGCCGATGCCATCGAACTGGTCGAAGTGGATTACGAAGAACTGCCCGTGGTCGTGGATCCATTCAAGGCGCTGGTCGAAGGTGCGCCGATCCTGCGCGAAGACTTGAATGGCATCATGTCCGGCGCGCACGGCCCTCGCAAACACCACAACCACATCTTCCTGTGGGAGGTAGGCGACAAAGAGGCGACCGAGCAGGCAATCGACGCCGCCGAAGTGGTCGCAGAGGAAATGGTCTATTATCACCGCACCCATCCCTGCCCGCTGGAGACCTGCGGTTGCGTGGCCAGCATGGACAAGGTCAACGGCAAGCTGACCGTCTGGGGCACATTTCAAGCGCCGCATGTAGTGCGCACGGTGGCGTCGCTGCTGTCAGGAATCGAAGAGCACAACATCCGCGTGGTGTCCCCCGACATTGGCGGCGGCTTTGGCAACAAGGTCGGGGTCTATCCGGGTTATGTCTGTTCCATCGTGGCGTCTATCGTCACCGGTAAGCCGGTGAAATGGATCGAGGACCGGATGGACAACCTGATGGCGACAGCCTTTGCCCGCGATTACTGGATGAAGGGCCGTATCAGCGCCACCAAAGAGGGCAAGATCACCGGCCTGCATTGCCATGTCACCGCAGACCATGGCGCGTTTGATGCCTGCGCCGACCCAACCAAATTCCCTGCCGGCTTCTTTTCGATTTGCACCGGGTCTTATGACATTCCGGTGGCCTATGTCGGGGTGGACGGGGTTTACACCAACAAGGCCCCCGGCGGGGTGGCGTACCGCTGTTCGTTCCGGGTGACCGAGGCTGCCTATTTCATCGAACGGATGATCGAGGTTCTGGCGATCGAGCTGAACATGGATGCGGCCGAGCTGCGTCGGATCAATTTCATTCGCAAGGACCAGTTCCCCTATCAATCGGCACTGGGCTGGGAATACGACTCCGGCGACTATCATACCGCCTGGGACAAGGCGCTGAAAGCTGTGAACTATGACGGACTGCGCGCCGAACAGGCTCAGCGACTGGAGGATTTCAAAGCCGGCAAGACGCGAAAGCTGATCGGGATTGGCCTGACCCATTTCACAGAGATCGTGGGCGCAGGACCAGTCAAGAATTGCGACATCCTTGGCATGGGCATGTTTGATTCCTGTGAAATCCGCATCCACCCGACCGGATCAGCCATCGCCCGGCTGGGAACGATCAGTCAGGGTCAGGGGCATGCGACGACCTTTGCCCAGATCATTGCCAGCGAAATCGGACTGTCGGCGGACAGCATCACGGTCGAGGAAGGCGATACCGACACCGCCCCTTATGGCCTTGGCACCTACGGGTCACGGTCAACGCCTGTCGCAGGGGCAGCGACGGCGCTGTGCGGGCGCAAGATCCGGGCAAAAGCGCAGATGATTGCGGCCTATCTGCTTGAGGTCCACGACGGCGATCTGGAATGGGATGTGGACCGGTTCGTGGTCAAAGGAGCGCCCGAGCGGTTCAAGACGATGAAGGACATCGCCTATGCCGCCTATCACAATGCCATTCCAGGCATAGAGCCGGGGTTGGAGGCCGTCAGTTACTATGACCCGCCGAACATGACCTACCCCTTCGGTGCTTATATCGCGGTGATGGAGATCGACGTTGACACCGGCGAACATCAAGTCCGGCAATTCTATGCGCTGGACGATTGCGGCACCCGCATCAATCCGATGATCATCGAGGGTCAGGTGCATGGCGGGGCGACCGAAGGCTATGCCATCGCGATGGGGCAAGAGATTGCCTATGATGAAATCGGTAACTGCAAGACCGGCACGTTGATGGATTTCTTCCTGCCAACGGCATGGGAGACGCCGCATTACACCACTGACTTTACCGAAACCCCGTCGCCGCACCACCCGATCGGGGCAAAAGGTGTCGGTGAAAGCCCGAATGTCGGTTCGGTCCCGGCATTTTCCAATGCAGTGCATGATGCTTTCCGGC
>JBKBWK010000086.1:0-5465 GCA_046313895.1 Paracoccaceae bacterium
ATTGCGGTCGTGCCGACGATCCTGCGCCGTGGGCCGGAATGGTTTGCGTCCTTTGGCCGCCCGAACAACGCGGGAACCAAGCTGTTCGGCATCTCGGGCCATGTGAATGCGCCTTGCGTTGTGGAAGAGGCGATGTCGATCCCGCTGCGCGAGCTGCTTGATCGGCATTGCGGTGGTGTGCGTGGTGGGTGGTCCAACCTGAAAGCTGTCATTCCGGGTGGGTCGTCTGTGCCCTTGCTGACGCAAAGCCAATGCGACGACGCCATCATGGATTTCGACTGGCTGCGCGAACAACGCTCGGGGCTTGGCACGGCGGCGGTGATCGTGATGGATCAGTCCACTGACGTGATCAAGGCGATCTGGCGGCTGTCGAAGTTCTACAAGCACGAAAGCTGTGGCCAGTGCACGCCGTGTCGCGAAGGCACTGGCTGGATGATGCGGGTGATGGACCGACTGGTGCGCGGCGAGGCCGAGATCGAAGAAATCGACATGCTGCTGAGCGTGACAAAGCAGGTCGAAGGCCACACCATCTGCGCGCTTGGGGATGCCGCCGCCTGGCCGATCCAGGGCCTGATCCGCGCCTTCCGCGACGAGATCGAGGACCGGATCAAGGCGCGCAAGACCGGGCGCATCAGCGCGGTGGCGGCCGAATGATGCGGATGCGCGCAGCCCTTTCCCTGACGCTGGCGCTTGGTGCCTGCGTGCAACCGGCGCCCAGGGCTGCCGGTCCGGGGGCGGCTGCGCCGGTGCCGTTGCGGGTGTCCAATGGCGGTCAGCCGTTCCGGATGGACGAAGGGGCCTCTGCGCGCCGGATCGCTGCCGCCACTTGTGCGGCTGATGGCCGTCGGTTGCGGTCCGGCATTTACGATCGGTTCGAAGCGGGTGTCTGGGTGTTTGCGGAGGGATGCGCATGACGTGTTATGCGATATCAGCCCACAACCGCGTGAACGACGCTGCGTGCCATGGCCTATCAGCCTTCGCAGCCCCCATGTCCTTGGCATGGAATGCCAAGGAGGCCCTGATGAAACTGATCCCCCTGACCCTTGCCGCCCTGATGTTGGCTGTCCCTGCCTTTGCGCTGGAGCCGATCAATCAGGAAAAGACCATCAACGATACCCTGCGCCAAGGCTTCATCGCCGACGCAATTTCCGACAACTGCCCGACCATGCAGCCTCGCAAACTGCGGGCGCTGAACGAGTTGCTGAAATTGCGAGACTATGCGCTTGGTCGTGGCTACAGCGCCGCCGAAGTGCGCGCTTTTGTCGAAAGCAAGACCGAAAAGGCGCGTGGCAAGGCCGAAGCGGCGGCGTGGCTGTCTGACAAGGGCGCTGTGGCCGGAAAGGCTGACGCCTATTGCTCGGTGGGTGAGGCGGAAATTGCCCAAGGCAGCCTGATCGGTCGCTTGCTGAGGTCAACGAAATGAACCAGCCCCCCGGCATGCATCTGGCGGAATTGAACGTGGGGCGCCTGTTGGCCCCCACGGACGATCCGCGCGTTGCCGAATTCATGGCAGCGCTCGACCGGGTGAATGGCATGGGCAAGCGTATGCCGGGGTTTGTCTGGATGATGGAAGGTTCGGGTGAGCCGGGCACCGGCAACACCGAGGCCAAGCTTGACGGTGATCCACAATACGTCTCGAACCTGACTGTCTGGGACAGTGTGGCGACACTGGAACATTTCGTCTGGAACACCGTGCACAAGGCGTTCTATGACCGGCGGCAGGAATGGTTTGAAGTGCTGGGCAAAATGCATTTCGTCATGTGGTGGGTGCCTGCGGGCCACAGACCAACACTCGACGAGGCGCTGGCACGGCTGGAGCATTTGCGGGCCAATGGCGACAGTGACCATGCCTTTGGCTGGACATATCTGAAAGAGGCGACGCTGTGGCAATCCCACGGCTGCGCACAAGTGGCGGCGGAGTAGGCGGCATGACCAACCTCAAGAAAATCAGCATTGACGGCATCGAGGTCGAAGTTGATGGCGCAATGACCATCATCCAGGCGGCCGAGGTGGCCGGCGTGGAAATCCCGCGTTTTTGCTATCACGAGCGTCTGACGATTGCGGGCAACTGCCGGATGTGTCTGGTCGAGGTGGTAGGCGGCCCGCCAAAACCGGCGGCAAGCTGCGCGATGCAGGTGCGCGATCTGCGCCCCGGCCCGAATGGCGAGGCGCCGGTGGTGAAGACCAACAGCCCGATGGTCAAGAAGGCTCGCGAAGGGGTGATGGAATTCCTGCTGATCAACCATCCCTTGGATTGCCCGATCTGCGATCAGGGCGGCGAGTGTGACCTGCAGGATCAGGCCATGGCGTATGGCGTCGATTTCAGCCGCTACCGTGAGCCGAAACGGGCGTCCGAGGATCTGAACCTTGGGCCGCTGGTCGCGACCACGATGACGCGCTGCATCTCGTGCACCCGCTGTGTGCGGTTTACGTCAGAAGTTGCGGGCATCACCCAGATGGGACAGACCGGGCGGGGCGAAGACAGCGAGATCACCAGCTATCTGAACGAGACGCTGAATTCGAACCTGCAAGGCAATATCATCGACCTGTGCCCGGTGGGTGCGCTGACCAGCAAACCCTATGCCTTTACAGCGCGTCCATGGGAGTTGACCAAGACCGAGAGCATTGACGTGATGGACGCGCTTGGGTCGAATATACGCATCGACACCAAGGGCCGCGAAGTGATGCGCATCATTCCGCGCAACCATGATGGCGTGAACGAGGAATGGATTTCCGACAAGACCCGCTTCATCTGGGATGGCTTGCGGCGCCAGCGGCTGGACACACCCTATATCCGCGAAAACGGGCGCCTGCGCAAAGCCGGTTGGGATGAGGCTTTGGCCGCGGCGGCGGCGGCGATGCAGGGCCGCAAGGTTGCCGCCATTGTGGGCGATCTGGCCCCGGTTGAGGCGGTCTTCAGCTTGAAGACCCTGATTGAAGGCTTGGGTGGCAAGATCGAATGTCGCACCGATGGCGCGAAGCTGCCCGCTGGCAACCGGTCAGCCTATGTCGGGACGGCGGTGATCGAGGATATCGACAGCGCCAAGACGATCGTCCTGATCGGCACCAACCCGCGCGACGAGGCGCCGGTCCTGAACGCGCGCATCCGCAAGGCATGGAGCCATGGCGCATCGGTCAGTCTGATCGGTCCTGCGGTAGATCTGACCTATGAGTATGCACATGCGGGCGAAGATCGTGCGGCCTTGGTCAAGCTGACCGCAGACGCCAGGGAAACGGCAGCTGCCGTCGTGATCGTGGGGCAGGGTGCGCTGAACGAGGCCGATGGCGAGGCGGTGCTGTCGCAGGCGATGAAACTGGCCGAAGTGATGGGCGCCAAGTTCATGGTGCTGCACACCGCAGCGGCCCGTGTCGGCGCCATGGATGTCGGCGCTGTCACCGATGGCGGCATGAGTGCGGCCATGGACGGGGCGCAGGTGATCTATAATCTTGGCGCCGACGAAGTTGACATCGCGGCAGGTCCGTTCGTGATCTATCAGGGCAGCCATGGCGACCGGGGCGCGCATCGGGCCGACCTGATCCTGCCGGGTGCGGCCTACACCGAAGAAAACGCACTGTTCGTCAATACCGAAGGACGCCCGCAACTGGCCATGCGTGCCGGCTTTGCCCCCGGCGAGGCCAAGGAAAACTGGGCGATCCTGCGTGCATTGTCCGCCGAACTGGGGGCCACTTTGCCGTGGGACAGTCTGGCCGCCTTGCGTCGCGCGCTTGTGGCCGCACACCCGCATCTGGGGCGTGTCGATCAGGTGGCGGCAAACGGCTGGGTCCGGATCCCGCTGCGCGACCCGGCGCGGGCCAGCTTCCGTCTTGTGGTCAAGGACTTCTACCTGACCAACCCGATTGCGCGCGCGTCGCAGGTGATGGCCGAACTGTCCGCCATGGCCTCGGCCCGCGCTGAAACCCAGATGGCGGCGGAATAGCGCATGAACCACAATCGCACCCTTGCCGGACTGACCACCGCTGCGGCGGTGCTGTCGGCCTGCGTGGATGCGGGCACGGTGGCGCAAGGCGATTATGATCCAACCTATCAGGGGATCCAGACGGTTCTGTTGCAAGATGATCTGGTCAGTTTTCGCGTGGCCCTGCAGGGCGCTCGGGGCAAGGACGATGTCGAAGCCTATGGCCGGTGTGCGGCGGCGCAATATGCCTTGATCCGCGGCTTTGGCTTTGCGCGGCATGTGCGCACAACCGTGGCGCAGACAGGAAACACATGGCGGGGGGACGCGGTCTATCTGATCTCGGCCGCGCTGCCACCCGGGTTCAAGACGATCGACGCCGAAGTGACGGTGCGCGATTGTGGTGCGCTTGGCATACCGACGATTTGAGGATGAGAGGCTGAGAATGTCCGACTTTCTGGCAACCCCAACTGGCACGTTGGTTCTGATCGCGGCGCAAAGTCTGCTGATCGTGGGCTTCGTGATGATCAGCCTGTTGTTTCTGGTCTATGGCGACCGCAAGATCTGGGCCGCCGTGCAGATGCGGCGCGGGCCGAACGTTGTGGGGGCCTTTGGCATCCTGCAATCGGTGGCCGACGCCCTAAAATATGTGGTCAAGGAAATCGTGGTGCCTGCGGGTGCCGACCGGCCGGTGTTCTTTCTTGCGCCCATGTTGTCTTTCGTGCTGGCCATGCTGGCCTGGGCGGTGATCCCGTTCAATCAGGGCTGGATTCTGGCCGACATCAACGTGGCGATCCTGTTCGTTTTCGCGGTGTCCAGCCTTGAGGTGTACGGCGTGATCATGGGCGGGTGGGCGTCGAACTCCAAATACCCGTTCCTTGGGTCTTTGCGGTCGGCGGCGCAGATGATTTCCTACGAGGTGTCGCTGGGCCTGATCATTGTTGGCATCATCATCTCGACGGGCTCAATGAATTTCTCGGCCATCGTGGCGGCGCAGGATGGGGCCTATGGGTTGTTCTCGTGGTATTGGTTGCCGCATCTGCCGATGGTGGTGTTGTTCTTCATCTCGGCCCTGGCCGAAACCAACCGCCCGCCGTTTGATTTGCCCGAGGCGGAATCGGAACTGGTGGCCGGGTTCATGGTCGAATATTCGTCCACCCCGTACCTTCTGTTCATGGCAGGCGAATACATTGCCATCTTCCTGATGTGCGCGTTGATCAGCCTGTTGTTCTTTGGCGGCTGGCTGTCGCCCATTCCAGGGTTGCCGGATGGCTTCTTCTGGATGTTCATCAAGATGGCGTTCTTCTTCTTTCTGTTTGCCATGGTGAAGGCCATCGTGCCGCGCTATCGCTATGACCAGCTGATGCGGATCGGCTGGAAAGTATTCCTGCCGCTGTCGCTGGGCTGGGTTGTACTGGTGGCATTCCTGGCGAAATTCGAAGTTCTGGGCGGCGCCTGGGCGCGCTGGACGATTGGAGGCTGAGTGATGGCAAACATCGACTGGAACCGCGCGACCCGCTATTTCCTGTTGCAGGATTTCCTCAAGGGTTT
>JBKBWK010000087.1:0-5083 GCA_046313895.1 Paracoccaceae bacterium
CGGGGTGCGGGGCAGAGCCCCGCTCAGAAATCCAGATCGGCATAGTGTGCCGGTGGCGGAAAACCGGGCACCTGATCAGCCAGCAGTGACCGGAAGCTTGGGCGCGATTTGATTTTTGCATACCAGTCCTTCACCGTGGCCGACCGGTTCCAATCGACGTCTGAAATATAGTCCAGACAGGACAAATGCGCCGCAGCAGTGAAATCCGCCAGTGTCATGGTATCGCCGGCCAACCAGCGCCTTTGATCCAGAATCCATGCCATATAGTCCAGATGGAACTTTATGCGTCCAGCCCCGAACTTCACGTTCTTCGAATCCGGATAACCCAGTTTCATCACCTTCTTGTTGACCCGTTCATACAACAGCTTCGAGGTCACCTCGGAATGGAACTTGTCGTCGAACCACGCACAGATCCGCCGCACTTCATAGCGTGTTTCCGGATCACGCGGCATCAGGGCTGGGGTTGGGAAGGTTTCATCCAGATATTCACAGATCGCCTGGCTTTCGCTTAGCGTTTTCTGGTCCATTTTCAGGATCGGCACCTTGCCCGCCGGATTTCGGCGCAGGAAATCTGGCGTCGGTTCCCAATACCGCTCTTCGACCAGTTCCACCTCCAGCTTCTTTTCCGCCAGAGTCAGGCGCACCTTGCGACAAAAGGGAGAAAGGGGAAAGTGATAGAGCCGGATCATGCAGCACCCGTGAGAAAACTGCCTTTCTGATACAGCCCACGGGCAGGGGGTTCAATGCGCATCCGGCATCACAGCCGACAGCACATCCAGTTCGGGCAGGGTTATGCCGGTCACGTCGCCGACCACAAGATTGGCGGCCGCATGGTCTTCATGTGCCGTAAAGATCGACGGGGTGACGACCACCCGCAACCCTGCGGCACGCGCGGCGCGCAGTCCGTTGACACTGTCCTCAAACGCGACTGCAGACGCGGCAGGCACAGACAGCCGATGCAACGCCAGCAGATAGACATCGGGCGCAGGCTTTTTCACGGCCACCTCATCCCCTGCCGCGATGACGTCAAACATCTCGTCCGCCGCACGCCCCCACAGCGCGCGGGTCAGCGCATCCACATTTGCAGGACTGGTCGTGGTGGCAATCGCAAGCTTCAACCCGGCGTCGCGCGCCGCTTGTATCAATTGCGTCACCCCGGCGCGCGGCTGCAGCGCTCCACCCGACACCAGGGCGACATAGGCTTTGGTCTTGTCTGCATGCATCCGGGCAATCAGTGCATCAGCTGGCGCCGACTGACGCTTCGCCTCGCGATAGGCCCGCATCCGTTCCTTGCCGCCCGTCACCCGCAACAGATCGGTGTATTCGGCCACCGACCAGTTCCAATCCAGCCCGTTGGCGGCAAAAACCGAATTGAAGGCCTGCCGATGCACATCTTCGGTTTCGGCCAAGGTGCCATCGACATCGAAAATCAGCGCGCGCAGGTCTGTCATGCGCCGGCCATGGGCTGCAAGACGGCGAGCAGGGTCTGAAAATCGGAAAAGGTTGCATGATGCGGCAGATCAGCAACGGCTGACTTGCGATAGCCTTCGGTGAACAGCACAAAGGGCACGGCGGCAGCGGCGGCGGTTGCTGCATCCACCTCGCTGTCACCTACATAAACCGTCCATCCGCCGCCAAGGGCCGCGATACAGGCATGCAGCGGTGCCGGGTCGGGCTTTGTGACCGTCAGGCTGTCGCCGCCGATCACGCTGGCGAAGAACGGCTCCAACCCCAGATCTCGCAGGATAGCGCGGGCCGGGGCCACAGGTTTGTTGGTACAGACCGCCATCGCATGCCCTGCCTGTTGCAAAGCGGACAACGCCGCGAGCACGCCAGGATAGGGCCGGGTCAGGTCGGATGAAGCCGCGTTGTAATGGTCAAGCGTGGCTTTTGTCAGGCGCGTATGGTCTGCCAAATCCATGCCGACGCGCGCTATAACCCGCTCAACCAGCTTGGGCAGCCCATTGCCGATGAAGGATGTGATGGTCGCCAGATCCAGCGCCGCTTGCCCCTCGTCGGCCAGCATGCGCGCTACGGCAGCGTGAATATCGGGCGCGCTGTCGATCAGCGTGCCATCCAGATCAAAGACAATATTCATGACGCTTTCCATTTGATCGAGCATCCCATCGATGCAACCTGTTCGCGTGGCCCTTGTCCCGTGCTGGCAATCTGCACCATCGCGTCAAACAGTTCGCGGCGCGCGCCGGGCACCGGATGCTTGCCACTGGCATCCAGCCGACCCCGATACTGCAATTCGCCCGCCGCATTGAAGCCAAAGAAATCGGGCGTACAGGCAGCGCCCCAGGCGCGGGCAACATCCTGACTTTCGTCGTGCAGGTAGGGGAATGGCAAAGCCACCGCCGTCATCGCATCAAAACTGTCGTCCGGATAGGCAACCCCGTCGTTCGAGTTGATTGCCGCCACGCCGATGCCGTGTGCGCGCAGATCGACTGCGTCCCGGATGATCCGGTCCAGCACCGCCTTTACATAGGGGCAATGGTTGCACATGAAGATGATCAGCGTGCCCTTTGGCCCTGCCACATCGGCAAGGCCATGGGTTTTACCGTCGGTCCCGGACAGCGCAAAATCGGGCGCTTTCCAGCCGAAATCGCACACCGGGGTCAGGACAGCCATCAGACAGCCGCTTCTGCCGCAGCGCGGATGGCACGGATGTTGTCACCATAAGGTGCTGGGTTGCTGACCGAGCCACCCTTGAACACCGCCGACCCGGCCACCAGCACATCAGCCCCGGCCGCCGCAACCAATGGTGCGGTTTCTGGCGTCACACCACCATCAATCTCGATATGGATCGGGCGGTCACCGATCATGGCGCGCAGTTTCTTCACCTTTTCAACCTGGCTGTGAATGAACTTCTGCCCGCCAAATCCGGGGTTGACTGTCATCACGCAGAACAGATCCACCATATCAAGCAGGTATTCCACATCTTCCACCCCGGTGCCGGGATTGATCGCCAGGCCCGCTTTTGCGCCCGCGCCACGAATGGCTTGCAGCGTGCGATGAATGTGAGGGCCGGCCTCCAGATGGGCCGAGATCACATCCGCACCGGCCTTGGCGAAGGCCTCGATATAGGGATCGACCGGCGCGATCATCAGGTGAACGTCCATCACGCCCTTGATATGCGGGCGGATGGCGGCACAGGTGGATGGGCCAAAGGTGATGTTGGGCACGAAATGCCCGTCCATCACATCGACATGCACCCAATCACAGCCTTGGGCCTCGATCGCCTCACACTCCAACCCGAAGTTGGCGAAATCGGCGGATAGGATCGATGGTGCAATCTTGATAGTGCGAGAGAAGGTCATTCGGTTTCCCCTTTGCGTTCCGAATCAAGGCCACCCTGAAACACACGGCTGGCTCTGATATCACTTTCTTCAATCGTCGAAAGCGTGGCCGCGTCAACGGTCCCGCCTGCAGAAAACAGCCGGTTTGCCTGTCGCAACCGTGCCCGATCCAGCGCGTTTCGGATAGAGCGCGCGTTAGCGAAATGCGGCTGCGTGCGGCGCAACGCGATATACTCTGCCAAAGCGACCTTTGCCCCATCGCTCAGCGTGTAATTCTGATCTGTCAGCATATGGCTTGCGATGTGGTGCAATTCGTCGCTTGTATAGTCTGGAAACTCGATATGATGCGCGATCCGCGACCGGAAACCGGGGTTCGATTGAAAGAACAGATCCATCCGGTCGGCGTAGCCGGCGAGGATGACCACAAGATCGTCGCGGTTGTTTTCCATCACCTGCAGCAGGATTTCGATGGCTTCCTGACCATAATCCCGTTCGTTGTCCGGGCGGTAAAGGTAATAGGCCTCGTCGATGAACAACACGCCGCCCATGGCCTTTTTCAGCACTTCCTTGGTCTTTGGCGCAGTATGGCCGATGTATTGGCCGACCAGATCATCGCGCGTGACCGACACCAGATGCCCCTTTCGCACATAGCCCAGCCGGTGCAACAGCCCGGCCATCTTCAGCGCCACCGTGGTCTTGCCGGTGCCGGGGTTGCCGGTAAAGCTCATGTGCAAGGTGGGCGTCTGATGCGCAAGGCCAAGCGTCTTGCGCGCCCGGTCCACCAGCAACAGCGCGGCAGTTTCCCGGATGCGCTGCTTGACCGGCGCAAGGCCGATCAGTTCGGTGTCCAACTCATCCAGCACGTCTTTCGCGCCGGACGCTTCATATTCGGCGTGCAGGTCAATGGTCATCGGTGCGTCGGCCTGCATGATCGTCTCCTGTCTTTGCATGAAATGGGGGATCGCACCGGCCGGACCGATTTGGTCCAAGCCCGGCCGGTGCTGCAGGATGCGCGAAAGGTCAGCGCATCGTATGGGTATAGCGGATGGACCGGCCATCCACTTCCGTCCGTTGCATGCGGATGGTTGGTTCGTCCTTGGGACGATTGACAATAAAGCTCATCGTCACCGATTCAACCGCACGGGTGCTGTCGAAGGCGATCAGGCGGATATAGGCATCGCCATGCGCTTTGCGGCAATCCGCCAGTTCGATCATCACGCCCTTGGGGTCTTTCAGGTCGAACATCGGATGGCCCCACATTTCCCAGTAGATGTTCCGGGGATGGGGATCATACGAATATTCAACACCGACAGCCCAGCCTTTGGTCAGGCAGTATTCAACCTGTGCGCTGATCTGGTCGTCGGTGAGGTCGGGCAGAAAGGAAAAGCAGCCTTGGGTAATACGCATGGTGTTTCTCCTTACATGCTGACGGACGGCATCGGGGTGAAGTCCGATGTGTCGGTTGACGTGTAGTTGAAGGTGATGTTGCCCCAGGTGTCGAGCGCGGCTTCCAACGGTTTGCACCACTTGGCGGCAGCGCGCAGAATCTCGGGCCCTTCGCCAATCAGGTTGCGGCCTTCGTTGCGCGCCAGAACCATCGCCTCCAGTGCCACACGGTTGGCTTGCGCACCGGCCTGGATTCCCATCGGGTGCCCGATGGTGCCGCCGCCGAACTGCAACACCACGTCGTCACCGAACATGTCCAGCAATTGGTGCATCTGGCCGGCATGGATGCCGCCCGACGCCACCGGCATGACCTTCAGCATGTCGCCCCAGTCCTG
>JBKBWK010000088.1:0-4777 GCA_046313895.1 Paracoccaceae bacterium
CAACTACACGTCAACCGACACATCGGACTTCACCCCGATGCCGTCCGTCAGCATGTAAGGAGAAACACCATGCGTATTACCCAAGGCTGCTTTTCCTTTCTGCCCGACCTCACTGACGACCAGATCAGCGCACAGGTTGAATACTGCCTGACCAAAGGCTGGGCTGTCGGCGTTGAATATTCGTATGATCCCCATCCCCGGAATATCTACTGGGAAATGTGGGGCCATCCGATGTTCGACCTGAAAGACCCCAAGGGCGTGATGATCGAACTGGCCGACTGCCGCAAAGCGCATGGCGATGCCTATATCCGCCTGATCGCCTTCGACAGCACCCGCGCGGTGGAATCGGTGACGATGAGCTTTATCGTCAACCGTCCCAAGGATGAACCAACCATCCGCATGCAACGGACGGAGGTGGATGGCCGGTCCATCCGCTATACCCATACGGTGCGCTGACTTTCGCGTATCCTGCAGCACCGGCCGGGCTTGGGCCAAATTGGTCCGGCCGGTGCGACCCCCCATTTCATGCAAAGACAGGAGACGATCATGCAGGCCGACGCACCGATGACCATTGACCTGCACGCCGAATATGAAGCGTCCGGCGCGAAAGACGTGCTGGATGAGTTGGATACCGAACTGATCGGCCTTGCGCCAGTCAAGCAGCGCATCCGGGAAACTGCCGCGCTGTTGCTGGTGGACCGGGCGCGCAAGACGCTTGGCCTTGCGCATCAGACGCCCACCTTGCACATGAGCTTTACCGGCAACCCCGGCACCGGCAAGACCACGGTGGCGCTGAAGATGGCCGGGCTGTTGCACCGTCTGGGCTATGTGCGAAAGGGGCATCTGGTGTCGGTCACGCGCGATGATCTGGTCGGCCAGTATATCGGCCACACCGCGCCCAAGACCAAGGAAGTGCTGAAAAAGGCCATGGGCGGCGTGTTGTTCATCGACGAGGCCTATTACCTGTATCGCCCCGACAATGAGCGGGACTATGGTCAGGAGGCCATCGAGATCCTGTTGCAGATCATGGAAAACAACCGTGACGATCTGGTGGTTATCCTTGCCGGATACGCCGACCGGATGGATCTGTTTTTTCAGTCGAACCCCGGTTTCCGGTCGCGCATTGCGCATCACATCGAATTCCCAGACTATACCAGCGACGAATTGCACCACATCGCAAGCCATATGCTGACCGACCAGAACTATACGCTGAGCGATGGTGCAAAGGCCGCTTTGGCAGAGTATATCGCGCTGCGCCGGACGCAGCCGCATTTCGCCAACGCACGCTCTATCCGAAACGCGCTGGATCGGGCACGGTTGCGACAGGCAAACCGACTGTTTTCTGCAGGCGGGACCGTTGACGCGGCCACGCTTTCGACGATTGAAGAAAGTGATATCAGAGCCAGCCGTGTGTTTCAGGGTGGCCTCGATTCGGAACGCAAAGGGGAAACCGAATGACCTTCTCTCGCACTATCAAGATTGCACCATCGATCCTGTCCGCCGATTTCGCCAACTTCGGGTTGGAGTGTGAGGCGATCGAGGCGCAGGGCTGTGATTGGGTGCATGTCGATGTGATGGACGGGCATTTCGTGCCCAACATCACCTTTGGCCCATCCACCTGTGCCGCCATCCGCCCGCATATCAAGGGGGTGATGGACGTTCACCTGATGATCGCGCCGGTCGATCCCTATATCGAGGCGTTTGCCAAGGCCGGTGCGGATGTGATTTCGGCCCATCTGGAGGCCGGCCCCCACATTCACCGCACGCTGCAAGCCATTCGTGGCGCGGGTGCGAAAGCGGGTCTGGCGATCAATCCCGGCACCGGGGTGGAGGATGTGGAATACCTGCTTGATATGGTGGATCTGTTCTGCGTGATGACAGTCAACCCCGGATTTGGCGGGCAGAAGTTCATTCACAGCCAGGTCGAAAAGGTGAAGAAACTGCGCGCCATGATCGGTGACCGCCCGATCCATATCGAGATTGACGGTGGTGTGACGCCAGAAACCGCGCCTTTGGTGGCGGCGGCCGGGGCTGATGTGCTGGTGGCCGGGTCGGCGGTGTTCAAGGGCGGTTCGGTCAGCAACCCAGCACCTTACGGCGACAACATCCGTGCCATCCGTGCTGCGGCAGAAGCGGCTGTCTGATGGCTGTCCTGACCCCGGTGTGCGATTTCGGCTGGAAAGCGCCCGATTTTGCGCTGTCCGGAACCGATGGCAACACCTATGGCCTTGCAGATGTGGCAGGGCCAAAGGGCACGCTGATTGTGTTCATGTGCAACCACTGCCCCTATGTAAAGGCGGTGCTGGACCGGATCAAGCGCGACGCAGTCGATCTTCGCGCACACGGTATCGGCGTGGCGGCAATCAACTCGAACGACGGGGTTGCCTATCCGGACGACAGCTTTGCCGCGATGCAGGCGGTGGCTTTGCCGTTCCCCTACCTGCACGACGAAAGTCAGGATGTGGCCCGCGCTTGGGGCGCCGCCTGTACGCCCGATTTCTTTGGCTTCAATGCGGCGGGCGAATTGCAGTATCGGGGTCGGCTCGATGCCAGTGGCAAGCATCCGGTGCCCGGTGCGCGCCGAGAGTTGTTTGACGCGATGGTGCAGATTGCCACCACGGGTCAAGGGCCCCGTGAACAGATGGCATCGATGGGATGTTCGATCAAATGGAAAGCGCAATGAATATTGTCTTTGATCTGGATGGCACTCTGATCGACAGCGCGCCCGATATCCACGCCGCCGTGGCGCGCATGCTTGCGGATGAGGGTCAAGCGGCGCTGGATCTGGCGACCATCACCTCGTTCATCGGAAATGGGCTGCCCAAGCTGGTCGAGCGGGTTATCGCGCGCGTCGGCATGGAGACGTCAGACCATCAGCGCCTGACAAAGGTCACGCTTGACCATTACAACGCTGCATCGTCCGATCTGACCCGGCCTTATCCTGGCGTTGTGGCGGCGTTGTCCGCTTTGCAACAGGCAGGGCATGCGATGGCGGTCTGCACCAACAAACCTGTTGCCCCGGCCCGCGCTATCCTGCTGGATCTGGGGTTGGAGCCGTTCTTCACAAGCGTGGTCGGGGGCGACAGCCTGCCGGTCACAAAGCCCGACCCGGCACCGCTGCATGCCTGTATCGCGGCCCTTGGCGGGGGATGGACGGTTTATGTAGGTGACAGCGAGGTGGATGCAGCAACCGCTGCCGCTGCGGCCGTGCCCTTTGTGCTGTTCACCGAAGGCTATCGCAAGTCACCGGTTGCTGAAATGACGCATCAGGCAAGCTTTTCCGATTTTCAAACCCTGTTCGCCGTGTTGCGGCCGATGGCTGACGCATGACAGACCTGCGCGCGCTGATTTTCGATGTCGATGGCACCTTGGCCGAAACCGAAGAGGTGCATCGGCAGGCCTTCAATTCGGTTTTTGCCGCCAACGGGCTGGATTGGAACTGGTCCGTGGCCGAATACACCGATCTGTTGCGTGTCACGGGCGGCAAGGAACGGATGCGGGCGTATCGCGAGGCGAAGGGTCAGTCCTCGCCGGATGACGCGGTTATTGCCCAAATGCATGCAGACAAGACCAAAGCCTATGTCGCCTTGGTGTCGGGTGGCGCGCTGCAGCCGCGTGCCGGGGTGACGCAATTGATACAAGCGGCCCGCGACGCTGGACTGAAGCTTGCGATTGCCACGACGACCAGCCCTGCAAATGTAGATGCTCTGACCCGCGCGCTGTGGGGCCGTGCGGCGGACGAGATGTTTGACGTGATCGCGGCGGGGGATGAGGTGGCCGTAAAGAAGCCTGCAC
Organism: Paracoccaceae bacterium; assembly: GCA_046313895.1. Lineage (GTDB taxonomy): Bacteria > Pseudomonadota > Alphaproteobacteria > Rhodobacterales > Rhodobacteraceae > Pseudotabrizicola. The sequence goes on from JBKBWK010000088.1 coordinate 3,796, forward strand.
CCGATGTCTATCTTCTGGCATTGCGCCGGCTGTCTGTGCCTGCCGCGTCTGCGGTTGCGTTTGAGGACAGTGGCAACGGACTGCGCGCCGCGCGTGCCGCAGGGTTGCGGGTGGTTGTCACGCCTTCGATCTTTACGGCACATGAAGACCATGCGGCCGCCAGTCTTGTGGTCGGCGACTTGACCGGCATAACCCTGCCCGAACTGGATGCGCTGTCGGCAACGATGCCGGATGCGCATTGAACCCCCTGCCCGTGGGCTGTATCAGAAAGGCAGTTTTTTCACGGGTGCTGCATGATCCGGCTCTATCACTTTCCCCTTTCTCCCTTTTGTCGCAAGGTGCGCCTGACTCTGGCGGAAAAAAAGCTGGAGGTGGAACTGGTCGAAGAGCGGTATTGGGAACCGACGCCAGATTTTCTGCGCCGAAATCCGGCGGGCAAGGTGCCGATCCTGAAAATGGACCAGAAAACGCTAAGCGAAAGCCAAGCGATCTGTGAATATCTGGATGAAACTTTCCCAACCCCGGCCCTGATGCCGCGTGATCCGGAAACGCGCTATGAAGTGCGGCGGATCTGTTCGTGGTTCGACGACAAGTTCCATGCCGAGGTGACCTCGAAGCTGTTGTATGAGCGGGTCAACAAGAAGGTGATGAAACTGGGTTATCCGGATTCGAAGAACGTGAAGTTCGGGGCCGGACGTATAAAGTTCCATCTGGATTATATGGCATGGATTCTGGATCAAAGGCGGTGGTTGGCCGGCGACACCATGACATTGGCTGATTTCACCGCAGCGGCGCATTTGTCCTGTCTGGATTATATTTCAGACGTCGATTGGAACCGGTCGGCCACGGTGAAGGACTGGTATGCCAAAATCAAATCGCGCCCAAGCTTCCGATCACTGTTGGCCGATCAGGTGCCCGGTTTTCCGCCACCGGCACACTATGCCGATCTGGATTTCTGAGCGGGGCTCTGCCCCGCACCCCG
>JBKBWK010000089.1:0-4656 GCA_046313895.1 Paracoccaceae bacterium
CATCCCAGCCATGACACTCTTTGCAGCGCCAGTTGCTGGCCGCGTCGGCCGCATACTTTTCGTTCTCGGCCGCCGGATACAAAGGGTGCGGTGTCGTCGGCTCAGCCGATTTCGTCACCTTGTACCATTTGTCATAAAGCTTTCCGCCGCGCGCGACAGACCCTTCATCCACTTCGGCAACAGCCATCCCTGCGGCAAACACTGCAGTTCCAGCCACCAACACCGCCATTTTTCGCAAGATATTTGACATTTCGATCAAATCCTTCCCTGTTTACGTCCCAAATCGGAACGGCTGGACACCAGCCCATGCGACCAAAGCCTAGACCGCATGCTCAATCATATCCTTGCGCTATATCAATTGCACGTGAACTCGGTTGCCAGGTTTAAGACCCAGATCGTCCCGAATCACCGGCCCGAGCACAATTGCCCTCGCGCCATACATTCGCTACATGAAGCGCAACCCGCGACATGGAGAATCCCAATGGCCAGCTATCAGTATGTTTACCACATGGAAGGCGTCTCCAAGACCTATCCGGGTGGCAAGAAGTGCTTCGAAAATATCCACCTCAACTTTCTGCCCGGTGTGAAGATCGGCGTGGTCGGCGTGAACGGTGCCGGCAAATCTACCCTGCTGAAGATCATGGCCGGCATGGACAAGGACTTCAAAGGCGAAGCCTGGGCTGCCAAGGGCGCGAAAGTCGGCTATCTGGCGCAAGAGCCGTATCTTGACCCTACGCTCGACGTGAAAGGCAATGTGATGTTGGGAGTGGCCAAACAGCAGGCCATTCTGGATCGCTACAACGAACTTGCAATGAACTACAGTGACGAGACGGCAGACGAGATGGCCGCTCTGCAAGACCAGATCGACGCGGGCAACCTGTGGGAGCTTGAGGCGACGGTGGGTGTCGCGATGGACGCGCTGCGCTGCCCGCCCGACGATGCCAATGTCGAAGACCTGTCAGGGGGCGAGCGTCGCCGCGTCGCGCTCTGCAAACTGCTTCTTGAAGCGCCGGACATGCTGCTTCTGGACGAACCGACAAACCATTTGGACGCCGAGTCGATCGCCTGGCTGCAAAAGCACCTGATCGCCTACAAGGGCACCATCCTGATCGTCACCCACGACCGCTATTTCCTGGATGACATCACCTCGTGGATCCTCGAATTGGACCGTGGCCGCGGCATTCCGTATGAGGGCAACTATTCGGCATGGCTGGACCAAAAGGCCAAGCGCATGCAGCAAGAGGCGCGTGAGGACAAATCCAAGCAAAAAGCGCTGGAAAAAGAACTGGAATGGATCCGCTCTGGGGCCAAGGCGCGTCAGGCCAAGGGCAAGGCCCGGATTGCGCGTTACAACGAAATGGCGGGCCAGACCGTTCTGGAACGGTCATCCTCGGCGCAGATCATCATTCCCAACGGCGAACGTCTGGGCAACAAGGTGATCGAAGTGGTCGGTCTGAAAAAAGCCATGGGCGACAAGCTTCTGATAGAAAACCTGTCTTTCACCATTCCGCCGGGGGCCATCGTCGGCGTCATCGGTCCGAATGGTGCGGGAAAATCCACCCTGTTTCGTATGCTCACGGGTCAGGAGCAGCCCGACGAAGGCACGATCACGCTGGGCGACACGGTGAAATTGTCCTACGTCGATCAGTCGCGCGATGCGCTCGACCCGGACAAGAACGTGTGGGAAGAAATCTCGGGCGGGTCAGAGATCATACAATTGGGCGACATGCAGATGAACAGCCGGGTCTATACCGGGGCGTTCAACTTCAAGGGCACCGACCAGCAAAAGAAAGTCGGCCTGCTGTCGGGCGGTGAACGCAACCGCGTCCACATGGCCAAACTGCTGCGCTCGGGCGGCAACGTGCTGCTCTTGGACGAACCGACGAACGATCTGGACGTGGAAACGCTGCAAGCTCTTGAATCCGCCATCGAGGATTTCGCCGGCTGCGCGGTGATCATCAGCCACGACCGGTTCTTCCTCGACCGCCTCTGCACCCACATTCTGGCGTTCGAAGGCGACGCCCATGTGGAATGGTTCGAAGGCAACTTCCAAGCCTACGAAGACGACAAGATCCGTCGTCTGGGGCCGGATGCGCTGGAGCCGAAGCGGGTGAAATACAAGCGGTTTTCGCGGTAGGGATATTTTTGGGTCGGGGCAGATCGCTCTTTATGTCTCTTCTTGGCTGAAGGCTCTGCCACGGGCATCCTTCCAGCCGGAACCAAGTGCCGACAGCGTATTTTCAGTCCAGCCGGAATGGGCGCACAGACTGGTTACTCGACGAAACAGGACTGTGCCGTAGAGCATTGAACGATGCGGAGGTGCCGCACGCATGATCGCGCGGGGTATGTCTTCCGACAGCACCCTGTCCAATCTAACTTGCCCAAGTAAGACCGTACGGAACCCTCATCGCCCTTGGGACGTTGACGGATGACTTATATTGAAAGGACATCCCATGAAAGGCGCATTGGCCTGGCTGATCGGCATCCCGATCCCCATCATCATCATCCTGTATCTGGTTGACGTCTTCTGACATCGACCCGTACAAAATACAGCGTTCCAGAGCCCTGCCGAAAGGCAGGGTTCAATGTTTTCAAGATGTAAGAGGACGTTTTCAAGATGTAAGAAAAATGGTGAACCCGGAGCGATTCGAACGCCCGACCCTCAGATTCGTAGTCTGATGCTCTATCCAGCTGAGCTACGGGTCCACTGTAGGGGCGGATTTAGCGACCCACGCCGGGGTTTGCAAGGGCAAAAGTCACGTCTCGGCTAGACTGTTTTCGGAAACGGTTTTCGGCAGATGAATCATGAACTCGGTTCCTTCGGTATCACTGCGCCCCAGTTCCAGTCGCCCACCATGGCCACGGATGAGCTCGGCCGAGATCGCCAGCCCAAGCCCCGTGCCCCCCTTGCGCGCGCCACCCTGAAAGGCCGCGAACAGGTGCTCGCGGGCCTTGGCGGGCAAGCCCGGACCTGTATCACCCACACGCAACCACCATTCGACATCATCCTCGCCCGCGGAAATTTCCACTGTTCCCGGTTGGCCCGTGGCTTCGATCGCCTGACGGGCGTTGCGCACCAGATTGGACAGGACGCGGAACAATTGCTCGCCGTCGGCCCGCAGGGTTAATCCGACCGGAATGTCGATCAGGCATGTCACCGGTCCCTCGCCTGTCAGCCCTTCCGCCTCTGCCACCTCTTCCACCAAAGGGCGCAGCGCAAGGCGTTGCAGCCGGGGGGCGGGTTCCTCGGCTTTGCCAAATGCCAGCGTCGATTCGCACAGGTTCACCGCGCGGCTGATCGACCCGACGAGCTTGGGGGCAGCGCGCGCCACCATCGGGTCGGCGCTGCCTTCGATCCGGTCGGCAAAAAGCTGTGCGGTGGTCAGGATGTTGCGCAGATCATGGCTGATCTTGGCTACAGCCCCGCCCAATTGCGCAAGCCGTTCCTTTTGGCGCAATGCGCCCGTCAGCTGTTTTTGCATACTTTCCAAAGCATCCTCGGCTGCCCGCAATTCGACCACAGCCGAGGTTGGGGCGATCACCCGTCGGGCGTCTTCGGGGGCTTCGGCATAGGCCTGCATATGGCGCACCACACGACGGATCGGCCCGACGATCATCCGCTGCACCGACAGGAACAATAGCACCGCCGTCACCGCAGAGATAAGGGCGGACAGCACCAGAATTCGCAGGCCATAATCAACCATGGCCGAACGCAACGGCCCGGTTTCCATGGTGACTTCGATCAGAAGTCCGGCTTGCTGCACCGGATTTCCGATCACCCGGATTACCCGGTTCATCGGATCACGCAGAACGGTGATCGCATCGCTGATCAATTCCCACGGGCCTGACGCGCGAAGATCATATGTATCGTAGATGGCAGCCGGAATCGGTGAAGACAGCACAAGCTGCCGGACCTCGTCGCGGCGCAACACAACGTTGAACACGCCGGCATTGACCAGAAGTTCGGCCTCCAGTTCGGGAGAAATCTCGCCATCGCTGGCCAGCAAGGCCAATGACGCGATCTGCGCCTTTTCCAGCCGCAGCACCAGATAGTCCGCCCGAAATCGCGCAATAGACGGAACAAAGATCAGAACTTCGGCCAACATGACAAAAGCAACTGTCAGCAGCAAAAACCGCCCAGAGAGCGTCTTGAAAAAGCCGCCGCGCCCCGATGTCACCCTGTGCCGCCCCCCAAAACCGTCGCGCCAGGGTACAAACCGCTGCACCAGCCGTATCACCTGCACGAACCAAGGATTATCAAAGAATTTCGCCGAAAAATAGGCTTCTGCGGCACGATTCGAGAATTCTCACAAGATAGGTCGGGTTTGGCCAGCCCCGCACTCGGGCGCGATTGGGTGGCCCATGCCGGCGAACGCCTCTGGCGCTGATCCAACGCGTGTCATGCACGCTTTTGAAACCGCTTCACCACAATCGGCAAAGCCGACAATGCCGCCAGCCCTACGATGGGCGCAAGGATATGCGGGGAAAATATGATCGACAGATCGGGTGTGTCACCACGGGCAAAAACCTCACCAAGTCCAGCCCCGACCGAGGTGAACACGAATGTCCCCGGCATGATCCCGAAAAAGGTTGTCAGCCCAAAGCGCAAGAGCGAAGCACCAACAAAAGCTGGCAGCAGGTTGGCGATGAAGAACG
>JBKBWK010000090.1:0-4356 GCA_046313895.1 Paracoccaceae bacterium
CGGCATCATGGATCACCCCGAATTCCACGCTGCGCGGGCGGCCGTTGTAAACCGGGGTAAAGGAATGGATCGTGACCATCACCGTTGCACGCCCCAGTGCAAGGCGACGCGCAATTTCGCCATGCAACATGCCGTGGAACGGAAGATACAGCGCATCGGTTCGGAAAAGCCGGTCCACCGGAGTCAGGTTCTGGTTGCCCGGAACGACATGGACCTCGGACTTCTCTGCCATTGCATCGGCGCGATCTGGGCCACGGTTCAGGTCAAAGATCAACCGACTTACAGGAGCATGGACCAAAACGGCGTCAAGACGGGCAGACAAAGCCCGCGCCAGATCAAGCGCGCCGGGATCCCATGCCACATGCGCCACCCGCTGTTCCTCGGTCAAACCAAGGTCGCCCCACGGTTCTGGAAAGGCATTGCTTGCATGTTCGCAAACCAACAGAATGGCGCTTGTGGCGTCCCGATTTTCGACAATGGCCGAAAAGTCCAACTGGGTGGAATGCAGGCTCATCAGTGACTCGTGTCCCCTGTCGCTGACGTCAGGCTTCCTGATATGCTGGGCTTCTGTCAAGAAATTTTCTTTTGCACAATTTCTGTTACAATCATTTCGGAAATCTTGCAGAGTGATGTGCAACCGGACATCGTCTGCCCGGTAAAGCGGGACGGATTTGCCACGAAAGGCGGGCATATGGACCTTCCCTTGGGTGTTGAAGACAAGATGCGCGCCGCCCTGCCCGACCTGACACGGGCAGAACGTCAGGTGGCAACCCATATCCTGCGCCATTATCCGGTGGCTGCCCTCGGGTCGATTACCGCGCTGGCGCGGGCGGCCGAAGTGTCCACCCCGACGGTGGTGCGCTTGTGCCAAAAGCTGGGCTATCGCGGATACCCCGATTACCAATCCGCGCTGCGTGGCGAGGTTGGCGCGATGCTGGAATCGCCCTTGGTCAAGCATGACCGCTGGGCCGGGGGGGCACCCGACACCCATATGCTGAACCGCTTTGCCGATGCGGTGGTGGCAAATCTTCAGGCCACGCTCAGCCAGATCGACCATGCCGATTTCGATCAGGTGGCCGATCTTCTGGCCGACCCAACCCGTCGGATCTTTGCCATGGGTGGGCGGATCACCCATGCCCATGCCGACTATCTGGTGTCTTTGATGAAGGTGGTCCGGCCCGAGGTCACACTTTTGTCGGACATGTCGAACACCTGGCCCCCTGCCCTTCTGGACATGAAGGCAGGCGATGTTCTGGTGGCCTTCGATATTCGCCGGTATGAAAATTCGGTTCTGCAACTGGTGGAACTGGCGGTAGAACAGGGGGCAGAGGTGGTCGTGATCACCGACCGTTGGGTCAGCCCCGCCGCCGCCCATGCCCGCCACACGCTGACCGCGCATATCGAGGCACCCTCGGCATGGGATTCCACGGTGTCGATCCTTGTTCTCGTCGAAACGCTTCTGGCCAGCGTGCAAAGTCGGACATGGGTGGAAACCGAAGGTCGGATGAAGCGGCTGGAAACCCTGTATGACCGGTCGCGCTTTTTTCGGCGCTATCGCTAGGATGCATGCGCCCGCGTGCCCGAACGCTGCGGGGTCGGCGCAAGGCATCTTGCAAGCGTCAGGTGATACGGTCAGTCTTGCCGGATGGAGTGGATCGAATTTGCCGTCGCGATGGGGGTATTTCTGCTGTCCCACCGTCTTCCAGCGACTGTCGGGTCAAAGGAGTTCCTGACCCAGACCCTTGGAAATTCGGGCTATACGGCTCTGTTTTCCTTGGTGTCCCTGGGGTTGCTGTGGTGTGTGGTGGCTGCTGCCGGGCGCGCGCCTTTTGTGCCCGTCTGGGATCAACTTCTCTGGCACCGCTGGGCAATCAATCTGGCGATGCCTGCGGCGATCTTGCTTGGCTGCTTTGGGGTGGGTGCAGCCAACCCGTTTGCCTTTGAGGGTCGAACATCGGGGTTTGACCCGGATCACCCGGGAATTGCCGGCGTTACCCGCCAACCTTTGCTTTGGGCCTTGGCGCTGTGGTCGGGGGCGCATCTTCTGGGCAATGGGGATCTGGCGCATATCCTGTTGTTCGCGCCCTTTCTTTTGTTTTCGGTCGCGGGGATGCCGATGGCCGAGGCACGACGGCGCACCGCGATGGGACGGTCAGCGTGGCAGAGCCAGACAGCCCGCACCGGGCTGTTGCCATTTTCTGCGCTGATCACTGGTCGGTGGCGCCCCCAGACACTTCCATCATGGCGCAGACTGGCGCTTGCCTTGGTTGTGTGGGCAGGCCTGTGGCATCTGCACCTGCCGGCGATCGGGGTCTGGCCCGGCCCGTAATCCGCCACGGTCACGGCGCAAGTGTCCTTGTGCGCCAAAGACCGGCATAGACAGTCAAGCGCGGGTCATTGGCCGAAACGGGCGGATCAACCGTCAGACGCGGCTGCGGGGCCAACAACATGGCCGCGCCTATCGCGGTTCCCGTGCGCATCGACGATGCCAGAACCGGACGCGCACTGGCGGCCTGCAACATGGCGCAAAACCACCGATTTGCGGCAAACGGGCCCTCAATCACACTCGGCCCGTCAGCGCCGATGGCGCGCAGACATTCGGCAGTCATCAGCGCAAGATAATAGCCAAGCGCCACTTCACGCATGCCGTCGCCCACCGGCTCTTGCGTCCAGCGGTGGGCACGGCCTTGAAACGGGCCACACTCGGGGACGACCGAAGGAAGCAACATCAGCCCCGATTCCAGAACACGATCGGCATCAGCTGCGGTTGCACTCTTTGGCCTGCCGCCTTGGATCATGTCGTATTCCCGCCCGCCCATGAACCGCGCGGATGGCACGGCGCCACCAAAGGCATTGACGTTGATCAACGTGTCCCGTGCCGGATCAAGCGCAACAGGTCTGCCCCCCACAGCCATGGAAATCACCCAAGTCCCTGTGGATACAACAGTAAAGGGGGCCTTGCGCCCGATCAGATGCGGCAGAAGCGAGGCGTTGCTGTCATGGATGCCGCACAGCACCGGCACCGGACCAAGGCCAAGGTCCGCCTGCAACTCTGGCGTCAAAGGGCCCAGCACATCTCCGGGGGGCCGTGGAGGGGCCATCTTTTCGGCAATGCCAAGGCGTTCGGGCAACGACGAAAAGCGCCGTTCGGCCGGGTTCCACAGGTCGCTATGGGCACCAAGCGAGCACACATCCATCGCAAGCTCACCGGTGAGCCGGTGTGCCCAATATTGTGGCCACATCACCACATGTGCGATGTGGGCCCGCAACCCGGGGTCGAGGCGCAATTGCCAGAAAAGCTGCGCACCAAGGTTCAATCCCTTTGACAGAGCCGGACTGCCGCTTTCGGAAAACGGCGGACGGATGGCGTCATATTCGGCGCGACAGGCATCCGGGCCGTCATGCTCATAGTCAAGCACAGGGGCCGCCAGATCACCCTGTCTGTCCAACAACGCGGCGCAGGCCCCATGTGTGGTGACCACAATGGCGTCAATCCCGTGGCTGGCCGACATATCCGCCAGTGCAGTCCGCACAAACGCCCACTGCCCTTCGGTATCATAATGCGGATAAGGCGGGCCGGGACGCACCTGATTTGGCTTCGTGCGCACCGCGATTTCGGTCAGACGGTCCAGATCAACCAGCGCCAGTTTGACGTTGGTCTTGCCGATATCGATGACGGCCACATGGGTCATGGCATGTGAAACACCGTGACCAGCGGCACCACCACGGGTTCGTTGTCGGGAAGCGTTTCCATGATGTCAGCCATATGAGCCCACCATCGCTGCATCACCGGATGGTCGGGCAACGCGTCCATCATGTGATCCTTGCGCCGCCACAACACGCCGAACAGGGTGCCGGTTTCGCGGTCAAGGTGGATCGAATAATCCTGCACGCCCGCGTCTTTCAACAGGCTGACCAACTCTCGCCAGATGGCGTCGTGGCGGCGGATATATTCTGCTTCTGCCCCCGGATTAAGCCGCATCTTGAAGGCATATTTTTCCATCATGACCTCCGCATTAGCTTTGGCAGCGCGATCACCCCGATCAACAGGATACCAAGGAAGATGCTCATTACGATACCCGGCACGTTCAACAGGCCAAAGCCGAATGTCACCATGCCCATGATCAGTGCTGCCAATACAACGCCCGCGATGCTGCCCGCCCCGCCAAGGATGTTGACACCCCCCAGGACGACCATCGTGACCACCTCCAGTTCCCACCCGGTTGCGATGGACGGGCGTGTCGAGCCAAGGCGCGAGGTCAGGCAGACGGCTGCAATGCCGCTCATGACGCCGGTCAGCAGGAACAGGATGAACCGGACGCGTGCCACGCGGATGCCGGAAAACTGCGCGGCGGT
>JBKBWK010000091.1:0-4342 GCA_046313895.1 Paracoccaceae bacterium
TCTTCATGCGGGCATTGCCTGCGATCTTGCGCGCGCGCCCCAATGCGCATGTGGTTATCGTGGGCGGGGATGAGGTCAGCTACGGCACGGCCCCAAAAGAGGAAAAAGGCTGGAGAGACCTGATCCTGTCCCAGGTACAGGATGCCTTGCCGATGGACAGGGTGCACTTCATGGGCAAGGTGCCGTATCCGGTTTTTGTGTCGATCCTGCAGATCAGCCGGGTCCATGCCTATCTCACCTATCCGTTTGTGTTGTCATGGTCGATGTTGGAGGCAATGGCGGCGGGATGTCTGGTGGTGGGGTCCAGAACCGCGCCAGTGCAGGAAGTGGTGCGCGGTGGGAAAAACGGTCTGCTGGTGAATTTTTTTGATGTCGAAGGTTGGGTGACAACATTGACCAACGCCCTTGCCGGGCCAGAGCAATTCACCCCGTTACGGGCAGCGGCGCGCAAGACTGCGCTTGCGCGCTATGATTTGCGGACGGTCTGCCTGCCCGAACTGGTCACGTTCGTTGAAAGCTTTGCACCGCATGGCTTCGAGTCCTAGGCGGCCTTGGCCAGCTTCAGATTGGACAACACCTCGGCGGTGATGGCAAAGGATCGCAACCGCGCGCTGTGGTCGTGGATCATGCCCGTTACCATCAATTCATCTGGACGATAGCGCTCAAGGATGGCTGCCATCTGCGCGCGGACACTTTCAGGCGATCCGACGGCTGCCACTGACAGCGCCTGTTCCACGCCCGCCAGAACTGACGGCGGAATCTCGGCACCGACATCTGCCACCGGACGCGGCAGCTTTCCCGGCCTGCCGGTGCGCAAGCGGGCGAAGGCCAACATCTGTGACGTGCGCAGGAAGTTTGCCTCGGCATCTGTCTCTGCGGCGCAGACCCCTGCGACCATCATCGCATAGGGTTGTGACAAAAAGCGCGACGGCCGGAACGTGGCACGATAGGTCGCCAGCGCATCCTCCAGCATGGCAGGTGCGAAATGCGAGGCAAAGGCGTAGGGAAGGCCCAGATGGGCAGCAAGTTGCGCACCATACAGACTGCTGCCCAGAATCCAGACCGGAACATGGGTATCCGAACCCGGTATCGCCCGCACCGGGGCGTTTTCAGACGGGGTGTCGAAATATCCGATCAGTTCCATCACGTCGTGCGGAAAGGAGTCTTCCGGTGCCATATGGCGACGCAGCGCACGGGCGGTCGCCATGTCGGTTCCCGGTGCCCGGCCCAGACCAAGATCAATCCGCCCCGGAAAAAGCGTTTCCAACGTGCCAAACTGTTCGGCAACCACCAAAGGCGCATGGTTTGGCAGCATGATGCCCCCGGCCCCGACACGGATGGTCCGGGTTGCGGCTGCGACATGGCCAATCACGATGGCCGTGGCCGCGCTCGCGATCCCCGGCATGTTGTGATGTTCGGCCAGCCAGAAGCGATGATAGCCGGTGGATTCGGCTAGACGCGCAAGATCGACCGTGTTGGCCAAGGCTTGCGCCGTCGTGCTGCCTTCTGGCACAGGCGACAGGTCAAGAAGCGAGAAATGGTGCATGGCGCAGCCTCCTGCCCCTGAAATTGGGGGCAGGGTAGGCGTATTGTAAGCCCCGGTCGTTCAGATCGCCGCCGAATGTTGCGCCTTGGACTGGTCATAGGCATCGAAGGCGCGTGCCACCATCCGCGTCAGCGGGCGTGCCGCGGGTGGGATCGACAATCCACTGGCATCCAGTGTCAGCATGCCGGAAAACGCTTCGAATGCCCGACGCAGCAAGGTATCAAGCCGGTCCTCGGTGACATCAAAATCGCGAAGGATTTCAGCCCGGTCCACATGGAAATCGCACATCAAGGCTTCGATGATCCGGGCGCGCAGGGTATCTTCGCCTGCAAAGACGTGGCCCCGGTGCGTTGAGAAATGTCCGGCACGGGTCGCCTTGGTATAGTCGGACGTTCCACTGACATTCTGGGCGTAGCCTTGCGGAAACCGGCTGATCGACGATGCGCCAAGCCCGATCAGAACAGGCGAGGTGTCGTCGGTATAGCCTTGGAAGTTCCGACGCAGGGTGCCCGCCTTCAAGGCGCGGGCCATGCCATCTTCGGGCCGGGCAAAATGGTCGATGCCGACGCTGACGTATCCATCCCATTCGAACAGTTCTGCTGCCGTCTCGAACAGGCGCAGGCGTTCTTCCGGGGTTGGCATCGTGTCGGACGGGATCATTTGCTGGCGGCGGCTCATCCACGGCACATGGGCATAGCCGTAAAGCGCCACACGGTCCGGTGAGAGGGTCAGAAGCTTCTGGACCGAGTCTGAAATCCGCGCTTTGGTCTGATGCGGAAGCCCGTAAAGGATGTCGGCATTCAGGCTACGCACGCCGCGGTCACGGATCATGTCTGCGACCTGCTTTGTCAGATCATAGCTTTGTTCGCGGCCTATGGTTTTCTGGATCAGCTGGTCAAAATCCTGCACACCGATGGACGCTCGGTTCATGCCCAAGTCGGCAAGTGCGTCCAGTCGCGCAGCGTCGATCTCGTTCGGGTCGATTTCGACGGAAAATTCGCCGTTCTCGCCCATAGGGACCGCTTCAAATATCGAATCGGCAAGCATGTGCATTTCGCGCGGCGGCAACATCGTCGGCGTTCCACCACCCCAGTGCAGCCGCGACAGCGTCACCCCGCGCGGTAGATGCCGCTTCAGCAGCGCAATTTCGGTTTGCAGTGTCTTGGCATAGGCAAGTACCGGATCGTCGCTCGTGGTGCCTTGGGTTCGGCACGCACAGAACCAGCAAAGCCGACGGCAAAAGGGAACATGCAGATAGAGTGAAATCTGTGATCCTTGCGGTATTGCTTCTATCCACGAGGTGAACAGCTTCGGGTCGACCGATGCCCCAAATTGTGGTGCTGTCGGGTAACTTGTGTACCGTGGCACCCGAGCGTCAAAAAGACCAAGCCGTGTGAGTTGCGATTCATGTGTCATTCCCATATCTTCTAAGAACAGAAACCGCGCTGCCTTGATGCAGATCAAACAAAGAAAGGGTGGTCATGGCTGTCCACCACGATATTCATTCCTTTGTTCACGAGTGTGGGGATTGTCCGATCAGGCATCGTGCCGTCTGCGCCCGGTGTGATGCAGACGAATTGCAAAAACTCGAGCAGATCAAGTATTACCGCAGCTATCAGGCAGGGCAGACCGTGATATGGTCTGGTGACCGGATGGATTTCGTGGCCTCGGTCGTGACCGGTATCGCCACATTGACGCAAACCATGGAAGATGGCCGGCGGCAGATGGTGGGTCTTTTGCTGCCGTCCGATTTCGTTGGGCGTCCCGGTCGGGACACGGCTGCATACGACGTTACCGCCACAACCGATCTTGTCATGTGTTGTTTTCGCAAAAAGCCGTTCGAAGAACTGATGGCCAGCACGCCACATGTCGCGCAACGTTTGTTGCAGATGACGCTGGATGAACTGGATGCCGCGCGCGAATGGATGTTGCTGTTGGGCAGAAAGACGGCTCGGGAAAAGATTGCATCCCTGTTGGCAATCATCGCCCGACGGGATGCCAGCCTGAAATCGTCGACGTCGATGGCGAACGTGACAACCTTCGATTTGCCGCTGACCCGCGAGGAAATGGCCGACTACCTCGGTTTGACGCTGGAAACCGTGAGCCGCCAGATGAGCGCGCTGAAGCGCGATGGCGTGATCACGCTGGAAGGCAAGCGTCATGTCAAAGTGCCGTCGCTGGACCTGCTGATGGAAGAAACCGGTGATGACAGCGATGGGGGCTTCCTTGTTTAGGCCGTTGCTGCTGGCAGTTGCGTTGGCGCTTCCGGCGCAGAGCGTGATGGCCAAGGATGTCGTGCGCTGCGGCTGGTATGCCAATCCGTCGCCCGGAAATCATTGGCTAACCGACCGGGACGCCACATGGACGCTTTCAACTCAGGGTGGGCCAGCGGCAGCAGGCTGGCTGGACATTCCCGCGGACGCGTTCGCCTTCGGCGGCCTTGACCGGTGGGTGCAGATCAATGGCAACTATGGTTACGGCTGCGCCTGTGTCACCGGACATTTCGGCGCTGTGGCCGACGGTGAGATTTTCCTTGTGCGCAAGTTGAAAGCCTTGCCGCTGTCGCGCTGCGAGACTGACCCCGATTTGCCACGGGCCGAGGGCTGATCGCGCCCCGTCCGTGGCAAGGTTCAGTGTGCCATCAGAACCGGAACGGAAGTATTTTCCAGCATGTTACGCGTTGCACCGCCCAAAATCGCCTCGCGGAAACGGGAATGACCATAGGCCCCCATCACCAGAAGATCGGCATTCATGTCGCGGACATGGCGCAGCAGAACATCCGACACGCGCGGCAAG
>JBKBWK010000092.1:0-4207 GCA_046313895.1 Paracoccaceae bacterium
TTCAACGCGCTGGAATGGGGGGTTCTGGCCGCGGCCGGGGCTGCCTTGTGCTTTGCCGCCACCAACATCGCCACCAAGCGGCTGGCGCGCGGGGAAACCATCCTGTCGATCCTGTTCTGGCTCACGGTGATGCAGTTCACCTTCGGCTCTGTACTGGCTTTGTCTGATGGGGCGGTGACCTGGCCGACCGCCACAACCCTGCCTTGGCTGGCAGTAATTGGCGTGACTGGGGTCACAGCGCATCTGTGCCTGACATCGGCGCTGCGACTGGCGCCGGCCAGTTTCGTCATGCCGATCGATTTCGCCCGTTTGCCGTTGATGGCGATCGCCGGCGCAGCGCTTTACGCGGAACTCATTGATCCGCTTCTGTTTGTTGGTGCGGCGCTGATCATCGTTGGAAACTGGGTCAATATCCGGGCCGAGACACGAAAGACACAGGTCAGACCGTCACAAATAGTTTGACGCGGCGTCACGAATTGACCCGTTTAACGTGTGTCCGTAAGCCAGGAGTAGGGAAATTCCTACACACGGGATGAGGAAACATGCGTAAGATTTTGATCACAGCAGGTACTGCTGCACTGGTTGCCGGCTCTGCACAAGCGGGCGGCTTTGAACGGTCCACAGCACCGCTTGGTTTCATGTTCGAGACAGGAAACTACGCCGAGCTGACCTTTGGGTCGGTTCGCCCAAAAGTTTCGGGCGTGTTTGCCCCCATGCCCGCACTCGCGACAGGTAATGTTACCAAGAATTACACCACTCTCGGGCTGGCGTTCAAAACTGACCTCAACGAAAAGATGTCGCTGGGTCTGACCATCGACCCGACCTTTGGCGCTGACGTCGACTATCCACTTGGCACCGGCTATCCGATAGCCGGGTCCAACGCAAAGCTGCGTGGCGACACGCTGGCAGTGGTGGGCCGCTACAAGATCAATGACAACATGTCGGTGATCGGCGGGATCCGCTCGGTCGGGATTGGCGGCAACGTCAGCCTTTCCAACGGTGGCTTCAACTTCTACCGCGCGAATTTTGCAAATGACCGTGACATTGGCTACCTGATCGGCGCGGCATATGAAAAGCCCGAAATTGCGCTGCGTGTTGCCCTGACATATTCCTCGGAGACCAAGCACGATCTGGAGGCTTCCGGCTTTTCCGCCTTTGCTGCGGGTGGCGTGATCACCGGCTCCACCAGGGTCAAGCTGCCACAGTCCCTGACGCTCGATTTCCAGTCCGGTGTGGCCAAGGACACGCTTGTGTTCGGCTCGATCCGGTGGATGGACTGGAGCGTGACACGGCTTGACGCACCGGATGCGGGGGCGGCTAATCCGTTGGTCAGCTATGATCACGACACCATCGCCTACAACATCGGCGTTGGTCGCCGGTTCACCGAGAAATTCTCGGGCGCCGTCTCGATTGGTTATGAAAAGCACCATGGCGGTATCGTCGGCAACCTTGGCCCAACCGACGGGCAGAAAAGCATCCAGATCGGTGGCACTTACACCCACCAGAACATGAAGATCTCTGCTGGCGTGCGCTTTGTCGATGTCGGCGATGCAACGGCGCTAAGCGGGGCCGGATCGTTCAGCGGCAACAAGGCGGTCGCTGTTGGCATGAAGGTCGGCTTCACGTTCTGATCCGCCACCTTTTTTTCCAGCAAACCCCGCCTGTCATCAGGCGGGGTTTTGCATTGAAGCGGCGCGCGCGGGGCGGTAACTGTTCGGGCGGCGAACAGGGGTTAAGCGATGATCTATACCAGCGGGGCAGACTATCTGGGCGCGGACCGAAAGCGCGTTTTGCTGTTCGGAATGTCGGGACTGGGCAAAACCCATCTCGCCAACATGCTGCGCGACACCCGGACCGAGACGGGGGGCTGGTTCCACTACTCGGTCGATTACCGCATCGGCACCCGCTATATGGGCGAATTCATCTCGGACAATTTCAAGCGCGAGGCGATGAAGGTTGCACTGTTGCGCGAACTTCTGATGACCGACAGCGTGTATATCGCGTCCAACATCACGTTCGACAATCTGGCCCCGCTTTCCACCTATCTTGGCAAACCCGGCGACCCGGCCAAGGGTGGTTTGCCGTTTGATGACTACATGCTGCGGCAAGAACAGCATCGCAAGGCCGAGGTGGCAGCGATGCTGGACACCGCGCATTTCATGGCACGGGCCGAAGACATCTACGGATACAAGCACTTTGTCTGCGACACTTCGGGGTCGATCTGCGAAGTGGTCGAAGCGGAAAACCCGGCAGACCCGGTGATGCAGCAATTGTCGCAAACCCTTTTGCTGGTCTGGATCAAGGGATCGGAGGATCACACAGCCGAACTGGTCCGCCGTTTTGATCGCGCCCCCAAGCCGATGTATTACCTACCGGCTTTTCTGCATGACGCATGGGAGGAATACCGCCTGACGCATGACAAGACCGAAGCAACCTGCGACCCCGACCATTTCGTGCGTTGGACCTATGCACGCGCCTTGGCGCATCGCCAACCGCGCTATGAGGCCATGGCAAAATGGGGCGTCACTGTCACCGCCGAACAGGTGGCTGCCGTCCGGTCGCCTGCTGATTTTGACAGCCTGATGTCGCGTGCGATTGACCGCGCTATGGACAGGCCGTCGCGATAGCCTCGGCTGCGCCATTCAGGTCAGCTTGCAACAGCGCCGTGCCGGCCGCGTTGTGGATCGTCAGCGCCGACGCCGCCCTCAAGGCAACCAACTCGCGCAGGTCAGATGACACCGCGGCGTAGTAACCGTCATTTTCCGCAACAAAATCCATGGCAAAGGATTGTCCCTTCATGCTCAGCGTCAACCGCGCGCCCGGCCCTTCGGGTCCGAACAGAGCGAAATACCGACGCCCGTCCGGAGCACACATCACGTAAAAGCTGTTGCCCCAAGTGGGTTCGCTGACCCCGGCAAAACGACCCCGTCCGTCGCTGGTGGCCCCAACAAACCAACGCGGTGCAGATTGCGCGATCGCGGTCTGATCAGCATCGGGATCAGCGTCGTCATATAGCTGTTCGTTGCAGACCCGTTCCACACACTGCGCATATTCCGGGCTTGCCGCACCGGAACTGGACGCAAGACAGCGCCAGATGCAACGCTGTTCTTCCATCGGGTCGTCATAGCCTTGTGCAGACGCAGGCAGACCCGCCAGAGCGACAAGTGCTGCACAGAAGGCGAAAATCCGCTTCATTCCAACCTCACCGAACCAAGGCCTGCGTTCGACTTTGCGTCAGGCCGGACTTCTTGTTCCCGCCCGCAATCTCACATAACTATAGCCCGAGAATTGTATCAAGGTCCGCCATGCCCATCACCCTGCCCGAGACCCTGCCCGCTTTTGACGTTCTGCGGAATGAAGGTGTGATGGTCATGTCGCCCGAACGCGCGGCGCGTCAAGATATCCGGCCGCTGAAAATCGCGCTGCTCAACCTGATGCCGAAGAAAATCCAGACCGAAAACCAGTTTGCGCGGCTGATCGGCGCCACCCCCCTGCAAATAGACCTGCACCTGATCCGCATGTCGGAACACCAGACCAAAAACACGGCCGCCGCCCATATGGAGGCCTTCTATCGGCCATTCGAGGCCGTGACCGGCGAAAAGTTTGATGGCCTGATCATCACCGGCGCACCGATCGAACACCTGCCGTTTGAAGAGGTGACCTACTGGAAGGAACTTACAGAAGTCTTTGAATGGACACAGACAAACGTCCAATCTACCTTTGGCGTCTGTTGGGGCGGGATGGCGATGATCAACCATTTCCATGGCGTGCAGAAGCATATTTTGCCGCAAAAGGCTTTCGGCTGTTTTCGCCATCGCAATCTTGCGCCGACGTCGCCCTATCTGCGCGGCTTTTCCGATGATTTCGTGATTCCCGTCAGTCGCTGGACTGAAATGCGGCAGGAGGAAATCGACCGATGCACCGGACTGCACACCCTGCTAGGCAGCGATGAGGTTGGCCCCTGTCTGGTCGAGGACGCATCACACCGCGCGCTCTATATTTTCAACCATTTTGAATATGACAGCGACACGCTGAAGCAGGAATATGACCGCGACGTGGCAAACAACACGCCAATCAACGTGCCGCTGAATTATTATACCGATGACAACCCCGCGATGCCGCCCTTGAATCGCTGGAGAAGTCATGCGCACCTTCTATATGGCAACTGGATCAACGAAATTTACCAGACCACACCCTATGACCCGCA
>JBKBWK010000093.1:0-3742 GCA_046313895.1 Paracoccaceae bacterium
AAAAGGCAACCTGCGTGCGCCCAAGGTCACGGGCATGCGCTTCGCGCCGGTCGAAAAAGCGATGGCCAAGGCCAAGACCACGGTATTCTGGCAGCACCACGGATTCCGCGCCATACAGGATGCGGTCCAAGGCTATGGGATGCTGTGCAAAAGGGGCGGCAAATTCTTCTGCGTGATCCTCCATCGGCGTCGAGGTTGACGCCCCGATCAGCAGATCACCGTCAAACGCGCCCACCAGCAGAGCCTGTGGGCTGTCGCGATAGGTTTGCAGGTAGTCACGCTCATATTCCAGTGTGCCATCATAGAGGTATGGCCAGTCCCGGAAAATGGCAATGCGCAAGCCTGCCACCGCGTCCAGATGCCGTTCCAGATCCGCGCCCTGCAAGGCGCGGACCGACAGGCCGGCGGGCAAGTCCGGCCGGATCATTCCGACACCTGGGCAATCCAGTCGGACAAATTGTAAAACGTCGAAATGCGCGAGATTTTGCCTTCGCGCAGATCAAAAAACGCACCTGCCGGAAGAACATACTGTTGTCCGCGTGCTTTTGGCAGCCCCGGATCGGTTTTCAGGTATTCTCCATGCACCACGAATTCCGCAGCCCCGCGCGTGCCTTCCTCGTTGGTGAAAACTTCGATCTCGGCCAAGTGCTCGCGGTAGGACACCCCCATGTGGGAACAGAATTCGGCAAAACGGGTGCGGCCCCGGCGTATGCCGCCTTCGTTCACGCGATGCTCTACGTCATCGGTGACACAATCGAGCATTGCTGCCGCATTGCCTACATTGAAGGCCGCGTAATAGGCCATCAACGTATCGCGGGCTTTGGTTCGGGTCATCATCGCCTCCGGCGCCTTTGGAACAACGATAGCGGCTTTGCCGGGGATGCAAAGCCCCTTGTCGCGCGAAAGGGTCGCCTTTGATCCTGTTCCAGACACCTGAAAGGCCGCAGCCTCCGGTGGGAAAGGGCACGGGCAGGTGCGCCCGTCGTTTGACGCATCATGACCCGTGTGGCACCCTTCGGAAAGGGACCGCAATGGAAAGGAGAGGGTCATGCGTGGATTGGCATTTTGGTCGTTACTGTTCGTTCCATCGACAGGGGCGGCTGACGTCTTTCCCTTCAGTACACCGTCCCGGAACATTGAGTGCAGTGTAGGTTTGGGCGCAGGAACCGCCGATATTTCCTGCACAATCTTTGAAAAAGGCGGGCCAGAGGCACGGCCGCGCCCAAGCGGATGCTCGGGGCCATGGGGGCACCATTTTTCCATGGTGGAGCGTGGTCCGGTCACGATGGCCTGCGGCGGGCCCGGTCGCAAGAACAGCGCAAGCTATGTCGATATCGCAGACTACGGCGTGACCGGTACATTCGGAGACATCACCTGCTTGTCACAGCGCAGCGGATTTGAATGCCGCAACGCAGACGGGCACGGGTTCTTTCTGTCGCGGGCAAGACAAGCGGTCTATTGAAGCGAAACCGGAGAAACGTCCTCGGTCGGGGCGCCAAAGCGGGCCAGCATCCTGTCGCGGATCTGGTCGCGAGCCTGACGGTAGGCCGACAGCTTCGCATCGCGGCTTTCACCCAATCCGGTCGGGTCAAGGATCGGCCAGTATTCGATATCCAGATGATAGTGCCGGGTCAGTTCAAGCGCCATGCGCTGGCTGGCCGGTGACAAGGCAACGATCAGATCGAATTGCGACAGATCATCGCCCCATTCCTGCATCTCCTCAAAACTGCGGCTGCGATGCCGCGCCAGTTCGATGCCCAGCTCCCGACACACGGCAACGGAAAAGCCGTCCACCTCCATGTCATTGCGCACCCCGGCCGATTGCACATAGGCGCGTTGGCCGTAAAATTTCTTCATCAGCGCCTCGGCCATTGGCGACCGGACGGCATTGTGGTCGCAGCAGAACAGAACCGATTGGGGGAAATCGCCCAAATCTACCCCCAATGCAGAACGCAGATCAGGGTGAACAGTCTTCGGGCGGTGTCGATATCCACGTCTGCCTTGCCTTCCAGACGTTCCTGCAACACGCGGGCGCCTTCGTTGTGAATCCCCCGGCGCGCCATGTCGATGGCCTCGATCTGGCTGGGCGGCAAGCGTTTGACGGCCTCGAAATAGCTTTCGCAGATCTGGAAATAGTCTTTGACCACCTGCCGGAACGGACCAAGCGACAGATGGAACTCGCCTACCTTGGTTTCGTCTTCCGTCGCCACGTCAAATACCAGCCGCCCTTCGCGGATAGCCAGGCCAAGGCGGTAGGGGCCGTCAGGCACGGGGCGGCCTTCGCGAGCGGGCAGGCCAAAGGAGTTTTCCTCCAGCAGATCAAAGATCGCCACGCGACGTTCCTGCTCGATTTCCGGCGTCGGGCGGGCAAGGCCTTTCTCGTCGATCTCGATATGGCAAATGCGGTTGGTCATGGGATGCCTGTCAAATGTCGCGACCGTGATGCAACAGGCAAGGCCGTGGCGCAAGACAGAACATCTGTCAGGTGGCGGTGAACAGGCCGGTCAGCAAGGACACAAGGCCAAGCCCTTGCAGGATCACCTCCGGCCAGCGGATGCCATTTGGTCCGTAAAACGGTTCATTGCCGCCCCCGAACGTCTGGGTTGGACACTATCCCACGGTCGTGTTCACGATCAGCGTGGCAACCGACAGATGAAGCAACGCCCGTCATGTTTCTCACGCACGCTAGCCGTGTGATCAGAATGGTCAGGCATCGTTCAATCGGTCCAGCCGCGCCCGCACGCTCAGCCCGTGCGCCTCAAGGCTTTCGCTGATCGCCAGCCGTTCGGCGCTTGGGCCGATGGCTTTCAATGCCTCGGGGGTCATCCGGGCCATGGTGGTGCGCTTCATGAAATCAAGCACATTCAGGCCCGACGAGAACCGCGCCGAACGGGCGGTCGGCAACACATGGTTCGGGCCGCCGACATAGTCGCCAATGGCCTCGGGTGTCCACGGGCCAAGGAAGATCGCCCCCGCATGCGGAATCTGCGCGGCAAGGGCTTCGGCATCTTCCACCATGATCTCAAGGTGTTCCGGGGCGATCCGGTTCGCCAGTGCGGCGGCCTGATCAAGGGAGTCGACGACGATCACTGCCCCATTGTCGCGCCAGCTTGCGCCCGCAATCACGCGGCGTTCCAGCGTTTCCAGCCGTTTGTCCACCGCCGCAGCGACGGCCCGACCCAAGGCCGCATCCGTGGTGATCAGAATGGCTTGCGCGCTTTGGTCATGTTCGGCTTGTGACAAAAG
Organism: Paracoccaceae bacterium; assembly: GCA_046313895.1. Lineage (GTDB taxonomy): Bacteria > Pseudomonadota > Alphaproteobacteria > Rhodobacterales > Rhodobacteraceae > Pseudotabrizicola. The sequence goes on from JBKBWK010000093.1 coordinate 3,247, forward strand.
ATCCAGCGCAATCCAGTCAGGGTCGTTGCCTTTGTCCGCAATCACCAGCACCTCGGACGGACCGGCGATCATGTCGATCCCAACCCGGCCAAACACCCGGCGCTTGGCGGCTGCCACATAGGCGTTCCCCGGCCCGGTAATCTTGTCCACCGGCGCGATGGACTGGGTGCCATAGGCAAGGGCCGCAACCGCCTGCGCCCCACCGATGCGGTAAACGGTGTCCACCCCGGCAATCTGCGCGGCCAGCAGCACCAGCGGATTGACCACGCCACCCGGCGTCGGACACGTCACCACCAGACGCCCGACCCCGGCCACCTTGGCCGGGATGGCGTTCATCAACACCGACGACGGATATGAGGCCAACCCCCCCGGCACGTAAAGCCCTGCCGCCGACACGGGTGTCCAGCGCCAGCCGAGCGTGGCCCCCGCCGCATCGGTCCAGCTTTCATCCTGCGGACGCTGGCGTCCATGGTAGGCCCGGATCCGGTCAGCCGCG
>JBKBWK010000094.1:0-3289 GCA_046313895.1 Paracoccaceae bacterium
CAGGCCGTCACAACAGGGGGTGACATGGCGAAATCGAAGTCCGAGGCGTCCTCGGGGCTGATGCTGATCAGTCCCACGGCGCTGTATGCCGTGCTCTTGCTGGCAGCACCACTTGGAACGGTCGTGCTTTATTCGCTGCTGACCGGCGGGCGCGGGGTCATCTCTTGGGATTTCACTCTGTCAAACTACATCGAGGTTTGGTCTGGCCCGGTGTATCGCGCGATCATGCTGCGGTCTTTGATTGTAGCGTTTTCGGTCACGCTGGTGACAGTGGTGATCGCCTATCCCATCGCCTATTTCGTTAGCTTCCATGTGCAGCCGTCGAAAAAGTCGCTTTGGCTGTTCCTGATCACCATACCGTTCTGGACCAGCTATCTGATCCGGGTGTTTCTGTGGAAGGTGATCCTTGGCTACAACGGGGTGATCAACTCGGGCCTCATGGGGCTTGGCATCACGGACGAACCGCTGACTTGGATCAACTACAATGTGGGCGCGCTGGTGGTGACACTGGCGCATGCCTATGCGCCTTTTGCGATTCTGCCGATCTTTGTCAGTCTTGAAAAGATCGACCGCAGTCTGCTCGAGGCTGGGCAGGATCTGGGTGAATCCCGGTTGCGCACCTTTTGGCGGGTCACGCTGCCGCTGTCGATGGGCGGGGTCATTGCGGCGGTGCTGATCGTGTTCATTCCGACCATTGGCGATTATGTGACGCCCGATCTGATTGGCGGTGGCAAGTTGCCGATGATCGCCAACATGATGGAGGTGCAGATGCTCAAGATCAACAACAAGCCACTTGGCAGCGCCATCGCCGTGTCGGCAATGTTGATCGTGGCGCTTATCTCGCTTGCGTTTGTTCTGGCGAACCGCCGCTTCCTTGGACCGCAGAAATAGAGGTGCCGCGATGAAAGCCCCCGGCCTGCGGGCCTATGCCATCGGCTATCTGATCTTTCTTTACGCACCGATTGTGTTGTTGCCGATGTTTGCCTTCAACGATTCCAAGATCATTGCCTTTCCGCTGTCTGGGTTCACGACCTCGTGGTTTTCCGAGATGTGGAATGATGCGCAACTGTGGAAGGCGCTGAAAAACTCGTTGTTCATCTCAAGCACGACGGCGGTGGTTGCCACGGTTCTGGGGGTGTTTGCCGCACGCGCCAGCACCCGCTACAGCTTTCCGGCCAAGGGCGGGTTGATCGCGTTGATCATGCTTCCCCTGGTGTTGCCCGAAATGATTGTGGCGATGTCCCTTCTGGTGGTGCTGCTGGCCATTTCGGTGCCCCTGTCGATCTTCACTGTCATTCTGGGCCATGTGCTGATCACCACGCCGTTTTCGGTGGCGATCCTGTCATCGGCCTTTCAATCGCTGGACAAATCGCTGGAAGAGGCGGCCTATGATCTGGGCGAGGGGCCGATATCGACCTTCCGGCTGATCATTCTGCCATTGGTGGCCCCCGGCATCATCTCGTCGGTGCTGATCTGTTTCACGATCAGCCTTGATGAGTTCATCATCGCCTATTTCCTTGCCGGGGCGGACACGGTGCTGTCGTCTTATATCTACGGTCAGTTCCGTTTCCCGGCCAAGGTTCCCGCCATGCTGGCACTCGGCACCATTCTGGTGCTGGTTTCGGTCGTGCTTCTTTCCATCGCAGAATTTTTCCGTCGGCGCGGCATCGCCAAGACCGGCGGCAAGGATACCGGAGGCTTCTTGTGAGCGACAAACCCACCATGATCGAATTCCGGGACGTTCAGAAATATTATGGCGACTACCACGCCTTGCGCGGCATCACCGGCACCATCCGGGCAGGCGAGTTCTTTTCGTTGCTGGGTCCGTCTGGCTGCGGCAAGACCACGCTGTTGCGCACCATCGCTGGCTTCGATGGAATTGACGGCGGGGCGGTGCTGATTGACGGCAAGGATATGGTGTCGGTGCCGGCGAACGAGCGGCCCACCAACATGGTGTTCCAGTCCTATGCGATTTTTCCGCACATGAGCGTGGGTGAAAACGTGGGCTTCGGGCTGCGGCGCGACCCCCGGTCAAAGGCGGAAAAGGCAAGGGCTGTCGAGGAAGCCTTGGAAATGGTCGGCTTGAAGGGCTTTGGTGCGCGCGCCGCACATGCGCTGTCTGGTGGCCAACGGCAGCGGGTGGCTTTGGCCCGCGCGCTGATCCTGAAGCCCAAGGTGCTGCTTCTGGACGAACCACTGTCGGCGCTTGACAAGAAAATGCGCGAACATATGCAAGTGGAGCTGATCAAGCTGCAACGGCAGGTCGGCATCACCTTTGTTCTGGTCACACATGATCAGGAAGAAGCCTTGGTCATGTCCGACCGGATCGCGGTGATGTTCGAAGGCGGGATCGCGCAATTGGCCGACCCCGAAACCCTGTACCGGCGCCCGAATTCCAAAAAGGTGGCGGATTTCATCGGCACGATGAACTTTATCCCGGCGCAGGTCATTGGCGAAACCGGTGGGCAGATCGAGGTGGAGGCCAAGGGACTGGGCCGCGCACTGCTGGATCCCGATCAATGCCCCACCGGCCAGGGCGACAGCCCGATGGTCGGCCTGCGCCCGGAAACGCTAACGCTGCTTTATCCTGGCCAGGCTGCCACAGACCGCATGGTGGATGGCATCATCGACGAGGTGATCTATTTCGGCGACATGACCTATTACGACGTCTATCTGGGCGGCACCGATGTCGAGGTGCGCCTGTCGATGCGCAACACGCCGGGGCGGCCCATTCTGGACGTGGGCAGCAAGGTGGACGTGGCATGGAGCCCAAGCGCACTGGTCCTGTTCCGCTGACCCTTGCCGACGGGATTTCCGCCTGTCGGCTGTGCGCCGACCGCTTTGCGGCGACGGCCACAGCGCATGCGCCGCGACCGGTGGTTTGGTTCCGGTCGGATGCACGGCTCTTGATCGCAGGGCAAGCGCCGGGTGCGCGGGTGCATGCGTCCGGGCGGCCGTTCACCGACCCGTCGGGCGACCGCCTGCGTGACTGGACCGGTCTTACCCCAGACGCCTTTTACGACCTGAACCGGGTGGCCATCGTGCCAATGGCGTTTTGCTTTCCCGGTTATGATGCGCGCGGGTCGGACTTGCCGCCGCCTGCGGTCTGTGCCGCCACATGGCGCGCGCAGGTGATGGCGGCGCTGCCGGGCCTGCGGCTGACGCTGCTGGTGGGCGGCGCGGCGATCCGCTGGCATCTGGGGGGGCGCGACGTCACCCGGACGGTGGCCGATTGGCGCAGCCATGCCGCGCGCGGCATCTTTCCCTTGCCCCACCCGTCGTGGCGCAA
>JBKBWK010000094.1:3299-3678 GCA_046313895.1 Paracoccaceae bacterium
GGTGGCTGAACCGCAATCCGTGGTTCGCCGCCGGGCTGTTGCCCGATCTGCGCCAGGCGGTGGCTGCCGTGTTGGAGACCGAACATGACTGATATCACCAGCCTTCTGGATGCCGCTCATGCCGCAGTATCGGCTGATCCTGACAACGAAACCCTGCGCCTGCGATTCTTTGAACGGCTGGCGGACGGCGAGATGTTTTTGCTGCTGGACCGCGAAGCGCAGGGTGAGACGCTGGATCCGCGGGTCTTTGACCTTGAGGATGGCCGCTTTGTTCTGGTCTTTGACCGCGAGGAACGGCTCGCGTCGTTTTCGGGCGGCATCGCACCCTATGCGGCGCTGCCGGGGCGGGTGATTGCGGCGCTGCTGAAAGGCCAGGGCA
>JBKBWK010000095.1:0-3235 GCA_046313895.1 Paracoccaceae bacterium
ATGTCCTTTGCCCCACGGCTGGCGGCGGCAAGCCCTGCCACCAACGCGGGTTGTTCGCGCAGCATTTCCCCCCGCACGACATAGCCCAGAAGGGGGGTGTTCGGGTCAAGGCCAAGCTTTTCCGCTGCCTCGGCCACTGTGATCAACGGGCGCATCCCCGCGGCCTCCATCTTGGCGCCGAAGTGCCAGAAGTTGATAGCGGCATCCAGTTCCCCACCCAAGGCCGTTTCGAAAATCAGCGGCGGGGCACCAAACACCTGCTCGGTCTCGGCTGCGATGTCAAAGCCAGCCTCTTGCTGGGCGTAGGCGCGCAGGATCAGCCAGCTTTTGTCAATCGGCCCGCCGGCGATTCCGATCTTGCCGCCCTTCAGGTCCGTCAGCGACGTCACGGTGCTGTCCTTGGGAAGATGCATGGCACCCACGGCGCGGGAATAAGGAATGAACACATAGTCCTCGCCTTGTGCGCGTTCGCGGGCCACCCACAGCCAGTCGGACACGATGACATCCGCCTCGCCCGCCTGAAAGGCCACTTGTGCGGCGGGCCCGGCGGCCACGTCCTGAACCACCATGGTAAAGCCGTTGGCCTTGTCGAGCCCGTGGCTGGCAATTGTCGTCAGTTCCCAGTTCACGGTGCCACTGACTTGTGTGGCGATACGCAACTGTGCGGTTTCTGCGTGCGCAGCGCACACGCCCAGCAGCACGGAGGCTGCGGCAGTCAGGATGCTTTTGGCAAAGGTCATATTGGCTCCTCCCGAGAGTTGGGCTCGTTATAGCACCGGACAGATTTCCTGAAATTCGACCAAAGGCGCAGACGCGCCTCCACATCTACGACCAAAGCACAGGTCGGGTCTTGATGCAGGTCAACGCGGTGACGCACCTTCCGGCTCATGTCAAAAGGACGACTCGCAAAGCCCCACAGGAGACTGACATGACCCCTCGCATGATGCTAACCGTCCTTGCCTTAACCTTGCCAGCCTGGTCTCAAATGGCCGTGGCAGAAACGCCTGCCTTTCAGCGGATCAAGCTGGATGCCGGGGCACGGCTGTTCGATGCCGATTGCCGACGCTGCCACAGCACCGATACCACGCACGAAAGCTATGGCCCTGTTCTGGAGGGCATTATCGGGCGCCGGTCCGGCTCTGTCGAAGGCTATGCCTATTCCGAGGCGCTGATGAATTCCGGTATCACCTGGACCGAACAGGCGCTGATTGCCTGGATGGCCGACAATCAGGGCCTGATGCCGGGCACCAAGATGCGCCATGTCGGGATCACCGATCCGGTCGAAGCCGAGTTCATCCTGACCTATCTGCGGTCAGTGCAGCCAAACTGACGGCCTCGGTCATGCCGGAAAGGGGGCGGTGCTGGAGGGAGCACCGCCCCTTTGCTTTGTCCGCCTACGACCATTGTTCAATTTTCACGGAGGCGTGAAACGGCAGAAGATACCGCAGGACCAGGGCTTCCCGCAGGAGGGAGCGAGTCGCTGCGGTCTTGCTGGCATCATCCGAGGGAGGAAACAGATGAACCGCTTTATCGTGGCCGTAACGGCCGCAATGGTTGCCATGTCACCGGCATTCGCCGGGGTGACGGAAGAGCAACTTGCGAATGATGCCTTCAGCACCGATGACGTGCTGACGAATGGCATGGGACGGGACCTGCAACGCTTCAGTCCGCTTGCGACACTGAACAAGAACAACGTGAAAAACCTTCTGCCGGCCTGGGCGTTCAGCCTTGGTGGCGAAAAGCAGCGCGGACAGGAAACCCAGCCGCTTGTGCATGACGGGATAATGTACATCACCGGATCCTATTCGCGGATGTATGCGATCGATGTGAAGACAGGCCGCGAGGTCTGGCAATACGACGCCCGCCTGCCCGAAGGCATCCTGCCCTGCTGCGATGTGGTGAACCGCGGGGCGGCGATCTATGGCGACAATGTCTATTTCGGCACGCTCGACGCCCGGATCGTGGCGCTGAACGCCAAGACCGGCGATGTGGTCTGGAACAAGAAGATCGCCGAATACAAGGAAGGCTATTCCTATACCGCCGCACCGCTTATCGTGAACGGGCTGGTGATCACCGGCAATTCGGGCGGTGAATTCGGGGTGGTCGGCGAGGTGCAGGCGCGCGACGCCCTGACCGGTGAAACCGTCTGGACCCGCCCGGTGATCGAAGGTCACATGGGCACGCTGAACGGCAAGGAAAGCACGATGACCGGCACGCTCAACGCGACCTGGCCGGGTGACATGTGGAAAACCGGCGGTGGCGCGACCTGGCTCGGCGGCTCCTACGACATCGACACCAACACCTTGGTCTTCGGTGCGGGCAACCCGGCGCCTTGGAACAGCCACCTGCGCAATGCAGGCACCCCGGTCGAGGGCAATGCAGGCGACAACCTCTACGCCGCCAGCCGCATCGGCATCGACCCTGCCACGGGCGAAATCAAATGGCACTTCCAGACCACACCGCGCGAGGGGTGGGACTTTGACGGCGTGAACGAGGTAGTGGCCTTCGTTGACAAGGACGGCAACAAGAAATTCGCCACCGCCGACCGCAACGGGTTCTTTTATGTGCTGAACCGTGAAGACGGCAAGTTCATCGACGCCTGGCCCTTTGTGAAGGACATCACCTGGGCCTCGGGGATCGACGAGACGGGACGCCCGATCTACATCGAAGAAGGCCGCCCTGGCGATCCATCGAAGGCGGCAGATGGCGCAAAAGGCGAGATGGTGTTCTCGTCCCCATCTTTCCTTGGCGGCAAGAACTGGATGCCCATGGCCTACAGCCAGAACACCGGCTTGTTCTATGTGCCATCGAACGAATGGGGCATGGACATCTGGAACGAGCCTGTGACCTACAAGAAAGGCGCGGCCTACCTGGGATCTGGCTTTACCATCAAGCCGAATTATGAAGACCACATCGGCAGCCTGAAGGCGATCGATCCGGTCACCGGCGAATGGAAGTGGGAATACAAGAACGAGGCTCCGCTTTGGGGTGGCGTGATGACCACGGCTGGCGGCCTTGTGTTTACCGGCACGCCAGAGGGCGAATTCCTGGCACTGGATGACGCAACAGGCGAGGTTCTGTGGTCGTTCCAGACCGGATCCGGCATCGTCGGTCAGCCGATCACCTGGGAAATGGACGGCGAGCAGTATGTCTCGGTCATCTCGGGTTGGGGTGGCGCGGTTCCGCTGTGGGGCGGTGAGGTGGCCAAAAAGGTCAACTACCTGAACCAAGGTGG
>JBKBWK010000096.1:0-3117 GCA_046313895.1 Paracoccaceae bacterium
GGGTTCATCGAAATTCTCAGGCAAGGACGATACGGCAAAGGCCGGCTTTCCGGTCTGCTGTGCCGCAGTCACAATCGCATCCAGCGCCGGTTGGAACGAGGACGGATCGCACCGGTCCGGTCGCGGCGGGTCGATGATGAAAACACCGGCATCATAGCCTGCAAGCATGGTGGTGAACACATCCGCCGTCCGCGGCCCGTCACCCCAGATGAAGGTATGATAGTCCAAAGGGTTGGCAACGGTGACGATGGGGCCCAAAATCTCGCCCAACCGGACTTTCTGGGCCGGGCTTGGCGGCGGGAAACGGACACCGGCCACCGCACCAAGATCGGCCGCCAAACCGGCCTCGCCTCCGGAACACGACAGGGAACAAAGACGCGGCCCAAGCGCCGGACCATGCGCATGCAGGATCTTCAACGTCTCCAGAAGCTCGGGCAGCGTGTCCACTTCCATCAACCCTGCCTGCCGCAGATACGCCGAAGAGACAGCGCCTTCTCCGGCCAAGGAAGCTGTGTGAGATGCCGCCGCAATGCGCGCGAGTTCCGTCTTGCCCGACTTCAGACAGACTATCCCTTTTCCCGCGCGCGCTGCGTGATCGGCCAGCCGCGCCAGCGCCGGGGCATCATCTATTCCTTCGACATACATGCCCAAGGCCGTCACCCGGTCATCCGACAAAAGCGCCTGCGCCAGGTCCGCCAATCCGACCTGTGCCGCATTGCCCAGACAGGCAACATAGGCGACTGGCAGCCCCCGGGCCTGCATCGTCAGGTTGATCACGATGTTCGACGACTGGCTAAGCAGGGCGACGCCCCGCTCGACCCGCCGCCCGCCATGCTGGTCTGGCCACAAAAGAGCCCCATCAAGGTAATTGATGACGCCATAGCAATTCGGCCCAAGAATGGGCATCCTACCGGCAGCCTTGACCAGCTCGGCCTGCAATCCCGCTTCACCCGCTTCTTCCCAGCCCGACGCAAAACAAATTGCGCCGCCTGCACCCATCGCAGACAAAGTGCGTACAACATCCAACGTGGCATGGCGATTCACGCCGATAAACGTGGCGTCCGGCGCCGAAGGCAATTCGGCGAGGCTCTGAAAAGCAGAAACACCGCCAACGTGGTCTCGTTTTGGATGGACTGGCCAGACTGACCCCGCAAATCCCATCTTTTGACATTGTGCGATGACGTTTTCTGCCCAGCCAGAGCCAAGCACCGCAATGGTGCGCGGGCGCAGAAGGCGCGACAAATCGATCATCCCCCGAGGTCCCATCCGGTGTGACCCCCGGGGGCTTTCCGCCCCCGGACCCCCGGAGGATATTTTCGAAGAGATGAAATAGGGCAGGCAGTACGCCCTGCCCTCGCGTTCGAGGACAGGGACGCATCACCTGTTATCGTCATCGGGGTCCCCCCCTGTTCGGCTGCATCAGGATCCCAGGGCATGGTTAAAAATCCGTTTCATCTGTTCAGAAATATCCTCGGGGGGTGAGGCGCGCAGCGCCGAGGGGGGCAGACAGCCCCCCTGGCAACATCTCATGCCCCGTGAGACCGAAGCAGTTCGCGACTGATGATGTGTCGCTGGATCTCGGAGGTGCCCTCCCAGATCCTCTCCACCCGCGCGTCGCGCCAGATGCGTTCCAAAGGCAATTCATCCATAAGCCCCATACCGCCGTGGATCTGGATCGCCTCGTCCGCGATCATCGCCAGAACTTCAGTGGCTTTCAGCTTTGCCATGCTCATGTCGGCCTCAGTCACCGTTCCCTGATCAAACTTCCAGGCGGCTTCCCACGTCAAAAGCTCTGCGGCTTTCAGCTCCATCGCCATATCGGCAAGTTTGAAGCTTACGCCCTGAAATTTCCCGATCCGCTGCCCGAACTGGCGGCGCTCGGCGGCATAGGCGATGGCGTGGTGTAAAGCGCGGTCTGCACGGCCAAGGCATGTGGCGGCGACCTGCAGGCGCGTTGCCCCAAGCCAGGTGTTGGCAACTTCAAATCCCTTATGAACCTCACCCAGAACTTGGCGGGCGGGCACACGGCAATCGTCGAATTCCAATACCGCATTGGTATATCCGCGGTGCGAGACGTTGCGATAGCCATCGCGGACGGTGAAGCCGGGCGTGCCTTTGTCCACGAAAAAGGCGGTGATGCGTTTTTTCGGACCTTTTGGCGTCTCTTCTTCCCCCGTCGCCATGAAGGCGATGGTGAAGCCGGCAAGATCGGCATGGCTTATGAAATGCTTTGTTCCATTCAGCACCCAATCGTCGCCGTCCGGACGCGCCGACGCTTTCATGCCGCGCAAATCTGACCCGGCGCCTGGTTCCGTCATCGCAAGACAGTCCCAGGTTTCCCCACGGATACAAGGCATCAGATAGCGCTCGCGCTGTTCCGGTGTGCCCGCAAGCAGGATGTTGGACGGCCGCGCGACGCAGGTCCAGTGGAGGGCGTAATTGGCGCGGCCCAATTCGCGTTCATACAAAAGCCACGACAGGGTATCGAGGCCTGCACCGCCCACCTCGGCTGGCATGTTGGCGGCATAAAGGCCAGCCGCCATTGCCTTTTTCTGCAGGTCACGGATCAGGTCGAGCGGCAGATGGCCCGTGCGTTCAACTTGCAATTCATGCGGGTAAAGTTCGGTTTCCACAAAGGTGCGTGTGGTGTCGATGATCATGCGCTGTTCGTCGGTCAGACCAAAGTGCATCACGCCCTCCTTTGTCCGACGTGCCGGCCGACTGCATCGGGTCGGGGAAGTGTGGCGTGGGCCTTTGCGATGGGCAGCAGCCGATCCAGGATGGTGCGGGGGGCCGGACAGGTCTTGCCGACGGCCATATCCACATGCAGCAGCATCTGCTCCAATGTTGCCACAGGCACGTCATCCTTCAGAATTCGGATAAAGATGTGCAACCGCTTTTCATCCGCCGCCAGAATCTGCACTGTTCCGGTCAGCGCATCCCCCAATCTGGCCTCGCCCAGATGCATAATATGGGTTTCGGCGGTATAATAGCTGAACCCTGTCCCGACATAGGCGATATCGGCCCCGATATGGCGCAAGAAGGCATCCGAGGTTTCCGAGGCCGCGAACAGATAGCGGCTTTCGGTCATGTGGCCATTGTAGTCGATCCAGCCCG
>JBKBWK010000097.1:0-3070 GCA_046313895.1 Paracoccaceae bacterium
GTGACACCACCCGTGGATGCGGCCTTGCGCCGACGGTTCGGGACACGAATTTAGGGCGAGCAAAACCGGGCGAGCAATGAAAAGGGGGGCAAATGCCCCCCTTTGATGTTGGTCGGGCAGGGTCGCCGGCTGACCCTCGCCCGTGGTCCATACCCTTTCCCCAGAACGGGTGGACCTTTGGCATCCCGATCAGGCCGCTTGGCCGTACACCGCATTGCGCGCGATGCGGTCGGCATCACCGGGGTAAATATCAAGGTCGAATGCCACGTCGAGCGGCATGTTTGCGATTTCATCGCGGGTCTTGCGATAGCGCGCATAGGTACTGGCGGCTTCGCGTATCTTTTCAATAGCCGAGATCATCATCTCTCTCCTTCGTCACAGCGGGGAACCGGATGTTCCTTTCCGCCTATGTCAGAGATGGGCATCATGGTGGCGCTAACAACCCGCAGAACAGCCGTGCTGGTATGTAATTGGCGCATGGCTATTTCAATTTTTGCAAGGCAGCCCGGAACCAGCCAAGCTGCGCCAAGGGCTGCGTCGGCGCCCGGGGCAGAAGATTGACATCCAGCGCCACCCCTCGCTTTTCGGCACTGGCTTGTACGGCCATGCTTAGCTGCGGTGCGCGGCGCAACAGGTCCAGAAAACGGGTTTCTTCCAGCGTCAGAAGGGTTGTGTGGCTGATGGCTGTCACCCGAGCCCGTCGCGGTCGGCGCAACAAAAGCGACAGTTGGCCGAACATCTCTCCCCGACCCAGCAAGAAACGGCTGCCGGCTTGTTCGGCCTCGACCGCTCCGGAGGCGACGAACCAGACGCGGTCGGGCTTGTCTTCCTTGCGCATCAACAGATCGCCCGGCTTTGCGTAAACCGTTTTCATATGCTTTGCCAATTGCGCCAGCGACTCGTCATCCAGATCGGAAAACAGCGGAAAGCCGCGGACGATATCGCTGCGATGCAGCCGAAGGTCCAGTCGGGGACGGATGGTCAGCGCGGCACGCTCGACAGCAGTATGATCGCGTAAAGACAGGCGCAGTTCCGGCCCGATCAACCCGTCAACCGTCATCTGGTCATATTCCGCCTCTTCGCGCTGCAAAACCATGCGGCGGATCAGACGACGCTCCAGCTCTTCTGCATAACCGGGGAATTGCGTGCGCAGTCCTTCCATCTCGCGCACGGTGTCTTCGCTGCGACGCTTGATCAGGTCATGCAACAGCCCTGCAACACGGCGGCCGTGGATGCGAACGATCCGGCCTTCGACAAAGCCGGTCAATGCACGCAGCATCTGGCGGTGTGCGACAAGCGTCTCGAACCGGTCTTCTGTCAGCCGAGCCAGTGGCTTTTTAAGTCGAAACCGGTTGTGCAGCCATTCAACGGCACGCAAGGTCCGGCCATGCTCCAGCGCGCGCCGGGCCTGACCGCGGTATCCTGAACGACCTTGGGTCAGCGTGGCTTCGATCAGGCGGTCGGCATCGGCCAGCATGCGGTCTGCCAGTCTGGCCGACATCAGGTTTTCCTGAAACGCTTCGAGGATCAGATCGCGTTCATGCCCCGCCAAGGCCAGCAGGCCCAGGGTTACCCTGTCCTTTTCCAGAATGTCGCGGGCGTCGTCTGCGCGCGTCACCGCCGTATTCATCCTCTCGCCAAAGCGCACGGCTTCCTCGCGCACGATGGCAGGGGTCAGGTCCATTTCGCGGGCGGCTTCGGCCACGGTTTCGCGCACCTCTTGCAGAGATACCGCCACCACCTGGTCCGACAAGGCCCGGTCCAGCGGCGACAAACGATCCAACCCCAGTTTCGATATCACCCAGCGCAGCGTTGTGCCCTGCACCAGAAGTGTGAACAGCACAAAACCGGTGGCGATGATCCCGACCTGCCGCTTGGTTTCGACAAAGATCGCCGGATTTTCCGTTACGGCCAAAGCCAGCGCCAGCGTGACGGCACCGCGCAATCCACCCCACAGGATGGCAAGCCGATAGGGCGGATCCACCCGTGGCGACATGCGCGCGGCAGTCAACAGCGGCAAGATGCCGTAAAGCACGATAGCACGGGCGGCAAAAGCTGCGATGACCGTGACCAAAATCAGTCCGATATCCGTGGGCCGCAGGTTTTCAAGAATTCGTGGCACCAACAGCGCTGCCAACACAAAGATCAACCCGCCCGCCCAATAAGCGATCAGACCCCATGCGTCCCGCAACTGGGCCAGCGCGGGCGGAGAGATGCGGCCGGGGGCTGAAAAGTTTACCGTCATGCCTGCCGCGACCACGGCCACAACGCCGGACGCTCCGACCACTTGATCAGTCAAGAGGAAGGTCACAAACGGCGTGGCAAAGCTGACCGAGACCTGTGCCAGCGGCCAGGGATTCATCCAGCCCATCACCTGCACCGCCAGCCGCCCAACAAACCAGCCGACACCCGCCCCGGCAATGATCAGCCAAGGCAGACGCAGCAGCGCCTGAGCGATGTTCGGTTCGGTATCGCGCGCGGCAACCGCGACCAGAAACACCGACGACAGTGCGATGGCAGCGGCATCGTTCAACAGACTTTCGCCTTCGACAATGCGGGCCAGCCGCTGCGGGGCAGGGGTGGCGCGGAAAATACTGACCACGGCAGACGGATCAGTTGTGGACACGATCGCCCCAATCAACAGGCAGGCAATCAGCGGCAGCGAGGTGAACGGTGTCAGCGCCATGCCGATGACAAAGGTCGCCACCACAACGGCAATCACCGCCAACACCAGAACCGGCACCCAGTCGTCCAACAGCCGGCGCAGGTTCAGTGTAAGGGACACCTGAAAGATCAGGACCGGCAGAAAGATATAGATGAACAGGTCGGACGAGATGGGCAGGTTCAGGATCGCAAGCGCCAGCGGGTTCAGGGCATCGGTCACATCGGTGCGCCAGAACCATGCCGCACCCGCGCCGATGGCAATCCCGACGGCGGCCAGAATGACCGTCACGGGCAGGCGCAGCCGCGCCGCAAGCGGTTCGGACAGGGCGATGGCCAAAAAAAGGCCCGACAGGATGGCAAGATAGAAGATCAGATCCATTCCGTTATGATAACCCTATGGTTGCCC
>JBKBWK010000098.1:0-3043 GCA_046313895.1 Paracoccaceae bacterium
TGGATGGAATACCTTTATTCCGACGAAGGTCAGCTTGGCTGGCTGAAAGGCTACTGCCACCCGGCACGCTTCAACGCTATGGCGGCGGCCGGCAAACTTCCGGCTGACCTGATGGAAGCCCTGCCACCGGCAGAGTCCTATGAGGCCGCCTACTTCCCGACACTGGAAGAAGTCGATGCCAACAAAGCCGCCGTTGTGGGCGGATGGGATGCCACCGTCGGCGCCAACGTGCAATAAACCAAACCAGACGCCTGTCCGGCTTGCAAATCGCCGGGCAGGCGTCACATTTCGAAAAGGGGTCGGAAAGCGCCCCGTGCAACCGGGGGAACGTGATGTCAAAGGACCCAAGGGGCCCGCGCCTTCGACTGCCACTCGAATGGTTGGGTATTGTTCCCTTCGTTGTCTTTGCCCTTTTGTTCCTGATCATGCCGACGATGAAAATCGTTTTGGGTGCGTTTCAGACGCCAGACGGCAGTTTCACTTTTCAAAACCTGCTCGACCTGAACACGGACTCGATCCGCAGCGCCTACTGGACGTCGATCAAGCTGTCCTTTGTGACGGCCCTGTTGGGCTGTGCCATCGGCTTTGCGATGTCAGCGGCCGTGGTGTTTGGCGGATTGCCGAAAGGCATCCGAAGCCCGCTGTTGACGTTTTCAGGCGTGGCATCGAACTTTGCCGGGGTGCCGCTGGCCTTTGCCTTCATCGCGACATTGGGGCCTGTCGGGCTTGTGACCGTCTGGTTGCGCACCGAGTTTGGCATCAATCTGCGCGCCTTGGGATTCAACCTTTTGTCATTCTGGGGTCTGGTGATCACCTATCTGTTCTTCCAGATCCCACTGATGATCCTGATCATCACGCCCGCACTGGATGGGCTCAAGCGCGAATGGCGTGAGGCGGCGTCGGTCCTGGGGGCGACGGGCGCGCAATACTGGCGCATGGTGGCCCTGCCCATTCTGTTTCCGTCCCTGCTCGGCACCTTTGCTTTGCTGTTTGCCAATGCCTTTGGCGCGGTGGCCACGGCATTTGCGCTGACCGGGCCGCAGTTGAACATCGTGCCGATCAAGCTGTTCGCGCAGATCCGCGGCGATGTGCTGGGCAACCCAAATCTTGGCTACGCGTTGGCCTTTGGCATGATCCTGATCACCGCAATTGCAAATTTCCTCTATATCTGGCTGCGTGTCCGGTCCGAGAGGTGGTTGAAATGACCCGTATTTTTGCATGGGGCGCTTTACTGTTCGGCTGTGTGTACTTTGCCCTGCCCCTGATCGGGATGACAGAGTTCAGTCTCAAGATGCGGCGCGGAGAGTATTCCTTTGATGCCTATCGCCGCGTGTTTGAGGATCAACGCTTCTGGGATACGTTCAGCTATTCCCTGATCCTTGCAGCGGCGACCATAGTCGTCGGCGTTCTGCTGGTGGTGCCGACCGCCTATTGGGTGCGGTTGAAGTTGCCTCAGGCCCGCCCGGTGATAGAGTTCATTACCCTGCTGCCACTGGTTATTCCGGCGATCGTGATCGTCTTTGGCTATATCCGGCTTTACAACACTTCGTCCTTCCTGCCGATGACAGGCTCTGCGCTTGGCACCGACATTCTGCTGACCATGGGCTACACCACACTCGCCCTGCCCTATATGTATCGATCGGTTGATACCGGACTGCGCACCATCGACGTGGCCACCCTGACCGAAGCCGCACAAAGCCTTGGTGCTGGCTGGGTGACTATTCTGGCGCGGATCATCCTGCCCAACGTCATGGTGGCAGTGCTGTCGGGGGCCTTCCTGACGCTGGCGATTGTCATGGGTGAATTCACCATGGCGGCTCTGCTGAACCGCCCTGCCTTTGGACCCTTCATGCAGCTTCTGGGTGCCAACCGCGCCTATGAACCGCCCGCGTTGGCAGTGATTGCGTTCGCCATAACCTGGGGCTGCATGGGGCTGATGCAGCTTGTCACGCGGTTCTCAAAACTTGAAAGGGCGAAAGCCTGATGACGTTCCTGACGCTGACCCATCTTGAGAAAACCTTTGGCCAGAACCGCGTGGTCAAGGATTTCAACCTCTCGGTTGAAAAGGGCGAGTTCATCTCGCTATTGGGGCCATCGGGCTGTGGCAAGACCACCGTCCTGCGGATGGTGGCGGGGTTCGAATCCCCCACATCCGGTGGGATCGACATTGACGGCAAGGATGTGACCGGGCTGAAGGCCAATTCGCGTAATATCGGGATGATGTTTCAGGCCTATGCACTGTTTCCCAACATGACCGTGGCCGACAACGTGGCCTTTGGCCTGAAGGTCAAGGGCGTGGCACGGGCCGAGCGTGATGCCCGTGTGGCCGAAATGCTGACGCTGATCGGTTTGTCAGATCTCGGCGGGCGATTCCCGTTCCAATTGTCGGGCGGTCAGCAACAGCGGGTGGCGCTTGCCCGCGCTTTGGCACCGCGTCCGTCGGTTTTATTGTTGGATGAACCCTTGTCGGCGCTGGACGCCAAGGTGCGGGTATCTTTGCGCACTGAGATCCGGCAGATCCAGCAAGAACTGGGGATCACCACCATTTTTGTGACCCACGACCAGGAAGAGGCGATGAGCATATCTGACCGGATCGTGGTTATGAATGGTGGCATGGCAGAACAGGTCGGCGCGCCGTTTGAAATCTACAACCGCCCCCGCACCAAGTTTGTGGCAAATTTCGTTGGCACGCTCAACACGTTCGATGTTCATGCAACCGATCCTTCATCAGGACGCGTGACATTGGCGGGTCAGACACTGACCCTGCCCAATGCACCGCTTGCAGCAAAGGTCGGGGACCGCTTGTCGGTCGCCTTGCGCCCCGAGGCCCTGCGGTTGGGACGCTTGCCAGATGCAGAGGCACTGTTGACCGCGCAGGTCAGCGATGTGCATTTCATGGGGGCGGTGATCCGACTGAAGGCACACATGGCGGGCGCCGCAGTATCGTTGGACACCTTCAATCGACCCGACACCCCACCACCCGTCGTGGGCAGCGAGGTCGAAGTCAGCCTGTCGGGCCGCGATTTCATTCTACTGCAAGACT
>JBKBWK010000099.1:0-3018 GCA_046313895.1 Paracoccaceae bacterium
TTTGAACATCCGCTCGCCGTTGGCGCGGGCTCTGATTGGCAAGGATGAAGGCGACAGCGTCGAGGTGAAAACGCCCGGCGGTGATCGCAGCTACGAAGTGGTCAGCATCCGCTACGTCTGATCCACTGGAACGGAACGAGGCGACCATGCCCGACAACGACGACACGCACATCGACCTTGGCATCTATGCCCGCACGGATGAACCTCGCTTTTCCGTGCCTGAAATTGTCGCGGCGGCTTTGGCCGTGGTCTGGGTGGTGGCGGTCGTTGTCTATGTCTGGACGGCGCCAGAAGGCACCAGTGCCCTTGGTCTGGTGATGACCCTGCTTGTGGTGTTTCTGCCGCTGGCGCTGATCTGGGCAGCTGTCACTACCTTGCGGTCGGTGCGCGTGCTTCGAGCAGAAGCATCGCGCCTGCAGGCGTCTGTCGATGCGATGCGCAATGCCTATATCGCCAGCCAACAAACCGGCGCAGTCGGATTGCGCCCGTCGGTCGAAAAAAAGCTGGACGACATCGCACGGCAAACCGAAACCGCACTCGCAACCTTCACCTCGCGGCGGGACACTGGGCTGACCGTGGCCTCGGCGGATCGCAAGGCAGCCTTGATTGCGCCCACAGCGGCGTCTCCTGCAGAAGAACAGCCGGGACTGGCCCTTGGCACACCGGCCGAAGCCATGAGACCACCGCTGTCAGTGGCCGATTTCATCCGTGCCCTGCAGTTTCCCGAAAATCCCGACGACCGTGAAGGTTTTCGCGCCCTGCGCTTGTCGCTGGAGGATCGGGATGTGGCGAAACTGATTCGCGCCGCGCAAGATGTTCTGACCCTGCTCAGCCAGGAAGGCATTTACATGGACGATCTTCGCCCGGATCGGGCGCGTCCCGAATTGTGGCGGCGTTTTGCAGCGGGCGAACGCGGTCGGGGCGTGGCGGCCGTTGGGGGTGTGCGCGACCGGTCCTCTCTGGCGCTGACAGCGGGACGAATGCGTGAAGACCCCGTGTTTCGCGATGCCGGACACCACTTCCTGCGCACCTTTGACCGCACATTCCAGCAGTTTGAAAAGAACGCAACCGACGCTGAGATTGCAGATCTTGCCGATACGCGCACCGCACGGGCCTTCATGTTGTTCGGCCGCGTGATGGGTGTGTTTGATTAGGGTCGCGGCGCGGCGGCACGGCGAAGGCGGTCGTTGATCGCCCGTCCAAGCCCCTTTTCTGGCACTGGCGCAAATCCTATGCGTCCACCAACCCCGGCTATCTCATCGGCGTCCCGCAAGATGTGGAACAACGACGCCGCAGCTTCGACCAGATCGCCATTGGCGGACAACGTCAGCGCAGCCCCTTTGCACTCCGGACCAAATCCTACCCAAATCTCACCCGGTGCGGGATGTGTCACGTTCAGGCGGACCCCGGCTTCCGGCGCATAGTGGCTGGCCAACTGACCCGGCGCGTTGGGTCTATCGGCATGTCCGCCCGACACGATCGGTCCAAGCACTGCCTCTAGCGCCTCCACCGGCACACCGCCAGGGCGTAACAGCACCGGAGGCCCATCCAGCCCAAGAATTGTCGACTCGACACCAACCGTGCAGGATCCGCCGTCCAGAATCGCGTCGATCTTGCCCGCAAGGCCCGCGCGAACGTGGTCCGCCCGCGTGGGGGACACCCGCCCGGACGGATTGGCAGACGGGGCCGCCAAAGGCCCGCCGAAAGCCCGCAACAATGCCTGAGCGACAGGATGCGCAGGGCAGCGCACCGCAACCGTCGGCAACCCCGCCATCACCAAGGGCGACACACCTGCATCCGGACGCACCGGCAGCACAAGCGTCAGCGCCCCTGGCCAGAACGCTGCGGCAACCGCTTCGGCCCTGTCGTCAAACACGGCGATCCTGCGGGCCATCGCCAGATCAGGCACATGCACGATTAGCGGGTTGAACTGCGGCCGGCCCTTGGCGTCAAAAATGCGCGCGACCGCCGTGCTGTTGGTGGCATCACCGGCCAGCCCGTACACCGTCTCGGTCGGCATGGCGACCAAACCTCCGGCGCGCAAGATCGCGACGGCCTGCGCCAAGCCTTCGTCCGAAGGCATCAGGTCTTGCGTTTTAAGTGTCATGTGACGCAGCGTATGGCTTGAGCGGTCGGCCCCCATGGCTAACCTGTTCGTCAAAGCCCTTACTCTTGCCCGCCCCTGTTGCCAAGGCGGGCCGTCCAGCCCCGAGGATTGACATGCCCTATCGCGCCCCATTGTACGACCTGCGTTTTCTGATGGATCACGTCGTGGGTTTTGCGCAAGTCGCTGCGACCGACCGTTTTGCAGACGCAACCCCCGACACGGTCGAGGCCGTGCTGACAGAGGCCGGCAGGCTGGCAGCCGAAGTGCTTGCCCCGGTCAACCGTTCGGGCGACAAGTTCCCAGCCCGGTTGGAAAACGGTGTCGTGCGCACCTCGCCCGGCTTTGCCGAGGCCTATCGGGCGATTGCCGACGGTGGTTGGGTGGCCATTGCCGCATCGCCCGATCACGGGGGCATGGGTCTGCCACTGACACTGGCGAGTGCGGTCAATGACATGTTTTCAGCGGCCTGTCTGTCGTTGCAATTGAACCCGCTGCTGACCCAAGGCCAGATCGAGGCGCTGGAACATCACGCCAGCGATGCGTTGAAGGCGCTGTATCTGCCAAAGCTGATCTCGGGGGAATGGAACGGCACCATGAACCTGACGGAACCGCAGGCCGGATCGGATGTCGGCGCCCTGCGGTCAAAGGCGGAGTCCAATGGCGATGGCAGCTATGCGATCAGCGGACAGAAAATATACATCACTTGGGGCGACAGCGACTTTCAGCCAAATACCGTGCATCTGGTGTTGGCCCGCCTGCCCGACGGCGCCCCCGGCACCTCGGGGATCAGTCTGTTTCTGGTGCCGAAATTCCTGCCCGATGCAGCCGGCAATCCCGGCCGGCGCAACAGCCTTGGCGTGGTCAGTCTTGAACACAAATTGGGAATCCATGGCAGCCCGACCTGTGTGATG
>JBKBWK010000100.1:0-2934 GCA_046313895.1 Paracoccaceae bacterium
GCTTGTTTGGCAATGGATCCTGAACCCCGAGTTCGGTGTCCAGTCCATCGTGCGCGGGCTGGGCTGGACCAGTTTCACCTTCAACCCGCTGAACAACCCCGATCTGGTGCTGTATGGTCTGCTGATCGCCGGTCTGTGGCAGGGCACCGGGTTCGTGATGTGCCTGATGCTGGCCGGTTTGCGCGGCATCGACGAAGACATCTGGAAAGCCGCGCGCGTGGACGGGATCCCGACGTGGAAAACCTATCTTTTCGTGATCCTGCCGATGATGCGCCCGGTGTTCATCACCACGCTTGTCATCGTGGCGGCGGGGATCATCAAGCTTTACGATCTGGTGGTCGCTCAAACATCGGGCGGGCCGGGGACCGCCAGCCAGGTGCCCGCCATGTATGTCTATGACTACATGTTTCAGGCGCAGAACCTGGGGCAGGGTTTTGCGGCATCGACGATGATGCTGCTGACGGTGCTGATCGTGCTGATCCCTTGGGCTTACCTTGAATTCGGAGGCAAGAAACATGGCTGATGTCATGACAAGCCCGCACACCGGATCGCGCAGCGATGCCATGGTCGGCCCGCGCGGTGCCAAGCCAAAGCGCGCGCTGTCGGGCCGAAATATCATGATCTATGGCACGCTGTTGGTCTTTTGCTTTTACTACCTTCTGCCCTTGTGGGTCATGGTGATGACCAGCTTGAAGGGTATGCCCGAAATCCGCATGGGAAATATCTTTGCGCCCCCGGTTGAGATCACCTTCGAGCCATGGGTCAAGGCGTGGTCGCAGGCTTGCACGGGCCTCAATTGCGATGGTCTGTCGCGCGGGTTCTGGAATTCTGTCCGTATCCTTATCCCGTCGGTCTTTCTGTCCATCGTGGTGGCAAGTATCAACGGCTATGCGCTGACATTCTGGAAATTCAAGGGGTCGGATCTGTTCTTCACCATCCTGATTTTCGGGGCATTCATCCCCTATCAGGTGATGCTGTATCCCATCGTGATCCTGTTGCGCGAAATGGGTCTTTACGGCACGCTTTGGGGGCTGGTTCTGGTTCATACCATCTTTGGCATGCCGATCCTGACGTTGCTGTTCCGCAACTATTTCTCGACGATCCCGGAGGAGTTGTTCAAAGCCGCCCGGGTCGATGGCGCCGGCTTCTGGTCGATCTATGCCAAGATCCTGATGCCGATGAGCCTGCCGATCTTCGTGGTGGCCATCATCCTGCAAGTTACTGGAATCTGGAATGATTTCCTGTTCGGCGTGGTCTATACCAAGCCCGATCTTTACCCGATGACGGTGCAGCTTAACAACATCGTCAACTCGGTGCAGGGGGTAAAGGAATACAACGTCAACATGGCCGCCACCCTGCTGACCGGCCTTGTCCCGCTGTTCATCTACTTTGTCTCCGGCAAACTGTTCGTTCGCGGCATCGCCGCCGGTGCTGTGAAAGGCTGACGCATGACCAATTCGATTGAAGTCAAGGATCTGACGCTGAACTTCGGCGCGGTTTCGGTTCTGAAAAACATGAACCTTGATGTGGCCGAGGGTGAATTCGTGGTGCTCTTGGGACCGTCTGGGTGCGGGAAATCGACACTTCTGAACTGTCTTGCCGGGCTTCTGGACATCACCGACGGCCAGATCTGGATCAAGGGCAAGAACGTGACATGGGCGGAACCGAACGAGCGTGGCATTGGGATGGTGTTCCAATCCTATGCGCTCTATCCGCAGATGACGGTTCGCGGCAACCTGTCCTTTGGCCTGAAGAACGCCAGGATGCCCCAGCCGGACATTGACAAGCGCGTGGCGCGCGCGGCCGAGATCCTGCAAATCGGCCCGCTTCTGGACCGCAAGCCAGCCGCCTTGTCGGGCGGGCAGCGCCAGCGGGTTGCCATTGGCCGCGCCCTGGTGCGCGATGTCGATGTGTTCCTGTTCGACGAGCCACTGTCCAACCTCGATGCCAAGCTTCGCAGCGAATTGCGTGTAGAAATCAAAAGGTTGCACGCACAACTTAACAACACCATGGTCTATGTGACCCATGACCAGATCGAGGCGCTTACGTTGGCTGACCGCATCGCCGTCATGCGCGGCGGGATCATCCAGCAACTCGCCGCGCCACAAGAGATTTATAACCGTCCCGCCAACCTGTTCGTGGCGGGCTTCATCGGCAGCCCGTCGATGAACTTTCTGTACGGGGCCACGGTGGAGGGCGGGCATGTCTTCCGGTCGGGCGATCTGAGCCTGTCGCTGGCGGGATACGAGGGCGGAACGGTCGGTGCGCGCGACAAGGCCATTCTGGGCCTGCGCCCTGAACATCTGGGGGTGCAGGATCATGCCGAACCGGGCCGGACCATCCCGGCCGTGGTCGAACTGGATGAGCCGATGGGGGCGGACAGTCTGGTCTGGCTCAGGGCGGCAGGGGGGCAAATGTCGGTCCGGGTGCCGGTCGAACGGCGCATGGCCCGCGGTACGCAGGTGCATCTGCACGTCGATATGTCAAAGGCGAGCCTCTTTGACACGGCCAGTGAACTGAGGCTCTGACCGCTATGGATCTGGGGGGCAAATGGCGTCTCAGGGATGGGGCGGGCAACCATGATGTGGACTTCGTCTTGCCCGGCGACGGCATCACTGCCCTGCACACGGCAGGCGCGATCCCCGATCCGTATTGGGGGCAGAACGAATACGCGCTGCGCTGGATTGCCGACCGGGACTGGACAGCCACGCGCCAATTTCCCCACGACGGAAGCCCGGTCGATCTGGTGATCGAAGGACTGGACACCGTGGCCGAGATCCGGCTGAACGGCGTGGTCGTTCTGCGGGCCGCAAATGCCTTTCGCCGCTGGCGGGTGCCGCTGGCCGGAGTGGTTCGCGATGGCGACAACCAGATCGAGATCACCTTTCGCAGCGTTGTGCAGGAAGGGGCGGCCCGTCAGGCGGCCCAGCCGTT
>JBKBWK010000101.1:0-2655 GCA_046313895.1 Paracoccaceae bacterium
GCGCGGAGCGGCGTCCAAGATCGCCCCCGTCGCCGCCAGCACCACCGGCCGAGGCGACAGGTTGAACACGCAGGCCATATCATCGCCGCGCGCAAAGGCCAGCACCGGCTCGGGCACATCAAAGAACCGCGTCCGACTGGTGCGCAGGGCAGGCGTTGCCTTTCGGAAGGCCAGCATCTCGCGGTAAAATTCAAGCACGGACCCCATCAATCCGTCCTGGGCCGCCACATTGCGCGCCAGTTGCGGAGCCTTGACCGGCAGCCAGGGTTTCACGGTGGAAAAGCCGCCATGTTCCGACGCATCCCAGACCATGGGCGTGCGACAGCCGTCGCGGCCCTTGTAGTCGGGCCAGAACCTTATCCCCGGCGGATCGGTCAATTCCTCATACAAAATGTCGGTTTCAATCTGCCCGGCCTCCTCGCCCTGATACAGGCAGATCGAACCTTCGAACGACAACAACATCGCAGCAGCCAGCCTGGCCACGGCATCTTGCGTTCCATGATCGGCCCAGCGTGTCGCATGGCGGACCACGTCATGGTTGGAAAACGCCCACATCGGCCAGCCATCCGGCGCCCCCTGAAAGAATCCTTCGATCTTTTCGCGAAAATGCGCCGCCGTGAACTCTGGCCCCAGCATGTCGAAACTATAGGCCATGTGCAGACGCCCAGGCCGGGTGTAGTCAGCCATGATCTGCACGTTGCGCCATGGCGCATCGCCGACTTCGCCGACCATGGTCCGGTCCGGGTATTCCTCTGTCAGCGCCCGCATCCGTTCCAACCAGCCCAAATTCTCGGGTCGGGATTTCGAAAACCTGTGGTCCTGCATTTCATAGGGGTTGACCGGTGGGCGGTTGTCCTTTGACGGCATCGGTCCGTTGGACCGCAACTCCCGGTCGTGGAAATAGTAGTTCACCGTATCCAGCCGGAAGCCATCCACGCCACGTTCCAGCCAGAAGCGAAGAACCGACAGCGCCCAATCCTGCACCTGCGGGTTGTGAAAGTTGAAGTCAGGCTGCGATGGCAGGAAATTGTGCAGGTAATACTGCCGCCTGCGCGCATCCCATTCCCACGCACTGCCCCCAAAGACCGACAACCAGTTGTTCGGCGGACTGCCATCGGCACACGAATCGGCCCAGACATACCAATCCGCTTTGGCATTGTCGCGGCTTGTCCGGCTTTCCTGAAAGTGCGGATGCTGATCCGAGCTGTGGGAAATCACCTGGTCAATGATGACCTTCAGACCAAGCGCATGTGCCCGAGACACCAAGGCATCGAAATCCGCAAGAGTGCCAAACAGCGGGTCTACATCCGTATAGTCAGATACATCATAGCCCATGTCCGCCATCGGGCTTTTGAACACCGGGCTCAGCCAGACCGCATCCACGCCCAACGCCGCAAGGTGGGGCAGGCGGGCCGTGATACCCGGCAGATCACCGATACCGTCGCCATCCGAGTCCTGAAACGATCGTGGATAGACTTGATAGGTCACAGATCCACGCCACCATTCCGTCATGCCCGCCCCCTGTATCCCTTTCCCAGTCAAACCGTTTTGATTCCACCCCACAAGCCGTAATCCGTGCCCTCGACCCGTTGCCAATTGTCCGCATACCGTTGTATACAAGGCCATGCGTCAAACCCTGTCCGAGATTTATGAGGCCCGTGTTGTGGCCGGCACCCTGCGCCCTGATCCGGCACAGCATGCCGTCTTGCCGCAAATGGAAAGCCTGCGCCTTTGGCTGGAACAGAATGCCACGCGGCGAACCGGCCTTTTTGCAGGGTTGTTTGCCAAGCCATTGACCCCGCCAAAGGGTCTTTACCTTTGGGGTGGCGTCGGACGCGGTAAATCCATGTTGATGGATCTGTTCAGCGACGCCACCGCCATCACCCAGAAACGCCGGGTGCATTTCCACGCGTTCATGCAGGACATCCACCACGGGATGCATGCCGCGCGAAAACGTGGTGTCGAAGATCCCATTGCTCCGGTGGCCGAGGCCATCATCAAGGATACCCGACTGCTGGCCTTCGATGAAATGCAGATCACCGATATCACAGACGCGATGATTGTAGGGCGCTTGTTTGAAAAGCTGTTTGCCGCAGGCGTGGTCATCATCACCACTTCGAACCGACCGCCCGAAGATCTGTACCAGAACGGGCTGAACCGGGCGCTGTTTTTGCCGTTCATCGCCATGCTGCGCGACCGGTTGACCATCGACGAACTGGAAAGCCCGAACGATTATCGCCAGCATCGGCTTGCCGGTGCGCAGGTCTATTTCCATCCGGCCGGCAAGGTCCGCGGCGAGATCAACGCCATTTGGGCCGATCTGACTGGCGGAACGCCCGGCGCGCCATTGAAGTTGCCTGTCAACGGGCGCGAGGTTGAACTTCCCCATTTCGCCAACGGCATCGGTCGGGCAACGTTCTGGGAACTGTGCGCAAGACCGCTGGGTGCAGCAGACTTTCTTGCCATCGCAAGCGCGATCCGCGTGCTGATCCTTGAGGATATCCCTCAGCTTTCCGCAGGAAACTACAACGAAGCAAAGCGGTTTGTCACCTTGATTGACGCCTTGTACGAGGCGCGTGTCAGGTTGATCTGTTCGGCCGCCGATGAACCCGAACGGCTGTACATCGAAGGCACAGGCGCCTTTGAATTTGAACG
>JBKBWK010000102.1:0-2337 GCA_046313895.1 Paracoccaceae bacterium
TACCTGATGGGCAAGCAGACGCTTGAGCGGATGCAGAATTTCCGCGGCTTTGGCGGGGTGCAGTCCTATCCATCCCGCACCAAGGACAACGTGGAGGTGGATTTCTCTACCGGCTCGGTTGGCCTTGGCGTGGCGATCACCGCGTTTGCCAGCATGGTGCAGGACTATGTGCGTGCTCGGGGATGGGGCGCATTGCCCGAAGGGCGGATGGTGGCCTTGGTCGGGGACGCCGAACTGGACGAAGGCAATATCTACGAGTGTTTGCAGGAAGGCTGGAAACACGGGCTGCGGAATTGCTGGTGGATCATCGACTACAACCGCCAAAGCCTTGACGGTGTGGTGCGCGAAGGTCTGTCCGAGCGGATCACCGGAATTTTCAAGGCGTTCGGCTGGGATGTGGTCACGTTGAAATATGGCGCCTTGCAGCAGGCGGCCTTTGCCGAACCCGGCGGTGCCGCATTGCGGGACTGGATCGACCGCTGTCCGAACCAGCTTTATTCCGCGCTGACGTTTCAAGGCGGGTCGGCGTGGCGCAAGCGGCTGATGGACGAAATCTGCGATCAGGGCGACGTGACAGCCCTGTTGGCGCGACGGTCGGATGATGACCTTGCCCGGTTGATGGAGAATTTAGGGGGGCATTGTCTGGCCAGCGTGACTTCGGCCTTTGATCAGGCGGGAACACATGACCGTCCGGTGGTCTTTATCGCTTACACCGTCAAAGGCTGGGGCACCCCGCTGGCGGGCCACAAGGACAACCATGCCGGATTGATGAGCCTGTCGCAGATGGACGAATTCCGCGCCCGAATGGGAATCCGCGATGGTTTTGAATGGAGCCGCGTCGAAGGTCTTGGCCTGACTGAAATGGCCCTCGACGAAATTCTGGACCGCATACCGTTTAACCGCGACGGCACACGCAAGCTGCAAGCACCCTTGGTACCTGTGCCCGTTATACCCGCACCCGACGATCAGGACATTTCCACTCAGGCCGCCTTTGGCAAGATCCTTGACGCTTTGGCAAAATCCGACACGCCGCTGGCCGACAGGATCATCACAACTTCACCGGACGTGACGGTTTCAACCAACCTTGGGCCTTGGGTGAACCGAAGGGGCCTGTTTGCCCGCGACGAACAGGCTGACACATTCCGCGATGAGCGGGTTGTCTCGGCCCAGAAATGGGCGTTTTCGCCGTCGGGTCAGCATGTGGAACTTGGCATCGCCGAAATGAACCTGATGCTGATGTTGGGTGCAGCCGGTCTGTCGCACGAGCTGTTCGGGGAACGGCTGCTGCCGATCGGCACGCTGTATGACCCGTTCATCAGCCGGGGTTTGGATGCGCTCAACTATGCCTGCTATCAAGAGGCACGGTTTCTTCTGGTGGCCACGCCGTCCGGTGTATCGCTGGCCCCCGAAGGCGGCGCGCACCAGTCGATTGC
Source organism: Paracoccaceae bacterium (assembly GCA_046313895.1). Lineage (GTDB taxonomy): Bacteria > Pseudomonadota > Alphaproteobacteria > Rhodobacterales > Rhodobacteraceae > Pseudotabrizicola. Next base: position 1,434 of record JBKBWK010000102.1, read on the forward strand.
AACACCCTTGATCGGAATGTCCCAGGACGGGCTTGCGGCTTTTGAGCCTGCCTTTGCCGATGAACTGGCTGTTATCATGGAATGGGCCTTTGCTTATATGCAGCGCGAAAGTGTGCGCGCCGAAGCGGCCGATTGGCAGCGCGAGGCAGGGGGCGGGTCGGTTTATCTTCGGCTTTCCACGAGGACTTTGGAGCAACCGCGCCGACCGGCCGACAGCATTCGCAAAGGCGTGATTGACGGTGGCTACTGGCTGCGCGCTCCGGGGCCGAACTGCGAGGTGGTGATCGCTTATCAAGGCGTTGTGGCCAGTGAAGCGATTGCGGCGGCGGGGTCTTTGGCAGAAGGTCGGCGCGATGTCGGGATTTTGGCCGTTACCTCGGCTGATCGTTTGAACGCAGGCTGGCAGGCCGCCCAGACCGCACGGATCAACGGGCGGCAGGCCGAAGCACATGTCGAGCACCTGTTGGCAGGGCTGTCGCGTGACTGCCTGATTGTCACGGTGATCGACGGACACCCGGCCACCCTGTCATGGCTTGGCGCGGTGCATGGACATCGCACAGTCGGGCTTGGCGTCGAACATTTCGGGCAGACCGGAACGGTGACAGATCTCTATCGGCACTTCGGGATCGACAGGAATTCGATTTTGAAGGCCGTGCAGGGCATGGCGCCGGGGCGGCCCTTGCGGGCAGTTGGAGGGATTGCATGAAACACCGGTTCTGGGCGCACTATACCGCCAAGGATTTCGCAGATCTGCCACGCGGTGATCTGATCGCGGTTTTGCCTGTGGGCGCTGTCGAACAACATGGACCGCATCTGCCTTTGGCCGTGGATCAGGCGATCGTTGATGGCATGGTGGCAGCGACCCTGCCCTTGTTGCCCGACGACCTGCCGGTGCTGTTTCTTC
>JBKBWK010000103.1:0-2336 GCA_046313895.1 Paracoccaceae bacterium
AGCGCGTAGGCCGCCATGCAGCCGATGATCAGCGTGATTGCGGTGGCGCTGAAGGCGACAACCAGTGAATTGCCCAAAGCCCGGCTGAAGGTGCGGTCGCAGCGGCTCACATGCTCGGGCGCATACCACAATACATCGCAAAGCACGGTTTCATAGTTGCGCAGGGTGGGCACAAAGATCAGGCTGGCGGTATCCGACATGATATCGACGTTCAGCCGTAGGGATGTGGCCAGCATCAGCATGATCGGCCCGGTGGCCATCAGCACCAGCACGACCAGCAGGGCGGTAAAGGCGGGCATGGCGCGGGGGTTCATGTGGCTTTCCTTCGGGCGCGGGATTCGGTGATCTTTGTGACGGCGAACATCGCCAGCGTCAGGACCATCAGCATCATCAACAGCAGGTTCGACATCGCGGCGGCAGAACCCAGCTCGCGAAATTCGGATGCGGTTCGCGAGATGCGCAAAGACAGGATCTCGGTCGAAAGGCCGGGGCCACCGCCCGTCAGCACAAGAATCACCTCCAGCACCTTGAAGGCGTCGATCAGGCGCAGCAGACCCGTGACGATCAAGACCGGCAGCATCAGCGGCAGCTTGACATAGAGAATGGTTTGCCACGCCGTCGCGCCGTCTATACGAGCGGCCTCCATGGTGGAGCGGGGTAAGGATTGCAGCGCGGCCAGCGACAAGATGAAGATGAATGGCGTCCATTGCCACACATCGGCAATGATCACCGACACCAGCGCCCAGGTCGGGTCCGACAGCCACGGGATGCTGTCAAACCCCAGTGATTTCAGCGTGCGGTTGAAGATCCCGACGGTCGGATGATACATATAGCGCCACATTAAGCCCACCACGATCGGTGCGATCATCATCGGCAGGATGAACAGGGTGCGCAGCACTGACATGCCGCGTAATTCGCGGTCCAGAAGCAACGCAAGGCCAACGCCCATTACCATCTCGATTGTGACGACCACGCTGGCAAACACCAAAGTGACGCCAAAGCTTTCGCGGAATTGTCCGTCAGACAGAAGGCGGGTGTAGTTTGCGAGGCCCACAAAGTCGGCCTCTCCGATCCGCTGACTTGGGTTCCAGTTCAGGAACGAAGCCCAAACCATATAACCCACCGGATAGATCAGCGCGACGGTCAGGATGATCACCGCCGGGGCGAGAAACAGGTAGGGCGTCAGGCGGTTGATGTTGGCGGCTTGCATGGGCGGACTCCGGGGGGCGTTGGGGCGGCGGCGGCCGCCGCCCCGGATCGGCTTACTTGGTCCAGGTGTAATACCCGGCCTCGGTCATCGTGGCGCGGGCGCGTTCGGCCACACCGTCAAGCGCGGTCTGCACGTCCAGCCCTTCGGTCAGCACTTTGGACAATTCGGTGCCCAAATCGCCATTGATCTTGCCCCAAACCGGGATGATCGGGCGCCAGTCAGGATCGGCATCCTTCAACGCCTCGCCAAAGGTTGCCATATACGGGAAGGCAGCGTTGACATCCGGGTCGGCGTGGGTCGAGTAGCGGATCGGGTTGCCGCCGGCGAGAGCGATCTTCTTGTCGGTTTCGGCCGAGGTCAGCCATTGCATCAGCAGGAAGGCGGCCTCTTTGTTGGTTGCATTTTTCGGGATGGCGATGCCAAAGCCGCCGGTCTGGCTGCCCTTGCGCACGCCCGCAGGGTGCGGCGCCCATGCCACCTTGCCAACCACCTGGCTTTTGCTCGGGTCATCCACCTGCCCGGCAAAGGCGGTGCTGTCGAGGAACATCGCCGTCTTGCCTTGCAGGAAGGCCGCTCCTGCCTCGGCAAAGCCAAAGGTTTGCGCGCCCTCTGGTCCGCAACCGACGATCTTTTTCAAGGCCTCGGCGGCGGCCACACCTTCGGCGTTGTTCAGGATCGGGTTCCAGGCGTCATCAAAGATCCGCCCGCCAAGGGGGGCAAGGTGCAACAGGAAGGCATGGCTTGCGTGCTGGCCTGATGCCGCCCGGCTGGCCAGCCCGCCCATGCCCGGCTCCAGTTCCGGGATCTTGCAGGCCAGATCGAGCAGTTCGTCATAGGTCGCTGGCGGCTTCAGGCCGTGTTTTTCGAAAATGTCGGTGCGATAGCCAAGGATCGAGGTTTCCGACCCGAAGGGCAGCCCGTAAAGTGAGCCTGTCTTGCCCGGCAGATAGCCCTTTTCGCCCCCCGCCACACCGATGTTCTGCACATAACCGTCGATCAGATCGCCCGCGTTCCACGACGGATCAGCCAGTTTCGGATTCATGAAATATTTCGCCAGATTTTCCAACTGGTCGGCGTAAATGTAGTCGGCCTTTGAAAACACCACATAGGCGATCAGGTCATAGTC
>JBKBWK010000104.1:0-1956 GCA_046313895.1 Paracoccaceae bacterium
GATGGCGACAACCAGATCGAGATCACCTTTCGCAGCGTTGTGCAGGAAGGGGCGGCCCGTCAGGCGGCCCAGCCGTTCCCCATCCCCTACCATGCGCCGAACTGCCCTATCCCGAACGGCAACATGTTGCGCAAACCGCAATGCGATTTCGGTTGGGACTGGAACATCGCCTTGCCGACCTTTGGCATCTGGGGTCGGATCGCGCTGGAACCCGCCGGGCCGCGCATCGGTGATATCGTAATCGACCAACGCCACGAAGTGGGGGCGGTCGATGTCACTTTGCGCATCGAAACCGGGTCGGGTGATGCCACGGCCAGCCTGTGTGGCGTCACAGCCACCGCGCCCGCGACGGGAGGCATCGCAACACTGACCCTGCGCATTCCAAACCCGGACCTGTGGTGGCCCGCAGGGCAGGGCGCGCAGACCCTGCACATTTTGACCGTCATCTCCGGCGGCGCAGCTGTGTCCCGCCGCATCGGTCTGCGCGATCTGAAATTGATCTCTGCCCCCGACGCCGCCGGCCGCAGCTTTGCCTTTCAGGTCAACGGTCGCCCGGTGTTTGCCAAGGGCGCAAACTGGATTCCCGCCGATGCATTGCATGGCCGCATCACCCCCGGAGCCGTGCGCGACCTTTTGCAGTCGGCCAAAGACGCCAACATGAACATGATCCGGGTCTGGGGCGGCGGGCGGTATGAGCCGGACTGGTTTTATGACACCTGCGACGAGCTGGGCCTGATGGTGTGGCAGGATTTCATGTTCGCCTGCCACCTGTACCCCTCGACCCCCGATTTTCTGGCCGAAGTGACGGCCGAGGTGCGCGATGTGGTCGGCCGTATCAATCACCATGCCTGCATCGCCTTGTGGTGTGGTGACAATGAGCTGATCGGCGCGCTGACCTGGTTTGACGAGTCGCGCCGTGACCGTGACCGCTATCTTGTCAACTATGATCGCCTGAACCGCACGGTTGAAACCGCCCTTCTGACGGTGCTGCCGTCTGCAAATTGGTGGCCATCCAGCCCCAGCCCCGGACCGATGGCCTTTGGCGATGCGTGGCATGACGATTCCAGTGGCGACATGCATTTCTGGTCGGTCTGGCACGAAGGGCGTGACTTTGACCATTACCGCGATGTCAAACCGCGGTTTTGCAGTGAATTCGGTTTTCAGTCCTATCCGTCGCTGTCGGCCATTTCCACGTTCGCCGCGCCGCAGGATTGGAACATTGCCGCCCCGGTGATGGAAAGCCACCAGAAAAACGCGGGGGGCAATGCGCGGATTGCCGAGACGATGTTCCGCTATTTCCGGTTTCCGTCTGACTTTGCGAATTTCGTCTATTTGTCGCAAATCCAACAGGGATTGGCCATCCACACCGCAGTAACGGCTTGGCGGGCGTTGAAGCCGCATTGCATGGGCACGCTGTATTGGCAACTGAATGACACGTGGCCAGTGTGCAGTTGGTCCAGTCTTGACCACGGTGGCAATTGGAAACTGCTGCACCACATGGCGCGGCGCTTCTTTGCCCCCGTGGCGGTGATAGCGGTTCCCGATGCTGACGGAATCGCACTGACGGCAGTCAATGACACGTCGGGCTACACCGCGATCAGGTTTGAGGTGACAGCCGTCAACATCGCAGGCCAAGGCCGCACGTTGCTTCAGGCAAAGGTCACGCTGGGCACGCTGGCCGCAACCCCGTGCGCTGTGATCGACCGCGCGCATCTGGCAGCAGACGAGGTGCTCTACTGGCGTTGGACCGACGGGGCCGGTGCGACAGGCCAAGACATCTTCGCTCCTCTCCCGTGGAAAGCCTATGATCTGACCGACCCAAGGATCACGCTGACCGCAAAGCAGAGCGATGACGACTGGACCATCACCCTGTCGGCCCGCAGCCTTGCCCCGTTTGTGGCTTTGGAAGCCGATTGTCCGGGTCGGTTCTCGGACAATGCTTTCACCCTGATACCC
>JBKBWK010000105.1:0-1956 GCA_046313895.1 Paracoccaceae bacterium
GGGTATCAGGGTGAAAGCATTGTCCGAGAACCGACCCGGACAATCGGCTTCCAAAGCCACAAACGGGGCAAGGCTGCAAGCCGACAGGGTGATGGCCCAGTGGTCATTGCCCTGCGTCGCGGTCAGCGTGATCCTTGGGTCGGTCAGATCATAGGCCTTCCACGGGCGGGGGGCAAAGATGTCTTGACCTGTCGCACCAGCCACGTCGGTCCAGCGCCAGTGCAGCACCTCGTCTGCTGCCAGATGCGCGCGGTCGATCACAGCGCAGGGGGTTGCGGCCAGCGTGTCCAGCGTAGCCTTTGCCTGAAGCAACGTGCGGCATTGGCCGGCCATGTTGACGGCTGTCGCCTCAAGGCTGATCGTGGTGTCGCCCGACGTGTCATTGACTGCCGTCAGTGTGATCCGGTCAGCATCGGGCACCGCGATCACCGCGACGGGGGCAAAGAAGCGCCGCGCCATGTGGTGCAGCAGTTTCCAGTTGCCGCCGTGGTCCAGGCTGGACCAACTGCAGACAGGCCACGTGTCATTCAGTTGCCAATAAAGCGTGCCCATGCAATGCGGCTTCAACGCCCGCCAAGCTGTGACAGCGGTGTGGATGGCCAATCCCTGTTGGATTTGCGACAGATAGACGAAATTCGCAAAGTCCGACGGAAACCGGAAATAGCGGAACATCGTCTCGGCAATCCGCGCATTGCCACCCGCGTTTTTCTGGTGGCTTTCCATCACCGGGTCGGCAATGTTCCAATCCCGCGGCGCGGCGAAAGTGGAAATGGCCGACAGCGACGGATAGGACTGAAAACCGAATTCACTGCAAAACCGCGGTTTGACATCGCGATAATGGTCAAAGTCACGCCCTTCGTGCCAGACAGACCAGAAATGCATGTCGCCACTGGAGTCGTCATGCCAGGCATCGCCAAAGGCCATCGGTCCGGGGCTGGGGCTCGACGGCCACCAGTTGGCAGTCGGCAGCACCGTCAGAAGGGCGGTTTCAATCGTGCGGTTCAGGCGATCATAGTTGACAAGATAGCGGTCACGGTCCCGGCGCGACTCGTCAAACCAGTTTAGTGCGCCGATCAACTCATTGTCTCCACACCACAAGGCGATGCAGGCATGGTGATTGATACGGCCGACCACATCGCGCACCTCGGCCGCCACTTCGGCCAGAAAATCGGGGGTCGAGGGGTATAAATGGCAGGCGAACATGAAATCCTGCCAAACCATCAGGCCCAGCTCGTCGCAGATGTCATAAAACCAGTCCGGCTCATACCGCCCGCCGCCCCAGACCCGGATCATGTTCATGTTGGCGTCTTTGGCCGATTGCAAAAGGCCGCGCACGGCATCGGGGCTGATGCGGCCATGCAGGGCGTCGGCGGGAACCCAGTTTGCGCCCTTGGCAAAGACCGGGCGACCGTTGACCTGAAAGCCAAAGCTGCGGCCAGCGCCATCGGGGGCGGAGATCAGTTTCAGATCGCGCAGACCGATGCGGCGGGACGCCGTTGCGCTGCCGGAGGTGACGGTCAATGCGTGCAGGGTCTGCGCGCCCTGCCCTGCGGGCCACCACAGGTCCGGGTTTGGAATGTGCAGGGTCAGCGTGGCGATGCCGCCCGTCGCGGGCGCGGTGGCGGTGACGCCACACAGGCTGGCCGTGGCATCACCCGCCCCGGTTTCGATGCGCAAGATGACATCGACCGCCCCGGCTTCGTGGCGTTGGTCGATCACGATATCGCCGATGCGCTGCCCCGCGCGGTCCAGCCCGACCCGACCCCAGATGCCAAAGGTCGGCAAGGCGATGTTCCAGTCCCAACCGAAGTCGCATTGCGGTTTGCGCAACATGTTGCCGTTCGGGATCGGGCAGTTCGGCGCATGATAGGGGATGGGAAACGGCTGGGCCGCCTGACGGGCCGCCCCTTCCTGCACAACGCTGCGAAAGGTGATCTCGATCTGGTTGTCGCCATC
>JBKBWK010000106.1:0-1898 GCA_046313895.1 Paracoccaceae bacterium
ACGCAGCATCTGCGGCTTTCGTCACGCGCTTTGCGCCATCGCCGACTGGTCCGCTGCATTTGGGTCACGCCTATTCTGCGCTGCTGGCGCATGACATGGCCCGCGCCCATGCAGGGACTTTCCTGCTGCGGATCGAGGATATCGACCCCGCCCGCAGCCGCCCGGAATGGACAGCGCAATTGCTTGATGATCTGGCGTGGCTCGGCATCCGCTGGGACGCCGTGCCGATGCGTCAGTCCGACCGCCATCCCGCCTTCAACCTGGCGCTTGACCGGCTTTGGCAGGTGGGTCTGCTTTTCCCCTGCACCTGCACCCGTCGCGATATCGAAACCGCCCTTGGCGCCCCACAAGAGGGCGCGCCACTCGGCCCGGATGGCCCTGTGTATCCCGGCACCTGCCGCAGCCTACCCTCGCCCAATGCGCCAAGACCCGGCAACCAGCACCTGCGCCTGAACATCGCCGCTGCCGTCGCCACGCGTCCCAGCCTCCGCTTCACCGAAACCGGTCCGACCCACGGCGGCACGATCGTCACAACTGCCACCGACATCACCACCCGCATCGGTGATGTGGTGCTGGCGCGCAAGGATTTCGGCACCTCCTATCACCTGTCCGTCGTGGTCGATGATGCCGCCCAGGGCATCACCCATGTCACCCGGGGCGAAGACCTGTTCGAAGCGACAACGATCCATGTCTTGCTGCAAAACCTGCTTGATCAGCCCACGCCCATCTACCACCACCACCGCCTCATCCGCGACCAGACCGGCAAACGTCTGGCCAAACGCGACGATGCCCGTGCCTTGGCGAAATTCCGCGCGGAAGGGGCCACACCGCAAGATATTCGCCAGTTGGTCGGGCTATAAGCCCCTTCATCTGTTCAAAAATATCCTCGGGGGGTGAGGCCGCAGGCCGAGGGGGGCAGACAGCCCCCCTTTTGCGTCACCTACAATTCAGATCCCTTTCGGGCAGAGGTGCTCAGAAGTTGCATGACATAGCCAGCCACCGACCGGAAACACACCAGCGTGAAGCCTTCTCCGTCACGCCAGAACGCCGCCGCCACCTGCGCCGCCCGACTGCGGCGCAATTCGCCCGGTTCCAGAGTATCGAAATCCACTGGTGACAGCTTGCGCAGCACCTGATCTGACCGATCACCCTCGATCCGGAACACCGCCCGCGCGTCAGAGACATCAACTGCCAGATAATGCTGCCCTTCCATCGCCTTGGCAATCGTGGCCATGGCGGGACCAACCCCGGCATAGGGCACCATCAGCAGATATTCATCAGGGCTCATCCAGCCTGCGGCTGTATCGCCAAGACGCTCGATGCGGCGCTTTGTCGGCAACGGGCAACCGGTGGCTGCGGTGACTGCGGCGGCAAGGCCGGCTGTGCCGTCCTTTGCACGCAGGGTGATCATGCCCAACGGGCCGATCTCGCGCACCTGGACAAAGCCGTCAAAGGATGCGCCCTTCAGCGGGCTGACCGGATCAGACATTCTGCTTCTCCCCATCCTTGTCATAGAAAACCGGGCTGACCACCCGCGCCCGCGTGGTTCCGCCCGCAATTTTCGTGAACTCCACCACTTCGCCCATGCGGTCCGGCCCGTGGCGCAGCAGGCCCATGGCGATGCCTTTGCCAAGCGTGGGGGAATGGTAGGTCGATGTCACGCGTCCTTGCACATTGCGCTGATTGTTGGCGTTCACCCCGTGATCGGGGATATAGGCGCCATCCTCGATCACCGAGCCATCCAGCGTCTCAAACCCCACCAGTTTCCAACGATCCGGGCTGGCAAGGAAACTGCGCTCCTGCCCGCGTTTGCCCAAAAAGTCCGCCTTTTTCTTCGAGATTGCCCAATCGAGCCCAAGGTCTTGCGGAATGATCGTGCCGTCGGTTTCATCGCCGAT
>JBKBWK010000107.1:0-1638 GCA_046313895.1 Paracoccaceae bacterium
AAATAGGCCGCCAACACGGCGTCCGGATCTTGCCCGGCATCCGCCCGATCCCAGCCAAAGCGATTCAGAAGCCGCGCCCCTGCCGCACCATTCAACAGACAGCGGCCCCCGGCTGCGGCATACGACTGTCGAAATTGTGCGTCGGTCAGGAGCACCGGCACCACATTGAACTCAACAGCCTTGGCAAAGCTGCGGTGACGCTTTGTCTGCCGCACACAAGTTTCAATGCGGGCGTTCATGGCGTCATCCCCCGATGCCGCAAACGCCTCGATCAGCGCTGGATCGCGTAGTCGCCACCAATACTCCGGGGCCGACAGAAACCCTACGCCAACATCGCGGGCCGGGTTCAGAAACAGCGCCTCTGGTGGGACCGAAAGATCAATCTGGTTGCGCACCCTACCCCCGTTTTCCAATTTGGTCTGCCGCCGACGCCCAATCCAAGCACCCTACCATGCGCAGGCGACAGGTCTATACTCAGGGTTAGGCCTTTCGCCCGCAGCCCCGGTTTTGTAGGATTTGCACCAGAGCAGGGGGGGCGCGTGTGCCGGACGAAGACGCCAATGTGACGCCAATGATGGCGCAATACCTTGAGATAAAACGTGCCAACGGCGGCGCGCTCCTGTTTTATCGGATGGGCGACTTTTATGAAATGTTCTTCACTGATGCTGTTGCAGCGGCCGAAGCTTTGGATATTGCCCTGACCAAGCGCGGATTCCATCTGGGCGAGCCGATCCCGATGTGCGGCGTGCCGGTCCATGCGGCCGAAGGCTACCTGCTGACACTGATCCGAAAGGGCTTTCGCGTCGCGATTGCCGAACAAATGGAAGATCCTGCCGAAGCCAAGAAGCGCGGATCAAAATCTGTGGTCCGGCGCGATGTGGTGCGTCTGGTGACGCCCGGCACCCTGACCGAAGATGCGCTGCTGGAGGCGCGCCGTCACAACTACCTTGCCGCTTGGGGTGAGGTACGTGATGACGGAGCTTTGGCGTGGGCTGATATTTCCACCGGAGAGCTTCGGGTCATGAGCTGCCCATTGGCGCGCCTGTCGCCAGAACTTGCGCGACTGGCCCCGCGTGAGGTGCTGGTAAGCGATTTGCGCGACCGGGATGTGGCACCGATAGCGCAAGATGTGGGGGCGGCAGTTACACCGTTGTCCCGCGGTAGTTTCGACTCTGTTTCTGCGCAAAAGCGGCTTTGTGCACTGTTCGGTGTCGCGTCTCTGGATGCTTTTGGCAGCTTTGACCGGGCCGAGGTATCTGCCATGGGAGCGCTGGTCGACTACCTTGACCTAACGCAACGCGGGAAGCTTCCGTTGCTGCGGCCCCCAGTGCGCGAAACGCCGGGCGGAGCGATGCAGATCGACTTTGCCACACGGCGCAGTCTTGAATTGACCCAAGCTTTGTCGGGTGGGCGCGAAGGGTCGCTTCTGCTTGCCGTGGACCACACAGTAACGCCAGGGGGGGCGAGGCTGTTGGAGCGGCGGATTTCAGCACCATCCTGCGATCTGGGGCTGATCCGGTCGCGACTTGGATCCGTGCGCTTCATGCTGGAGCAAAGCCAATTGCGTGAAGACCTGCGCGGCCTGCTCCGCCGCGTGCCGGATATCGACCGTTCCTTGTCGCGGCTGGCGCTGGACCG
>JBKBWK010000108.1:0-1637 GCA_046313895.1 Paracoccaceae bacterium
TTCTGCACACGGCGCTACGCAATCTTGACGCGGCGGTGGTGGTGGATGGCAGTGATGTAATGCCCCCGGTGCGCGACACTTACGCCCGTATGCAGGCCTTTGCCGACGATGTGCGCAATGGCCGGTTCATCGGGCAGGGCGGGCAAATCACCGATGTGGTCAATATCGGGATCGGCGGGTCGGATCTTGGCCCGGCCATGGCTGTTCTGGCCTTGGCCCCGTTCCATGACGGCCCGCGTTGCCATTTCGTCTCGAACGTCGATGGCGCGCATGCCGCAGACATCCTGCGCAACCTCAACCCGGAAACGACGCTGGTAATCGTCGCGTCAAAGACCTTTACCACCATCGAAACCATGACCAACGCCCAGACGGTTCGGGCATGGATGGCGCAAAAGGTGGTCAATCCGGCTGCGCAATTCGTGGCCGTCTCTACGGCGGCCGACAAGACGGCGGCTTTCGGGATTTCAAGTGAACGGGTGTTCGGCTTCGAAGACTGGGTTGGCGGACGCTATTCGATGTGGGGCCCGATCGGTCTTTCGGTGATGCTGGCGGTGGGTCCAACTGGCTTTGCCGAATTTCTGCGCGGCGGGGCGGCAATGGATGCGCATTTCCGCCAGACGCCCTTTGCGCAGAACCTGCCGGTGCTTCTGGCCTTGGTGGGCATCTGGCACAACCAGATCTGCGGTTATGCCACCCGCGCGGTTCTGCCCTATGATCAGCGCCTGAGTCGGCTGCCGGCCTATTTGCAGCAGCTGGAGATGGAGAGCAACGGCAAGCGCGTCAGCATGGACGGAGCCGATCTGCCGTATCATTCCGGCCCCGTCGTTTGGGGTGAACCCGGCACCAATGGCCAGCACGCGTTTTATCAACTGATCCATCAGGGCACGCGGATCGTGCCTTGCGAATTTCTGGTTGCCCGGCGTGGACATGAACCCGACCTTGCGCATCAGCATCTGCTTTTGGTGTCGAATTGCCTGGCACAATCCGAGGCATTGTTGCGCGGCCGGTCCTTGACCGAGGCGACCGCGATCATGGCGCGCAAGGGATTGGCCGGGGTGGAACTGGACCGTCAAGCCCGCCACCGGGTGTTCCCCGGCAACCGCCCCAGCACAACCCTTGCCTATGACCAGCTGACACCGTTCACCTTTGGCCAGATCATCGCGCTTTATGAACATCGGGTCTTTGTCGAAGGTGTGATCCTTGGCATCAATTCCTATGACCAGTGGGGGGTGGAATTGGGCAAGGAACTTGCGCTTGCCTTGCAGCCGGTTCTGGAAGGCAAGGCGGGTACGGACGGAAAAGACGGATCGACCGCACGTCTGGCCGCATGGTTCCGGGGTTGAGGCTACGAAAAGCTGATATTTTACATTAAAAAACCACTGCAAAACGCTGATAAATCTCAACAATCACAACAGTCATGTCGAGGTTGTCTGAAGGTCAAAATCCAGACCTCCAGACACATTCCAGTGTTTTGTATCAGGGGCGCAGGGCTGCGGTCACGATGACTTCGACCAGATAGCCGGGGGCCGCCAGCTTTGCTTCGCCCGTGGCCCGTGCCGGGGTGTGGCCCTGCGGCACCCACGCGTCCCAGACAGCGTTCATTTCGGCGAAATCTACCATATCGGCCAGCCAGATCT
>JBKBWK010000109.1:0-1615 GCA_046313895.1 Paracoccaceae bacterium
TTGCAACGGCAAACCGGGTCGCGATGCTGGAACACTCGGTTTACTCGGTGATCAGCCCCGAAGGCTGCGCATCCATCTTGTGGAAAGACGCCGAAAAGATGCGCGAAGCGGCCGAGGCTCTGCGCCTGACGGCACAAGACCTGCAAAAGCTGGGCGTGATCGACCGGATCATCAAGGAACCCTTGGGCGGCGCGCAGCGTGGTCGCAGAGAAGCGATCGAGGCTGTTGGCAAGGGCATCGAGGCGATGTTGAAAGAATTGTCTGGCAAGAAGCCCGACGCCCTGATCAAGGATCGCCGGTCAAAATTTATCGAAATGGGATCAAAGGGCCTTGCTGCGTGAGTCCTTGGCTTTTGGTGTTGGTCGCAGGGCTTTTTGAAACTGGCTGGGCGATCGGGTTGAAATATTCTGACGGCTTTACGCGTCCTGTTCCATCGGCCTTGACCATCCTTGGTGCGCTTGTCAGTTTTTGGCTTTTGTCGTTGGCGATGAAGGATCTGCCGGTTGGAACCGCTTATGCGGTGTGGGTCGGGATCGGTACGATGGGAACCGCCATTTTGGCCGTGATTCTGTTTGGCGAACCAGTGAATACCGTGCGGGTGATCGGTATTGCGCTGATTCTGGCAGGAATTGTCGCGCTGAAAGTGGCCTGACCCAATCATTGGAGGCGCAAAGCAGACGCCCAGTGCTATGGTGGTTCAGCGACGAAAGCCCGCTTCCACCAGCAAGGCATCCGACGCGGTTTCGATGTTTTCTTCCAGCCTTTTCATGAAGTCAGCAACCGGAAGACCGGGTTCGATCCGGGGCAGGAAATCAACAACGCAGGTGCCGGGTTTCCGCAGGATGCTCCGCTTTGGCCAGAACACGCCGATGTTGGTGGCGACAGGCACACAAGGTTGCCCCAGCTGTTCATACAAAAGGCCGGAGCCAACTTTGTAGGGTTTTGAAACACCCGGAGCTACGCGTGTTCCCTGTGGGTAAATGACCAACTGGCCGGGCTCGGCGGCCCCTTTTGCGACGTCGGCTTTCATCTTGGCAATGGCCGTGCCGCGCTTGCCGCGATCGACTGGAATGCACCCGATGCGAAGGGCGAACTGCCCAAGAATGGGCGCATAGATCAATTCGCGTTTCATGATGAACTTCCCACGCGGAATGGCGTCGAAGATCACCAGAATGTCGAAAAAACTTTGATGCTTGGCTGCAACCACAACTTCGTCTGTGGGCGGCGTGCCGCGCACTTCGACCTTCAATCCCAACATGATGCGGGCCGTAAAGATCACCCAGCGGCAATAGGTGTGACAGGCCGCAAAAGCCCCCTCGCGCGAAAACAGCGCCCAAGGGGCGAAGACAACGGCAATGACCACCATGGCCAGATACATCTGGATGTTGAACAGAACCGACAGGATCCAACGCACGGCGATCATCAGGTAAGCCCTTTCAAGGTGCGGAAGGCAGCATAGCGGGTTGCAGCGAAAGCTACGATGGAGGCAAGGACGGGCAAGCTCAGCGGCAGCAGCCATCCGGCCCCTTGAAACCCCAGACCCGTCAGAAACCCGCCAGCCTCATCCGCGCGGGGCAGCAGGGCCACCGCAATCATGGCCAAAAACGTTCCGACG
>JBKBWK010000110.1:0-1556 GCA_046313895.1 Paracoccaceae bacterium
TGATCAGAACGCCATCAACGCCATCCACGCCCAATTCAACTGACCTGCCGAAAGTCCTGACAGATGATCCTTTCCCCCGCATTTGATGTGTTCGAGGCCAACTGGAACGCGGGAAAGAACCAACTGGTCTGGGCCCGTCTGGCCGCCGATCTGGATACGCCCGTCAGCCTGATGCTGAAACTGGGCGAGGCACGGCCGGATACGTTCATGCTTGAGTCGGTCACCGGCGGCGAGGTGCGCGGGCGCTATTCCATCGTTGGGATGAAGCCAGATCTGATCTGGCGCTGCAAGGGCACAGCATCCGAGATTAACCGCGAGGCGCGTTTCGATGCAGCCGCGTTCCGCCCGCTTGACGGCCACCCCCTAAAAACCCTGCGTGACCTGATTGCTGAATGTGCGATCGAAATGCCTGCCGATTTGCCTGCCGTGTCGGCTGGTCTGTTCGGCTATCTTGGCTATGACATGATCCGGTTGGTCGAACACCTGCCGAACGTGAACCCTGATCCACTTGGCGTGCCTGACGCCGTTCTGATGCGGCCCACGGTGATTGCGGTGCTGGACGGGGTGAAAGGCGAGGTGACGCTGGTCGCGCCGGCATGGGTTGGCTCTGGCCTGTCGGCCCGTGCGGCCTATGCCCAAGCGGCCGAGCGTGTGATGGACGCCTTGCGCGATCTGGACCGTGCGCCACCAGCGCAGCGCGATCTGGGCGAGGTCATGCCGGTCGGTGTGCCGGTGTCGAACTTCACGCATGAAGGCTACAAGCAGGCCGTCGAGCGCGCCAAGGATTACATTCGCGCGGGCGATATCTTTCAGGTGGTGCCAAGCCAACGGTGGGCACAGCGGTTCGAGTTGCCGCCCTTTGCGCTGTATCGCAGCTTGCGCCGGACCAACCCGTCGCCCTTTTTGTTCTTTTTCAACTTCGGCGGCTTTCAAATCATCGGCGCCAGTCCGGAAATCCTTGTGCGGTTGCGCGATGGCGAGGTGACGATCCGCCCCATCGCCGGAACCCGCAAGCGCGGAGAGACGCCCGAAGAGGACAAGGCGCTGGAGCTGGATCTTCTGGCCGACCAGAAGGAACTGGCCGAACATCTGATGCTGCTGGACCTTGGCCGCAACGATGTCGGCCGGGTCGCGAAAGTCGGCACCGTGCATCCGACTGAGAAATTCACCATCGAACGCTACAGCCACGTCATGCATATCGTCTCGAACGTCGTGGGCCAAATCAAAAAGGGTGAAGACGCGCTGTCGGCGCTACTGGCCGGCCTGCCCGCCGGCACCGTATCGGGGGCGCCCAAGGTGCGGGCGATGGAGATCATCGACGAGCTGGAGCCGGAAAAACGCGGTGTTTACGGCGGTGGAGTCGGATATTTTGCCGCCAATGGCGAAATGGATTTCTGCATCGCGCTGCGCACCGCCGTTCTGAAAGACAGTACATTGTATGTGCAGGCAGGCGGCGGCGTGGTCTATGACAGCGACCCAGAAGCCGAATTTCAGGAAACCGTCAACAAATCCCGCGCGTTGCGTCGCGCCGCCGAAGATGCGGGCCTGTTTGCGCA
>JBKBWK010000111.1:0-1375 GCA_046313895.1 Paracoccaceae bacterium
ACGAGGCAAAGCGCCTCGTGCTTACACAGACTTCTGAAACGGGTTCAGGCGGCTTTGCGGCGCCGACGCATGGCAGCAAGACCACCCACGCCCGCCATCAACAGCCAGCCCGCAGCCGGAAGCGGCACAGGCGACGGTTCGCCAGTCACGAGCACTGAATAGCCAGTTACGCCACCATGGTCTTCGCGTAGGATCTGCAAGTAATTAGTGCCAGCGGCCAGATCACCCAGCGACAGTTGGAATTCACCCGCCTCAACGCCACCCGGCCGCAGATGGCCACCAAGGAAGGTTCCGTTCAGCCAGACGAAAAGACCATTGTCGACGCCAAAGCTTGCCAGAACATTGGTCAGGCCAGTCGTACCGGCATCGATCGCATATATGATCGCGGTTTCGGTGTTGACCGCCCAGGCCGCAGGGATCGCCACTGGTCCTGCCGACCAACTGCCCCCCGGTGTAGCTGGCGTGGTCAGCCAGCTTCCAAGCGCCGCAGAGGCGGCTGAAAGATCGGGCTCATTCCCGGCGGGAATGTCCAGCGAAGGGTCTCCGCCTGCGCTGTTCGCAGTCGGGAACATGAAATTGCCGCCAAAAGCGTTGCTTCCATCCAGTACAGTTCCGATCGAGGCGTTATATTAGCCTTGCGTTGATTCATCGATAATCGTAGCCGCAGTGGCGGCCCCGAACGACAGGCCGACCACCGTTGCGACCACAGCGCCAGCAAGAAAATTCTTCATCGAATACTCCTTCGTGTTCAAATGCCCCGCACGCAAAAGCGTGCCCGGACAGAAGAATGGCATTTTTGTGGTGCCCGAGCGAAAGAAAAGCGGCCCAACCACAGCATAAGGCGGAAAATACAACGGTGGATTGTGCTGACCCCGCCGGATTTTTCCCTGCCAGTTGTCAAAATGGTGCTCCAAGGAGCATTGGCGAAATTGCAGAAACACACAAGGTGGCGATCCGGGACAGCGAATCATCTGGACCGTACCAGCCCGCTTGCAGTGACGGGGCGGCGCGGATAAACCCGGACGCAGAATTGACGGAGGGCATGGATGTCCATTGATACAGATACCGCCCGCAAGGTGGCAAAGCTTGCCCGCATCCGGGTCGAAGATGGCGATCTGCCGGCTCTGGCGGAAAAACTGTCGTCGATCCTTGGGTTCATGGAACAGTTGAAGGGCGTTGATGTCACCGGAATAGAACCGATGACCAGTGTCACCCCGATGCGCCTGAAGCGGCGGGCGGACGTGGTGACGGATGGCAACCAGCAGTCTGCGGTTCTGAAAAACGCGCCGGATGCGCGCGAAGGTTTCTTTGCGGTGCCGAAGGTGGTGGAATGAGCGCGAACGGATGGACGATTGCAGCAGCCCGTGACGCCCTG
>JBKBWK010000112.1:0-1307 GCA_046313895.1 Paracoccaceae bacterium
GATATAGGAAAAGCCCAATTCTTCGAACAGGGTGCCTCCCATCGCCATCCCCTTGAGCATTTCCTTGGCCCGGCGCGCGCCATCCTGAAAGGGTTGCGGCAGCAGGCCAAGCGCGCCTTTGGCGGCGGCTTTTAGGTCCTGGAGCGGAGCTTCGGCGTAAAGGCGGCTAAGATAGCTGGACAAGGCACCAACCGGGGGGGCGATCGACATTTCATTGTCGTTGAGCACCACAAACAGCCTTTTTTTTAGGTGGCCTGCATTGTTCATCGCCTCAAACGCCATGCCGGCACTCATGGATCCATCACCGATGACCGCCACGGCATCGCCGGGGTCACCACCCAGATCAGCCGCCATGGCAAAGCCAAGTGCCGCCGAAATCGAAGTCGAGGAATGGGCCGCACCGAACGGATCATAAGGCGATTCAGACCGTTTGGTGAAGCCGGACAATCCGCCTTCGGTCCGCAGGGTCCGGATGCGGTCGCGCCGCCCGGTCAGGATCTTGTGCGGATAGCATTGGTGGCCGACATCCCAGATGATCTTGTCACGCGGGGCGTCGAACACGGCGTGCAGGGCGACGGTCAGTTCGACCACACCCAGACCCGCGCCCAGATGGCCCCCCGTGACCGACACCGCAGAGATTGTTTCGGCCCGCAATTCATCGGCCAGTTGCCGCAGTTCGCGGTCGGACAGGGTTTTCATGTCCGATGGCAGTGTAACGCGGTCAAGCAGAGGAGTCGGGGGTCGGTTGGTCATGTGTTCTGCCTCTGGGCCTTAGTTCTTGCGCGCGATCACGAAGCGGGCAGCGTCTTTCAGGGTTTGCGCCTTGCTGCCATAGGCTGCAAGGTGGCTTTCCGCCTCAGCCACCAGCGCGCGCGCCTGTGCCTGTGCGCCCGCAAGCCCTAGGAGGGACACGAAGGTAGCCTTGCCTGCATCGGCATCTTTGTGCAGCCGTTTTCCGGCCTGTGCTTCATCGCCCGTCTCGTCCAGAATGTCGTCGGCAATTTGGAAGGCCAATCCCAGAGCGGTTGCATAGGCACGCAGCGGCGCTGGATCTGCCCCGGCAATCACAGCGCCCGCCTCGGCGGACCAGCGGATCAGCGCGCCGGTCTTGCCGGCCTGAAGCCGGGTGATCTGGTCGAGTTTCAGGGGTCTCGCAGAGGTTTCGGCGGAGATGTCAAGGGCTTGCCCCAAAACCATCCCCTCGGCCCCGGACGCGATTGCCAAACCGCACACCAAGGCGATGCGGGTGTCGCCCGACCCCAGTGCCGGATCGCACAGAAGTTCGAAAGCCAGCGTCTGCAGCGCGT
>JBKBWK010000113.1:0-1234 GCA_046313895.1 Paracoccaceae bacterium
ATCTAGGGTAAAGATGAGCCGCAAACCCTCCGCTACGCAATCAGGCTAAACAGTTCCATGGGCGCTGATGGCGGACAGCCGCGGACGTGCTTCATGCCTTTGTCTTCTAGATATTCCGCCAGATCGCCAGCGATGTAAGACGAACCATTATCGCTGAGCAGGCGCGGTTTGTGCAGAATCTTGGCGCTGTCGCAACCTGACGCTGCCAAGGCGATGTCGAGCGTGTCGGTGACATCCTCGGCCCGCATGTTGCCGCAGAGTTTCCAACCGATGACGTAGCGCGAGTAATCGTCCAGGATCGTGGACAGGTAAAACCAACCCCAGCCAATGACCTTGAGATAGGTGAAGTCGGTCTGCCACATCTGGTTGGGCGCCGTGGTCTTGTCCTTGAACTCATCGGCCGCCTTGATGACGATGTAGGCCGGGCTGGTGATGAGGTCGTGCGATTTGAGCAGTCGGTAGACTGAAGCCTCTGACACAAAATACTTTTCTGTGTCGGTGAACTTTACGGCCAACTCGCGGGGCGACAGTTCGGGCTCTTCCAGCGCCAGGGTCACGATCTGGTCCCGCACCGCATCTGGGATGCGGTTCCAGACCCGGGAAGGGGAAGAGGGCTTGTCCTCCAACCTCTCAGGCCCATGTTCCACAAAGCGGTCATACCACCGATAGAACGTAGTCGGTGGGATCCCTATCTTGGCCAATGTGCGCCTGACAGGCAGATGCGATTGCTCCACCAGCCGGATTATTTCGAGCTTTTCAGCGGCGGGGTATCTCATTCGTGGTCGCCCCCAGCCCCGGTAATGTTTTTTTTGAGCAGACGGTTCTCAAGGCTGAGATCGGCCACCAGTTCCTTCAGTGCCAATGCTTCAGCGCGCAGGTCTTTGACTTCGCCACTGTTCGCTTGGCGGGCTGTGTCACCGGCCAAACGCTTCTTGCCAGCCTCGAGGAACTCCTTCGACCAGCTGTAATACAAGCTTTGGGCAATGCCCTCCTTGCGGCACACCTCGGCAATGCTGTCTTCGCAGCGAAGGCCGGACAGCACGATCCGAATCTTTTCCTCAGACGAATGCAGCTTGCGCGTCGCGCGCCGGATATCCTTCACAACCTGCTCGGCAGGCGCCTTCGGCGTCACGGGTTTCTTCATCATCTTCAACTCCATCTAGGGTAAAGATGAGCCGCAAACCCTCCGCTACGCAATCAGGCTAAACAGTTCCATGGGCGCTGATGGCGGACA
>JBKBWK010000114.1:0-1208 GCA_046313895.1 Paracoccaceae bacterium
GCTGTGCCAGATCCGGCGAGGCATAGCCCGCACATTTCGCCGCCGCGCTACCCATGCCGAAGGATGACCGCCGATACAACTGCGTGCCCTTGGGATGGCTTGTGGCCAAGGCATAGTCCACAATATTCGGCCCCAATTCGCCAGGCCGGGTTGGAAGCGCGCCGGGTTGGACCACCTGATACTGGGCGCGGTTGCGCTCGATGCGGGCGCGGTCGCTTTCGATGGTTTCCCGCTGTGAAACCGCCGCAAAGTCGTTTTCGTCTGAAATGCCCGGGTTGGCCCGTGCCATCTCCCCTGACTCCTCGCGAATTCCGGCCGGCGCGTTGCCTCGGGGCCGGATTGCATTGGCCGTATCGTAAGGTGCCGTTGCAGGCGCTCCGATCACCGCGCCCGTTGCCGCAGCGCCGTATGCTGTGGAAGGAGCCTGCCCATCGGCGCGGTCAATCGCTGCCCCAATCTGGTCCGGCGAAAAGCCGGGTGGCACGATGGCCTGCGGGCGCGGCGCCGAGGCATCGCGTTCACGCACATACGAATTGTAATCCTGGAAACCGACGCCGGCACCACTGTCCGGCACCGAAGGCGTGCAGGCCGCAAGGGTCAATGACAAAAACAAAAAAGCAGGAACGCGCATGATCGTCAGGATCCAAGGTTCATTCAGCCGTGGCACCTACCACCATTTGTTCGGTTTGGCCACAAACCCCGCAGAACGCTCCAGCACATAGGCGTGATTGAGCAAATCCGCTTCGGCCCATGGGTGGCCGATCAGTTGCAAGCCCAAGGGCAGACCCTTGGCATCCAGACCCACCGGCACCGCCACACCGGGCAGACCGGCAAGGTTCAACGTCACAGTGAAGACATCGTTCAGATACATCTCGACAGGGTCCGTGCCGCCCTGCTCGCCCAGGCCAAAGGCCGAAGACGGGGTCGTAGGCGCCAGAATGGCATCAATACCTTCGGCAAAGACCACCTCGAAGTCGCGCTTGATCAACGCACGGACCTTGCGGGCCCGGTTGTAATAGGCGTCATAGAACCCTGCCGACAGAACATAGGTGCCGGCCAAGATCCGGCGCTGCACTTCGGGACCAAAGCCTTCGGCGCGCGTCTTTTCATACATTTCGGTAATGCCGTCGTCCGCGCTCAGCTTGGCGCGATGCCCGTAGCGCACGCCGTCATAGCGCGCGAGGTTCGACGACGCTTCGGCAGGTGCA
>JBKBWK010000115.1:0-1089 GCA_046313895.1 Paracoccaceae bacterium
CACCGGCTTGACCGCTACGAAGCCGCCGTACGGGGGCTGATGCAGGACCGGATGGCAAAAGCCCGACCCTGACCTGCGGTTCGGCGCGGCCTGGGCTGTGCCAGAGATCAGAACGGATCCGGCGACTCAGCACCACAACCATGGGATGATTGTTTTTCGGCCTTACAATCCCAGCGATTTTCAGTTTCCAAAAACACGACAATCGGCCGAAAAGATGGGCCGATACCGCGACGGGAACGAGGCGCGACCCCAAAAACATGGCAATTTCAAGGCAAAATCTTGATTGAAGTTGACGGAATTCACCCGTTAACGTTTAATTGATTCGGGCAAGATTTCTGCCCCTGCTCACATTTTGCCCAGTCTGGTTTGTGCGTTTTGTCACGAGTGTTCTGGTGTCTGCCCCCCGCCGTGCCGCAGGCCGCCGCGCGGCATGATTAGGAGATACGCAATTATGAGACTGCTCAAATCCCTTCTGACAGCAGCGGTGCTGACCACAGGCATGACCGCTGCCGCAAATGCCACCATTGTCACAATCTTCGACGGTATCGCCGCAGGTCGCACGACCTTCAACACCACCGTGACCGGCGCTGGCGGCACCGTGGCGAATGATGTCTGGGCGTCACTTGGCT
Source organism: Paracoccaceae bacterium (assembly GCA_046313895.1). GTDB lineage: Bacteria > Pseudomonadota > Alphaproteobacteria > Rhodobacterales > Rhodobacteraceae > Pseudotabrizicola. The sequence continues at coordinate 630 of JBKBWK010000115.1, forward strand.
CTGGCACCTCGATTGACCGGGGGGCCTATACGATCACCCGCAACAACGGCGGCTCCATGTTTCCCACCATCTATAGCGATATGAGCGGTCAGGTCGTGTCCATCAACCCCGATGGTGATGGCAGCAATCCGCGCACCGCTCCGATGGGTTATTTTGGCAGCGGTGTCACGCTGACCTTCGGCTCGGCCGTCAATTCCATCGGTTTCGAGGTCGGCGACTGGGCCACCTGCTGCTTTGACCCGACCACGGATCTTTACATCTCGTTCGATGATGGCACGCCGATCCTTGTCGCTTCGGCAGACAGCTATGCAGATGGGCTGTTCCCGAGCCAGGTCGACGGCGATGCCGTCAATGCAATCTTCGTCGCGGCCTTCGATGACACTGGCGATTTCACGAAAGTCTCGTTCTGGGGCAACGGCATTGGTGAATATCTCGTCTTTGGTGGGGACGTGCGCTATGC
>JBKBWK010000116.1:0-1079 GCA_046313895.1 Paracoccaceae bacterium
TTGGTGGACCAGTGAATCTGTTCCAGCGGTTTGTCATGGCGCAGGGCGGGGTTGACGACGCCGCGCGCAAAGAAGAATTGCAACTCCTCCCATGACGGATAGGCGGGCGCGCAGCCGTGACGGCTGACGGCAAAGGCCCCGCAGGCATTGGCATATTTCAACGTGGCTGGCCAAGCCTCGGCATCAAGCCAGCCTTTCAGCAGACCTGACATGAAGCCGTCGCCAGCCCCCAACACGTTGAACACCTCGATCGGGAACCCCGGTCCGGCCTCGCCTTCGTCCAGCGTGTCAGGGATCGCGCCGGTGAAGGCAACTGCCCCCATCGGTCCGCGTTTACACACCAGCGTGGCCTGCGACACAGCCCGCACGGCGCGCAGGGCAGCGATGGTATCGGTGGTGCCGCCCGCAATGTGGAATTCTTCTTCGGTGCCGACGATCAGGTCGAACAGATGCAGGGTGGATTGCAGCTTGGCCGTCACCGCAGCAGATTCGATGAACCGGCTTTCGCCCTCACCGTGCCCTGCAAGCCCCCAAAGGTTTGGGCGGTAGTCAATGTCCAGTGCGGTTTGCGCGCCGTTTGCCCGCGCCAAGGTCAATGCCTTCATCACCGCGGCTTCGGTGCGCGGGTGCGACAGATGCGTGCCGGTTGCCACCACCGCCCGCGCACGGGCGACAAAGGCTGGATCCACATCATCCTCGCACAGCGCCATATCTGCGCAGTTTTCGCGATAGAAGATCAGCGGAAAATGGTGCTCGTCGCGGATGCCCAGCAACACCAGCGCCGTCAGACGATCAGGGTCGGTCTTGACCCCATCGACACAAACACCTTCGCGTACCAGTTGCTCGCGGATGAAGCGGCCCATGTGTTCATCTCCCACACGGGTCAAAAGCGCGGACCGCAGCCCCAGCCGGGCCGTACCGACCGACATATTGGTGGGGCTGCCGCCGACGTATTTCTGGAAACTGGCCATATCTTCCAGTCGTCCGCCCACTTGCGCGCCATAAAGGTCCACCGATGAGCGCCCGATGGTGATAAGGTCCAGATCCCGCATCACAGCACCTCGGACACCTTGACGATC
>JBKBWK010000117.1:0-1063 GCA_046313895.1 Paracoccaceae bacterium
GGGCTTGGCCGGGTGATGGCGTTTGTCGCTTCCTTGTGCGGCCACCCGCCACGACTGTCCCACAGCCGAGACGTCGCCCGGTTGGCCGGGCAATTGCTCCGCACCGGTCATCTGGATCAGGCCGATGCCGTGCTGACATTGCACCGTGACTTGCAAGATGGCCATGCAGACCTGTGTCTGGTGCAGGCAGATTTGCATAAGGCGCGTGCCGAATGGGGCAGCGAACTGGTTGCACTGCATGCGGCTTGGGGTCTTGATCCGACACGCTGGCAAACGCTGGTCCAAATCCTGTGGTGTGCGAGGCGCACCGGCAAACCCGAAGTGCAGGTCTGGGCCATTAGACTGTTGCAGGCAGACTATCCTGAAAGGATCGCCGAACTGGCCAAAGGGCGGGATTGGGTACGGCAGCTTTTGTAGCCGCTCCATCACCGCATTGTGCGGTTGCATTCGGGACGCTATGACGACTGGGAAACCCTCAAGGAACATATGGCCCATGTCCTCGAAAAATCGTGTCACGCCTGAAGAGGCGCTTGCTTACCATTTGGAACCGCGCCCCGGGAAATTCGAGATTGTTGCCTCGGTCCCGATGGCAACACAGCGCGATCTCAGCCTCGCTTATTCGCCCGGCGTTGCGGTTCCCGTGCAGGCCATCGCCGATAATCCGGCCCTGGCCTACGATTACACGGTAAAGGGCAATATGGTGGCGGTGATCACCAACGGCACGGCCATTCTGGGCATGGGCAATCTGGGCGCGCTGGCGTCAAAGCCCGTGATGGAAGGCAAAGCGGTTCTGTTCAAGCGGTTTGCCGACGTAAACGCCATCGATATCGAGCTGGACACGGAAGATCCGGAAGAAATTATCAAGGCGGTGTCCTTGATGGGCCCGACCTTTGGCGGCATCAACCTTGAGGACATCAAGGCGCCCGAGTGCTTTATCATTGAACAGCGTCTCAAAGAGATGATGGACATCCCGGTGTTCCACGACGACCAGCATGGCACCGCGGTGATCTGTGCCGCCGGGTTGATCAACGCGCTGGAACTGTCGGGCAAGAAGATCGGGGAT
>JBKBWK010000118.1:0-1054 GCA_046313895.1 Paracoccaceae bacterium
TGGTATGGTGACCGCAGCCGGTCGCGGGTTGCGATGTGGGGCGACCGTCTGACCCGGCGCTGGAAGATCTGGAAGCGGATACCATGGTGATGCCCGGGTCGCTTGCTGCCGGCGATGGCCCGGTGCTGCGCCGCGAACTGGCGCTGCGCATCCTGTTGCAGAACCTGCTGCTGATCCTGTCGCTGGCCCTGTTCACCGCCTTTGCCATTCTGGCTCTGACCTTGCCCGAAACCGCCTGGGCAGCGGCGGCCGCGCAGGGCGCGGTCAGCTTGGGTGCGGCGCTGCAATGGTGCCATCACGGGATCCGCACCCGGCAGATCAAGCAGTACCTGCTGACCATCGACGATGGTCAGAGTGATGGCTGGGAACGCTGGCTGCCGGCCAACCGCCCGCGCAGCCTGCTGGGATCGCGCTGGATGATCTCGACCAAGGGGGTGTTTCTGGGGCTGCAGCTGGCGATGATCGGGTTGGCCTGGCGGACGGCACCGGTGGCAGACGGCGTTTTCGTCTCTGCTGCGGCGGTTTTTCTGCTGGTCAGCGCCGGGTTTCTGCTGACCAACCCCAAGGAATAGGGCCCATGTCATGACCCCGGCCTATGGCATCATCGTTCCGCTGCGCAACGAAGCCACCATGCTGACGCTGACGGTGCCAAAGCTGCTGGCGGCCACCACGGGCGATGCGGTGCGGATCCTCTGGGTCTGCAACGGGTGCACCGATGACAGCGCCGCCGTGATCCGCAGGCTGGCCGGAGCCGGCGCCGAGGTGATCGAGCTGGCCCGCCCCGGCAAGACCGCGGCCCTGCAGGCCGGAGATGAGGCTCTGGGCTGGCAGAGTCCGCGCCTGTACCTCGATGCGGATACCTGGCTGAACCCCGGTGATCCGGCCCGTCTGATGCAGCCGGTTCTGTCGGGCGCGGCCGATCTGGTGGCACCAAGGCTGTGCTTTGACACCACAGGCGCCTCTGCCCTGGCGGTCCGGATCGGGGCCTGCTGGATGTCTTTGCCCCATGCCCGGTCGGCGGCGTTTTCAAACGCCATCGGCCTGTGAGGGGCGG
>JBKBWK010000119.1:0-1040 GCA_046313895.1 Paracoccaceae bacterium
CCGCGGCCCCGGTTCTGCTGGTCAATGAACAGTGGTGGCGCGGGCTGAAGGACCCGGTTCTGATCCGGCTGGTCGATCTGGCGCTGGCGCAGAACCTGAGCCTTGCCGCCGCGCGCGCCCGGGTGGAGGCCGCCCGCGCCGAGGTGCAGGCGGTGCCGGGGGAGGTGTCGCTGAGCGGCACAACGGCGCTTCAACATTCCGGCAGGTCAGGCTCTGATCTGATGCTGAACAGCTCGCTGGGCTTCAGCTGGCTGCTTGACCCCTGGGGCGCGCGCAAGGCGCAGCTGCGCGGCGCCGCCGCCCGGCTGGCCGCGGCGGAGGCCGAGGCGGATGCCGCCCGGCTGCTGGTGCTGTTCAATCTGGCCAATGCCTATGTCGATCTGCGCCACCGCCAGCGCCCGCTGGGGCGGGCGCAGGGAGAACAGGCCGGCCGCCGCCGCACGCTGGGCCTGACCCGGACCCTGGCCGCCGCCGAGGCCGCCACCCGGCTGGAGATCGCCCGGTCCGAGGCGCGCGTCGCCGAGATCGAGGCGCGGTTGCCGGGGTTGCGGGCCGCGATCCGCACCAAGGCGAATGAAATCGCGGTTCTGGCGGGCAGGATGCCCGGGCAACTGCCGGTCGCTCTGGACGGGTCGGGGGGCATTCCGCGCCCGGTGCTGATCCCCACCGTCGGCATTCCAGCCGATCTGTTGCGCAACCGCCCCGATATCCGGGTGTCGGAGGCACGGTACTATTCCGCACTGGCCGATCTGGACGGGGCCGAGGCCGCGCGCTATCCGCGCCTGTCGCTGAGCGGCACGCTGTCGCTGGGTCATCTGGTGGGCGGTGGCACCGCCTCGTCGCATGTGTTCGGGCCGCAGCTGGCCCTGCCCGCGATCCCCGGCACGGCGGCGCGGGCCGCTGTCACGGCGCGGGCGGCGGCGGTGCGGGGGGCCGAGGCGCAATGGCGGCAAAGCGTGATCGGCGCCGTGGCCGAGGTGGAGAATGCGCTGATCGACTATCAGGCGCAGGCGCAGTCACTGGCCGCCGCCGGGCGTTCG
>JBKBWK010000120.1:0-998 GCA_046313895.1 Paracoccaceae bacterium
CACGCCCTGACGCAGCTTGAACGTATAGGTCTTGCCGTCCTCCGAGATGTCCCAGCTCTCGGCGAGCGCCGGCTCGATCTCCAGCGTGCCGTCCGTGAAGCGCACCAGACCGTCATAGACGTTCACCAGAATGCGGAAATCATTGGTGGCGGTCACCGTATGCGGATCGAGAGACTTGGGTTCGGCGATCTGACCGACGACGAGAACATTGGGCGGGGTCTGCGCGCTCGCCGGCTGGGCGGCAATCATGGCGGCACTCAAGGCGGCAGCGGCAAATGCGCTCCGGAACAGCCTCTTCATGGGGAAATCCTTTCGATTTGGCATCCTTTATGCGCGCTATTAATTCACATAGATAATCCAATTGCAATAATTTATCATGATAGATATCAACCGCAGGCTTTCTCGCGGGCATGCCAATGCAGCGAGCACCGGCACCTATCACGCGTCGGATTTCGTCAGTGGAGGGGATTTTCGGCTAAAGCCTTTATGCGGTCGGCCGCGGCTGCACGAGGATCGCGCGGAAATCGTTGACGTTGGTCAGGGTGGGACCGGTGACAACCTGTGCGTCCAACGCCGCAAAGAACGAATGGGCATCATTTCGTTGCAAATCGATCTCTGGGTCGCAATGCAGTTCGGCAGCCTTATTCAGAAGCTCAGGCCCGATGATGGCGCCGGCGACTTCGGCTGCACCATCGACGCCATCCGTATCGCAAGCGAGCGCGTGGATACCTTCCGCGCCATCCAGAGCCACTGCAAGCGCCAGACAGAACTCTGCATTGGGGCCGCCGATGCCATCACCGCGCCGGGTGACTGTCAACTCGCCGCCGGAGAGGAGAAGGATCGGCGGATCCCCGGCGCGCAGGGAGTGCTGCAAGGCCAGCGCCTCTTTCGCCTGGACTTCGGCCACGAGCCTCGCTTCGCCTTCCAGGGCATCGCCGAGAATGCGAACATCGCAACCCGCCTCTCGGGCGAGTTCCGCAGCCGCCTCCAGCGATTGC
>JBKBWK010000121.1:0-404 GCA_046313895.1 Paracoccaceae bacterium
CTGTGGCAGGCCCGGTTCTTCAAGAGCCGCAGCCTGTCGGCCGACTGCGTCGAACAGGGCGGCGTGCGGGTGAACGGCCAGCGGGTGGCCAAGCCCGCCCATGCCTTGCGCCCCGGCGACGTGCTGACCTTTGCGCAAGGCGGGCGGATCCGCGTGGTGCGGGTGCTGGACCTTGGCCTGCGCCGCGGCCCGGCCTCCGAGGCGCAGGGGCTCTATGCCGACCTCGACGCCGGCGAATCCGGCCCGCAGGCGCTTGAATGATCCGGCGCAACGGAATACCTGTCTGACGACCCTGACGCCCGAGGCCGCCCATGACCTATGTCGTGACCGACAACTGCATCGCCTGCAAATACACCGACTGCGTCGAAGTCTGCCCGGTGGACTGCTTCTACGAAGGCGAGAAC
>JBKBWK010000121.1:414-982 GCA_046313895.1 Paracoccaceae bacterium
CCGATGCGATTCGCCCCGATACCGAGCCCGACATGGAAAAGTGGGTGGAGCTGAACCGCAAATATGCCGCGAAATGGCCGGTGCTGACCGTGCGCAAGGATCCCTTGCCCGGCGCCAAGGAGCGCGACGGCGAAAAGGACAAGCTGAGCCGCTACTTCTCGGAAAATCCCGGCGAAGGCAGCTAGGGCCGGGCGCTGCGGCGATCTTGCGCGCCCTGCATGGCGGCCTCGCCTTCTGACGCTGTTGGAATCGGGGTCGATTCGTGTTATCCAATCGTTACAACGAATCTGCCTAGCCTGCTGCCAGCCCCGGCGCTGCTCGTCGGGGCGCACTTCTGATGACTGGCCACCTGTGCACCCGAAGCGAACTTCGGGGGTCTGGTGGCCTGTCGTCGGGACCGGGTCCTGTGTGAGGAAATACCTGAATGACCAAGACCAAGAAGCCCGAATTCCGCCCCAACGAATTCGTGGTCTACCCGGCGCATGGCGTCGGCAAGATCCTGTCGATCGAGGAACAGGTGATTGCCGGCATGTCGCTGGAACTGTTCGTCATCTCGTTCGAGAAGGAC
>JBKBWK010000122.1:0-947 GCA_046313895.1 Paracoccaceae bacterium
ACCCATGCGCAGACCGGGCAACCGCAAGGGCCGGACCATGCGGTCGGCCACCCTGGCCGTTCTTGTGGCATCCCTGACGGCGGGCTGTGTGCCCGCCTCTGATCCTGCCCGTCCCGGGTTTCCCTTTGCCGCGCGCTATCAGGGCACCCGGGCGGCGGCTCCGGTGTTGCTGGCCAACGAACAGTGGTGGCGCGGGCTGAAAGATCCGGTCCTGAGCCAGCTTGTCGATCTGGCCTTGGCCGAAAACCTGAGCCTTGCCGCTGCGCAGGCCCGGATCGAGGCGGCGCGTGCCGAGGTACAGGCCGTGCCGGGGGCCGCATCGCTGAGCGGCACGACGGCGCTGCAACAGTCCAGCGCATCGGGGTCGGATCTGATCTTGAACGGCACGCTTGGTTTTGGCTGGCTGTTGGACCCATGGGGCGCACGCAAGGCGCAACTGCGCGGCGCCACCGCCCGGCTGGCTGCGACCGAAGCCGAAGCCGATGCCGCCCGGCTTCTGGTGCTGCTGAACCTGAGCAATGCCTATATCGATCTGCGCCAGCGGCAGCGCCAGTTGGTGCTGGCGCAGGAAGAACAGGCCAGCCGCCGCCGCACCCTGGGTCTGACCCGGACGCTGGCCGCCGCCGAGGCCGCAACCCGGCTGGAGGTCGCCCGATCCGAGGCCCGGGTGGCCGAGATCGAGGCGCGGTTGCCGGGGCTGCGGGCCGCAATCCGCACCAAGATGAACGAAATCGCTGTGCTGTCGGGCAAGGTGCCGGGGCAATTGTCGGTGGGGCTGGATGGCGCTGCGGCCATTCCGCGCCCGGCGCTGACCCCCAAGGTCGGGATCCCGGCCGATCTGTTGCGCAACCGTCCCGACATCCGGGTGGCCGAGGCGCAGTATTACGCGGCCCTGGCCGATCTGGACGGGGCCGAGGCCGCGCGCTATCCCCGCCTGTCGCTGACCG
>JBKBWK010000123.1:0-385 GCA_046313895.1 Paracoccaceae bacterium
GCGGCAAATCGACCCTGATCAAGATCCTCGCCGGAGTCGAACAGCGCGACCGGGGCGAAATAAGGATTTCCGGCACGGCGCAGGGCGCGCTTAACCCGCGCCTGTCGGCGGCTGCCGGGATCATGGTGATCTTTCAGGATTTCTCGCTGTTTCCCAACCTCAGCGTGGCAGAAAACATCGCCTTCAGCATCGAACTGGGCCAGCACCGCAAGCTGTTCAACGCCGGCCGCATGCGCGAGGTCGCACAGCGCACGCTGGCGCGCGTGGGTGTTGACATCGACCCCGATGTGGCGGTCGAAACCCTGTCGGTCGCGCACAAGCAGCTGGTGGCGATCTGCCGCGCGCTGGCCTCCGACGCCCGGCTGATCATCATGGACGAACCGAC
>JBKBWK010000123.1:395-944 GCA_046313895.1 Paracoccaceae bacterium
GTCAGTCACAAGCTGGCCGAGGTGCTGGAGGTTTGCGAAAAGGTGATCGTCCTGCGCAACGGCCGCAAGGTCGCCGAAGGTCCGGCGCATGAGTTCGATGCGGCATCGCTGACCCGCCACATGACCGGCCGCGATGTTGCCGAACAGCCACCCGAACCGCTGGACCCCGCCGCGCCGGTGCTGATGCAGGTGCGCGGCCTGTCCAAGCAGGGGGCGTTCGACGCCGTCAGCTTCGACCTGCACCGGGGCGAGGTGCTGGGGATTTCCGGGCTACTGGGGTCGGGCCGCACGGCGCTGGCCAAGGCGCTGTTCGGCCTTGTGGCACCCGAGGCGGGCCGGATCGACCTGGGCAGCACCCCCGTGCCGCTGGGCGATCCCTTGGCCGCAGCCACCGCCGGGATCGGCTATGTCCCCGAGGACCGGCTGACCGAGGGCCTGTTCCTGACCCAGTCGATCCTGTGCAACGTCGCCGTCGGGCGGCTGGATGCGCATGACCGGGGTGGGCTCTTGGACCTCAATGCGTTGTGGGGCGAGGCAGCGGACTGGCTC
>JBKBWK010000124.1:0-921 GCA_046313895.1 Paracoccaceae bacterium
GTTGAAAAGGGCGAGTTCATCTCGCTATTGGGGCCATCGGGCTGTGGCAAGACCACCGTCCTGCGGATGGTGGCGGGATTCGAATCCCCCACATCCGGCGGGATCGACATTGACGGCAAGGATGTGACTGGGCTGAAGGCCAATTCGCGCAACATCGGGATGATGTTTCAGGCCTATGCTCTATTTCCCAACATGACCGTGGCCGACAACGTGGCCTTTGGCCTGAAGGTCAAGGGTGTGGCACGGGCCGAGCGTGATGCCCGCGTGGCCGAAATGCTGACGCTGATCGGTTTGTCAGATCTTGGCGGTCGGTTTCCGTTCCAGTTGTCGGGTGGACAGCAACAGCGGGTAGCGCTTGCCCGCGCTTTGGCACCGCGCCCGTCGGTTCTGCTGTTGGATGAACCCTTGTCGGCGCTGGACGCCAAGGTGCGCGTGTCCTTGCGCACCGAGATCCGGCAGATCCAGCAAGAGCTGGGGATCACCACCATTTTCGTGACCCATGACCAGGAAGAGGCGATGAGCATTTCTGACCGGATCGTGGTGATGAATGGTGGCATGGCAGAACAGGTCGGCGCGCCATTTGAAATCTACAACCGCCCCCGCACCAAGTTTGTGGCGAACTTTGTCGGCACCCTCAATACCTTCGATGTCCATGCAACCGATCCCGCATCTGGCCGTGTAACATTGGCGGGTCAGACACTAACCCTGCCGAATGCACCGCTTGCAGCACAGGTCGGGGACCGCTTGTCGGTGGCGTTGCGTCCCGAGGCCCTGCGGTTGGGACGCTTGCCAGATGCCGAGGCGCTGTTGACCGCGGAGGTCAGCGATGTGCATTTCATGGGGTCGGTGATCCGACTGAAGGCACACATGGCGGGCGCCGCAGTATCGTTGGACACCTTCAATCGACCCGACACCCCACCA
>JBKBWK010000125.1:0-905 GCA_046313895.1 Paracoccaceae bacterium
CCGGTGCCGGGCACCCCCGGCCAATACTTCGTCTATATCGCCTATGACCTGATCCTGTTTGAACCGGGCAGCATCGCCAACCTGACCGCGTCGATCATCGGCAACGTGTTCAGCTTCAAACCTTTGAAGGCCGCGCGTCTGGAGGACATGCGGTTCCCCATCGCCTACATCAAGACTTATAAGGGCCCGTCCTGCGGCATCATCGTGGAACGCGAACGGCTGGACAAGTTCGGCAAGCCGCTTCTGGGGGCCACAACGAAGCCCAAGCTGGGCCTTTCGGGCAAGAACTATGGCCGTGTGGTCTATGAGGGGCTGAAGGGCGGGCTCGACTTCATGAAGGACGACGAGAACATCAACTCCCAAGCCTTTATGCATTACCGCGACCGGTTCCTCTACTGCATGGAGGCGGTGAACAAGGCGTCGGCCGAGACGGGCGAGGTCAAGGGCCACTACCTGAACATCACTGCCGGCACGATGGAAGAGATGTATCGCCGCGCCGAGTTTGCCAAGCAGCTCGGGTCGGTGATCGTCATGGTCGATCTGATCGTCGGCTGGACGGCGATCCAGTCGATCAGCGAATGGTGCCGCAACAACGACATGATCCTGCACATGCACCGCGCAGGCCATGGGACCTATACCCGGCAGAAAAACCACGGCATCAGTTTCCGCGTGATCGCCAAATGGCTGCGTCTGGCGGGGGTTGACCACCTGCACGCGGGCACATCGGTTGGCAAGCTGGAAGGCGACCCGATGATGACCAAGGGGTATTACAACGTGCTGCGTGAACAGTACAACCCGCTGGATCTGCAAACCGGGATCTTCTTCGATCAGGACTGGGGCGACATGCTGAAGGTCATGCCGGTGGCGTCGGGCGGCATCCATGCCGGCCAGATGCACCAATTGCT
>JBKBWK010000126.1:0-311 GCA_046313895.1 Paracoccaceae bacterium
TGGCTCACTCTCGCGCGGCCAGCACACTGTCGTCGCCGCCGCGATCCGCCAGGCCTTCGACCAGCCCGACCGCGCCCATGCGGGCGAAACCTGGCGCAAGGTGGCCGAGCAATTGCGCCCGCGCTGGCCCAGGCTGGCCGATCTGATGGATCGAGCCATGGTTGCGCCATTGGTTCGAGAAACCATGGCGAGGAGCGAGCATGACGTGCTGGCCTACATCTCCTTCCCGCGCCAGCACAGGACCAGGCTGCACAGCACCAACCCGATCGAGCGCCTGAACAAGGAGGTAAAACGGCGCTCCGATGTCGTCG
>JBKBWK010000126.1:321-551 GCA_046313895.1 Paracoccaceae bacterium
GGAATTTACACCAGCTTCACGGACGTGACCCGGCATCGGTCAAGGGCATCTGAATCGGTCCTGCGGGGCATGTGGGTATCGGCAGTTCCGAGAATACCCGCATTCGATACCCACACAAGTTGCGTGGCCACGGCCCATTTTCCCGCAGAACATGGCCCTCAGTCTATTTTCTCAATGAAATCAATGGCCATTTCCGGCGAAGATTGCAGGAAATACAGCGAAATGTGGGG
>JBKBWK010000126.1:561-901 GCA_046313895.1 Paracoccaceae bacterium
AGCCGCTGCGTAACCTCTCCGCCAACCCGCCGTGCCACGAAGCCCTTCGTGCTTAGGCGAAAGCGTCGGGAGACGCAAGGGGGGCGGCCGCGAAAGCGGTCTCGAGGCCCCTGCGACCAAGCCGCACCGACATTGCGCGCGGCCGCGGATGGTCCGGTATCGGGCCGGCCCGGGGGGACTGTGCGCGCCGACCGCCGCCGCCGGGGCCGCATCGCGCATCCGGTCGGCTGCGGCGAAACCGGCCTGCGCCGGGGTCGATTCGGCTTGGCTTGCCTGCCATGGCCAAGGGTGGTTGCGTTCGGGGCGGCTTCGTTGCTCAAATCGGGTGATGGAGATGGCC
>JBKBWK010000127.1:0-842 GCA_046313895.1 Paracoccaceae bacterium
GGCAATGTAAAATCGCTTGGGAAGATGGCGGAAGTCATGGCCATTCAAAGCTTTCAGTGCGCGGCTTCGCAAGGCGACCAGGCTTGTTTCGACACTGTTCATCGTCAGAACAGCCCGTGTCGAGCGTGTCCCGCGACGGCCGTGCCATGCCAGATCAGAAGGCGCAAGCGCATCCACAGAGCCGATGACAGAGGTCGGCATCTGAAAATAGCCAAGCTGAAAACTATAGGCAGAGAGGACGGTTGCATAGTCTTTCGGTGCGCGCTCCAGCACCACGCGGTCAGAAAGTTCGGGAAACAGCGCGTCGATGAACCCCCGCACAAACGCACGGGTCTTGGATTCGTGGTTCGGGAAGTGAATAAAAATCTGCCCCCGGAAATCCAGCCCATCCAACACGCAAAGCTGACTGAGCGTCTCCGTCAGAAAGTGAAAATAGTTGAAGGTGTTGCGACATTCGATGGCAAAATCGATGTCGCCCGGAAACGGTGCCATCGGCAATCGCGCACCTTCGTTCGCGCCTTGGCAAGCTGTGAAATAGGCCGCCAACACGGCGTCCGGATCTTGCCCGGCATCCGCCCGATCCCAGCCAAAGCGATTCAGAAGCCGCGCGCCTGCCGCACCGTTCAACAGACAGCGGCCCCCGGCTGCGGCATACGACTGTCGAAACTGTGCGTCGGTCAGCAGCACCGGCACCACGTTGAACTCAACAGCTTTGGCAAAGCTGCGGTGCCGCTTTGTCTGCCGCACACAGGCTTCAATGCGGGCGTTCATGGCGTCGTCCCCCGATGCCGCAAACGCCTCGATCAGCGCTGGATCGCGCAGTCGCCACCAATACTCCGGGG
>JBKBWK010000128.1:0-839 GCA_046313895.1 Paracoccaceae bacterium
GGCAGCATCGCCAACCTGACCGCGTCGATCATCGGCAACGTGTTCAGCTTCAAACCTTTGAAGGCCGCGCGTCTGGAAGACATGCGCTTCCCCATCGCCTACATCAAGACCTATAAGGGCCCGTCCTGCGGCATCATCGTGGAACGCGAACGGCTGGACAAGTTCGGCAAGCCCCTGCTGGGCGCCACCACCAAACCCAAGCTGGGCCTTTCGGGCAAGAACTATGGCCGCGTGGTCTATGAGGGGCTGAAGGGCGGGCTCGACTTCATGAAGGACGACGAGAACATCAACTCGCAGGCATTCATGCACTACCGCGACCGGTTCCTCTATTGCATGGAGGCGGTGAACAAGGCGTCGGCCGAGACGGGCGAGGTCAAGGGCCACTATCTGAACATCACCGCCGGCACGATGGAAGAGATGTATCGCCGGGCGGAGTTTGCCAAGCAGCTCGGTTCGGTCATCGTCATGGTCGATCTGATCGTTGGCTGGACGGCGATCCAGTCGATCAGCGAATGGTGCCGCAACAACGACATGATCCTGCACATGCACCGCGCGGGCCATGGCACCTACACCCGGCAGAAGAACCACGGCATCAGTTTCCGGGTGATCGCCAAGTGGCTGCGTCTGGCGGGGGTTGACCACCTGCACGCGGGCACGGCGGTTGGCAAGCTTGAAGGCGACCCGATGACCGTGCAGGGCTATTACAACGTGCTGCGCGAGCAGTATAACCCGCAAGACCTGCCGCGCGGCATCTTCTTTGACCAGGACTGGGGCGACATGCTGAAGGTCATGCCGGTGGCGTCGGGCGGCATCCATGCCGGCCAGATGCACCAATTGCT
>JBKBWK010000129.1:0-821 GCA_046313895.1 Paracoccaceae bacterium
GGGCGGTGTGATCGGCGAAATGCCGGGCCTGGCCCTCGACCTCCTGGGCGCGGGACAGCGGCACGCCGGTCACGGCGCGGGTGGCCAGGGCGATGAACAGCCCGATCAGCGCGCCGCCCACCGTGGCAAAGCCCAGAATCGGATGGATCAGGAACAGAACCCCCAGAAACAGCGGCACGAAGGGCAGATCGAACAGGCCCTGCAACGCCGGGCTGGCCATGAAGCCGCGCACGGTCTCCAGATCGCGCAGCGGATGGCGGCTATCGCTTTCGGCCATGGTCAGGGTCGCGCGGAACGCGGGTTCGGCCACCGCAGCATCGAGCTGCAGCGCCGAGCGTGACAGCAGACGCGCGCGCAGCGCATCATAGAACGCCAGGAACATGTAAAGCACCACCACCACGGCAAACAGGCCCAGCAATGTGGGCACCGATCCGCTGGTCAGCACCCGGTCATAGACCTGAAGCATGTAGATGGAGCCTGTCAGCATCAGGATGTTGATCAGCGCGCTGAACCCCGCCACCCAGACCAGGGTGCCGCGCAAGGCCTTCAGGGCACCTTCATAGGGCGACGCTGCCACCCCATTACGCTGCCGCTCTGTTCCGATTCCGAGTTTCATGCCTGTCCCACCCGTATGCCTGCAGGGTCTTTCGCCCTGACCATGCCTCGATCACAACAGACGATCAGATGCGATCCCCCGGTGACAAAGCGCTCTGCCCATGTCCGGTATTCCGCCGAAATCAGGCCGTTTCTGGGCTGATCTGTGCTGATTCAGCGACAATCCCCTAAACGCGGATGCCAAAAACCATTTTACGAAACGGTGG
>JBKBWK010000130.1:0-258 GCA_046313895.1 Paracoccaceae bacterium
AACGGTCAAACCTGCCGGCCGCATCTGTCCCGCACTTGATACCAAACGCCTGCGCGAGATCTTTGGAGGATAGAAGGGGTATTCATGTGAGTTAGAAGCCTATGGAAAGGAACGTCTCTGGCTGATGGATGCCAAGCGTTCCGAACGGTGCGAAGCCGCTTTTGACCGCGGCCTCGGTGAAACCGCCGCCTGCGGCCTGAGATCGGCCACAAGTTCCTTCAGTGCCAAAGCCTCGGCGCGCAGATCCTTCACCTCGGC
>JBKBWK010000130.1:268-795 GCA_046313895.1 Paracoccaceae bacterium
TTCGCCTGGCGGGCCGTATCACCGGCCAGCCGCTTCTTGCCGGCCTCGAGGAAATTCCTTCGACCAGCAGTAATACAGGCTTTGGGCGATCCCTTCCTTCCGGCACAGCTCGGCAATGCTGTCTTCGCCACGAAGGCCGGACAGCACGATTCGAATCTTCTCCTCGGAAGAATGCAGTTTGCGCGTCGCGCGCCGGATGTCCTTCACAACCTGCTCCGCCGGAGCCTTCGTGGTCACGGGTTTCTACATCATCTTTAGCTCCATATGGGGTCAAGATGAGCCACGAACCCTCCGCTAACCGACATGACTGCTCGGGATGCTTGCGCCTCTAGCCGTGGCAAATTGTTCACGTCGTATCGCCAGGACAGCCTGGTCGGCAGCGGGCGTTGTCATCTCGTTCTTTGCTTCCACCAAAAAAAAACGAGCACACCCGCATTATCCTCTTGCTTAGTAACGGTCACGCAGTTACCGTTACTTAAGACAGGAGGCGGGCATGACACTCACACCAGCAGAAAAACAGCGTAGAT
>JBKBWK010000131.1:0-754 GCA_046313895.1 Paracoccaceae bacterium
TGGTCAGTCCGCGGTCGCTGATGCCGAAATCATGGGCATCGCGGAAGGTGCGCTCAAAGCCTTCGGTGCGGTCCAGCCGACGCCAGTCCACCGGGGCGATGGACCGGCTGGCCATCAGCAGCGTGGGGTCGATCCGGTGCAGGCCATGTTCGGCATAATGGTGTTTCCAGGCGTCGGGGTAGTTCACATAGCCATGGATGGCCCCCGACACCGGGTTGGTTCCGGCATAGGCGGCGTGATCCAGCTCAAAGCGGGCGCAGATCTGATCAAGGAACGTGACAAAGCTTTCCGCGGTGCGGTTTTCAACGCCAAGATCGATCAGCTCTATGCTCACCCCATCCCTCTCTGGCCTTGCCCCACCACAGGGCTGGAGCTGTCACGAAGACTGGTCACACTGCGGCACAACTGCTCTGCCATGGCTTTGGCCATGTTCAGGATCGCTTCCTGTTGCCGGCCCGGCAGATTGTTGAAATGGGTCAGCATCTGGGATTGGCGGGTGGACAACGACCGGGACGGACCCCGCACCCCTGCGGTTTCGCCCGTGGCATCCTGCAAGGCGGCCATGCCATCGTAAAACACCGTGACCGGAACATCCATCATTTCTGCGATCTGGAACAGCTGGACGGCTGCAATCCGGGTTGTGCCGCGCTCATACGCGTCGATCTGGGGCGGCTCGACCCCCAGATTCTGGGCCAGTTCGGCCTGCGTGATGCCACAGGTCCAGCGGAATTGCCGTATCCGTCGTCCGATGAAA
>JBKBWK010000132.1:0-364 GCA_046313895.1 Paracoccaceae bacterium
GATCCGCGCCTTGCCCGGGTGCAGAACGTCATCTACGCCGCACCCCGGCAATCGCTAGAGGCGGCTGCGGCGCTGGCCCGAGAGGTCGATTGCGACGTGCGCGTTCTTGGTGATGCCCTGGAAGGTGAGGCGAGGGATGTCGCCGAGGCCCAGGCAAGGGAGGCGCTGGCTGTGCAGCATTCCCTGCGTGCGGGGGATGCGCCGGTCCTGCTCCTCTCCGGCGGCGAGCTTACGGTTACACGGCGCGGCGATGGCATTGGCGGGCCCAATGCTGAATTTTGTCTGGCCCTTGCATTGGCTCTGGACGGCGCTGAAGGCATCCATGCGCTCGCTTGCGATACTGACGGCGTCGATGGTGCAGCCG
>JBKBWK010000132.1:374-720 GCA_046313895.1 Paracoccaceae bacterium
CCCGAACTTTTGAAAAAGGCTGCCGAACTGCATTGCGACCCGAGCGCCGCTCTGCAACGAAATGATGCCCATTCCTTCTTCGCGGCGTTGGACGCACAGGTTGTCACCGGCCCAACCCTGACCAACGTCAACGATTTCCGCGCGATCCTCGTGCAGCCGCGGCCGATCGCATAAAGGCTTTAGCCGAAAATCCCGTCCACTGACGAAATCCGACGCGTGATGGGTGCCGGTGCTCGCTACATTGGCATGCCCGCGAGAAAGCCTGCGGTTGATATCTATCATGATAAATTATTGCATTCGAGTTATCTATGTGAATTAATAGCGCGCATACAGGATGCCAAATCGA
>JBKBWK010000133.1:0-718 GCA_046313895.1 Paracoccaceae bacterium
CCATCCAGTGCGGGCGTGATGATCAGGATCATCAGTGGGATCTGGAAGAACAGATAGGTGATCACCAGACCCCAGAACGACAAAAGGTTGAATCCCAGGGCGCGCAGATTGATGCCAAACTCGGTGCGCAACCAGACGGTCACAAGTCCGACAGGCCCCAATGTCGCAATGAAGGCAAAGGCCAGCGGCACCCCGGCAAAGTTCGATGCCACGCCAGAAAACGTCAACAACGGGCTTCGGATGCCTTTCGGCAATCCGCCGAACACCACGGCCGCTGACATGGCAAAACCAATCGCGCAGCCCAAAAGGGCGGTTACAAAAGACAGTTTGAGCGACGTCCAGTAGGCGCTGCGGATCGAGTCCGTGTTTAGGTCGAGCAGGTTTTGAAAAGTGAAACTGCCATCTGGCGTCTGAAACGCACCCAGAACGATTTTCATCGTCGGCATGATCAGGAACAAAAGGGCAAAGACAACGAAGGGAAGGATTCCCAGCCATTCAAGCGGAAGTCGAAGGCGCGGGCCCCTTGGGTCCTTTGACATCACGTTCCCCCGGTTGCACGGGGCGCTTCGCGGCCCCTTTTCGAAGTGTGACGTCTGCCCGACGATTTGCAAGCCGGGCAGACGTCTGGTTCGGTTTACTGTACGTTGGCGCCGACGGTGGCATCCCATCCGCCCACAACGGCGGCTTTGTTGGCATCGACTTCTTCCAGTGTCGGGAA
>JBKBWK010000134.1:0-702 GCA_046313895.1 Paracoccaceae bacterium
CCCCGTGTTCGGCGCTGACCGACCCGCCGCGCGCATCCACCAGGTCGTGGACCAGCGTCTTGATGGCGTCGCGCTGGTGCTCGTGATCGCGCCGGCTGCGCCCGGGGGCGGGGAACACGTTGTAATGCAGGTTGCCGTCGCCCAGATGGCCAAAGCAGTTGATGCGGAACGCCCCCAGCCGCGCCAGCGCCGGGCCGGCGGCGGCGATGAACCCGGCCACCTCGGACAGCGGCAACGAAATGTCGTGGCTCGACACCGCGCCGATGCGGCGGTTCGCCTCGGGGATGTTCTCGCGCACCGCCCAGAACGCCGCCCGCTGCGCCTCGGATTGCGCGATGATCCCGTCCGTGGCCAGCCCGGCCTCGGCCCCCGCCTGGAACAGCGCCTCCAGCACCGCCTGCGCCGACAGCCCGTGCGGCAGGCCCAGATCCACCAGCACGAACCATTCGGGCGGGTCGGCAAAGGGCTGGCGCAGCTCGGGCATGGTTTCGGCCAGAAAATCCAAGCCCTGCCGGTGCATGAGCTCGAAGGCCGACACGCAGCCCGGCGCCAGTCCTTCGGCCAGCGCCAGCAGATCCAGCGCCGCGGCCGGGCCCGGCACCGCGATCAGCGCCGCCCCCGTCACCGGCGGCGGCGCCACCAGCCGCAGGCTCGCCGCGGTGATGATGCCCAGCGTGCCTTCCGACCCGATCAGCAGGTGGC
>JBKBWK010000135.1:0-687 GCA_046313895.1 Paracoccaceae bacterium
GGGTGACGCGGGCTTTGATGATGTATTCGGCCACGGGTTGTTGTCGGCTCCGGGCCAATGCCAAGGGACACCACAGGATTTTTTCAGTGTCAGTGGGGAATAAACGGACAGCACGGAGCGTTCTTCTTGCAGGCCCGAACCGAACAAGCCGGTGCCCAGACAACGAAGGAGAACACCCTGACTGACGCCACCAAGAAACTGATTTCGCGTCGTGCCCTGCTGGCACGCATTGGTCTTGCTGCCGGCGCGGCCTATGTCGCCCCGACGCTTGCAGGCTTGAATGCCGCCCGTGCCAGCGGTGCCAGCAGTGCAAGTGCTGCAAGTGCTGCGTCCGCTCCGTAGCGTAACTCCCGCCCGTCGCGTCCAGACCGCAAGAAGCGCCCGCGCACGCAGCGCAAGCGGGGTTGATCACAGTGAAGGGTGCGCGCCGCCCGCCCCGCAAGACCCAAAGGGCCCGCCAGGTGCGGGCCCCTGTCACAGGCTCCACCCAACTTGACTATGACGGTGTCGCCGGGTCCATCGTGCTGGACCAGTCGCCGGGCATCGTCGGATTGCTGGATCAGATCCTGTTGGGCTGGCCCCGGACAGCACGCCCTTTGACCCAAGCGCCCGGGGCATGTCTGGCCCGGATCAGCCCGGACCCGCAAGCACTGACCGCAAGTTCACGCTATCTGGACAGTCCGATGC
>JBKBWK010000136.1:0-686 GCA_046313895.1 Paracoccaceae bacterium
CGCCCGGTCGGCCGACAGCACGGTGACATTGCCCAAGGGCAGATCGGGTGCGGCGGCGGTCTGGATCACGCCATCGACCTGACCGCTGTCGATCAGATGCAGCGCCAGTGCGCTGAGCCCGCCCCCCGAGGCCCCGGCATGGCGCAGGTCCGGGTCGGTGGCATGACCAGTCCACATCTGCAGATATGGCCCCCAGAGCGGATCATCGGTGCGGCCTGCGGCCTGCACCGTCTGGCCCAGACCGGGGCAAAGCCGGGCCAGAGCCGCATCTTCGGCAGCGGTCAGGGGACCGGTCTGCCGCGGGCGCAAAAACCCTTCGCCGCTGCGCTGCATCGCGATCTTGCCGGGCACAAGGGCGGCACAACCACCACAGCCCGAACACAGATCGCCGCGCGCCACCCGGGCAAGGCTGGGGGCCAAAGGCGGCAGCTGCGCCGGGTCGGATGTCGGCGCGCCGGAAACAGAGATCATGCGTCAAGAATCCTGAACCATCAAAACCCCTTCCTTAAACCGATGAAGCCGGGGCTGCGCCATCCCATATTTTGCGCACAGCCGGTTTCGGCCGCTGCAAAGCCTTGACCTGCCACCCGCTTTCGGCCCAACAACAGCCTCGCGCCCGGCAGGCGGCGCCCAAGGCCGGCCCTTTGATGTTCCGCACGATTTTCCTGATCCTTTCCAGCAATGTG
>JBKBWK010000137.1:0-678 GCA_046313895.1 Paracoccaceae bacterium
CGCCGCCACCACCAGCGTGTCTTGCAGCGCCAGCCAGCTCCAAGCCTGCCGGTCAAACACGCCGCCCGCCTCCACCGCCTGCCGCAGCAGCTCCAGCGGCGGCTGCGCGCCAAAGGGCTCGGGCGTGGGGGTGTTGATGTCATCCACCAGCAGCACGGCGACGCGGCCGGCGGGGGCGGCTAGGTAGCCCGCGTGGTGCCGCTCCAGCTTGGCCTCCAGCGCGCGCTGCAGCGTGGCGCTGGAGGAGTGGGAGGCGAGGCACAGCGGCACCACGTGCGGCGGCACCGCCTCCCCTGCCTCCACCAGCGCAGCGGCGGCCGGCGGCAAGGAGAGGTCTTGCACCATGGTGCGCAGCGTGGTGGTCTTGCCGCAGCCCGTCACGCCCGTCAGCAGCACCGGGCGGCGCGCGCGCAGGCACAGCGCGGCCACGGCGCCCAGGCGGGTGGAGTCCACGGTGGGGACGTACAGCTCGTAGAAGCGCTGGTGTGCGTCCGTCACGTCCATGGCGAAGGCCGGCACGCGCTCCTCCCACCGCCTGGTGCTCACGTCCTTCGGCTCCACCACGCCGTCAAACACCGTGCCGCCGCCAATGTTTGCGTACTCAAACACAAAGATGTTCTGCGCCTCAAAGGTCTGCACCACAAAGTCCGAAAACTTCACGCGGTCCTCGCCGTCCAG
>JBKBWK010000138.1:0-673 GCA_046313895.1 Paracoccaceae bacterium
GGGTATCGGCGATTACATCATCGAGCTTTATGGCTCGCAGCTCCTGATTGGGTTTGCGGGCAAAATTGCGCAAATGGCCACTGATCGTCGCCATGCGCTCGGTCAAGCTCGAAATGCGGACGATGTTTTCCCGGGCTTCAGAGAGCCGATTGCGGTCCAGCAGTACCAGAGCGTTGTCCGCATAGTTTCGGGCGGCGCCGAGAGGCTGGTTTAATTCGTGCGACAATGCGGCCGACATCTGCCCCAGCGCTGCCAGTTTGCCCGCTTGCACCAGATCGTACTGAGTGCGGCGCAATTGCGCTTCGGTACCGCGCCTTTCTCCAACTTCTACCGCCAGCTTGCGGTTGAGCCGAGCAAGATCCTCGGTGCGCTCGGCTACCCGCCGCTCCAACTGCTCCTGCGCTTCGCGCTGGAGGTGCATCCGGTCGCGCATGCGCGCCTGGCGCTGCATGTAGAACGCAGCGCCCATGGCCCCCAGGGCAACCACCAGCACGATGGCCATGGTGGCAATGATCGTCTGGCTTCGCGCCGAGGCCGTATCCAGAAGCACCCTGACGGTCCAATCGGCTTCAGGCATATCATCGGCAACTACGAGAAACTCGCGGGTCTCACCACCATTCGCGATAGTCATCAACTCGAGATTATTCTCGTAGCTGTCGCGTGTCACCGGCAA
>JBKBWK010000139.1:0-655 GCA_046313895.1 Paracoccaceae bacterium
GCCATTCTGGATGCCGGGCTGAAGCGGATGCCGGAATCCAGCATCCTGTTGTGGATCAAAGCCGGAAAGCTGGAACGGGCGGGCGACATCGACGGTGCCATCGCGATCTATGACCAGATGTATGCCAAGGACAGCGGCAACCAGATCATCGCCAACAACCTGGCCAGCCTGATCACCACCCATCGCACTGATGCCGCCGATCTGGAACGCGCCTATGCCATCGCCCGCCGTCTGCGCGGCAGTCAGGTGCCCGCGTTTCAGGACACCTATGGCTGGATCGAATTCCGCCGCGGCAATCTCGAGGATTCGCTGACCTATCTGGAACCGGCCGCCCGTGGCCTGCCGAACGATGCGCTGGCGCAATTCCATCTTGGCATGGCCTATGCCGCCCTTGGCCGCACCGATCAGGCCAAGGCCACGCTCGAAGCCGCACTGACCCTTGCCGGCGACAGCCCGCTTGCGCAATTCGCCATGGCCCGCGAAACACGGGTGACGCTGGGCACGGCGGCACCGGGCACCCCGGTGCTGGCCCCCGGCCTGACCAGCGGTGGCAACTGACCGAAGATCGGGATGCGCGGGGGCTGCGGTGTTGCAGCCCTGCGTCGGCAGGGCGGGCTTGGCGGCGCGGGGGTGTAATAATCCTTTCGCCCCCAGC
>JBKBWK010000140.1:0-653 GCA_046313895.1 Paracoccaceae bacterium
AGGAGGCCGATGGCAGCGTGACCTTGCCTTCGGCGCTGAGGCCCTATCTGGGAGGCAAGACCCGGATCACGTCGGACGGCGTGCTGGTCTGACATCCGGGAACCCATTGGCGGGGCTGGGGGTTTTCCCTGCGCCCTGCCCTTTACCGGAGTGACCGATGTCCCGACCTGCCCCCCTGATCCTGCTTCTGGCGACGATTGCCTTCGGGCTTGCGCCGTTGGTGACGCCTCCGTTCACCGGCTATGACCCGGCGCTGTTTCCGGTGGATATCGGGCGTCCGGCGATCCAGCCTGCGGGCTATGCCTTCGCGATCTGGTCGGTGATCTATCTGTGGCTGATCGCTCATGCCGTCTATGGGCTGTGGAAGCGGGCCGAGGACCCGGTCTGGGCGCCTTCGCGCCTGCCGCTGACCGTGGCGATCGGCGTCGGTGTGGTCTGGCTGTGGATCGCGGGGCAAAGTGCGGTCTGGGGCACGGTGACGATCTGGATCATGGCGGCGGGGGCGCTGATGGCCTTCCTGCGGGCGCCGACCGAGCCGGATCGGTGGCTGCTGTCGGGGCCGCTGGCGATCTTCGCGGGCTGGCTGACGGCGGCGGCGGCGGTGTCGACGGGGGTGCTGATTGCGGGCTACGGCGTGCTGTCGAACAGTGCGT
>JBKBWK010000141.1:0-646 GCA_046313895.1 Paracoccaceae bacterium
GCTGGAGGGACTCGTCGATGAAGGCATCAGGGCCGATCGACGCCCCGAACAGGCGCGAGGCGACATCGGCCACTGCTTTCGCGCGACCGGCCTCTGATCCCTCGCTTGCCATGGTGGCCGATGTGCCGATGCAGATCGGCGCTTTGGCCGGTGCGCAGCGGTTCCGAAGGCGGCGCACGAGGATCGCGACATCGGCACCCTGGCGCCCGCGATAGGTATGCAACTCGTCGAGGACGATGAACTCGAGCCCGCTGGCATTATCGATGACTTTGGTATCAAGGGCGTCTTGCCGTGTCAGAAGCAGCTCGGCCATCATGAAGTTCGTGAGCAGGATATCGGGCGGATTGTCGGCGATCCGTTGACGTTCCTCTTGGCTTTCCTGACCCGTGTAGCGTCGCACCACCGGCTTCAGATCTTCTGGCAACCCGGATTGAGAAATGAACTTCTCGATCTCCTTGATCTGGCTGTTTGCCAAGGCGTTCATCGGGTAGACGATGACGGCGCGCGTCTTGCGCGGCTGTCTGGCCTTGCGCGAACGAATGATGGCATCGACGACAGGGACAAAGAAGTGTCCGCCATCAGCGCCCATGGAACTGTTTAGCCTGATTGCGTAGCGGAGGGTTTGCGGCTCATCTTTACCCTAGAT
>JBKBWK010000142.1:0-646 GCA_046313895.1 Paracoccaceae bacterium
CCTTGCGCCTTCTCTTGCTCGAGCGCGTTGACCAGTTCGACCGTCGAGAAGAACCTCACTCGCTTGTGGTGGTGCTCAATGGCCTGAACGCCGAGCGCGGTGGCAATGTGCGTCTTGCCTGTGCCAGGTCCGCCGACCAGGACGATGTTGTTGGCATCATCAAGGAAGTCGCAGCGATGGAGTTGCTGCACGAGAGCCTCGTTGATCTCGCTGCTGGTAAAGTCGAAGCCGTTCAGATCGCGGTAGGCGGGGAAGCGTGCGGTCTTGAGCTGATAGGCCGTTGATCGAACCTCGCGCTCCGCCGTCTCTGCCTTGAGAAGCTGCGACAGGATCGGAAGGGCAGCCTCGAACGCGGGTGATCCCTGCTCGGTGAGCTCCCCAACTGCCTGGGCCATGCCATGCATCTTCAACTGCCGCAGCATGATGACGATCGCGCCGCTTGCGGGATTATGACGCATGACGAGCCTCCGTCTTTCTCAAGGTGTCGTATCGTTCAACATTGGCCTTGGGCTCATTGGTGAGCGTTAGTGCCTGAGGTGCGTCAAGGGTTGGCGGCGTGAAGGATTTGCCGTCGACGAGCCGATGCAGCAGGTTCAGCACATGCGTCTTGGTCGGAACGCCAGACTTCAGCGCCATGTCGACGGCC
>JBKBWK010000143.1:0-635 GCA_046313895.1 Paracoccaceae bacterium
GTGTAGCCGATGGCCTGCGCGGAGCAGCCCATGGGGTTTGGGAAGGCTTCATCCTTGGAGCCAAGCAATCACTTTCCGTCACCGCTGCCGCAGCACTTGTGGGCGTTGTCATCGGGGTGGTGACGCTAACCGGCGTTGGTTTCAAAGTCGCCTATATGGTCACGGGCATTGCCCAGGATTGGGCCAGTTCCGTTCACAGCTTGCTCGACTTCCTGCCCTTTGAGCTGATGGGCGTTCCGACGCTGACGCTGCTGTTCACCCTGATCCTGACGGCCATTGTGTGTATCCTGATGGGATGCGGCATTCCGACAACGGCGAATTACATCATCATGGTTGCCGTTGCCGCACCAATCCTGGGTCTCCTGGGGGTAGAGCCGCTGGTCGCGCATTTCTTCGTCTTCTACTATGGGGTGCTCGCCGATGTGACGCCGCCGGTTGCGATGGCGGCCTATGCCGGCGCAGGCATCGCCCATGCCAATGCCTTCAAGGCGGGCAATACCGCCTTCAGGCTGAGCATGGGCAAGGCCTTGGTCCCCTTCGTGTTCGCCTTCCAGCCAGCCTTGCTGTTGGTGACCGACAACTTCACCTGGACCGCGTTTTTCCTTGCATTCGGTGGTACAATCCTCGGCATCTGG
>JBKBWK010000144.1:0-633 GCA_046313895.1 Paracoccaceae bacterium
GCGGTGCCATGCTGGTCGTCGTGGAACACCGGGATGTCCATCATCTCTTTGAGACGCTGTTCAATGATAAAGCACTCAGGCGCCTTGATATCCTCTAGATTGATGCCGCCAAAGGTCGGGCCCATCAAGGACACCGCCTTGATAATTTCTTCCGGATCTTCCGTGTCCAACTCGATATCGATGGCGTTTACGTCGGCAAACCGCTTGAACAGAACCGCTTTGCCCTCCATCACGGGCTTTGACGCCAGCGCGCCCAGATTACCCATGCCCAGAATGGCCGTGCCGTTGGTGATCACCGCCACCATGTTGCCCTTTACCGTGTAATCGTAGGCCAGGGCCGGATTATCGGCGATGGCCTGCACGGGAACCGCAACGCCAGGCGAATAGGCGAGGCTGAGATCGCGCTGTGTTGCCATCGGGACGGAGGCAACAATCTCGAATTTCCCGGGGCGCGGTTCCAAATGGTAGGCAAGCGCCTCTTCAGGCGTGACACGATTTTTCGAGGACATGCGATATATGTTCCTTGAGGGTTTCCCAGTCGTCATAGCGTCCCGATTGCAACCGCACAATGCGGTGATGGAGCGGCTACAAAAGCTGCCGTACCCAATCCCGCCCTTTGGCCAGTTCGGCGAT
>JBKBWK010000145.1:0-381 GCA_046313895.1 Paracoccaceae bacterium
GCCGATGATCAGCTGACGCTTTATGCCGAATTCGACTCGGCGAACCCGCCGCTGATCACCGTGCGCTTTGACGAGGTCAGCCAGACCACCCAGGTCCTGCTGGGTGATCGCCAGACGCTGGTGCTGGACGGCAACTTTACCGCCGAACAGCTGGCCGTGCGCCTGCTGACGCAGGAACAGCTGCCGTTCTAGGCCGCCGGCGCCGATATTGCGCAGGGTCGGGTGACGCGCTATCAGGGGAATCAAGGTCCCGTAGCTCAACTGGATAGAGCACCTGACTTCTAAGTCCCATCTCTGGGGCGGAATAACTAAGTTAGAACAACAGGCTAGGAAAGTGGATCAACCTTGCGAACCGTTTTCCGAACCGCTATCAGAGGAATC
>JBKBWK010000145.1:391-621 GCA_046313895.1 Paracoccaceae bacterium
CGCCACCACTGCTTCACATCTCCCCCAACCTGCTGTATCTCCTGACCATTCCGGTTTTGGTGGGGGATTGGGTTTGGCGCTTCATGATGATGTTCTGGCACTGCGCAACGCGCGGATAGCAGCGGGGGTCCCTCCCGTGCCGGAGGAACTGCAAGGCGTCTCCCGGGCCAAGGTGGCAGAGGTCCTGTCACAGGTCGCGCTTGGCGGCAACGCTGACATCGTGGACGGGG
>JBKBWK010000146.1:0-248 GCA_046313895.1 Paracoccaceae bacterium
GGTCACGAACACCACGGCATCGCTTGGAAGAACGTTTTGTCGGCCCGTCCAGGTGCAGCCAAGCGTTACCTCATCGCGGCCAATGGCTTCCGGTGCTTTGCTAAGGTGAACATTCACCCCGATTTCCAGCAGCCGCCGCATGATCGTGCCCTGTTCAAGGGTGTTGTCGGTCCATTCCGCGACCTTGACTGCGGGGGTCACAAGATCAACCGTCTTGCCATGGGCCACCAGAAGCTCGGCCAGCACCG
>JBKBWK010000146.1:258-604 GCA_046313895.1 Paracoccaceae bacterium
GTCGTCATCGTAAAGCGTTATGCGGTGACCCCCGGGGATTTTGCCGGCCATAAGATCATCGGGGCTGTAGACCGGCATCGTCGGATCGGTCGGTATCGGGTGCAGGTGCAGCCGCGCCACGGCATCGCGGCGCCAGGTTGCACCCGTGGCGATCGCAACGTGATCTGCCCCCATGGCAAGGATGTCCGCGCCGGTCAGGTGACTGTCACGGTAGATGTCGACATTCGGCATCGGGGCAAGCTGGCCCGTGCGGTAGTCGGCGACCCGGCCCCATGCCGAAAGACCGGGCAAGCCGCGCTCGCGGGCGACACGGCCGCCAAGGGTGGTCGAGGCTTCGGCCAGAGTG
>JBKBWK010000147.1:0-592 GCA_046313895.1 Paracoccaceae bacterium
GTTTACAGAAGAGCAGATCATCGGCGTGCTGAAGGAAGCGGAGGCGGGTGCGAAGACCGCTGATCTGGCCCGGCGGCATGGAGTGTCGGAAGCGACGATCTACAACTGGAAGGCCAAGTATGGCGGGCTGGAGGTATCCGAGGCTCGGCGGCTGCGGGAACTTGAGAGCGAGAACGCGAAGCTCAAGCGGTTGCTGGCCGACGCGATGCTGGACAACGTCGCGTTGACCCGAAGGGCGGCGTAGCCAACGACCTTCTTTCAAAAAAGTGGTGACGCCCGCCGCGAAGCGGGAAGCTGCCGCTCATCTCCAGACGTGCCACGGGATGAGCGAGCGGCGGGCGTGCCGTGTCATCGATGCCGATCGCAAGAGCGTGCGCTATCGTTCCATCCGGGATGATGACGGCGCGCTTCGCGAGAAGCTGCGCGACCTGGCCAACCAGCGACGCCGGTTCGGTTATCGCCGCTTGCACATCCTGCTGCGTCGGGAGGGCGTGATGATCAACCGCAAGAAGACCCAGCGGTTGTATCGGGAGGAAGGTCTGGCGGTGAGGCGACGACGCAGCCGTAGGAGGGCTGTGGGCACCAGAGCTCC
>JBKBWK010000148.1:0-590 GCA_046313895.1 Paracoccaceae bacterium
ATGAAGGAAGGAGCAGAAAGAGTGGCAGGAAATGTGATGTGTCTACAAATAATCGGTGGCAGACGTTGGCGGTAAAATCAGATCCTCGCAAAACAAGACTTAAGTCGCGGTCCAAGGTTTTGGCGGGTGCTGGCAATGAAGTTGCTGATTCTGCAGTGCAGCAAGTTGGTGGGTGCGGTCGGCCTCGGTCGGAGAACAAGGGCCAGGTTGTGAGCTGTCGCCTGTCGCCTGCCGGCTGAAGAACTCCATGACTTCGATGCGCTTTGCACCCGGCTGGGCGCGAAATTCCGCTCGGACGGGGTGCGGTCGGTGGTGGCCGTCAGCAGCTTTGGCACTGTCAGTGGCAGCATGGTGGCTTCGTTGCGCAGGGGAACGATGATGCCATAGGCCGATTTCACGACGGGCCCTATTCCTTTGGATTGGTCAGCAGGAATCCGGCGCTGGCCAGCAACAAAACCGCGGCAAAAGAGACAAAAATGCCGTCTGCCACCGGGGCCATCCGCCAGGCCAGCACGATCATCGCCAGCTGCAGGCCGAGAAACACCCCCTTGGTCGAGATCATCCAGCGCGATCCCAGCAGGCTGCGCGGG
>JBKBWK010000149.1:0-587 GCA_046313895.1 Paracoccaceae bacterium
CCGGGTTTCCGCCCCCAGATAGGTCAGGTCGGTCAGGCGGGCCGCGACGGCATTGTCCGATGCGGGGCCGGGTGCGGGATCGGTCAGCGAAAGGCCCATCTATTCGGGCCGGATGGCAAGGTCGCCCTGCGGGCCGGGGGCATCGACCGCGCGGCCTTCGATCTGGCCCGCGACAACGGGCAGGATGTTGATGTCACCCAGAAATTCCGCGACGAATCGGTTGGCGGGGCGTTCATAGACCTCGCGCGGGGGGGCGAGTTGTTGCAGGCGGCCCTTTTCGAAGATCGCCACGCGCGACGACAGCGCCAAGGCCTCGGACTGGTCATGCGTGACAAAGACAAAGGTGGTGCCGGTGTCGCGGTGGATGCGGCGCATTTCATCCTGCATCTGGCCGCGCAGGTTCTTGTCCAGCGCGGAAAAGGGTTCGTCCAGCAACAGGACAGGCGGTTCACAGGCCAGCGCGCGCGCCAGCGCCACACGCTGTTGCTGCCCGCCCGAGAGGCCCGAGGGCCGCTTGTGCGCATGGCCGGAAAGGCCGGTCATTTCCACCATATCGTCCACGCGGGCCTTGACCTGAGTCGCCGATT
>JBKBWK010000150.1:0-580 GCA_046313895.1 Paracoccaceae bacterium
AGTTGTCCGATCTGCAGGCCACCACGATGGAAGATGGCCGTATCGCCCTGTCCTGGACGGGAACCGCCGGCAATGCCGATGTGCGACATGCGATTTGGGATCCCCGTGACACGGCCAACGACCCTGACAGCAACGGCAGGGTGATCGGCACGCCACAGAACGACAGTATCACCGTTCTGGCGGGGGCGGTGCATGTCTATGGCCATACCGGCAATGACACGATTCAGGGTGGTACCGGCAATGACACCATCGACGGTGGTGCCGGAGACGACAGTATGGCGGGCGGCTTGGGCGACGATGTCTATGTCGTTGACAGCCTTGGCGATGTGGTAACTGAAAATGCCGGGCAGGGCACGGACGAGATCCGCACCAGCCTGTCGTCCTATTCGATCGCCACCACGCTCAACGTCGAGAATTTGACCGGCACAGGTGGGGCGGCCACGCTGACCGGCAATGCGGGCAACAACGTCATCACCGGTACTGCGGGCAATGATCTGCTGATCGGCAATGGCGGCGACGATACGCTCTATGGCGGCGATGGCACCGACACGTTGAACGGTGGTGCGGGCGATGATTTCAT
>JBKBWK010000151.1:0-580 GCA_046313895.1 Paracoccaceae bacterium
GGTGGCGGCGGGAGTGCTGTATCCGGCCTTCGGCATCCTGTTGTCCCCGGTCCTGGCCGCCGGGGCGATGGCGCTGTCCTCGGTCTTTGTCCTGACCAATGCCCTGCGGCTGAAACGCTATGGAGCGCGCAGATGATGACCATCGGTGAAGCCGCCGTCGCCAGCGGGGTCTCGGCCAAGATGATCCGCTATTACGAGGAAACCGGCCTGATCCCGCCCGCCGGGCGCACGGCCTCGGGCTACCGGACCTATGGCCCGAAGGAGGTGCAGATCCTGCGCTTTGTCCGCCGGGCGCGCGATCTGGGGTTCCCGATGGACAAGGTCGCGGATCTTCTGGCGCTCTGGCGCGACCGGACGCGCGCCAGCGCCGATGTCCGCCGCCTGGCCGAGGCGCAGATCGCCGCGCTGGAGGCGCGCATCCGCGAAATGGAGGCGATGAAGGCCACGCTTTCCCATCTGGTCCAGGCCTGCGCCGGGGACGAGCGGCCGGATTGTCCCATCCTGGACGAGCTGGGCGGCAGCCCCTGCCGCAGCGCCGGGGGCTGAGCCCGGCCCCGCTTGCACCGCAGCGCGCAAGCGG
>JBKBWK010000152.1:0-570 GCA_046313895.1 Paracoccaceae bacterium
ATCGGCCCCGGCCGGGTGATCGACACCATCCGCGCGGTCGAGGTTGCGGGCTTTACCGAACGGGGCGATTTCTACCATGTGCTGCAAGCCTGCCTTGTCAGCCGCCCCGAACACCGCCGCGTCTTCGCCGAGGTGTTCCGCCTGTTCTGGCGCGATCCGAAATACCTTGAGCACATGATGTCGCTCCTGATCCCGCAGGTGAAGGGTGTGCAGGACGACCGCCCCGCCGCCCCGGCCGAACGCCGCGCGGCCGAGGCGCTGCTGGACGGGGCGGCACCCGAGCCTCCGCAAACCGATACGCCGCCAGCCGGCGACGAGATCACCATGGATGCCAGCGCGACCATGTCTGCCGAGGAACGCTTGCGGACGCTGGATTTCGAACTGATGTCCACGGCCGAGATGGCCGAGGCCAAGCGCATGCTTGCAAGGCTGTCCCTGCCGGTCAGCCCGCTTGTGACCCGGCGCTTCCGGGCGGCAAGCCTTGGCGCCGGCATCGATGCGCGCCGCACGCTGCGGGCCGGCCTCCGGTCGGGTGGCGAGATCACGAGCCTTGCCCGCAAGGCTCCCGTC
>JBKBWK010000153.1:0-567 GCA_046313895.1 Paracoccaceae bacterium
ACCCAGATCAGCTTTGCGCTGGAGGCGGGTGACGGTTTGGGCGTGGTCGGCAACAGTGCGTCGGGCAAATCCACGCTGGCGCGGCTTCTGGTGGGCGCGCTTGTGGCCGATTCCGGCGAGATCCGCTTTGATGGGGCGCTGCCCGGACAATGGGACCCCGAAGCGCTTGGCCGTGCCGTGGGCTATCTGCCGCAAGAGGTGGAAATGCTGCCCGGCACCATCCGCGACAACATCGCCCGCTTCGATCCCACCGCCACCGATGCCGATGTGATCGAGGCCGCACAACTGGCCGGGGTGCATGACATGATCGTGACCCTGCCTGCCGGCTATGCCACCCCGGTCGGCGGCGGGGATGACCCGCTGTCGGGCGGGCAGCGCCAGCGTGTGGGTCTGGCCCGCGCCCTGTTCCGCCGTCCGGCCATTGTGGTGCTGGACGAGCCCAATGCCAATCTTGACCCGGCAGGCGAAGCCGCACTGACCCGCGCCCTGAGCCTGTTGCGCGAAGGCGGATCGACGGTGATCGTCATGGCCCACCGGCCCAGTGCGCTGGCGGCGATGAACAAGATC
>JBKBWK010000154.1:0-566 GCA_046313895.1 Paracoccaceae bacterium
GGCGATGTCATCAACTTCATCCCGCCGCAAAAGGCCGCCAAGCTGGCCTATGAGATGGATCTGGTCGATGGCCGGTTCTGCCCGGTGAATGGCGAGACGATGGAATCTTTGCGCCACGCCAATATCCACGTGATCGGGGATTCGGTGATCGCGGGGGACATGCCGAAATCGGGCTATTCCGCCAATACGCAGGCCAAGGTTGTGGCGGTGCAAATCAACCGCCTGCTGTCCGGGCAGGATCTGGTGGAACCGATGTATTCCAACGTCTGTTTCAGCCGCGTCAGCGGCGAATATGGCGTGTCGATCGCCGATGTGTATCGACTAGACCGCGCGGCAAACAAGATCATCAAGACGCCCGAGGCGGGCGGCGTGTCGCCCCTGAACGCCAACCACCAGATCAACCGGATGGAAGCCTTCTATCAGGCGGCCTGGATGAAAAACTTCGAGGTCGATTGCTTTGGCTGAACACACCCCCCTCCCCGATCCGCGCGACGATCCCTATGCGGCCGAACCCGCTTTCGTGACACCTGCCGAGCGCGACGCGATCCTGAATTCATCGCCGCGCG
>JBKBWK010000155.1:0-565 GCA_046313895.1 Paracoccaceae bacterium
GCTTCGTATCGTTCGCTTCATTATCCGTCCCTTCCTTGGGGCGGACTCTAGTCGCAATTGGAGGAAAAATCCCGTGGCAGGTCAAGCCGCTTCGAGGTCTTCTTCTTTGATGTCTGATCCATAACGGGCAATTCTCCGAGAGTTTTGCCCTCCGGTAAACCCGGGGCGGTTCACAAAGCGAAGCCGTTGATCATACTTTCCTTAAGTAAGCGATACTTTGCTGCAACAGTGTAAGTGCTGTCTGACCCATGGTGATCGACTCTCGGCTCGCCCTGACCTCTGATTGAACGAGAAATATTCGAACCAGTTTTTCCAACTGAACTGGCTCCTTGAATTGCTCCAGATCACTGGAACCAAACGAAGCCGCCGTACGTGTCCTGAGCGTTTCTACCTGTTTATCAATGTTTATTGCGCCAAACGATTTTGGCAAACCAAATGCACGTTCAAAGACTGCGCGAAGTGGCGGGCTTCCGATGACAGAGTACCATTTCGAGTTTGAACTCGCAGCTGACTTCGCAAGCTCAGGAAGCTCTCGCTCTGCGTTCAATGCAAGACGCATATCGTC
>JBKBWK010000156.1:0-291 GCA_046313895.1 Paracoccaceae bacterium
CGATCCCCACCGTCCGCGCCCAACCCGCACCCGCCGCTGGTTCTGCTCCATCGGCTGCCCGGCGGTCTTCACCCGCAAAGCGAAAGGAGGACTGAGCATGGTCGATTTCACCGAATAGGAAACCACGGCGCTGCCCGCCGTGATGCGCGCGCTTGCGCCCGAGATGGAGCGGATCGGTTGGGATAGGCCGCTGGGCCAGCTGACCCAGAACGACATGCACCGGCTGATCGCCACCACCATCGAGGCCTTCCGCGCCGAGATGGCCGAGATCGCCAGCCAGTCGGGGCGTTG
>JBKBWK010000156.1:301-564 GCA_046313895.1 Paracoccaceae bacterium
CATGGCGATGCCCGGGCTCGCGCCGCCTGACGGCAGCCCCGGTCGCCCTGTGGTGTTCTCTGACGCGGCGATCCAGTTCTGCCTGACGATAATGGTCTTGTTCAAGCTGCCGCTCTGGCACACGACCGGGATGGTGGCCAGCCTGCTGAAGATGGCTGGCCTGGACTGGGCCGTGCCGGACTATACGACCCTGTGCCGGAGGCAGAAGACCTTGGCCGTCCAGATCC
The DNA here is from genome assembly GCA_046313895.1 of Paracoccaceae bacterium. GTDB lineage: Bacteria > Pseudomonadota > Alphaproteobacteria > Rhodobacterales > Rhodobacteraceae > Pseudotabrizicola. The sequence continues at coordinate 529 of JBKBWK010000156.1, forward strand.
CCTATCGGCGCGCCGATGGGCCGCTGAACCTGCTGG
>JBKBWK010000157.1:0-560 GCA_046313895.1 Paracoccaceae bacterium
AATCAAGCGTGGCGATATAGGTCTTGGCCTCGGACGGCGAGGTGAAGGCCGGGGCAAGGATGGTGCCGGGGAATTCGGCGGCTAGCAGGGCGCAGGCGGCCAGATCATCCTCGACATCGCCGCGCCCGGTGATGACATGCGGCACCAGATGGATCTCGCAGCCATCAGACCGGGCACGAAAATCCGCGATGATGCTGCGCATCAGGGCCGGGTAATCCAGCGTCAGGCCGAACATGTTCTTCTGGGTATAGCCCCCCGCCATCAACAGGCCCGAGACATTGATCCCGACCCGCACTGGACCAGGCGCGCGCGGGCCGGGCGCATCATAGGGCAGGCGCAAGGCCACGTCGGAGGCTTCGATCACATCGGCGCGGCCAAGCGCGTGGGCGGCCTCGGTGGACATGCGGTCGCGGCTGGCCACGATCCGGCTGAGCCGCAAGGACAGGGCGGCCAGGCGGCGCGAGACGGGTTTGGTGAACGGCCCGATGGTCTGCGGCGCCACCACAAACGGCCGGCCAAGCGCGTGCGCTGCGAATTTCATCGCGAACAACCGCTGCAAC
>JBKBWK010000158.1:0-287 GCA_046313895.1 Paracoccaceae bacterium
CGCTTGCCGCACCGCGCTTTCGCCTGATCGCAACCCTTGGCCTTCACGCGGACGAAGCCGAGCCGGGGCTGCGCGCCGATCTGCTGTCGCTCCTGAGGTCGCACGAGATCGTGGTTCCACCGCTGGCCGACCGCCCGGACGATGCCGTCTGGCTGGCGGCCCGGTTGTTTTCCGGCTTCAATGCGCGCCGTTCGGCACCCCTTACCGGGATCGCCGCCTCGGCGGAAGAGGCCATCAGGACCTATGACTGGCCGGGCAACGGCCGCGAGTTGCGGGCCCGGCTGATG
>JBKBWK010000158.1:297-559 GCA_046313895.1 Paracoccaceae bacterium
GTCGAAGCCGCAGAGGGGACGATGGTCTTGACATCCGACCTGTTCCCCGAACGCGCTGCGGATACTGAAATGCGGTCGCTCTCCGAGGTGCGGGACGCCGCTGAAAAGGCTCAGATCGTCACCGCTCTGGAACGGACGAATGGCCAGGTGGGCGAAGCGGCCAAGCTTCTGCGCGTCTCGCGCACCACGCTATGGGAAAAGATGCAGAAACTGGGGCTATGACTGCCGCTGCATGTTCGGAAATCCGAACGCCCAAAATTAG
>JBKBWK010000159.1:0-546 GCA_046313895.1 Paracoccaceae bacterium
TGTGGGTGGTGGGCGAGCGCGCATCGCCGCTGCTGCTGGCCACGGGCGTGCAGCGCATGTGGGTGCGTAGCCTGCCCGGTCCCCTGCGCGGCGCGCTGGGGCCCGTGGTGTGGCTGTACGGCCGCCCGGGCCTGCAAGCCTGGCTGCCGCGCCTGGAGCTGCCTGCCGCGGCCGCGGATGTGCCCACGGGGCTGCTGCTGTCGCACACCATATTTGCGACGCGGCCGGCGGTGGCGTTCGACCCGGAGGTGCAGGTGGTGGGCCTGGCCGCGGAGGTGTGCGCGGCCATGAAGGTGGCGCAGGTGTGCGAACAGCTGCCGGACCTGGGCCTGTGCTCCTTTGAGCTGCGCACGCAGGTGCAGCCCGCACTGCACTGCGTGCTGTGGCGCCTTGTCGCCCGCGGTGCCGCGCACGCGGCTGCGCAGCTCTCCCGCGCCTTTCAAGTGTGGTCCCCCACCCACGCGCGCGAGGCGGCGCTGCTGCTGCATGCCGCTGTGCAGGATGCCGTGGTGCACTCGCGTAAAGCGCCACAGCAGCAGCAGCTGC
>JBKBWK010000160.1:0-542 GCA_046313895.1 Paracoccaceae bacterium
CCGACCTGCAACGGCACCCCTGCGGCAATCTGCAAACCCTGCTCGCGGAATTTGGCACCGTTCTGCACGGCTGGATCGTCGGTATAGCTCACCACCACGCCCGGGGCCTGAAACCCTTCAGCCGCGACAGAGCGCACGCCTTTGCCTGCCATCAACGCCCGCACGGCCGCGCCCAGATCCCATTGCGCGGCCTTTGCCACCTCGAACCCCATTGCTTTGGTCTCCAGCATTGCATCGCGGAACCCCAGAATGGCATCGGTCGGCATGGTCGCATGATAGGCATGGCCACCCGCCTCATATGCAGCCATCATCGCACGCCATTTCTTCAGATCAATGGCAAAGCTGTTCGACGTGGTCGCGGCCAGCCGCTCTTCGGCCCGCGGGCTCATCACCACCACCCCGGCCGAGGGCGACGCTGACCAGCCCTTTTGTGGCGCCGAAATAAGAACATCCACTCCCGTCGCCGCCATATCCACCCAGATGCAACCCGACGCGATACAGTCAAGCACCATCAGGGCCCCCACCTCATGCGCCGCCGCCGC
>JBKBWK010000161.1:0-537 GCA_046313895.1 Paracoccaceae bacterium
CGCTGAATTTCCTTGATGTGCCAGCGTTGAGGCCGGCGGACGCGGTCGCGATCGACATTGTCGCTTGAGATGGCAATCGACGGAACGTCGGAAAGAAAGTTGTTGAGCAGGATCTGCTTGGCCGCCAGCGGAAGGAACGGCACCCGAGCCAGTTCGTTCCGTTTGTCGTGATGCTTCAGGCCTTCAACGCCATTGTCATGGACGTCGGAATCGCCAGTTGAACCACACAGTAGGCCTTTGAGGTTACCTGAAAGAGCGGGTCAGGATTCCGTGACGGCGGAATTCTGCTTATATTAGATCATTTGAAATCGGGTGCTTACCGATCCCGAGTAATGCGCCGTGTGCGCGGGCCTCGGTTGCTGCCTGCCGCCCCTTACAAACCACAGGTGAATGATTACGTCGCGGTGAAACAATGGACGTCGGGCGAGCTGCCTGACGATGCGAATCTTGAGTCGAGCCGCAGGCCGACGACGCCCTTTACTACCGGGTGAAGACTACCGGTCATCGACGTGGCTGAGAATTTTACGCAAGTGACAA
>JBKBWK010000162.1:0-535 GCA_046313895.1 Paracoccaceae bacterium
GCGACGTCTCGGCTGTGGGACAGTCGTGGCGGGTGGCCGCACAAGGAAGCGACAAACGCCATCACCCGGCCAAGCCCCCGGTCGGTCAAATGCGCCGCCGATATGCCGGTCGCGGCAAAGTCAGGCACATCAGACGGGGTCGGGGTATCATGGTCTGCAACGAAAGACACATAGCGGCAACCCGATGCGTTGGCGACGGGCCAGAAATCGGCCCAACGACTTTGCACGGTTTGCAGGGTGCCGATTTCGATCACGGTGGCTTTGGGGTTGGCGAACAGCATGTTGGCAAAACCTGCACCATGCGGCGACACCATCACCTCTGCCTGCGCCATCAGGGCGATCTGCTCCAGCGGGGCCAGATCTTCGAAATGTATTCGGGCAAAGCCGAACGCATCCAGAAGATCCGTCAAGGCCGCTTCGCCCCGCATCTGTCGCATGCGGGCATGACCCGGCGAACGGGCAATGTAAAATCGCTTGGGAAGATGGCGGAAGTCATGGCCATTCAAAGCTTTCAGTGCGCGGCTTCGCAAGGCGA
>JBKBWK010000163.1:0-535 GCA_046313895.1 Paracoccaceae bacterium
CCGAGATCGTCCAGACCCTTGCCTCGCGCGCCGGGGCCACGCTGTTTGACCTGCGCCTGACCACGATCGAACCGCAGGATCTGCGCGGGCTGCCCTACTACGACCACGACGCACAGCGCACCGTCTGGTATCGGCCCGAGGATCTGCCCGATGATCCTGCCCAGCCATCGGTGTTGTTTCTGGACGAGTTGACCGCCGCGCCGCCAGCGCTGCAACCTACGGTGTATGGTCTGTTGCAGGAGCGCCGGATCGGACGACACAGATTGCCCGACAGTTGCTTTGTGGTGGCGGCTGGCAACGGGCCCGAGGATGGTGCGATTGCCTATGAGATGGGCACCGCGTTGTCGGATCGGTTGATCCATCTGTCGTTGCGCGCCACGGCGCAGGATTGGGTCGAAAACTATGCGCTGCCGCACCGCCTGCATCCAGCGGTTCCGGCCTTCATCCGGTCGCGGCCGGATCTTCTGGAAACCACCAACGACACCTTGCAACGTGGGCAGGTGATTGCCTGCACCCCGCGCAGTTGGGCGCGGGT
>JBKBWK010000164.1:0-534 GCA_046313895.1 Paracoccaceae bacterium
GTTTGGCAAGTTGTCCGAGGCTCTGGCCCGCCGCGCGCGGCTGGAGGCGGAACAGCTTGGCCTTGATGCTTTGGTGTTCGCCTACCCGGCCTTGCCCTTTACCCTGCCCGAAGTGTCGCGTCAGGAAGACGGTCAGCGCCAGATCTTTCAGGCCCGCGCCGAGGTGCTGCATGGCCAGCGCGATCAGCTGGAGGGGCAGAAGGAACAGACCGGCCACCAGATCGAAGGTCTGCAAGGCCAGTTGACCGCCCGCAAGGACCAGCTGAGCCTGATCGAGGCCGAACTGGCCAATATGCGCCAGCTGGTCACCCAGGGTCTGGCGCGCCGGGCGCAGATGACCGATCTGCAACGGACAGAATCCGAATTGCGCGGCCAGATTGCCGGGCTGGAGGCCGATCTGGCCCGGCTGGGCAATGCCGTGCAGGAGGCCGAGTTGAAGACCCTGCAGGCCGAGCGCGCCTTCAAGGAAGAGGTGGTCACCGAACTGCGCGCCGTGACCGCCCAGATCGAGGAACTGACGCTGGAAATCCTGAC
>JBKBWK010000165.1:0-532 GCA_046313895.1 Paracoccaceae bacterium
GTGGGGCAGTGAACCTGATGACGGCGCTGATCGAAGAAGGCACCGGGGATCTGGACAGCGTGGGCTTCGCCCGCGCCCGCGACTCGCTCGCCGCCAGTTTCAGCTTTCGGTCCGACGAGGATGCAGTGGCGGTCTCGGCCCGGTTCCTGACCGAGAACCGTGATCAGTCGGTCGATCTGCTTCGTCGGGCGCTGATCGAGCCCCGCTTTGACCAGGACGCGGTGGACCGCGTGCGGGGGCAGGTGCTGGCTGGCTTGCGGCAGGATGCCAAGAATCCGTCAACACTGGCCAGCCGGCAGTTGCGGGCGATGGCGTTTGGCGATCATCCCTATGCCACGACAGGCGACGGCACCGAAGAGTCGGTTCTTGCCCTGACCCGTGATGACATGATCGCCGCCCATGCGGGTGCCATTGCGCGCGATCGGATTTATGTGGCTGCGGCGGGCGATATATCTGCCGCCGAACTGGGGCCGCTGCTGGACACGTTGTTGGGAGGGCTGCCGGCGACAGGCGCGCCGCAGGTTGGCCGCGC
>JBKBWK010000166.1:0-529 GCA_046313895.1 Paracoccaceae bacterium
CCGCGCTCAGCTTGGCGCGATGCCCGTAGCGCACGCCGTCATAGCGCGCGAGGTTCGACGACGCTTCGGCAGGTGCAATGATGTAATAGGTTGGCAACGCATACTGTGTATGCGGCAGGCTGATGTCCACGGTCTCGGCCCCGGCATCGCGCAGCATGTCCATGCCGCGATCCCACAGTGCCGCAATCTCGTCCGGCAGGCCGTCCAGCCGATATTCGCGGGGGATGCCGATTTTCTTGCCGCGGATATCCCCCGTCAATGCGGCCTCAAAGTCCGGTACAGCCAGATCGGCGCTGGTTGAATCCTTGGCGTCATGTCCCGCCATTCCGCCCAGCATGATCGCTGCATCGCGCACCGATTTGGTCATCGGCCCTGCCTGATCAAGCGACGAGGCATAGGCGACGATGCCCCAACGACTGACCCGGCCATAGGTCGGCTTGATCCCGGTGATTCCGCAAAACGCTGCGGGCTGGCGGATTGACCCGCCGGTATCGGTGCCCAAGGCCGCCAGACACAGGTCGGCCGCAAC
>JBKBWK010000167.1:0-525 GCA_046313895.1 Paracoccaceae bacterium
TGACGCGCCAGGCGCTGCATCTCGGCCTCGACGGTGTGCCCGAGGGGATCGACCCCGAAGCCGTCGCGCGCGAAATCGCGGCAGAACCCGAGGTCGCCGAGGTGCACGACATGCACATCTGGGCGTTGTCCACCACCCGCACGGCCCTGGCCGCGCATGTGGTCCACGACGCGCCGGACGCGGATGCGCTGATCGAGCGGCTGGCACACCGGATCGAGCATGCCTTCGGCATCGACCATGTCACGCTGCAACTGGAACGTCGGCGCTGCGCGCGCGCCGGGACCTGCGCACAGTGAGCTTGCCGCCGCGCTGCGGCAAGATGCCCGGGGTGGCTCCGCTTTCGGCCGGCGCGCGCGTATAGAGTACAATCTGAATACGTTTCGCGACTCGCGCTAAACGGCAACCGGAGCGACCCGCCATGGATTTCGGTTTCGACGCGCTTGACCTCGCAAGGTTCCAGTTCGCCTTTACTGTCTCGGCGCACATCATCTTCCCGGCCTTCAGCATCGGGCTGGCCAGCTGGCT
>JBKBWK010000168.1:0-524 GCA_046313895.1 Paracoccaceae bacterium
GGAGGACAGCAAAGCATAGTCCCCGTCCGCGTGGGCAGAGCAGTTGCAGAAACCTGCGGGCGTCATGACAGGAAATTGCACTCTGATCGCTGATCGGAAGCGAACAGGTTCGACCATGACAGGCAGCCCCCGACGCCCGGATACGGCGCGCAAGACGGTCCGTTTTTGGCCAGCAAAGGCTGTCAGCCCCGCCCGATGAACGGCATGTTGGTCGCCATAATGGTCATGAACTGAACATTGGCGTTGAGAGGCAGCCCGGCCATATGCACAACCGCATCTGCGACTAGAGCCACGTCCATCACGGGTTCCGGGCGGAGCGTGCCGTCAGCTTGCGGGACGCCCTTTTGCATGGCCTGCGTCATGTCTGATGCCGCATTGCCGATGTCGATCTGACCACAGGCGATATCATGCTTGCGCCCGTCGAGCGAAATCGTCCGCGTCAGACCGGTAATCGCAGTTTTCGAGGCGGTGTAGGTGGCCGATCCGATCCGGGGCACATGTGCCGAAATCCAGCCGTTGTTGAT
>JBKBWK010000169.1:0-521 GCA_046313895.1 Paracoccaceae bacterium
ACACTGCTGCACCGCCAGCGCAAAGTCCGCCTCCTGCTGCGAGCCCTGCGCTGCTGGCTGCCGCAGCTCGCCCAGGCGCCGCAGCAGCCACAGCGACGTCTCGAACAGCAGCGCGTGCGACGCGGGTGCGCGGCCGCTCGCCTGTGCGGAGAGCGCATCGGACCCGCCGCGAGCCCACCGCTGGTGGCCGCCCACAGAGGCCGGGGCAATGGGCGGCGCCGCCGCCGGCACAGCCGCCGCTGCCGCCGCCGCCGCTTCTGCGTGTGGCCAGGACTTTCGCGACGCATTGCGCAGCCTGCGCGAGCGTGGCTCGCATTTCGCCGCCATGTCCATGCGGTGCAGGGCCACAATTGCGGATCTGTCGCAGGAGTTCATTCGGGATGGCGCGGTGCGCAGGGTGCATGCACCAGCCGGCAGGCTGTGCACCGTCACTCATCATCATTCGCCGCCGTCACCGCCAGACCATTCTGACGCACGGCTACTCGCGCGTGGTGATGGAGATCCTGCGCCGCGCCGCGCGC
>JBKBWK010000170.1:0-521 GCA_046313895.1 Paracoccaceae bacterium
TTCTTGAACGCTTCGATGTCATAGTTCACGTTCTGCTGGCTGGCGGCTTCGTGGCTGATCACCACGATGCCCGCATCCATCGCGCGCTTCAGCACCGGCTCGATCGCTTCGGGCGACATCGGGACGACGGCGATGGCGTTGACGCCCTGCGCGATCATGTCCTCCAGCAGGGCTGCCTGCTGCTGCGGGTCGGCCTGTGCCGGGCCGACCTGGAAGGCCTTGGTGCCGGTATCGGCGGCGTATTGGTTCACGCCTTCTTCCATGCGGTTGAACCACTGGATCCCGGCGATCTTGACGACCGTCGCGATGGATTTTTCCTGGGCCGCGGCTGGCGCTGCGACGGCAAGAGCGGACCCTGTGGCCAACAAGCAGGCCATGGTTGCAAGTTTATAATTCATTGTCTTCCTCCCTGATCGCCTCGAAACCGAGGCCGTTTTTCGATACGCGCAAGGCCATGGCTTTTCACGTTCCTTACCGCAGGATCCCGGTCTTTGTCCTGAAGGCCAGCTTCCCAAAGCACG
>JBKBWK010000171.1:0-265 GCA_046313895.1 Paracoccaceae bacterium
TGCCGACCTGCACGCGGCCGGCCTGTGGCGGACGCGGCGCAACGCGGTGCGCGCGGCGCTGGAGGCGGGGGCATGAGCGCGCCCGCCGTCCGCGGCTGGTGCCCCGGCGCGCTCAGGCCGATGCTGTCGGGCGATGGCCTTGTCGTGCGGGTGCGCCCGCCGGCGGGCGCGCTGTCGGCCGCGCAGGCGGCGGGGATCGCCGCACTTGCGGCGCGGCACGGCAACGGGTTCGTGGAACTGACCAACCGGGCGAACCTCCAACTGC
>JBKBWK010000171.1:275-520 GCA_046313895.1 Paracoccaceae bacterium
GCGCGGCGTCGCCCCCGCGGCGCATCCGGCGCTCGCCGAAGGGCTCGCGGAGCTCGGCCTGATCGACCCCGACGCGGCGGCCGAGGGGCGGCGCAACATCGTCGTCGATCCCTTCCGCACCGCGGGCGACGGGCAGGCCGGGATCGCGGCGGCGCTGGCCGAGGGCCTTGCCGCGCCGGACTTCGCGGGCCTGCCGGCGAAGTTCGGCTTCGTCGTCGATGCCGGGCCGGTGCGGCATCTGGGCG
>JBKBWK010000172.1:0-519 GCA_046313895.1 Paracoccaceae bacterium
TGGCAGTCCTGCCGTTTTCGGTGGTCTTCGCGCAGCGGCAAGACAATCGGATCGTTGTGCTGCCCTATGATATTCCTCAGCCCAACCGCTCGCTGGGAATTCTGCGGTTGACCTCGGGGCCCCGCAATCCGGCAGTCGAGCGTTTTTCGAGCTACATCATCTCGGCCTTTGATGACCTCAAACATGTGATCCGTCGTCACGAACGCTCTGTGATCTGGGGTGCAGGCCCGGAGAGTGAAACCTGACGAAATCCGGCCGGAGCTGCAGCGCGGCGACTGCCTACTTTGCCAATATCGGCGATCAAGCTGGAACAAATACCATCCCTTCGGCCGAGCAGGCAGAGGCAAGACAAGTGGTCGGCCTTGTTCAGCGCAGAACGGCTCTGATGATGTGACCGCGCCCCGACGGCATCGTTGTGCCAAGGTGGGTCTGCGAGGATCCACACAGGAGGACGGCCATGTCGCAGATTGCCACGGTCGGGCTCGACCTGGCGAAGAATGTGTTTCAGGTTCACGGGGC
>JBKBWK010000173.1:0-519 GCA_046313895.1 Paracoccaceae bacterium
GCTGCGGGGGCTGCTCGCCGACGCCGGCCCGACGGAACCGGTCAGTGGTGTCTCGGTGTGCTCGACGGTGCCGGCGGTCCTGCACGAGTGGCGCGAGATGCTCGCATCCCACTTCGCGGACGTGCCGAGCCTGGTGGTGGAGCCCGGGGTCCGCACCGGCGTACCGGTGCTGATGGACAACCCGCGCGAGGTCGGCGCCGACCGGATCATCAACGCGCTGGCCGCGGCCACGCTGCACGGGGGCCCGGCGATCGTGGTCGACTTCGGCACGGCCACCACCTTCGACGTGATCAGCGAGCAGGGGCAGTACGTCGGCGGCGCGATTGCGCCCGGAATCGAGATATCGCTGGAGGCGCTCGGTCGCCGCGGCGCTCAGCTGCGCAAGGTGGAGTTGATGCGACCCCGCAGCGTCATTGCCAAGAACACCGTCGAGGCGCTCCAATCGGGAATGCTCTTCGGTGTCGCCAGCCAGGTGGAGGGAATCGTCTCCCGAATGATTCGCGAGCTCGGCGTCGAGAC
>JBKBWK010000174.1:0-517 GCA_046313895.1 Paracoccaceae bacterium
GAACTCGTCGGTCTGAATCTCCAGGATGAACGCCATCTCGGCCGCGACCATCGGGACATTGCCGAGTTCTTCAAGCGCCGATGCCAGATCAACGATGCGCTTCTTATAGCCAGCAAATGCCCTCTCCGCCCGCAGCACCGCCAGCTGAGTTTGCAACATGAGATAATCGAACTGCTTGGCGGAAATGTCGTCATCGACTACGGCAGACGGAAGCCCGGCGATGTGGTCGATGAGCTCGGTGCGCTCGTCCAGACCCAGCTTCGACCAGACATCGTCGGCCCTATACTTCTCCACGACCCGCCGCTTCGGTCGAACGATGAAGTTCTCGACGTTCATGCCGTCCACCTCGGCACGAAGCAGGGCGACAACATCGCGGCGCAGCACCGCGGCCGGATCATCGACGTCCGGATGCCCGTGCCTGTCGAGTTCGCCGACCAGCTCGACGCGCGCTGCAAACAGGCGCTCGCTCAATGAAGCGCCAGATGACCCTTCGGACAGGTCGGGATTCTGGTTGAAG
>JBKBWK010000175.1:0-515 GCA_046313895.1 Paracoccaceae bacterium
CTCGAGATGACTTCCAGTGCCTTCAGCAATGAGGATGGTGCGGTCGCCAATCGTCATGATGGACAAAAGGTGGGATCGAGCGCATCATTATGCTGCTGGACGAGCATTACGGCTTCCAGTCGGAAATCAGTGCGATGACTTTCGAACTTGGGTTGAAGCATGTGTCGAAAGTGTTGGGACGACACCTGCTCGTGCACCTGGATGAGATGCGCATTGGCGCGGAGGGACCGGACTGGTACGACCGGCTGGTGCAAGTGCGGCACTTCTACGCGGCGATGGACTCGCTGATGCTTGATGAGACGACTGGCGCAATGGACTTGTACGTGAGTGGCGTCCAGCAGGAGCTGGTGCTGCACGGGTTCAACACCCACGTGCCAGCCATGGCCCCCGCCTCATCTGCTCTCTCCTATTTCGCGATGCTGGCGCCGCTGGGGTGGCGCCACGTGAAGCTTATCATGCGGGGCACCCCCGCGCGAAGAGTGGATGATGAGAGCGTGGCGGTCCGTCTTGGACTG
>JBKBWK010000176.1:0-513 GCA_046313895.1 Paracoccaceae bacterium
GCTGCGCGCAAGGCGTTCGAGACTTGGTCTCGGACCACCCCCGCCGACCGCGCCGCCGCCCTTTTGCGCATTGCCGACCGGATCGAGCGCGACGCGGCGGCCTTTGCGGCATTGGAGGCGCTGAACTGCGGCAAGCCGATCAATGCTGCGCTGAGCGATGAAATTCCGGCCATCGTCGATTGCTACCGGTTCTTTGCCGGCGCGCTGCGGACCCAGACGGGTGCGCTTGCGGGCGAATACCTCGCCGGTCATACATCTATGGTGCGCCGGGATCCGGTCGGGGTGATCGCCTCGATCGCCCCATGGAATTACCCGCTGATGATGATGGCCTGGAAACTCGCCCCTGCCATCGGAGCGGGCAACACGGTCGTGTTCAAGCCTTCGGAACAGACGCCGCTGACGGCCCTCAAGCTTGCACGCATTCTTGCCGAGGAACTTCCCGAAGGCGTCGTCAACATCCTGCCGGGCCGCGGGCACTCGGTGGGCAACACGCTGATCAATCATCCCGGCATC
>JBKBWK010000177.1:0-510 GCA_046313895.1 Paracoccaceae bacterium
GGAGCCCCCCATGACGATTGCGCGCCGAAGCCTCATTCTGGGGGCACCCGCCCTGATTCTCGCCGCCTGCGCCAGTGTGCCGCAGCCGTCGGAGCCGCCGATCGGGGCGATCACCCTCGATGAGGTGTTTGTCGGCCGGTTGCGCGGCCGGGGTCTGTTTCGCGTCGATCTAACCGGTGACGAGCGCCGGTTTTCCGCGCGGCTGCATGGCACGCTTCGGGGGGATCGGCTGACAGTGGTTGAGGATTTTACCTATGACGACGGGCAGGCCGACCGGCTGACCTGGGTGTTCGACCGCGCCGGACCGGGTCGCTGGACCGGACGGCGCGAGGATACGGTCGGAACGGCGCAGGTTGTCGAGGCGGACGGCGTGATCCGCCTCGATTACACCGCCGATTTCCGCTCGACCGATGCGGTGACGCGCCTGGTGTTTTCGGATGTGCTCTATCGTGGCGCCAATGGGCGGATCCTCAATGACGCGATTGTCCGCCGATGGGGCGTGCCGGTTGC
>JBKBWK010000178.1:0-507 GCA_046313895.1 Paracoccaceae bacterium
ATAGCCGCCCCCCGGCAGCCGCTGGGTCAACGACAGACGCAGCGTCTCGACCACCGGATAGGCCAGATACACCGACAGCGCAATCAGCGCCGGCATCAGGAACAGCCAGGGTCGGATCATGTTGGCGCGGTTGATGTTATCGCCTGCACTACGTTCGCCCGCAGGGATCAAAAAATTGACCGCTGCAAACAGTAAGCCAACCACAAAAAGGGAGAGTATAAATCGAATGAGATGCCCCGATTGCTGCAAATTTTCCAGCGGAAAGGGACGTCCATATAACAGAACAATCGCAACGGCAGGCAATAGAAACAAAAATAGTAGCCCGATCACACGTCCACGTCTCGCATCTGACTTGCTCAAGCTCTTGGGCGGATACAGAACCTTGTCCAGAAACAGGTTGGAAAAGTAGAAATAGCCGACGCAACCGCCAACGCCGATGATGATGGTGATCAACCCTTGAAGTGCCGGATGCATGGCGCCTCAACCTCCCCCTGATGGTTCCCCCGT
>JBKBWK010000179.1:0-507 GCA_046313895.1 Paracoccaceae bacterium
GCGGCTCAACCACGGCAGTATCGAACGCCTCCCCCGGACTGGTTTGCAGGCGGGCTTGCGCCGGATCCGTGCGCGCAGGATCAGAGGCAGGTATTTCTGCACCGCTAGGCTGTTGGTTGGTATGCGTTTCGGCTGACTTAACGCTCACGCCGCCAAGTTTCCAGTCCTCAATTGATGTGCGTCATTTCTGAGTGATGGTCAGGCTGATAAACTGAAGCCGTAGCACAGTTGGAGCGCGAACATGTCCTTTGCGAACGAGGCCGTCATTTGCACGCCCGTCAGAACCCCGATCGGCACCTATGGCGGTGCATTGAAATCCACTCCCGCGACCGAACTTGGCGCCGCTGCCATTCGTGCGGTCCTGAGCCTGTCCGGTCTTGATCCCGCAAAGGTGGACAGCGTGGTCATGGGCAATGTGATTCAGGCTGGCAATAAGATGAACCCGGCCCGACAGGCGGCAATCGGAGGCGGGATTCCGGTGGAGGCCCCGGCAATGACGGTGAATCG
>JBKBWK010000180.1:0-506 GCA_046313895.1 Paracoccaceae bacterium
GCGCTGCCGGGCGCTCAGCGGTAGGCACGACGGACACGGGAGCGGGGGACGGCATGGCTGCGGGCGCTCCAACGGACACTGCGGCGGGCGGTGCAGCAGAAGCTGCGGCAGTGACGGCTGCTGTGCCACTCGCAGGCGCCGCAAAATTGGGCAGCTGTGTGGCCGTGCCAGCTGCCGCAGCGCTGCGAATGGCTTGCGGTCCATGGGGCCCCGGGTGTCGCGGTGTTTGGCTGAACGTTGAATTCCGCTGGCGCTTCTGCCGCTGCGGCCGTGCCTCCCGATGCGGTCGGCGCCATCGTGGCTGCTGCTGCGGCTGAAGCTGCTGCTGCTGCTGCTGCACGCGATGGCGTGGCAGCGACCGCCGCCACCCGCCGCGCGCGCGCCTGCGGCAAAGCTGCCGCTGCCTGCATCACGACGCCGCCCTCGCTCTCGTCTGATTCGCTGCCTGCGTGCTCGTCCACGTCACCGTCACGCAGCACCACCACGTCGCCCAGCCCCGCCATCTC
>JBKBWK010000181.1:0-504 GCA_046313895.1 Paracoccaceae bacterium
GGCGATGCCTATATCCGCCTGATCGCCTTCGACAGCACCCGCGCGGTGGAATCGGTGACGATGAGCTTTATCGTCAATCGTCCCAAGGACGAACCAACCATCCGCATGCAACGGACGGAAGTGGATGGCCGGTCCATCCGCTACACCCATACGGTGCGCTGACCTTTCGCGCATCCTGCAGCACCGGCCGGGCTTGGGCCAAATTGGTCTGGCCGGTGCGACCCCCCATTTCATTCGAAGACAGGAGACGATCATGCAGGCCGACGCACCGATGACCATTGACCTGCACGCCGAATATGAGGCGTCCGGCGCGAAAGACGTGCTGGATGAGCTGGACACCGAACTGATCGGCCTTGCGCCGGTCAAGCAACGCATCCGGGAAACTGCCGCGCTGTTGCTGGTGGACCGGGCGCGCAAGACGCTTGGACTTGCGCATCAGACGCCCACCTTGCACATGAGCTTTACCGGCAACCCCGGCACCGGCAAGACCACGGTGGCGCTGAA
>JBKBWK010000182.1:0-503 GCA_046313895.1 Paracoccaceae bacterium
GATAGGCAAGCATCAGCGCCGCCCAGGTCAACCCCGCCGGCAGGGGCTGGACAAAGGCATCGAGCATCGCAGCCGCCAGACCGATCCAGCAAAGGAGGGTCAGATACATCCCGGCAGAAGCGTCGTCGTGATCTTCGGATTGGCTGGCCATTGCGCTTGCTCTCCATCACCTGGTTACCCTCGTCCTCTGCGCTTGTCGGCGCAAGCGCAACCCGTCGGCAGCTTTTCCCTTGACCCCGTCGCCCCTGCGGTGAAAACAGCCCGCATGGCTACCGCAACCCTGACCATCGACCTTGACGCGATTGCCGCCAACTGGCGGGCGCTTGACCGGCTTTCCGGCCCCGAGGTGCAAACCGCCGCCGTGGTGAAGGCCGATGCCTACGGGCTTGGCATCACCCGCGTGGCGCGAAAGCTGGCTCAGGCCGGGGCGCGGCGGTTCTTTGTGGCCTATGCCGAGGAAGGGGCCGCGATCCGTCAGGCGCTTGGGCCGGGGCCGCAGATCG
>JBKBWK010000183.1:0-503 GCA_046313895.1 Paracoccaceae bacterium
GCCGCCGTCTCGCCCACTGAGGTTTTCATGGAAAAATACGCCTTTCGCATGCGGCTCAACCCGGGAATGGCCGCCGAATATACCGCGCGCCACGACGCCATCTGGCCGGAACTGGTGACGCTGCTGAAAGATGCGGGCGTCACGGATTACTCCATTCATCTCGACGAGGAGAACGATCTGCTCTTCGGCGTTCTCTGGCGCACGGACGATCATGGCATGGCCGATCTGCCGTCCCATCCGGTCATGCAGAAGTGGTGGGCCCATATGGCCGACATCATGGAAACCCATGGCGATAACGAGCCGGTCGCGGTGCCGCTCAAAACCGTCTTTCACATGAGCTGAGCCGATGCGGATCGTGGGCGTCATCGACATCGGCAAAACCAATGCCAAGGTCGCAGCGGTTGATCTCGATCGTTTCGAAGAGATTGCCGTGCGCAAGACTGCAAACGGTGTCGTCCGGAGCGATCCCTATCCGCATTTCGATGTCGACCATCTCTGGGCCT
>JBKBWK010000184.1:0-502 GCA_046313895.1 Paracoccaceae bacterium
GAAGGTTTCTTTGCGGTGCCGAAGGTGGTGGAATGAGCGCGAACGGATGGACGATTGCAGCAGCCCGTGACGCCCTGCACAAGAAAGAGGTGTCGGCGGTTGACCTGACAATGGCCTGCCTGACCGCGATGGACGCCGGGGACGCGCTGAACACCTTTGTCCACAAGACGCCCGAATTGGCGTTGGAACAGGCCCGCGCGGCAGACGCACGGCTGGTGGGCGGCGACGCCCCCGACTTGTGCGGAATTCCGTTGGGCGTGAAGGATCTTTATGCGGTCAAGGGCGTGCCGACGCAGGCCGGATCGAACATCCTGCGCGGCTTCAAGCCCGAATACGAATCCACCGTGACCTCAAAGTTGTGGGAGGCGGGGGCGGTTTGTTTGGGCAAGCTGAACATGGATGAATTTGCGATGGGATCGTCGAACGAGTCGTCCTGCTATGGTCCTGCGGTGAACCCGTGGAAGGTGGACGCGCGGCGTCTGACGCCGGGTGGTTCGTCCGG
>JBKBWK010000185.1:0-500 GCA_046313895.1 Paracoccaceae bacterium
TCATCGACCAGCAGGACCTTGTGACCCGCGCTCACCACATCGGCATGAATTTCGATCGTATCGACACCATATTCGAGCGCGTAATTTTGGCCGATCGTTTCCCCGGGCAGCTTGCCCTTCTTGCGGACCGGCACAAATCCCGTGCCCAGCGCAATGGCCACGCCAGCCCCGAAGATGAAGCCGCGCGCCTCGATCCCCGCGACATGGGTGATCCCCTGCCCCCGATATTGCGCCGCAATGCGCTCGATGCTTTCCCGAAAGCCTTCGGGATGCTCGATCAATGTGGTGATGTCCCGGAAGAGGATGCCCTGCTTGGGATAATCGGGAATCGTGCGGACAAGCGACTTCAGGTCGAGCAACATCGACAGCCTTGAAAATGAGGAATGGTCAGGACTTGCTGCGGCCGAGCAGGTGCCGGGCAAGGACGCCCGCATTATAGGCGGCATTGCGTGTGGTATTGATGGCCGTCTCGCGCGTCTTGGGATTATTGACCACGGCAT